>CAZGTU010000053.1:0-30657 GCA_964528675.1 uncultured Bacteroidaceae bacterium
CTGGCTATCTTTCCATCTGCATGAGAGGTGATGACATTCCTCATTTTCATTGCTTCCAGAATTACGAGCGGATCTCCTTCTTTTATCTTATCACCCTCTTTTACGAATACATCAAGTATTGTTCCAGGTATATAACTGTTTACCTTTGTAAGATCAGGGTATTCCCATTTCTTACGGTTTTGAAATTTTTTATTCAGAAGAGTGCGATACCTGGTACCATTAATTACCAGGTATTTACATTTAATTTTCTCGTCACAGGGAGTTTGTGCTGTATTTTTTTTCTTTCTTGCCATAATCCTTTCTTAAAATGGTGGGATACCGTGTTTTTTATTTGGCATTGAAATTCCTTTTCTGCCCGAAACCTCTATTGCATGCTGGACAAGTTTGCGTGTTTCTTCAGGTTCTATTACCGAATCGATATGTCCCTTTGCAGCAGCAACATAAGGATTGGCAAATTTTTCCTTATATTCTTTCACCTTAAGCGTCCGCATTTTATCCGGATCCGGGGCTGCAGCAATTTCTTTCCGGAAAATTATATTGGCAGCTCCTTCAGGACCCATTACGGCAATTTCGGCACCAGGCCATGCAAATACAAAATCAGCACGCAGGTGTCGTGAGTTCATGGCAATGTAACCACCTCCGTATGCCTTTCTTAAAATTACTGTAATTTTGGGAACAGTTGCTTCAGAATAGGCATAAAGGATCTTTGCCCCGTGCCGGATAACCCCGGCATGTTCCTGATCAACGCCCGGAAGGTAACCCGGAAGATCTACCAGGGTGACAATAGGAATATTAAAAGCGTCACAAAACCGAATGAAACGTGCGGCCTTATCAGAAGAATCAACATCAAGCACACCTGCAAGAACAAGGGGTTGGTTACAAACAAAACCGGTGGTTTCTCCTCCGATCTTTCCAAATCCTATAACTATATTTTGCGCCCATAACTCCTGTACTTCCAGGAAATCGGAACCATCAACCAGGGATCTGATCACATTCCTCACATCATATGGTTGACGAGGATCTTCAGGGACGATACTCGTAATATCAAACTGTTTTTTCGGAGGTTTAACTTCCGTGCGCAGTGATTTTTCAGAATTACTCCATGGGATAAAAGTGAGCAGCTTTTTGATCTGCTGGAAACATTCCTCTTCACTTTCTGCATAAAAATGAGCATTCCCGGTGATTTCACTATGCACCTTAGCACCCCCGAGATCTTCCATGGTAATCTCCTCACCCAGAACAGTCTTTATCACCTCCGGTCCGGTTATAAACATTTTGGATATCTTGTCAACAACAAACACAAAATCGGTAAGGGCCGGAGAATAAACAGCTCCACCTGCACAGGGCCCCAGAATCACCGATATCTGGGGAATAACACCAGAAGCAAGAGTGTTACGGAAAAATATTTCACCATAACCGGCAAGTGAATTCACACCCTCCTGTATCCTTGCTCCGCCTGAATCATTTATCCCAATTAGGGGCATTCTCATCTTAAGAGAATGATCCATAATCTTGGTAATTTTCCTTGCATGCATCCATCCTAACGAACCACCTGCCACTGTGAAATCCTGCGCAAAAATGCATATGGGCTTTCCATTAACGGTTCCGGTGCCGATGATAACACCATCGCCATGCAAAACCTTCTTGTCCATATTAAAATCACGAGCATCATGCTCAACAAAAAGGTCGTATTCATTAAATGAATCTTTATCCACAATGGAGAGAATTCTTTCCCTGGCAGTTAGTTTCCCCATTGCTACCTGTTTCTGGATGGCTTTTTCACCCCCACCCTGCAGAACTCTCTCTCTGCGTTTCTTTAATTCAAGAATTTTTTTATTTGCCATTATATAAACGTTTTATTGGAAAAATCGAGTTAATGCCAGATTTTTCGAATTTTGGGACTACAACATTAATAAATCCCATTAATTAAACAAAGAACAAATATCATATTTCTTTTGAAAACAATATTTTAATAATTGTATATCAATTACTTAAAAACTTACTCACTTATCTCAAAACGATCATTGCTTTTTTCGAATGAGATGCCCTCGGCTAGCAAGTGATTATTTCGGTGCCATTTTGTAAAGGAATATAGCAACAATGGCAAAAATAATATTTGGTATCCATACTGCTACCAGCGGCGGAAGACTTCCTCCGATGGAAAATTGTGATGAGAATTGCATAAAAAGTATATAACTGAAACTAATGGCCAAACCTGCTCCCAGTTGAACACCAATTCCTCCCCTTGCTTTGCGGGAAGATACTGCGACACCTATGAGTGTCAGAATAAATGTGGAAAACGGAAATGCTGTCCGTCTGTATTTTTCAATCAGAAATGCAGTAATATTCACCTCGCCCTGCATCTTTGACTCCTTGATAAATTCATTCAATTCTCCGAGACTCATCGATTCCACCACATTTAAACGACGGGAAAAGTCCTCGGGATACATATTCAGGCTGGTATCAATACTGTTACCTGTTGTTAGTGTCTCTTCCAGACCGTCAATATCCCTGATATAATATCTTCTTATAGACCACTTATTCTTGGTAGTGTCCCATCGGATCTGATCGGCAATTAATTTTGATTTTAATTTTCCTTCCTCATATTTCTCAATGGAAAAATTATAACCGGTCAGACTTATATTACTATAACTCTCCATATAAACAAATACTCCCGGCCGAACCTGCCGGTGAATATTCTTCCTGTTAAAACTTACCGGCCTGCTATGAATATATTTCTCCTCAAAATCAAGTTTGATCTTGTTGGCATTAGGAATGACATAATTTGAGAGAGAAAAAGCAAATATTGCGATCAATGTAGCTGATAGCATATATGGAATTAACAATCGCCTAAAACTGACACCACTGCTCAAAATAGCGATGATCTCGGTGTTATAAGCCATTTTGGAGGTGAAGAAAATCACTGAAATAAAAGTAAACAAAGAACTGAAAAGAACGGCAAAATAAGGAATGAAGTTCAAATAATAATCAAAGATCACCTCCCTGAAGGGAGCCCCGTTCTCAATAAAATCATCAATCTTTTCAGAGAAATCAAATACAACCGCGATCGAAAGAATTATCACGATGGAAAAGAAAAAAGTTCCAAGAAACTTCTTGATAATGTAAAAGTCAAGGATCTTAAGGCCAGTGGCTTTTACAATCTTACCGATAACTTTTTTACCATTGAATTTTTCCATGAACTGAATTCTCCGCTAACGATTTTCTTTCTCGCCTCTTTCACCAACCATAGATAAAAATATAAATTATGAATACTGGCGATCTGTGCTCCCAGCATTTCATTCGATATCACTAAATGACGTAAATATGCCTTATTATATTGCTTACTGACATAAATTTCCGCATTAGGATCAACAGGACTGAAATCATCCTGCCACTTCGCGTTTCGGATATTGATGATCCCCTCGCTGGTAAAAAGCATTCCGTTTCTGCCATTTCTCGTTGGCATTACACAGTCGAACATATCCACCCCAAGGGCTATCGACTCCAGAATATTTAACGGAGTCCCCACTCCCATCAGATAACGGGGCTTTTCTTCCGGAAGTATAGAGTTTACAATCTCTGTCATTCTGTACATCTCCTCTGCGGGTTCTCCAACAGATAATCCGCCAATCGCATTTCCATCCATCGCTTTTTCTGCAATCTTTTCTGCCGACTGTCTTCTTAGATCCTCATAAACACTTCCCTGCACAATCGGAAAATAAGATTGATCATGGGAATAGCGGTTATCCGTTTTGAGGTATTGTTCCACTCCCCTGTCCAGCCATCTGTGAGTAAGCTCCATGGATGTTCTGGCATAAGAGTAATCACAGGGGTAGGGTGTACATTCATCAAGCGCCATCATAATATCGGAACCGATCACTCTCTGAATGTCAACGATATTCTCAGGTGTAAACCTGTGTCTTGAACCATCAATATGTGACTGGAAAAAAGCTCCCTCTTCCTTGATCTTTCGGATCTCGGCAAGTGAAAAAACCTGGTAACCACCACTGTCGGTAAGAATAGCCCTGTCCCAATTTATAAATGAATGCAAACCTCCGGCCTTTTTCAAAATTTCAATTCCGGGACGAAGGTAAAGATGATAGGTATTTCCAAGTATAACCGGTGCATCAATATCCTCTTTTAACTCGCGCTGATGAACCCCCTTAACAGTACCGGCAGTTCCTACAGGCATAAACACCGGAGTTTCAACCCTGCCATGATCTGTCTCAATACATCCCGCGCGGGCAGAAGAGCCTTTGTCTTTATTCTGAAGTGTAAATTTCATGATTTATTGCCGCAAATATAGCAATTAAGTTTTGATGTAGAGAAAGACGAAACAATCCGGAAAGTCTTTTGACCATTGAATCACTTTTAGGAGCGGACTCATATGTTAAAGAATAAAATAAATATAAATTGCCTTTGCTTACTGTGAAAAATCTTTCTATTATTGGCGTTTAATTCAAAAGAAAAAATTGAACTTTTTAATCGAAGATACCGGGCTGATTAACAGGGTTTTACTCATTATGTTCTTTTTGAGCTTCCTGGTACAAATTATTTATTATTTATTCATTTTCTCCCGTGCCAGAAAAATTAATCCTCCATTAAAAAAGGATCGGGAGGAATTTCCTCCTGTTTCCCTGATTATTTGTGCCAGGAATGAAGCGGAAAATCTTAACAGTAAATTACCCGCATTTCTTGCACAGGACTACCCGGAATTTGAAGTAATCGTTGTTAATGATTGTTCGGAAGATGATACAGCGGAAGTACTGGATAGCCTTTCCAATAAACATTCCAATCTGAAAATTTGCACAATAAAAAAGGACCGGAAATTCACACACGGTAAAAAACTGGCACTGACTATAGGGATAAAATCGGCAAAACATGATATTCTTCTGCTTACCGATGCAGATTGTACCGTGGAAAGTAAAGAATGGATTAAATATATGACAAGGAATTACCAGGATAAAAATGAAATTGTTCTGGGTGTAGGTCTCTATAAAAAAAGAAAAGGTCTCTTAAATCTTCTTATTCGCTACGAAACGGCTTTTATTGCTATGCAATATATCAGCATGGCAAGAATAGGAAGACCTTACATGGGTGTTGGCAGAAATCTGTCGTATAAAAAACATTTGTTTTTTGATAACCGTGGTTTTGCATCACATCTTAAGCTTGAATCGGGCGACGATGATCTTTTCATCAGTGAAGTAAGTAATAAATCAAACACAAGTGTCGAAAATCATCCTCAGAGTTTCACCTGGTCTGAACCCGAGACCAAATTCAAAGATTGGATCAAACAGAAAAAACGTCATTTAACAACCGGGAAATTTTATCAACAATCTGTGAAAAGAATCCTTGGCCTGGAATATCTCAGCAGAATACTATTGATTATTAGCTTTCTCCTTCTGCTTTTCAGGTATCAATATTTTCTTTTGCCGCTAATTGTTTATATTCTCAGTCTTATAATTAAATCAATTATTAATATACTTGTATTTAAAGGTTTCAATGAAAAATTTATATTTTTACCCTCAATTTTGATAGAAATATTCATTCCCATATTATATAGCTATTTACATTTTACTAATTATATTGAAAGAAAGCGAAGCAGATGGCAATAAATAATAACCTGTCGGAAAAAGCGCAAATAGATTTCAGACTCGTTGAACTGGCAAAAAAAGGAGATCAAAAAGCATATGCAGAATTAATGGGAAGATACAGAGATGCCATTTATTTTATGCTTCTCAAAATGGTTAACAATCCCAGTGATGCTGAAGATCTTACCATAGAAGCCTTCGGAAAAGCCTTCAAAAACATAGCCCAGTATACCCCGAATTTTGCATTCAGTACATGGTTGTTTAAAATAGCCACTAACAATTGTATAGATTTCATTCGTAAAAAGCGGGGAAATACCGTGTCTCTTGATCACTCTGTGGATGAAGAGGACAATGTCACTCCTTCTCATACCATACAATCCGACTCCCTTGATCCTGAAGAAAACATGATGAATCAACAAAAAGTTGTACTGATGCGCGAGATTGTAGGAAAGTTAAAGCCACGGTACCGAAAATTAGTCGAACTACGATACTTCAAAGAATTCTCATACGAAGAAATTTCCCAGGAACTTGAGTTACCCATAGGTACCGTAAAAGCCCAGCTATTTCGTGCAAGAGAACTTCTTTTCAATATACTGAAGAATACCACAGAGAAAATCTGACTTTATGGAAATTATCCATAAGTATTTTCCGGATCTTTCTTCAAAACAAATCCAACAATTTACTCTCCTTCACAAACTTTATGGTGAATGGAATGAAAAAATTAATGTTATTTCAAGGAAAGACATTTCTCATTTATATGAAAGACATGTACTTCATTCTCTCAGTATAGGAAAACTTTTTCCATTGAACCAATCACTGAAAATTATGGACGTAGGTACAGGTGGAGGATTCCCCGGAATCCCGCTTGCCATCTTATTTCCTGACTCCGATTTTTTCCTGGTGGATTCCATTGGAAAAAAAATCAAAGTGGTTAAAGATATAATCCAGAAAACCGAACTCGAAAATTGCAAGGCTATACATTTAAGAGCAGAAAAAATTAAAGATAAGTATGATTTCATCGTTAGCAGAGCAGTTACACGATTCGACAATTTTGCAAGCGTCTTCCGAAAAAAAGTCAGACCGGGGCAAATAGCAGAATTCCCGAACGGGATTATTTACCTGAAAGGCGGAGAATTTGAGGATGAATTAAAAAAATTCAAGAAACACACAGCGGTATTTTCAATTTCTGAGTTCTTTGAGGAAGACTTCTTTGAAACAAAAAAAATAATATACCTGGAGATAAAATAATTTTAACCAATTATTTATTTGTATATAAATGAAAAAGAATTATTTTTGCAGTCCTGTTAAAAAAACGAAACGTAGCTAAATATTAGAAAACGATGAAAAGAACATTTCAACCTTCAAATCGCAAGAGAAAGAATAAGCACGGATTCAGAGAAAGAATGTCCACTGCTAACGGAAGAAAAGTAATCTCATCCAGAAGGGCAAAAGGCAGGAAAAAGCTTTCAGTTTCAAGTGAAGCAAGGCATAAGAAATAAGAACGGTAATCCTTAAATAATATCAAAAAAAGAGGGTAATCCACACAGGTTTACCCTCTTTTTTTTTATAAATGAAGATGGAAATCTGAGTTTTTATATCTTTATGACATTCTTGCATAAAAACTTCCGAGAATGGCTGGAAAAAAACATCGCAAAACTTCGGGCAAAAGAAACAAACAGTTAGACAAACTCAGTTTTTTCTTTTATGGAAAATTTTCAGATAATAATGCTGATATCCTGGAAAAATCTGTAAAACAATTAAGAAAAGATGTAGGTGAAAATTCTTCATTCTATTATTTAAAAAGCTCCGATTCCTCTGTTGAAGCTGAACTTGTTAATGTGATAGAACTAAAAGAAGATGCTGTCCCACTGAAAATTAAAGATCATGATTATGTTATATTCCTTCCGGTCGATCAGCTCGGTACAGAAATTAACCTGAATCATTTTTTCTCCATCCCACAGAAACAATTACCGGAAAGTGAGACCTGGTCCCGCTTGTTTTTCAAGGGTAAATCCTTGAATCCTCCGTCCATATATCTGCTGGGAAAGGATCTGGCGAATTATATTTTTTCCCTCAAGTTCTCCGGAAATAAAAGCTTTAAAAATCAATTCGATTGGTATCTGGACAGGATGAACGCCCAGGGTACTGATATCATACTCGATCATGAGGAACCCTATAGCATTAAGCAATTAAGTTTTTTCAAAAAAACAGGATCATTCTTTTCCGGACATCCCTTCTACTGGAATTTTAAAAGAGCCATTAAAGAACAACGGGAAGGCATAGGTTTTCGCACTTACAAAGAAAAACCCATATGGAGAACCATCTTTTCTGTCACGGCCATTCTATTCCTCATATTATTGCCAATTTTAAGCTACAATGCAGCTTTATCAGGTGATGAAGAAAAACATCATCTTCATGCTGTTAAGGTTTACAACTACTTCAAAACAGATGGTGCCGATACCCTGGCCCTTAATGATCCGAAATATAAATTGAATTATTACGGACAATCATTCGACCTTCTTTCATATTTATTTATAAAGACATTTAATATTGAGAAAGTTTACGAAACAAGGCATGTCCTTAATGGTCTGACGGGTGCCCTCGCCATTATTACAGCCGGTATTCTTATCCGTTATCTGGCAGGAAGTTTTGCGGGCTTTATTACATTGCTGTTTATGTTTTTCTTTCCCCGTTTCATGGGACATTCAATGAATAACCCCCTTGATATACCATTTGCCCTGGGATATATTTTCAGTATTTACCAGATGATAAAGTTCTTGCGAAAATTACCGGAATTCTCACTCAAACATGCCTTTTTGATATGTCTGGGAATAGCCTTTACAACTTCCGTGAGAATTGGAGGACTTATACTTATACCTTACCTTTTCATGTTCAGCGGACTGTATCTTTTAATAAAAAAATGGCCATGGAAAACCTTTTCCTCAAGATATTTTAGTTTTGCCGGCAAAGGTCTTGTGTATATTACCGTTATATCATTGATTGCCTATTTCTTAAGTATCCTTCCATGGCCATATGCATTGCAGGATCCTCTTAAAAATCCCCTTAACGCTCTCGATATGATGGCGAATATTACAGTATCACTGCGAGTAATGTTTGAGGGCAACATTATCTGGTCCGACGCTTTGCCATGGTATTATGTTCCTAAAAATATGTATGTAACAATTCCGGTAATTATCTGGATATTCTTTGTCATAACATTCCTTTTCTTTTTCAGGAAGAAAAAAGAATTAAACAACTTCTGGTTATTTACCCTTTACTTCATCACCATTTTCCCGGTCTTATATATAATTTATCAAGAATCAAATGTTTACGGAGGCTGGAGACATACCTTATTCATTTATCCTTCTTTTGCAGGAATTGCAGCCATCGGAGTCAATGAGATTAAAAATCTCTCACGTTCCAAAATATACCGGACAGTATTTGTTTCGCTGATTATACTGGGACTATACCACCCGGTAAGTCATACGATAAGGAATTATCCACTTCAGTATATTTATTTCAATGAAATAGCCGGGGGTGTTGACCGGGCCTATACAAAATACGAAAATGATTACTATCTGAACAGTTTAAAGCCGGGTACAGAATGGATCCTTAATAATATTATTCCTGAAGAAGAACAAGAAGATAAGATCACTATAATTTCAAATGCCCCCTACGACATCATGCATTATTACTATAGGGATCATCTACATAAAATCAAATTTCCCTACACCCGCTATTATGACCGGGGTTCGAAAAACTGGGATTATGCTATTTTTTACTGCAATTATATTAATCCTTATCAATTAAGACGTAATATATGGCCTCCCAAAAATACCATCCATGAGGTCAAAGTTGATGATGTCACTGTGTGTGCCATTGTAAAACGGGAAAATCGCAAAGATTATCTTGGTATACAAAGCTTGAATAAAGGTCTCTCAGAAAATGATCCCGTTACAATCTCCAAAGGAATAAATCTTTTGGAAGAAGCCGTCAAATACGACCCATATAATGAGATAGCTCTTCTTTCACTGGCACGAGGGTATATAATGCTACAAAGATATGAACAGGCAAGGACAACACTCGGATCTTTGCTGGAAATTTATCCCGACTACGATAAGGCACTTAACCTTATGGCGTTTTCTTTTATCAGCGAGGGTGACGTTTCCAGGAAACCTGCTTTAATTGACAGGGCAGTGAATATTCTTATCAAAGTTATTAATATCAATCATAAATTTTCAGATGGGTATTATAATCTTGGACTGGCATTATACTTAAAAGGAGATGATGACAGGGCAATGAATTATTTAAATCAGGCTATTGAAATAAATCACAGACACAGGAAATCATATTACCTGATTGCAACAATTCTTGAACAAAACGGGGACACTGCACAGGCTCAACAAGTTCTAAATTATGTCAATTCCTTGCGTTAAACATTATAGGAAGCAGAGTATATATACCTTAGTCACTACATAATCCCGACTATTGGTAAGAATTTATTATTTACTACATTTGCTTTTCAATTATTAGAAAGAAAAGCAAATAAGAAAACTAACTAATAGTGAGAATTGCAGTTATTGGTGCAGGACCGGCGGGAATTACAGCCGCTTACGAATTGTCAAAAGCTATACCTGAAGGAAAAATAAAGCAGTTGGATGTATATGAAATCTCTCCCAGGGTTGGAGGTCTTTCAAAATCCATCGAATTATGGAACCAGATTGTCGACCTCGGACCACACAGATTTTTCAGTCAGGACCCCCGGGTCAACAGATTATGGCTTGAAGTTGTAGAAGATAATTACGATATAATAAACAGGCAAACCAGGATATTTTATAAAAATAAGTTCTTCGATTATCCGCTTAAACCCGGGAATGCCCTCCGGGGATTGGGTATATTCGAAGCGGCAAGATGTGTCCTGAGTTACGTATGGCAAAGGATCTTCCCAACTAAAGACACATCAACATTTGAAGGCTGGGTAACAAACCGATTTGGAAAACGTCTGTATCAGATTTTCTTTAAAACATATAGTGAAAAATTATGGGGCATCCCATGTGACCGGCTTGATTCTGATTTTGCTTCCCAACGAATTAAAAAACTAAATCTTTTTGAGGCCATAAAAAATGCACTTTTCCAGGGGCGAGATAACAAACACAAAACTCTTGTTGATCAATTTGCATATCCCCTGAAAGGTACCGGTTGGGTTTATGAAAGAATGTCGGAGAAGATCAGGGAAAATGGTGGAAAAGTACATCTGAAAAAAGGGATTGAAAAAGTAGAAACCACAGGAAATGTAGTTAAATCGATCATTCTTACCACCGGTGAGAAAATTGATTATGATCATGTAATCTCTTCCATGCCAATCTCACTGCTCATCAGAAATCTTTCTGAAACACCCAATCATATCCTGGAACTGGCCAATTCCTTAAAATTCAGGAATACAATGCTGGTATATATAAAAATAAACCGTACTGATATTTTCCCGGATCAATGGTTGTATATTCATTCCAAAGACATGGAAACCGGAAGAATAACAAATTTCAGAAACTGGTTACCGGAGCTTTATGGAGAAGAAAAGAAAACCATTATCTGTTGTGAATACTGGGCAAATTTCGAGGATAAAGAATGGAAGAGAAATGATGAAGAATTGATATCTACTGCCAAAAATGATTTGATAAAAGCAGGGTTCGTAAAAAATGAAGAAATCGAGGATGGTGAAGTTATCCGCTTGCCCCGCTGCTATCCTGTATATTTTAAGGGTTATAAAGAAAAGCTTCAACCCATTGAAAATTTTTTAGATTCGGTTGAAAATCTTCATGTCATCGGAAGATATGGCGCTTATAAGTATAATAATCAGGACCATAGCATAATAATGGGCATCTTTGCTGCCGAGAATATTCTGGACAATAAAGATCATAATCTATGGGAAATTAATACAGATTATGAAGTTTACCAGGAGGCCAGCATTATTACAAAAACCGGTCTTAAACTAAAAAACTGATTTAATTCTACCTTGTCCTGTCCTAACTCAGAGCAAACTGAATTTAATTATCGCTGCAAATTTTACTTTAGCCATATACCTTTTTAGCAATATTTCCGTTCTTAAGGTGCATTTGATTATATTTGCGCATATTCAAATGAATCGATATGAATTTTCTTAAAACGCTCATGAGCAAAGAGTTTCTCAAAAACTTACTCATCATTGCCATCATTGGAGTCTTGTTAATTACAGGTGCATTCATCTGGTTAAGGATCTATACCAAACATGGCCAAACCATAACTGTTCCTGATCTAAGCGGATTAAATACAGAGGAAGTTGAAATCATAACCCGTTCGAAATCTCTCAGGTATGAAGTGGTGGATTCCATATTTGACCGTGACCTGCCCCGGGGTACTGTTGCAAAACAAAACCCCAGGCCCGGATCAAAAGTGAAAGAGAACAGACGGCTCTACCTTACCATGAATGCCGTAAATCCCGAAAAGGTATCCATGCCCGATGTTACAGGAGTTTCCCTGCGTCAGGCAAGAGCCGTTCTGGAAACTTACGGTCTGAAACTTGGAAAGATTTCATATAAACCTGATATTGCCGTTAATGTAGTGCTTGAACAGCATCTTAATGATTCTACCCTTGAACCCGGCACCATTATTGAAAAGGATTCTGAGATTGATCTGGTGCTTGGACAGGGACTCAGCAAAGAAACCACTATAGTACCCAATCTTATTGGTTTCAGTCATGAACTGGCAAAAGAATTTCTTGCTGACAGGTACCTGAACGTTGGCGCTGTAATATACGATAACTCGTTCGAAAATAAAGAAGATTCGGCACAGGCTTTCATCTGGAAACAACGCCCTCCCTTTGAAGAAGGAAACAATTTGAAACTGGGAGAAAATGTGGATATATGGTTAACAAGTGATACGACCAAGCTGCCCATAGCCGATACATTGATTATAGAAGAAGATAATGACATGTATGAAGAATTTATGGATGAATAAATTATATTTTATCTCAATTTGTTTTCTTTGGATTCCGGTTTACCTGGATGCTCAGGAAGTAATCATTCCTGTTTCAGGAAATCCGGAAGCAAAAGAATACTATGATAAAACTACCGTTTCTTTAAAAAAAGCCGGGAAATCCGATACACTCGAGCTGCCGTTTATTGATGATTTCTCTGATTCATATGTTGAACCTGACCCCGATCTGTGGTCAGATAAACGGGCATATATCAACAACACCTACAGTCTCCAGCAGGTAACGGCAGGAATGGCAACAATGGATGCATATGATCCAACCGGAGCTCATTACCCCAATGCCGGCCGTTTTCCGTATATTGCCGATTATCTTACCTCCCACCCGATCAATCTCGACTATCCCTCTTCGGACAATATTTTCCTGAGCTTCTATTATCAGGCAAAAGGCCTGGGAGAAATGCCTGATAAAAATGATTCTTTATGCCTGGAATTCCAGAACCCTGGCACACAGGAATGGGATCGTATATGGGCAGTGCCCGGAGATACTTTGATGAATGAATTTTCCCAGGTTATCCTCAGAATTGAAGATGAAAAATATTTACAAAACGGATTCCGTTTCAGGTTCCTGAATTATGCAAGCCAACCGGCCAATGGAGATTATCGAGACATGTTTTCCAACGTTGACCACTGGCATATCGATTATGTGAGACTTGACAGGAACAGGAGTTTTGCAGATACCGTTCTTCGGGATGTGGCTTTTACTCTTCCTTTGAATTCATTGCTGATTGATTATGAATCAATACCATGGAAACATTTTGAAGCAGCTTATTTTACCCAGCGGCAGGCATTTATCCAAACTGAGATCGCGAATTATGACACCCTAATCAGAAATGTTACCAAAACATTGCAAATTACTGACCTCTATGAAGATTTCACCTATTCCCCCACCCCAACTGCAAATGATGTCTTGCCCGGTGAAATTTTTAAATTCAATTTTGAATATGATTATCCTTTTGATTTTGAAACAGGAGACTCAGCGCTTTTCCGGATAAAAACAATTCTCAGAACGGATGCCTTTGATTATAAACCTAATGACACTCTTGAATATACCCAGATCTTTAAAAATTATTATGCTTATGATGATGGAAGCGCTGAGGCCGGTTACGGGTTGAGAGGACAGGGAACTCAGAATGCATCTGTTGCGGTTGCTTTCAATGCATTTAATGCCGATTCGCTGAGAGCTGTTGACATGTATTTCAACCAGGTTATCGACAGCCTGAACCGGAATTTTTATTTCTACCTTAATGTTTGGGAAGATAACAACGGACGACCGGGAAATCTTATATACAGTCAACTGGGAGTAAGGCCTGAATACAGCCCGCTTAATGAACTTGTCAGATATGAACTCGATAGCGCCATTGCTATAAAAAAAGGAATTTTCTACGTAGGATGGAGGAAAACAGTTGATCAACTCTCCAATATCGGTCTGGACCTAAACAGGAATAATTCAGAAAATAATTTCTATACCGTAGGTGGTGAGTGGTTACAGTCTTCTATCCCCGGAGCAATTATGTTAAGGCCGGTGCTGAGCAAAACCCCGCTAAAAACAAGTATTGAGGAAACTTTAACACAACCTGAATATCAAAAGATACATATTTATCCCAATCCGGCAGATAATTATATTGAACTGGAGATGCCTGAGCAAACAAATCAGCAGTTCAGGGTTGCTTTATTTGATCTTGGTGGAAGAATGGTATATAGAAAAATGATATACCCGGGTGAACGGATCAATACCGAAGAGCTTGAAAACGGAATTTACTTTTTAAAAGCTTCCCCCATAAACGGAATCCGATCATTTACTCAAAAAATAATCATCCAGCATTAATTCATTAGCTATGGAGGAGGATTATTCAGATAACCAGGAATTATTTGAACATTACCACTTTGATGTTGATAATGGGCAAAAAAGTCTGCGAATAGATAAATTCCTCGTTAATAAATTGGAAAACACATCCAGGTCACGTATTCAGGCTGCAGCCTCCGCAGGTAATATCCTAGTAAACAATCAGTCTGTAAAACCCAATTATAAGGTTAAACCGGAAGATTCTATATCAATCGTTTTACCTCATCCGCCAAGGGAAATAGAGATTATACCAGAAAATATTCCCATTCAGATCGATTATGAAGATGAAGACCTGTTAATCGTAAATAAAGAACCCGGAATGGTGGTTCATCCCGGTTACGGCAATTACACAGGCACATTGGTCAATGCACTAATGTATCACCTGAAAGATAATCCCATGTTTTCCAGCGGCGAGCAAAGGCCGGGCCTGGTACACAGGATTGATAAAAATACTTCAGGCTTACTTGTGGTGGCAAAAAACGAACTAGCCATGAATAAGCTGGCGAAACAATTTTATGATAAAACCAGTGTAAGAACTTACCATGCGATTATCTGGGGGACACCTGAAAAAAATGAAGGGACCATAATAGGGAATATTGGCAGAAATCCCAATGACAGAAAAAAAATGTTTGTGTTTGAAGATGGAGAGACTGGAAAACCAGCCATAACACACTACAGGATATTGGAAAAATTCGATTATGTTAACCTGGTTGAATGCCGGCTCGAAACCGGTCGCACACATCAGATCAGGGTACATTTTCAATACATAAAACACCCCCTGTTCAATGATCCTGAGTATGGAGGTGATAAAATTCTCAGAGGTACCACATTTACAAAGTACAGGCAATTTGTGCAAAACTGTTTCAAAATCCTTCCCCGGCAGGCACTCCATGCGAAAACCCTGGGGTTTATTCATCCTGCGACCGGAAAGAAAATGCTCTTTGACTCTGAACTCCCACCGGATATGACCGAAGTTATTGAAAGATGGAAGCGTTATACCTCGGGAAGAGAAAAACTTGATTAATTTTGTATTTATAACCGGAATTCTGGAAAAATGAAAAATATAGCTATTTTATATGGAGGTGATTCTTCGGAATTCATCATCTCCGAAAGAAGTTCAAAACAAATTATCAAAGAGCTGAAATCATATTCTTATAATTTATACCTGATCCGTATACAGGGAAATTCATGGACTTACACAGATGAGAAAGAAAATGAAGTCCCTGTTGATCTCAATGATTTTTCCATTCGTTTAAATGATGACAAAAAAATTCATTTTGATTTTGCATTCATCATCATTCACGGCACACCCGGCGAAGATGGCAAATTACAGGCCTATCTGGATATGCAAGCTGTACCCTACAATACTCCCGGAGTTTTTGTAAATGCTCTTACTTTCAACAAATACGCCTGTAAACTTTTTCTAAAAAACTTTGATATACTTACAGCTGAATCAGTTCTCTATAAAAAAGGCCAGGAAATTCATGTGGATGAAATTCTGAAAAAGACCGGTTTACCCTGTTTTATTAAGCCAAACAACGGAGGTTCAAGCTTTGGCACAACCAAAGTTATGAAGAAAGATCAGGTAATACCGGCAATAAATGAAGCCCTTAAAGAAGATAAAGAAGTGATTATTGAATCTTTTGTTAAAGGAACTGAATTGAGCTGTGGATTATTAAAAACCAAAAAAGAAGATTTTATTCTTCCTGTAACTGAGATAGTTTCCAAAAATGAGTTTTTCGATTTTGAGGCAAAGTATACCGAGGGAATGGCAGATGAAATTGTTCCTGCAAGAGTTTCAGAAGAAATACAGAAAAAATGCCAGGAACTTTCATCTTATATTTATGATGTAACAGCTTGTAAAGGTCTCATTCGAGTGGATTATATTTTAAAAGGAAATCAGTTTTTCTTTCTTGAGTTAAACACTGTCCCGGGAATGAGTCGTGAAAGTATCGTTCCGAAGATGATCCGTGCAGCAAATTACACAGAAGGAGAAATTCTTAAGAAAATAATTGAAAACGGAATGGATGCTTAAGCTTTCTCGATTTCAATCATTACTTCATCCTTCATCACCGAGTCATTATTTTTAATATTAACTTTCTTGATCTTTCCGTTTACATTTGCCACAATTTCATTTTGCATTTTCATCGCTTCAAGGATCAGGATGGGTTCACCTTCCTTGATATCAGAATTTTCTTCTACCATAATATCTACAACCTTTCCGGGCATGGGGGCCATTACATTCTCAACCTTTGATGCTGATCCATTTTTTGAAAGAGTTCTTCGTCTTTTGTAAGAAATTGGAGTCTCAATGGAAAAAGAATGCCATACCCCGTTAATCATCACAATATATTTATTCTGACTCTTTTCAAGAATTTCCACATGATATTTTTTATTCTTAAATACAATATATGAAAAACCTTTTTCATCTTCTACGATCTTCAGTTCATGTCTTTTCCCCTTGATTTTTACTTTGGGCTCGAGAGGATTTACAATTTCGAATTTTTTATTCCTTGGAGTACATGCAATGTACTTATCCTTTTTTTTGTTTTTATCTCTCATAGGTTTATTGTTTTCATTTACAAAGACCTAAGCCTTTTCTTTAATAACCAGGGCGTTATATTTTTCCCTTTTTCAAAATCAACAGCTCTTTTCTTTTCATTTTCGATCTCTCTTACAAAATCGTATGTGGCAAAAAAAGCTGCCAGCATTTCTTCTTCAGGATCCACATGATAGTGAATTTTCATTTCATTGTTAAGAAAAGAAGTATCATATTCGCCTTTCCTGAACTTCCTGTTGGCCAATACTGCCTTACAAAAGGGTATGGTTGTCTTCAGTCCTTTGATCCATAATTTCTTCAATGCATTGCGTGAATATAAAATTGCTTTTTCACGGCTGTCTCCGTATACAATCAGCTTTGCAATCATTGAATCAAAATAAGGTGTTATGGCCGATCCCTCAATTACCCCGGTATCAATTCTGATGTTTTTACTTCTGGGGTATGATATCTTTTCGATTGTTCCAAGACTGGGTGAAAAACCGGCCTGAACATCTTCCGCATTAATCCTGAATTCAATGGCCCAGCCTTTTATCTTTACATCATCCTGTTTTAAAGGAAGCTCTTCGTCCTGGGCCACCCTGATCTGTAATTCAACAAGATCGAGACCTGTGACTAATTCTGTCACCGGATGTTCTACCTGGATGCGGGTATTCATTTCCATAAAATAGAAATTCGATTCATCATCCAGCAAGAATTCAACAGTTCCGGCACTGTAATAGTTTACTGAACGGGCAATATTTATGGCAGCCTCACCCATACGTTTTCTCAGATCGGGAGTCAATGCAGGTGAAGGAGCTTCCTCAATAAGCTTTTGATGTTTGCGCTGAACAGAACATTCCCGTTCACCCAGATGAATAATATTTCCTTTTTTATCCCCGAATACCTGGAATTCTACATGTCGGGGATTACGCACATACTTCTCAATAAATACAGAAGGATCGTTAAAAGCTTTGCCCGCCTCCGAGCTTGCCATTTTGAACATTTTCTCCACATCTTTCTCCTTCTCCACGATTCTCATTCCCCGGCCTCCACCTCCGGAAGCGGCCTTCAAAATTACAGGATACCCAATTTTATCAGCAATTTTACGGGCTTCATCAGCAGTTTTTAAATTTCCGTGGCTTCCCTCCAATAAAGGAACATTGTTTTTTCTTGCCAGTTGTTTGGCAATGGTCTTATTTCCCATTTTATAGATCGCATCTGAGGAAGGACCTATAAATACCAGGCTCTCCTCTTCGCATCTTTTCGCGAAATATGGACTTTCAGCCAAAAAACCATAACCCGGATGTACTGCCTGTATTTTATGCTTCTTTGCAGCTCCTATTATTGCATCAACATCCAGGAATTCCGGAATTTCATCTAACCTTTCGGTGAAGTCTATGATTTTATCAGCCTGCGAAAGATAAAAAGCATAGGGTTCCTTTGATGTTTTAATTGCCCATGTTTCAATACCCATTTTTTTCGCGGTATGAATTATTCTCACGGCTATTTCACCACGGTTAGCAATTAGTATGCTCTTAATTTTCATATAATAAGTTTAAAGAGGAATATTTCCGTGTTTTCTGGATGGTACATTTACATGCTTGTTTTCCAATGCTTCAAAAGCTGTAATTAATTTCCTGCGAGTAATCGCGGGGTCAATTACCTCGTCAATGTAACCACGTTCATCAGCTACATAAGGATTTGCAATATCATTTCGATACTTCATAGCCAATTCCTTCTTAAGCTTGGCAGGATCATCAGATTCACTTAATTCTCTTTTATATAATATCGCTACAGCACCTTCAGGACCCATAACAGCGATCTCGGCAGTAGGCCAGGCAAAATTAAAATCCCCGCCAAGGTTTTTACTATTCATGACACAATAAGCACCACCATAAGATTTTCTCAAAATTACAGTGATTCTTGGTATAGTCGCATCTGCATAAGCATATAAGAATTTGGCTCCATGTCTTATAATCCCGTTATGCTCCTGATCCAGACCAGGTAAAAAACCAGGGACATCCTCAAAAGTAAGGAGGGGTATATTAAATGAATCACAAAAACGAACAAACCGTGCTCCTTTCATCGAGGAATTAATATCCAGAGTGCCCGCCAGAACTTTTGGCTGGTTGGCAACTATACCAATTGTTTTACCTCGTAACCTTGCAAACCCAACAACTATATTCTGGGCAAAGTTCTCTGAAATCTCAAAAAAACTGTTTTTGTCTGCAATAAGATTAATTACATCCTTTACATCATAAGGCTTATTTGCATCATCAGGAACAATTTCCCGAAGTTTTTCAATGTCCTCTTCCTCAAAATCACCGCATTCAGCAATGGGTGGATTATCCAGATTATTGGAAGGGAGATAGGATAAAAGCTTTTTTACTCCAAACAATGTATTTTCATCATCTTCATAAATCATCTGTGCAATGCCACTCTTTTTGGCATGAATCTCTGCCCCTCCCAAATCTTCAAGACTTACATCTTCATTTAGAACCTCTTTTACCACATTAGGCCCTGTAACAAACATGTAACTTGTTTTATTGGTCATGAAAATATAATCGGTAATGGATGGAGAATAAACAGCTCCCCCTGCAGCAGGTCCCATTATAACAGAAATCTGGGGGATTACTCCTGAGGCCTGGACATTGCGATAAAAAATTGATGCATAACCAGCCAGGCTCGCAATCCCTTCCTGAATCCTTGCCCCACCAGAATCAATTAGCCCGATAATAGGAGCTCCCATCTTTAGAGCCATATCCTGAATTTTAGCTATCTTGGCTGCATGAACCTGGCCAAGTGAGCCTCCCATCACATTGAAATCCTGTGAATAAACAAAAGCAAGACGACCGCTTATTCGGCCGTGACCAATAATTACACCGTCACCAAAGGCTTCTACCGTTTTACCAAAACCACTGGATCCGGCAGGCTTGACAAATGCATCAACTTCCTCAAAGCTTCCGGTATCAAATAAAATATCTATTCTTTCTCTTGCTGTTAGCTTCCCCCTCTTATGTTGTTTCTCTCTGGCAACTTCATCATTTTGTTTTTGAAACTGCTCTTTTCTTTGCCGGAATTTCGAAAAATTTTTACCATTTACATCCATAGAATTACTGATTAATTATCATAAAAGACTAAATAGTCCTTTTCTGTTTCCCCTTGCAAATTAAAACAAAAAAAAGCAACACTGAAAATATGACCAAAATCATTTAGCGTTCTTCACAAATGTAATAATAAAATTAATTTTTGGAATTCTTTTGATTATTAATATGCCAATAACTTATATAATATATTGTTTTACTGGACTTTAAAAAGTTTTTGTTTTTCGACTGAAGTGAAATATAAAGAAATATTACACAGTGAAAAATCATCCCGAAAATAATTCTGATAATGGATAATACTGTAAAACCAGAGAGAGATAAGTGATTTATATTAGATGAGCCTGCTTAAAAAAGATACAAAAAAACCGCTGCATCCATTGATGCAGCGGCCAAAATTTGAACAAAGCTGTCACCAGGCTTTATTCAACAACCCCAAAACTTTATCAATTCTTTGTTGGAAGAAACACTACATTATCACAAATAATATCTGTGGAATATCTTTTAACACCTTCGTTATCTTCCCATGAATTGGTTCTCAACTTCCCTTCAATATAAACGGGATCTCCCTTTTTAATATAATCGCCGATCAATTGTGCCCGCTTATCCCACGCAACAACCCTGTGCCACTCTGTTTTTTTGACCTCATTCCCTTCCTTGTCTTTATAAGTTTCATTGGTAGCAAGTGAGAAATTTACTACCCGACCATTGTCATTTGTTGTCTTTAACCTGGGAGCTTCTCCCACATTACCGACAAGTGTAACTTTATTAATTCCGTTTTTCATAGCTGTAGAATTTAAATTAATTAATGCTCTTTCTACCCCTTAATGGAAAAAAGAGCAAAATCTCAGCGTTTATATTTCAATTTTTTTTACAAAAAAAGAAATTCGCTGACGTATATGACTAATAATTAACTATTTAATTCGGGAAATATTTTTGAGAATTTCTTTGGAATCTTCGGAATGGACTGCTCCTTTGAGAGAAATCTGAGTAAATAATTGTTTTGCTTGCTCCAATTGATCATTTTTTAGAAAAACAAGGGCTAAATACCATTGGCTATGTTCCTGGTAATAATTTGTGCTATCGTTGAGTACATTCTTAAAACATTTTGCAGCATTCGTATAATCCTGCAATTCAATTTTTGCTAAGCCAAGGAAATAATTCGCTACAGCCTTTTTATCGGTCTCATTTGACAGATATAATTCAATTAAACGTTCTGAACGTTCAAAATCACGCATATGATAAGCTTTTATACCGGAAATGAGATTTGATTCTTCCGGAGAGGCTTCAGCACTCCTGCTTCCGTACATTACATTAATTGGGGTATAATATTCTTCAAACAATGAGTCTTTATCTGGTGCTGTAACGTTGATAAAAATTAATAATCCTGCAATCAGTATAGCAGCAAAAGGAATAAGAAAATAGACAAGTTTGAATCTTGGTTTTTCTTCGGATGAAGTTTCTGCGGCATCGGGTTGAGATTTTTGATAACTGTTTTCCAGTTTGTCCCGGAATTCTCTCTCATTTTTCTCCTTCAAGCTCTTCTCGACTAAACGGTGTACATCAAGCTCTTCCTTCAGTTCAGGATCATTCTTCAAGTCTTGTTGAAAGGACCAAAGTTCTTCTTCTGTCATTTCACCATCGAGGTATCGTTGTATTCTCTCTGAGCTTTTCATTTCTTAATTCTTTGTATTCCGGACTGTTCCAGATCTTTCGAACCAATAAGTTCTTACAATTGGTTTTCCGGTTCTTTGTATATTGAACTGAAGAAAATCCGAGAATTTCTTTAATCAATTCGAGTGGAGTTTCATCAAATGATAATTGCAGTAGTTGCTGACATTCTTTTCCAAGCTGCTTGAAATGTTTCCAGACCAGCTTTTGTTTCTCCATGAGGATCAAGTCATCAATAATTTGATCATCCAGTTCAGAGAATTCATCTTTTACGACCTCAATTTCAAAATCGTAGTGAAATTTTTTTCTTTGTTGTTTTAACCAGAGAATCTTACAAACAGCAAACAAAAAAGTGTTAAATCTTGTATATAAAAAATTCGGGGCTCTTCTTGCCCTCAAATAAATTACAACAAGTGCATCCTGGAAAATGTCTTTTGCATCTTCAGAATTACCATTCTTCGAAAGAATAAAACGCCGGACACCAGGATAATAATCATTATAAATGTCTTTTAAGACCTGAAAGTCCTCATTAAGAATGCCATCTATAATATGTTGGTCTGCTGCTACTCTCATTTCTCAAGCCAAAAATAGGATTAATCAACAAAAAAACAAATTGAAAATTTACCCCAAATTTAAGAGCTCTAAATTCATTCTGATCACTGATTAAAACTAATCTGCATATGCTTCAAGAGGGAGACATGAACAAACCAGGTTCCGATCACCGTAAGCATCATCAACCCTTGCCACGTGAGGCCAGAATTTGTTCTCCCTGATCCAAACTGCCGGAAATGCTGCTTTTTCCCTGCTATATTGATGATCCCATTTATCGGATATGCATTCAGATGCCGTATGTGGGGAATTTTTAAGTACATTATCTTCCTTGTCTGTTTCCCCCCTTTCAATTTCCTCTATCTCTTTATATATATCCTGCATGGCAGAAACAAAGCGGTTTAATTCATCAAGTGACTCACTCTCTGTAGGTTCAACCATTAATGTTCCGTGAACAGGAAATGATAAAGTCGGAGCATGAAACCCATAATCCATTAATCTTTTAGCGATATCAGCTTCAGAAATCCCTGCTCGCTGCCTGAAATTACGGCATTCCAGGATCATTTCATGACCTACACGACCATTTTTCCCGGTATAAAGAATTTTATAATTATCGGATAAGGCAGAAGCAAGATAATTTGCATTTAATATAGCTACTTTTGTTGATTCCGTTAATCCCCTTCCTCCCAGCATTTTAATATATGAATGAGAAATCGTCAATATACTTGCACTACCATAAGGAGCCGCAGATACCGTGCCGAAACTCTTATTTCCACCAGTCGGGATAATCGGATGTCCGGGTAAAAAATCCACAAGATGAGGAGCAACACCAATAGGTCCAACACCCGGACCTCCTCCACCATGAGGAATGGCAAAGGTTTTATGCAGATTTAAATGACATACATCAGCTCCCACTATAGCCGGATTGGTAAGACCAACCTGGGCATTCATGTTTGCACCGTCCATATACACCTGACCCCCAAATTCATGAATAAGTTCTATCATTTCCTTCACCTCCTCCTCAAAAACCCCGTGTGTTGAAGGATATGTAATCATAAATCCGGCAAGATTTTCTTTATGCTCAGATGCCAGCCTCCGTAAACATTCAAGGTTGACATTTCCCCTGTCATCACAGTCAACAACCACCACTTCCATTCCTGCCATGACAGCACTGGCAGGATTGGTGCCATGAGCCGATGCCGGGATCAAAACAACTTTCCGTTGCTCTTCTCCCCGACTTTTATGATACTCTCTGATAATCATCAAGCCGGTATATTCGCCTGCTGCCCCGGAATTTGGCTGAAAAGAGATCTCGGAAAACCCTGTGATCTTTTTCAAATCTTCCCCAAGCTCCTTGAAAAGAATATGATAACCCTCTGCCTGTTCAAGAGGAACAAAAGGATGAATATCTGCAAATTCAGGCCACATAAAAGCCATTAAACCGGCAGCAGGATTTAACTTCATCGTGCACGAACCCAGAGATATCATTGAGTGAGTAAGTGAAAAATCTCTTCTTTCCAGTCTTTTGATATAACGCATTAATTCAGTCTCTGATCGATACTTATGAAAAATTTCAGCTCCCATGTAATCAGACTGACGCTTAAGAGACCCGGGGAATGCTTGCTTTCCGATTATTATTTTTTTGATCGCCTGGAAATCAACATTGTTTACCCTTGCAAAAATTTCAATGATCTTATTAATTTCTTCCGGGGAAATTGTTTCGTCTGTGCTCAACCCGACAACATTATCAGCAAAGTATGCAAAATTAATGCCTTCATTTTCTGCTAATTCCTTGATCTTTTCGATGCTTGAAGAACCGGATACCTGGACCCTGAGGGTATCAAAGAAATTTTTATTAAGGACTTTGAAACCTGCTTGTTCAATTCCATCTTTAATAATAACTGCTGCTGAATGTACATATTCGGCAATTTTCCGCAATCCCTCCGGACCGTGATAAATAGCGTACATGCCGGCCATAGTGGCAAGCAAGGCCTGTGCAGTACAGATATTTGACGTAGCTTTCTCTCTCTTAATATGCTGCTCGCGCGTCTGTAAAGCCATTCTGAGAGCCGGATCATTATGACGATCTACCGATACGCCTATAATCCTTCCGGGCACATTTCTCTTAAATTTTTCGCGCGTGGCAAAATATGCAGCATGCGGCCCACCATATCCAAGCGGAATACCGAAGCGCTGACTTGAACCAAATACAATATCAGCATCCCATTCTCCGGGCGGAGAGAGAAGTGTAAGACTCAAAAGATCTGCAGCAACTCCTACCAGCATCCCATTTTCATGGGCATCTTTCACAAATTTTCGATAATCACGAATTTCACCATTGGAATCGGGATACTGAAGTATGGCTCCAAAATATTTTTCGTCAGCTTTAAATTCTTCAAAAGCACCAACTACCAGATCTATCTCCAAAGGTATTGCCCTGCTTTTCAGCACTGAAAGGGTTTGTGGAAAAGTATTCTCATCAACAAAAAATTTGTTAACTCCTTCCTTTACATCCTTTCTTTTCCTGATGTTTGCCATCATGATCATCGCTTCAGATGCAGCTGTTGATTCATCAAGTAAAGAGGCATTGGCTATCTCCATGGAAGTAAGATCCATTACCATTGTCTGGAAATTCAGCAAGGCTTCCAGCCGGCCTTGCGAAATTTCTGCCTGGTAAGGAGTGTAGGAGGTATACCATGAAGGATTTTCAAGTATATTCCTCCGAATTACCGATAGAGAAATGGTATTATAATAACCCATTCCTATAAAAGACCGAAAGAGTTTATTTTTTGAACCGATCTCTTTAATTCGATTCAGATACTTGTATTCGCTCATCCCCTCCTCAATATCGAGAGGAGAATTTGTCCTGATGGAGGGAGGTATTGTTTGGTCAATTAACTCATCAATATCTTTTACTCCAACCGTATCCAACATTTGTTTAATTTCATTCTTCCGCGGTCCTATATGACGGTCAGCAAAAATATCTGTAGGCATTTATTAAAATATTTTAATTTGAATGATGAAAATTTGTTTAAAAATAGTAAGATCAAAAATGAAAAAGCATCATCTAAATATGTTTAAAAACCTTATTGCAGAAAAGGATTTAATAATTTTTCATTACCTATGGTGGTTGAGGGCCCATGACCCGGAAAAACCTCGGTATCATCATCAAGAATAAGGAGCTTTTCCTTAATTCCCTTCACAAGGGTATTATAATCTCCACCCGGCAGGTCGGTTCTTCCAATGCTTCCCGAGAAAAGAATATCTCCGCTAAAAATTTTCTTTTCATCTCTTAGAAGAAAAGCTAAAGAGCCCGGTGAATGACCGGGCACATGAAGGATTTCTATCTCTGTCCCGTTGATTAATAAACGATCTTTCTCCGAAATGTACTTATCGGGTGGCGAAGGTTTGTTTACCCTGAGTCCGAAAAACTGCCCCTGGGCTACCGAACTGTCAATTAAAAACTGATCTTCTTTACAACAATAAAAGTCTGTCTTGAAATGATTCCGGAGTTGTTCAACTCCTAATAAGTGATCGACATGACAATGGGTGTTTATCAATCCTTTGACCCTGATATTTTCTTTCTCTACAAAATCAACTAATTGCTTCAATTCCCCTTCTTCCTGACACGCGGAATCAATTACAAAACCCTCTGCATTACGCTTATAGAGGACATAAGTATTTACCCCGAAGGGATTGAAGACAAAGGTTTTCAAATCTGTCATTTTCACCTGTCTTTTCCTTTTAGCATTGGAACAAAAATGAATGACCCATGTTCAGAACGCTCATATTCTTGTTCACCTTTTTTAAAAATCTTTAACATTTTTTGTCCTTCGCTTCCTCCAAGCGGGACAACCATTATTCCGCCAACTTTTAGTTGTTTCAATAATACCTCCGGAATTTCGGGAGCGCCGGCTGTAATAAGAATCCTGTCGAAAGGAGCATAGGAAGGCACACCCTTGTATCCATCACCATAAAAAAATTCGATTGAATATCCCAGCTCGGTTAATAATGCCCTGGCATTTAAAAACAATTCCCGGTGCCTTTCAATGGTAAAAACCTTTGCTCCCATCTCGGACAGAACCGCAGCCTGGTATCCGGACCCGGTTCCTATTTCCAAAACTTTCTGCAAAGGTTTAACATCAAGGAGCTGAGTTTGAAAGGCCACTGTGTAGGGCTGAGAAATGGTTTGTTGATTCCCAATGGGAAATGCCTGATCACTGTATGAAAATTTAATAAATGAACTATCCATGAAACGATGACGGGGTACTTCATTGATGGCATCCAGTACTCCGGGATCTGAAATCCCTTTTCGCTCAAGTTGATCTCTTAATTTTTTTCTCAGTCCTTTATATAGAAAATCGTCTTGCATATTTTTTTTATTCCTGCAAATTTAACTTTATCAACACAAAAAGTTAAAAAGTTGAAATATTATTTTCCTTCCTATTTTAACAATGTTTATGTTTGTGTGTATAAGAATCCATTAATATGACGAGAATAGCTCTATACGGGCAACCTGCGCTGGCTCAAAAATACATTAATATTATCAATTCTTCAGATCAGTATCTTCTGTCGGGTGTAAAATATTTAAACGGGGAAAATAACCATCCCGTAAATATTAAAAACCGACCGGTATTTACCTTTGAAAGAGAAGAGGACCTGATAGCATGCTCAGACGCTATAATTTTTTTAAGTTTCCATAATTCACAATATTTCTTACTGAAAAAAGCTTTAAAAGAGTCGAAACACGTTTTCATTAATCCTTCCACATTCATACCCTCTGAAATCCTCGTTGAGATGCAAAAATTAGGGGAAGAAGCCGGGACACTTTATTACCTTCGCCATAAATCCCTGAGTGTAGAACTTATGGATAAATTTCGCACATTTTACGACGGTAATGCTGAGTTCATCGATATTTACAGGTATATCCCTGCAGGAAATGAAAAAAATGAATCCCTCATTCACAGGATAATTGGCAGAGAGGTTATGTTTATTCACTCTTTTGTACATCATGAAATTAAAAAGATAAATATTAAAACAGTCCCTTATTGCTCTACAAGTCCATACATCATAAATATTCGATTCGACTTTTCCAATTCTTTAACAGTTAACCTGACTATGAATTTCTTCACCCAGAATAATGCAAGGTTTGCGGAGTTATACTTTGGAAATAGAATGCTCAGAATAAATTCTGATGAAAATAAAATTGAATTTGCTAACCGAGAATCAGGTAAGTTCAAAGTGCACAATGAAAATTTCAAACTATCAGATGAAGGCAAATTAAGCGATGAAATAAAACTTTTCCTTGCTCTGCTTTCAGAAAAGAATTACCCGGCCGAGTTTAAATTTTCCGGCCTGGCCGTCCATCATACGATTTATTACATTATAAATGAGATTTTTGTAAACAGTAAAAAAGAGGTTCGTTTATAATCATTAGCTTTACACAATATCTTTGAAATTAATCCGTTTTATTTTATTACACAAGCCAGGTAACCTAAAAATGAATACGAAAAGGCAGGTTGCAAAATATCTCATTGTCGATTTTTTAACCGCTGCATTGAGCTGGACTCTATTCTACATCTTCCGGAAGGAATTTGTGGAGCCCATGGTCTTTGGCTACGATATTCCAGTCGAGTTTAGCAACCGCTATTTTCTTGGTTTAAGCTTAATACCGCTATACTGGATATTCCTCTATTACCTTACAGGATATTATAAAGATATTTATCGCAAATCACGGCTGAATGATATCGGCCAAACTTTCTTTCATTCACTTTTAGGGGTAACCCTGTTATTTTTCCTGTTAATCCTTGATGATGTAATCCATTCATATAAAAACTACTATTTGCTTTACAGTGTATTGTTTGGCTTGCATTTCTTTATTACCCTTATTCCCCGTCTCATTTTCACCTCCCGAACCATCAACAGGATCCGGAACAAAAAAATAGGGTTTAACACTTTACTGATCGGCAGCAATGAGCAAGCGGTGGAAACCTATAAAGATATTGAAGAACAACAATATAATTACGGAAACAGAATTGTAGGCTTTGTCAATGTTCATCATAAAGAACATTATCAATTACAGGATCATATACCCCATCTTGGAAGCATGAGAAGCCTGGAAAAGATAATTGACAAATACAATATCCAGGAAGTTATTATTGCGCTTGAAGCTTTTGAGCATCAGGAAATAAGCAAGATTATAAATAAACTTGGCACCTGTGATGTTATCATAAAAACAATTCCAAGCATGTATGATATTCTTACCGGAAAAGTCAAAATGAGCCAGTTGTTTGGCACCCCTCTTATACAGATTTCTCATGATTTGATGCCGATCTGGCAAATCAATACAAAGCAGGTATTTGATTATGTTGTATCATTTCTGGCACTGGTAATTTCAGCTCCTCTTTTCATTTTTCTGGCCATAGGTGTTAAATTATCCTCACCCGGGCCTATCTTTTATTCCCATGAACGCATTGGAAAATACGGAAAGTCATTCAAGATCATCAAATTCCGCTCAATGTACAGGGAAGCTGAGAAAAACGGGCCTGAATTATCCAGAAAAAATGATTCCCGGCTTACTAATTTTGGAAGATTCATGAGAAAATACCGATTGGATGAAATTCCAAATTTCATTAATGTGCTTAAAGGGGATATGTCATTGGTTGGCCCCAGGCCTGAAAGACAGTTCTTCATCAATCAGATTATTAAAAAAGCCCCCCATTATGTACATCTTCAAAAGGTGAAACCGGGCATTACCTCATGGGGCCAGGTCAAGTACGGTTACGCAGAGAATGTTGACCAGATGATCAAAAGGTTAAGGTATGATATTCTTTACATTGAAAATATGTCCCTGTTTGTAGACCTGAAAATAATTTTTTATACCATTCTAACCATTATCAAGGGGCGGGGGGTATAGTATTTTCATCCGAATCAGGGAAAAAATGCTCACTCAAGCTTATATACTCTGCACCGGATTTGCTTAATTTGCTTTCTACCAAAACTATGCTTCCTGCATTCTGATCCATAAAAATTTTATTTCTGTATGCTTCTATCACATCACTCAAAGATCTTTTGTCTTTAATATGTTTCATCCTTCCAAGTGTGAGATGAGGAGAAAATTTTTCCATTTTAAGGTCAAAGCCCATTTCAATTAATGACCGGTCGATCTTAAATTTCAATTCTCCAAGTTCTTCATTTTCATCCAATCCTACCCACAATACCTTTGGATAGGATAAACTCCTGAAAACACCAAGGTCCTTGTAGGTCAATTTGAAATCTTTTGTTTCCAGAGATACCTCTGAAAGCATCTCTGAAATTTCCGGGATGCCGGAATTTTCATATTCCCCAATATAACGAAGGGTTATATGCAAGTTTTCAGTTTTTACCCAGCGTATTCTTTCATTTTTCAATCGGGATTTAATATCCCTGTACATATTAAAAAATGAAGGGTCAGGGGAAAACCCTATGGCTATGAAAATTCTCTTTGTTTTATGATCCAAAGACATATCGAAATATTATCAGAATTTACTTTTTTTTTATATTTTACCGCTTTGAACCAAAATAGGAAGATATTATGGCTAAATCAAAAAAAATTGCTATTGTTTTGTCAGGTTGCGGTGTATATGATGGTGCAGAAATACATGAAACCACGTTGAGCATGTACGCCATAGCCAGGAATGGAGCAGAATATGAAATCTTTGCTCCCGATATTGAACAGCATCACGTGATCAATCACCTCACCGGTGATGAAATGAACGAAAAAAGAAATGTATTGATTGAATCCGCGCGCATTGCCCGGGGTAACATCCAGTCGCTTGATAAATTTAAGGCTAAAGACTTTGATGCTATTTTGTTCCCGGGAGGTTTCGGTGCTGCCAAAAACCTTTCAACATGGGCCTTCGATGGACCTGATGCTTCTATCAATAAAGAAGTGGAAAGAAGCATCAAAGAAATGGCAGAAGCGGGAAAACCTATCGCTGCATTATGCATATCCCCGGTCCTTCTAGGTAAAATCTTCGGTAATCTGGAATTAACAATTGGCCAGGATAAGGCAACCATCGAAGCACTCGAAACCCTGGGAGTGAAACATAAAAAAACAGACCATGGAGAAGTTGTGGTAGATGAAAAATACAAAGTGATAACCACTCCCTGTTATATGCTCGATGCAACAATCGATCAGATTGGTCTTGGAGCCGAGAATGCTGTTAAAAAGATGCTGGAAATGACTTAAAGAGAAGGAGTTGACTGCTCCCTGGCTATACAGATGGATATCCGGGTAAATAACTGTTATTGGCAATACTCAGAGTAATCAGTAATCAGTAATCAGTAATCAGT
>CAZGTU010000054.1:0-30545 GCA_964528675.1 uncultured Bacteroidaceae bacterium
CATTAATTCATTGTAGGACAATTAAATGCAAGTTTTCTTGCAGGCACTAATTACCTATATCTTCTACCTAAACTATTAAAATTAAACACCATGGCAAATTTTTTAATTGAAGTCCCGCACGAAGCGGATAAACGATCATGTTATGAGGCAATGGAAGTATTTATAAGAACCGGATCCCATTTTCTGGCCAACGCCGACTGGGGTTGTCTTGATGGTGATCATAAAGCCTTATTAATCGTTGAGGTAGATAATAAGGAACAGGCTCGTCAAATTGTACCACCTCTATACAGGAAAAAAGCAAAAATCACAAAGTTAATAAAGGTTACAAGAGAGGAAGTTGATCAATTCAGGAAGGAACACAATCTTGAGGAATTGGATAAGTTGCATGCCTAGGATGTGTGTGTAAGCATGATTTGGTCATTAAGTCCTGAATTCTTGAAGAAATCACAAAGGAATTAACATTCAGACTTCTTATTAATTCCTGACTTTTGAAGTTAAAATCCATCAATTAATGCTAAAACCTTCGAGGTTTTAAGACCTCGAAGGTCTTATAAAGTACAAAATCTCACTGCAACCTCATTGCAGTGTTGAAAAAAAATCAAATTTTTCAACACCAAATCCAGTTTGACATTCCTCATTCAGGTCCTTAACTTTACAGTAAATCCATTAAATCCTTGATAATGAAAGATACTACCGCAGCCATTATGGCCAGATACCTGGAACAGGAAAATGTGAAATATCTTTTTGGAGTTCCCGGGGCCCATATCCTTCCTATTTACGATGCAATATCAAGAGTTACCTCCATCAAGCCAATATTAACAAAGCACGAAGTTGGAGGGGCGTTTATGGCATATGGCTATGCTGCTGTAACCGGAAAACTGGGGGTGTGCTGTGGTACGGTGGGTCCCGGAGCAACCAACATGGTAAGCGGGGTTGCTGCGGCTCATATGGATTCTGTTCCTATGTTGGTGCTGACAGGACAGGTCGGTACCAAAGCTTTTGGTCGCAGTGCACACCAGGAATCGACAGGTTATGGCCGGACTCTCGATCAAACTGCTCTCTTCAGGGATTTTACGAAAATGTCGGTTATGATCACTGATAAGGATTCCATGTCTAGGACGCTGCGTGCAGCTATTCGAACAGCACTATCGGGCAGGCCCGGTCCGGTTCATATTGCTTTCCCCTCGAATATTCAGCTTCAGGAAATTACCGAGGATATTCTCCCCCCAGAAAGTTATCGTTCGGATCTTAATTCTGTTTCCGCTGAATCTTCAGAGATACAAAAAATCGGAAAATTGCTTTATGAAGCTGAGAACCCGGCAATGCTGATCGGTTATGGCGCATCCGGGTGCGCTGAAAGTGGAATACTTATAAAGCTTGCTGAAAAACTGCAAATTCCGGTTGCTACATCGGGGAAGGCCAAAGGAGTATTCCCCGAGGATCATCCCTTCTCGCTGGGATGCTTGAGTATAAGGGGATCAAAGGCTGCAAATACATACCTCAGATCTGATATCGATGTCTTGCTTGTTGCCGGAACCGACCTGAGTGAAATGACCAGTCATGGCTGGGATCCGAAACTCAGGCCATCAAAGGCTCTCATACAGGTGGACATCGATCCGGATGAGATCGGGAAGAATTATCCCGTGGATGTTGCTGTGGTTAGTGATGCCTGTAATGTTTTTAAGGCTCTGGATACTTATTTGCAGAATTTTTCTGATCATGAAAAAAGAGACCTGACTTCATTTAAAAAATCAAAACAATATTTTAATGAGCCCGAAAGCCACTCGGATAGTATACCAATGAAGCCCCAGCGTCTTATGAGGGAGCTGAGGATGAGCCTTCCCAGGAATACCATGATATTTGGAGATATGGGGAACACTTATTCCTGGATACTCCGTTATTTCCAGTCTTATCCGGAAGGAGAGAATTTCCTGCCCTCGGGTATGGCCTGTATGGGATCTTCTGTTGCCGCATGTATTGGTGGTAAGCTCGGGAATCCTGACAAACCTGCTGTATGCATATGTGGCGACGGTGACTTTCTTATGACCGGAATGGAGGTGCTGACTGCAGTAGATTATAAGCTTCCGGTTATTTGGGTTATTTTGAAAAACAACAGGCTTGGAGCTATCCATGATGTCCAGGAATTATCCTACCAGGGACGAATAGCTGCCAGTAAATTTTCTGAAGTTGATTTTGTAGCCATTGCCCGATCTTTCGGTGCGGAGTCCTACCAGGTGAAGAATCCCGATGACATTGGCCCTGCAATGGAAAAAGCACTGAAATCCACCAAACCTGTAATCATTGAAGCATTAATCGATCCGGATGAGAAATTTCCGCTTACCAGGCGCTCCCTTGCTCTGAAAGATTCGGTCGGACTCCCAAAATTAATGAAATCCATATCGACAGATAGTGTGAAGGCCTTGATTAAGATGTTGAGGAATCAGGAGGTTTGAGGGTGGATTAGGGATTAGGGATTGGGGATTAGGGAATGGGGATTAGGGATGTTAGTGCTTTCTCAGTTTGGCAGTAGCAGTTGGCGGTTGGCAATTGATCACCGATTGCTGCTCTTGCCTTCGTTATAGTGATTTTTTCACTTAATGCCTTTAAAACGATTGCCGGAATATTTAAGGATTATAACAGGAAAGGGAATATTGAATTCTATTCCTACATAGAGGGAAACACCGGTCAGGACGATCTGTTTCTCATTTCAGAGAACTGTGAATTTGTACCCTCCAATCATTGCCAGATCTATGAATGGTGCACTCGCTTTAAGATGAAAGAAAGGCAAGTGATGACCCATCCATATTGCCGGGATTAAAAAGGATTTATTCCGTAGATTATTTCATAAGTTGTAATTCTGTTGAAGTTCCATATCTTAAGCACATGAAGAATATTAACGGCATACATATTTATAGGATTGAATAGATCACCAATCACCATTTACCGTTCACTATAAATCGCCACAGATTACACAGATTATTGGAGGACACATACGATTTACTGTTCCCCGTTCCCATTTCTTCTTCGGTCCCTGAGCGTCAGTCGAAGGGCCGTTCACCGCCCACCACTCCTCAATCACTGATGATTATAAATTTTGAGTTAGTTCTACTCTGACAGATTAAGACTTTGAAAAGATTTTTTTTAATGTGTTAAAGTAGAAGTAAGCAGGCTTATTTAATTTTTCATGGATTCTGATAGCTGATGCCCTGTATCAGACTCTGCTTTACTCATATTATTCAAAACTTTCTTGAAGATAAAATGATTGTGAAGTGGGGATTCTGATGGAAAGGAATTGGGAACGATCTTGCATATACCGATTACCTCAAAATAGATGTCATCGAAAACCCTGTTTGATTCCTGGTATAATTTTCTATATGTGCCTTTATGAACTTCCTGCCGGGTATTTGCTTCCTTGATTTTATCACTGTAAGAAATGATTCGATCGATTAGTTCAGTATTCATTCCTTTGGAGCAGATCATTTCTTTCATTTTCTTATTCATTGCCATTTTGAATCTGACGAGCAATTCAATAAGCGCTTCCTGTGATCTTAACCTCATGGCTGAATTGGCGTGTTTATTGAACCCCAGATCGTTAAGATATTCACCGGCTTCATCCCGGAAATCAATTTTTATCTGTGTCCTGAAAGCAGACAAATCGCTTATTGCCTGGTCCTGTAAAGTATACAGATGATTGGATGCTTCCCTGAGTTTCCTTTTTTCATCCAGTTCCATATAGTTGTCTATGGCATAATCGATGCGATATTTCAGATCTTCTGCATATTCGGGAGTCCAATTAGCTCTGAGATGGGATATCTGGTCCAGGTAGTGGGAAAAACTCTCAGATATGGTTTTTGAAGCAAGTAACATTTTAGAAGAACTGCAGGTGTAGGGTCGTCTGTTGTTGGACATAGTTAAAAAATTTTAGAGTTAAGTTAGTGTAAATATTTTATTTGGAAGAAGCTTTTTTTGATTTCCTGGGTTAATAAAGTGATAGATAATTTAAATTATTATAATTATCCTGCCTATTTTTAATGCTTCTTCTGAAAAACATTTCTAATTATGAAACCTAAATATTCCTTAGTTTTTGTATTTTCTATTCTTATTACAGGTAGTGTTTATGCACAGAAATCCAGTTCATTCGAACTCCGCTATTTAACCTCCAATCCTGAAGCCAATGGTGAAACCGATTTCAAAGGGCCCACCGCTGTGTTCGATACTGAGCAAAGGGTGGAGTTCCTGAAACACTATGCTGATTTTGCAGCCGGGTTTTTTGATGCACCCGGTTTTGATCACGAAGTGATTTCGGATAATGAAGCCAGAGCTGCAGCTGTTAATATTAAACCCCGGCCATTACCGGAATACAGAAACAGGATACCCCTGGAGGAATGGAAATGGCAGGGGTATTATCCTGGTATTGAAAATGAAGAGAGTATAAAACTATTAAAGTATGAAGCTGAAAATACAGTTGAAGTTAAGGACGGAATGCTTGAGACCCTCAGCCCGGAATCTAAAATCACATGGAAGTTTCCCGGTCAGAGCTGGAGGTTTTCATTTCGATGGAGAGTGAAGGTGCCGGATGATTCTTCAAGGGCAGAGTTCGTATTTTCTGAATTAAACAAGATCACGGGAGCGAAAACAGGTTTTTCAGAAAATGGGAAGTTTTTCTATACCACTGCAAATGATGAAATGGTGGAACTGCATAATTATGAAGCAGGAAAATGGTATAATTTTAAGATTGAATTTGACCTCGCTGCTTTTAAGCAAAAGCAAGACCTGGTAAGATATAATTTATACATTGATGATGACCTGGTAGCAGATTATGTTCCTTTTCAAAGAGTGAATACCGGCGGTGTCGGTTATGCGCAGAATTTTACCAGTATTGCAAAGATTAACAGGTTTACCATGAAAGCCGGTCAGGGGGTTCATCTGGATGATATCTGGGGAGTGGGCTATCACCTTACCGGGCGTGAATCCTATCCCTATACGGTTGAGACATTCCTTGATGAAGATTTTGATACAGGAGGTTCAGCCCACGGATGGACTTCAGGAACTTTTAATGATAGTAGTTGGTCAACCGGCACTCTTCCCCTGGTTCACGGTAGCGAAAGACATGCCATGGAAGATCTGCTGCTGCGGAAAATCGTTGCGGTCCGTGATTTTGAAAAGGCTTACCTGAACATAGAAACCCTGGATCCCGGCGGTGAAGTATGGATAAACGGTCAGGTTGTAGCTGTAATCAATGATCGCTCCCCTCAAAAAATCGATCTCACAAAGCATTTGAATAAGAATGAAGAAAACCTTATTGCTGTAAAGGTCAATCATTTTTATCTGACAGATAAGGTGGGAGAGATCATGCCTCATTCCTCACTGGATTTTAACATCGGCTGGTTTGCCGGAAGAATGTCTCTTGACCTCTTAAACCGGACGAGCATTAATGATGTTTTTGTTTATACTGAAGAAATCAGCAAAAATAATGCTGAGCAGCTTGCCCGGGTAAAAATTGAAAACAAAGATTTCACTGCTTTCCGGGGCAGCGCGGAACTTAAGATGTTTCCCTGGTTCCCGGAAGAATCGGAAGATGAGGTAGCAAGTGCTTCTGTTTCCTTTGAACTTCCTCATAATATCACTGAAATTGAAATTCCTTTTGAGGTGAACAATCCGGAATTATGGACTCCTGAATCACCAAAATTGTATAAAGTACAGCTCATCCTTAAAGATAATGAAGGGATTATTATTGATGATTATGTTACTACAACAGGCATCCGTACAGTTGATCAGAAGGGCGGTTCTTTCAGATTAAATGGTGAAGTGTCGATGCTGAACGGAGCACAGATCATGGGTTACCGCGGTCCTGTGGAAGACATGATCAAAGAGAGCCGTTGTGCTCCGGATTACTGGGTGGCTAAAGAATTACTCCAGGTTAAAAGGATGAATGGAAACCTGTTACGGGTCCATGTTCATAACTGGGAGTTCCCTGCACGGGGAATCAATGATCCACGCTATGCCGAATATGCCGATCAGCTTGGAATAATGTTATTATGGTGCCCCACCGCATGGATACGGACCGGAAGGGGCTGGGGAGATATAGATTTTGAGAATTACCCGGATTATATGAGGCAGGTGATCAATCATCCAAGCATTGTGATGTGGGAAGCCGCCAATCACACACAGAGTTTCAAGGGAAATCCCGTATCAGAGTCCAATATTTATTGTGAACAGGTTTATAATACCCTGCATCCTGTTGATCCGAGCAGGATCATTTCTTACAATTCCTTCATCCGTCATCTTCATTATGGTAATGATGAAGGAACAATAGATCAGCAGGGAAATCCTATAGAGCCTTCATGGGCATGGACAGCTGATAGGGTTACCCGTGGCAATCAGGATTCTCCCACAGGATATGGGAAAGATTGGTCGGTATTGAGGAATTATCCCGGGGAATACAGAAAATCATTTCTTGATAGCAAAGAAAGAGCATATTTTAACTTTGAACACCAGGAATCGATGGCACAGCCCAACTGGAACCTGGTGAAGGGCAAGCCCTGGTATAAGCTTCACTCCTACGAATGGGATTATGATGTGGGAAGCATAGGCCGCAGGCTGGAATTAACCGAATGGAAAGAAAGCCAGGCATGGCAGGCGTTCGGAGCATGGGAGGCGATGAAGAAGATGCGTTTCCTGGACTATGATGGTTTCAGCTGGTGCTGTTTGCATGGTGGCCCCAATTCTGTGACATATAAAAAGCCCCTTATTGACTTTACGGGTGCGGCTAAACTTGCCTGGCATGTGAATAAAATGGTTTTTCAGAAGACAGTGGCCGGTTCGCATGATGTGGATGTTGTATACGGTCCGGATGATAAGATCAAACCTGTAATCATGAACTGGAATGAGGGGCAGGCAGTGAATCTGACCATAAAGATACTGGATCTTGAACAAAACGAAGTTGCGAGAAAGGAGTTTAAAAATATTGAACTGGATGGCGGTAGGACTGTTACGGAACTGGAACCATTTTCGGTTAATAATATAGGGGAGGGGTATTATTTTGTGGTTTATGAAGTAGAATGAAATTTATGCAGCCCGCCATGTGACAGCTCGCACGCGGGCCGCATAACTGCATGGTTCGACTTACTTCGACTGCCGCTCAGTAACCGCCGCTCACCACAGGTAACTGCATGGTTCGACTACGCTCACCACAAGTAACTGCACAACTCTTAATCATCCCCCACCTCAAAGCTCTCCTCGTAAGGCTTCAGCACTTCCAATATCTCATGAAAGATTTCATTCCTGTTTTCCGCGCGTTTGCGTATGGCAATCTTTTCGGCTTTATCGGAACCGCCGAGAAGGTAACGCTGATACCAGGGGAGAACAGTAAAGACTGCATCTATAATAGAATACCTGAAGCCGACGTATACGGCAAGTACTCCGATGCCTTCCACAAGAATGAAAGAATTCAATCCTTCCTTGAGGTCTCCGCTGATTATCTGCCCCAGGCCGGGGATGAACAGGCTCAGGATGGAAATGGATTTAGGATTGGGTTTGTTGAATTTCTTTTTATCGGAAAATATTTCTTTTATTTCGTGTGTTACTGAAGAATCGGACGCAACAATATTGAGAAAATATTCTTCCGATCTCTCGAATTCTTCCAGTCCGTAATGACATATCCCAAAAAGGAAATTGATGATCTCGGGATAGCGGTCGTAATAATCTGCCCGGACAGAATAGAGCCCAACCAGTGCCTGATTATATTCTTTTTGATCTATGTGGTAACTGATCTCCTTCAAACGGCTCCGGAATTTTACTGCAGGATCATTGCTCAGGTAATAGATCTGTTCATAATACTGAAGGGCGAGGTCATAATATTCCAGTTCAAACAAGCCATCGGCTAGCTTTTCAAGTACATTGATATCCTCAGATCCTGTATAGAAAAGGTATCGCTGGTATTCTTTTATTGCCGGTTCGTATTGCTGATGGCTATACAGATAATCTGCCCTGGAAAGAAGCTTTTCCGGGGAAATGTCCTGGCCATGAACCTGCAGGCTAGTAATGATCCATATAAAAATTGACAATATTTTCTTTATACCTCTCATTCAGGTTTTGATTATAATCTTTTGTGGCTTTAACAGATCCGTAAACGTTCCCCAGGTAAAAGCTGAAGGACAATCCGCCCATGATCCATCCATAAACACTTTCAACCCCGTTCTTTTCAAATCCTCTGTAACTCTGAAAGGCTGTAAGGCCAACAAAGAGAAGGGAGGATATGCCGTCTTTCCATCTTTTGGCATAAATTTTCCCTGACCCCGGGATTATTGCAGACATGGTACCGGCAAGGAAGGGACTCAGGTAATAATTATCGGGTGTGTTGCGTGTAAATTGAAAGAGTTCGGAATGTCTGATCGTATTTGCATTTTTATGTACTTCTTCCCATTGCTCCGACATCATGTAATCCAGAGAAAGGCTTTCGTTATACCATTTTTCGAATTCAAGGCTATCCACCATTACTCCTTCTTCCAGAACAGGTAATCGGGCTGAGAGCCTCAGTTTAACGATCTCGGGATAGAACTTTATGCTTGATGAATCCTGGGGATCAAAGAATATTTTGGAGAAATAGATACCTGTTTCGAAATTTTTATTCAACCGGAAGGATTCCAGTGCTCTTTTTTTCAGATATGGATTATCCGGGTAAGAATATATGAGGGACAGGTACTCTTCCGAAGCAAATTCATATTGTTGGGTATTGAAAAGATAATCGGCAAAAGCTATCTTTTTTTCAATATCAGGATCTTTATCTCTTTGTCCGTAAAGGACAGTAGAAAGAAGAAAAACCAGGGAAAAAACTAGGGCTATTTTATTCAACGGGATCAATATTTAAGTGGGTCTCTTCATCAACGGGGTAATATCCATAGGCCAGTCCGTTACAACGCGTCATTCTGTCCATTGCCGCCATAGCACCCACCACAAATCCTTTCTTTTTTATGGATTCGATGGCATAAACTGAACATGATGGAGTGAAAACGCAGGATTCCACATCCTGTGAAGAAATGAATTCCTTATAAAACAGGAACAAAAAGGAACTCAGTGTTTTTATTTCGTTTGAATGATCGGTATGCACATGAAAGTGCTGTTTTACTTCAGTCACTTCAAAATGATCTTCATAACGATGCATAATATTATTGTCCTGTGCAGCAGCATTAAGGCTCAAGCTGACCAGGCTCAAAATAATACAGATTGTCCGGTTCAATGGCATTGTATTCAATGTTTTTATAGGTTGTGACCTTATACACTTCCTGTCCGTTCACATATGTTATTTCCGTAATCTTTCCGGGGAAGGGAAGGCCTTTCTGAACGATATAATTTTCAAAGAATTGTTTTTTGACAATGTCACCATTGCCATTGAAGAATACTATTCCAAATAGTTTATTATCCTTCATGGAAAGCATAATCCTGCCATCAAATTTCAGGTATTTGGAATTGGGTACATAGGTGGAAATTACCATTCCCTGATCTTCTTCAACCTTTTTCAGGATAAAGCTTTTATCGTCAATACCGAAGTTTTTCAGATCGCGTGTAAGGGCCAGGTGAAATATTGAAAATTTGGATAAATTCGGAATTGTTTGAGTGCTGACCACTTCATCATTTAAAATATAGTATAGTGTTGTGTCTGATGTTACCCAGGTCTCTTTATCCGGAAAATAATTCCGGTAAATGATCTGCTCCCTGTTCATATCGTAATAGAAGTTGCCCATCACCAGCTGGGAGAATCCATTTTCTTTTGATTTAATGGAGAACTCCCCTTTTATACGGTAGATTCCCTGGGCCGACAAAAGAGAAGGGAACAATATGAAAATTAAGATATATTTAATTGACTTCATTATTTGGTTGTGAGATGAACAATCGTTTTTGATAAATGGAACCTGTTATAAAATGAATGCTCTAATTAAATCACTTTGTTTTAAATATCAAAATGAACTGCGAAAAGTAATCCAATAAAAACAGGCTACCGTTGGGGGTAGCCTGTTCAATATTTTTAATATGATGCTGGTTTTGTCAGATCCAGGCTGCCGTACCCCACCATGCACTCCACCAGACGGCGTAAAGCACACCATAAACAAGGGTTCCGGCAAGACATCCGTAGAATGCCTTTTTGGTTTCATCATTATCTTCATCTGTGACGAAGTAAACAATAGCAACACCAACAACTCCGAATGCACATCCCCAGAGGAAGGAAGGTATTCCCAATGGTGGGTCATCGAAAGTCATTCCCATTGAACCGGGTCCGTAAAGATTAAGGCCAGACACAAGGTCATTTCCGGTTTCAACCAGCACTGAAAGCGTGGAAGAAGGGTTCATCCAAACATAATTTTCAAGCTCGGTTAATTCTGCGAGTTCAGTTGTAACAGCATTTTTGTCATAACTGAAAATATCAGCAACACCTGCCTGGAGGTTCATGCTGATAGCCATTACAAAAACGAGAAGTGGTAAAAGTTTTCTTTTCATATCAGAAAAAAGTTTTATGGGTTAGGGTTAAAGTGTCTTTCTCACTTTATGTGGGGTAAATATATTAATTTATCTTTCACGAACAAGGATTCTTGTCTTAATTTTTTATGTATTGGGTGAATTCGTTGTGAAATTGGATGTAAATAAAATGTATTTTTTGTTTTGAGTCAAATGGGGGAGGGGGGAATTATGTTAAGGGGGAGTTAAAATTTCAACCCTGCGCCTGCGTTGAAACTTCTGCGGCACACGGTGCCTGGGTTGTTCATGGGGGGATGTCATGCATTCACCTACCATGGCATTCAGATACCATGGGCTCCTCCTGAGGCGGACAGGTGCACCCATGGCTATTCCAATTTAACCCCTGTCGGGGTTATTTGTGTAGGGAATATCATCCTGTTCATCCTATTCAATTCCCCCGTAAATGTGTCAATCACAACCTTCTAATATTATTATGGTTCAATTATCTGAACCTCCTCCGATTCCCCATCCTTCATCATCAATTCAACATCAACCTTTTCGGTTGTGAGCATTGGGTTGTTGATGACGGCGTTTTTAACATCGACAAATTTGAATGCAACTGCACAAACTGCCCACCAACACTCTGGCCTTGCGCTTCGGCAGGCAGGCTGCACAACTGCATAACTGCATAACTGCACAACTGCACAACTAAATCCCGTACCCCTCCCTATAATGCCTATGCATATAAAGCTCAGCCTGTGGATCGTTCACAAAGCTTTCGTTATCCGGATTCCAGTTTACCGGCCGGCCAAGGTCGTATGCTATATTACCAAGAGTGCAGGTTGTGCAGGTACGGTGGCCTATTTCAACGGGGACAATCGGATCTTTTCTTTCCCTCGTGCATCTGATAAAGTTTTCAGTATGTGATTCCTTCTGTACCAGTTCGCCTTCCATGGGCATAAGGCTTTCATCAGAAGAAAGTATATGGTTTCGGGAAATCTCCAGCCATCCGTCTGTCCCCCAGAATTTAACGCCTTTTATATAATCGTTAAATCTTTCTTCGGTCATTACCACATCATTGTCATACACGAATGTCAAAAACTCTGCGCCTTCACTGCCGGGAGGTATAACTCTTAGGGGTCCGCTGTACTGTTTTCCTATAGCCCATTGTGCTATATCAAACATATGAGCTCCCCAGTCGGTGGTGAAGCCACCTCCGGTTTCCTTGTACCAGCGCCATGCTCCCCAGAATTCTTCGTTTAGAGGAGGATTTAGTGAGATGGGAGGATTGAGCTCATTATTGAAATGAATGTAAGGGTTGGGGCCTAGCCAGAGGTCCCAGTTCAGGTCGGAAGGAATTATTTCCTTTGGAAGATTATAGGGGACAGGTGGTCCTCCTACATAGGCATTGATTTTTTCAATTTTCCCCAGTTTTCCTTCCTGTACGAGCTTAACAGCATATTGGAAGGCAGGATCGGAACGCTGCTGGCTGCCCACTGAAAGGATACGGTTATATTCCCGGGTAGCTTTTACAATTTCCTGTCCTTCTTTTATAGTTAGCGTGACAGGCTTTTCAAGGTAAATATCCTTTCCGGCCTTACATGCATCAATTGTCTGCAGAGCATGCCAGTGGTCTGGAGTAGCTATTATTACAGCATCAATGTCTTTACGATCAAGAAGGTCCTGGTAGTTCTCATATGTTTTAACATCTACCTTCATATTTTTTTCCCGGTAATGATCTTTCACAACTTTCTCAAAACGCTCTCTTTTCCTGCCATAGACATCACTTCCGGCAACTACATTCACTCCGTCTATATCCAAAAAGCTTCTTACCAGATTTATTCCTCTTCGTCCGGGACCGATAATACCTACATTGATTGTATCATTCGGACTGAAAGATGGAAATTTTGGAAGAATACTTAGTCCGGCCATAGCTATGGAGGATTTTCCTATAAATGATCTTCTTGAAATTTTGTTTGATCTGGTATTCATGGTTAAAGTTTTAATTTTATCGTCATATTGTTAATTCATTGGGCCGATTAATTCCACAAAGGTGCCATCAGGATCCTGGATAAGGATAAATGAATCTTTATTATTTAGTTTGATGGGCGTATCTCCCAGCATAGGTATATCATTCTCTTTAATTCTCTCCAATATAGGTTTTAGTGACTTCGGATATATCGTTAAATATTGCACGCCGAGATCATCATTGATATATTGCTTCTGATGCATATCGTATTTATTTCCGAAGCTCATAATCTTTAATTGGTTGGAGGCTTCACTATCCTTCAATCTGAGAACAACCACATTGAGTTCCTTTCCATCGGTAAGTCCAAGCTTACGGGCTTTATCCGGTTTAACATCAAAACTACCTGTTTGGATCATACCGATTATTCCGGTATAAAAATAAAGAGAAGCATCCAGATCGGAGACTACCATGCCCATTTGGATATTGGGATTGGTGAATTCGGGGTTCTTTTCCTGAGCAAAAGCAGAGGATGAAAAGAAAATGATTAAAAAGAGAAAAATTAACTGTTTCATGAAGGTGTAAATCTAAGTGAATATTAAGAATTTAATGTTTCAATATAATAAAAAAGTGTTGATTCTAAAATTTGACAATGCCCAAGGTGTTAACAAAACTATTATTAATTACACTGCTGGCAAAATAAATCTCTCTCACCAGACTGCCAACAGGAAGGTTAAAAATTTTGTTTAAGAGGAAATGAGAAATGATCTTGAGGAATTGATCATACCAACTGTATATTTCAATTGAACTTTTCTCTTCCTCCGGTGCACATGTAAACCGTATAAGAAGATCATCATTCACATGTGTCATGAGCAAATGTTAACCTAATATGATGTGTTTAATATTTTACCAGTTTATTTCAGTATAAAAATGATGATAATTATTAGTGCAATGACCTTTTATTTTGTCCAAAAACGTTGCAAAGACTTTTCAGAAATGGGGTTTATGTAATTATTTGATTTTTTTTAATGATGTGATTTACTTTAGAAATCTTCTATTATAAATGCAAGGAAAATGATTAAAGTTTCTATTTATAATGGAAAGGGTAGTTGGCCGGACAGGAATAGTCAACCTGAGAATGCAGATAGACTGAGGAAATCATGAAAGTCAACAGCAGGAAATGTCTTATTTTGTATCGCATAAAAAAATAAAATTATTTTGATGCCCAGTAAGGCTCAGGGAAATATCTCATAGGACTGTATCGCGGATAACTGTCAAAAACATCTTTATCCGGTCCTACAATCCGTGGATCCTGCGAACGCTGCAGTTCCTCAAGGAGAGCCACCCTTAGTTTATTTTCAATATCGCTGTATTCATTCTTTCCGGCAAGATTATTAAGGCAGGATGGATCTTCCTTAATGTTGAATAATTCATATTCGGGTCTCAGTCCTACCGCCAGGTCAAAGTAGGTTTTTACATCTTCATCATCATGATTTTCAACCAGGAATGATTTTGTAGGACAGGCGTCAATATCGGTAAATGCCTGGTTGCTTATATGGTTTCCATCCGGTTGTATGCCGTACATTGGATTTAACTCGGTTTTTTCTTCACTGGCATAAGATTGTGGTGCACCGGCAGGCCATCTTTCAGGTTTTAGATTCCAGATGAAAAGAAAATCTTTACTTCGTATAGCACGCTGGGGGTAGCCCAGATTTTTCCACCGTGAGGAAGAATGACGCTCGCGACCCGAGAAAACATATTTGCGGGAGGGATCAACTGTGCCTGATTCATCTGAAGTTAATATGTGGGATATACTTTTCCCTGACATTGGCAACATCCCGTCGGAGGAAGTACCGGTCATTTCAAGAAGAGTGGGAGTAAAATCAACAAAGCCTACGGGGTCATCAACCACTCTTCCGGAAGGAATTTCATTGGGGTAGCTGATAGCAAGGGGGACATGGATGCCATATTCGTATGCATTTGCCTTTGCCCTGGGGAAAGCCATTCCATTATCGCTTGTAACGATTACAATGGTGTTCTCAAGCTCGCCGATTGAATCCAGGTAATTCAGCATTTTCGCCAGGTGACGGTCGAACCACTCTATCTCTACTGCATAGTCCAGCATATCACCTCTTATAATATCATTATCGGGTAAAAAGTCTGGAACATTTACATTTTCAAGTTTTTTACCATGCCTCTTCCATGAATCCTTCTCGAAGGCCCTGTGCGGTTCCGTTGAGCCGTACCAGAAATAAAAAGGTTTTCCTTCTTCTCTTTCTGACATAAAGTACTCAAAATTTGCGTAGTAATTATTATCGTTGATTTTATTGGCGGGAACTACCTTCTCATAAATACCTTCTTCATATTCATATTTATCAAATCTATTGCCTGCAGCATCACTCTCCCGGAGAATTGAACCGTCAATGCTTTCGCCATACCTGAAAGGACTGACACCTTTGCTTGTAAAACCCGCATGATAACCTGCTTTTTCAAACATGTCAACCATGGGTACATATTTTGCCATCCATCCTGCAGCATGCTGACCGCTTTGTTCATTTTGCCAGTGATGACGTCCCGTAACAAGTGCACTTCTTGCTGGGGCACATCCTGGTGAGGCTGCCATGCAATTTGTGAAATAGACACCATTTTCTGCTATCCTGTCAAATGCCGGTGTATTTATAAACTCACAACCGGCAAAGCTTGTATGAGGGAATGATTGATCATCGCTGATGGCGATCAAAATATTGGGATGTTGCTTTTCTTTTTCTCCTTTATCGGAGGTACATGATAAAGCCAGGATTGAGCTAATTCCAATTAATACATTATGATTGATGCTTGTTTTCATCGAAGAATAATTTTTAAACATTAATGAATGTAAATATAAATTTTCTCATTGACCCGTCCTAATCCCAATCCCCCAATCCCAACCTCCCCAATCTCAATCCCTCAATCCCCCTCTTCCCCCCACATATTTTTTCCAGCCTGAAGCTTACAGCTTTACTCAATTGATTATTTTTATAGAAATTTGAGTTATAGATGCGGAAAAGTGAATAGTTTATCGTGAAAATTCTGTACTAATTTTATTTAATTAAATTATGAAAAACATTATCTTTCTCTCATTATTAACCGCTTTATCCTTTTCCTGTGATACAGAGAAAAAACAATTGAAACCAAACATTATTCTTGTAATGTCAGACGATCAGGGCTGGGGTCAGACAGGTTATTATGATCATCCCCTTCTTGAGACGCCTCATCTTAATGCAATGGCAGAGAACGGAATCAGGTTAGACAGGTTCTATGCAGGGGCTCCGGTTTGTTCTCCTACAAGGGCAACCGTTTTAACCGGAAGAGCAAATGACCGTACCGCAGTTTATACCCATGGATATCCTATGCGTCTGCAGGAAAAAACCATAGCTGAAGTATTGAAAGCTGAAGGCTACAAAACAGCACATTTCGGCAAATGGCATCTGGACGGTCTTCGTGGACCCGGTGTACCCATATTAGAGGATGATCCCCGAAATCCCGGCGAATTTGGTTTTGACGAATGGATATCTGTTACGAATTTCTTTGATGTTGATCCCTTGATGAGTGATGAGGGAGAGATAAAAGAGTACAGTGGAAGTTCTTCCGACATTATAGTCCGGCAAGCCCTGGATTTTATTTCTGAAAACAGGGAGGAACCTTTTTTTGTGGCGATCTGGTATGGTAGTCCTCATGATCCGTGGACTGCACTTGAAAAGGATAAGAAAGTACTTCCGGAAGAAATGGATGAAAAGCACCGGAATTACCTGGGTGAGATCGTTGAGCTTGATAACAGCATCGGCCTGTTAAGAAGTGAGCTGGAAAAGATGGAATTAGCTTACAATACTATCGTATGGTTTAACAGCGACAATGGCGGACTTCCGGAAGGGGGCAGGGAAGGAGTAGGCGGATTGAGAGCTTATAAAGGAAGTGTTTATGAAGGCGGTCTGAGAGTTCCCTGCGTTATTGAGTGGCCGGAGTACATTGAGGGTGGAAAGGTCAGTAATTATCCTGCTTCAACCATGGATATATTCCCTACACTTGCAGCAATTCTGGATCTTCCGCAGGAGGTCATGACAAAGCCGGTAGATGGTAAAAGTATCTTTCATGTTTTAAAAGGTGAATCTGGATTAAGAGAAAAACCCATCCCATTCAAATTTCAAAATAAGGGAGCCCTGATCGATAATAACTACAAGCTTGTGGCTGCCGATATCCGGGAAAAACAATATGAACTTTATGATCTTGAGGAGGATCCCACCGAGTCAGAGAATATCCTTTCCATTCAATCTGAACAAGGAGAAGAGATGATCCAATATTATGAATCATGGCTTGGATCTGTGGAGAACAGTATTGCAGGAGAAGACTATGCAGAAGGTTTGAAGGCACCGGATCCAAAACCGGTATTCTGGTGGGATGATCCGGCATATGAACCTTATATAGAAGAATGGAAGGACAGGCCGGAGTATAAGTTCAGGTTGGAGAGAGCGGGGAAGATAGCAGAGTGAGGGTGAGAGTGAGAGCGAGGACGATTTCTTGGGTATGTTATTTACGGACGTATTGGCCTTATTGATTAAGGATATACGAAACAGATTTCTAATCCTGCCTTGCTCTTTCCTGATCCCAAACCGTTTGTAAGACTAAGCCCTGGAACACCATCAAACAAAAAATCAGGTAGCACTGCATTTGGTTGAATAAATAATTTATATTTTTGATAGCATCAAATGATAGTATCAAAAAATGAAGCCACCTTATGAAATAACAGGCAGAATATTAAATCTTATATCTTCAATAGCGGAACAGGTGGGAGAGATTAAATCGGCCAGATTAACAAAAGCATCTCCGGAATTGAGAAGAAAGAACAGGATCAGGACAATTCAGTCCTCACTTGAGATTGAAGGAAATACTTTAAGTGTTGACCAAATTACTGATTTAATCGAAGGGAAAAGGGTATTAGCTCCTAAAAAAGATATTATCGAAGTCAAGAATGCTATCCAGGTATATTCCAATCTGGATAATTTTCATGTATATAGCCTGGATTCATTATGTAATGCACATAAAGTGCTTATGAATAACCTGGTTGAAAATCCTGGTAAATTAAGAAGCGGTCCGGTGGGAATTGCAAAAGGTAAAGATATTGCACATATTGCTCCACCGGGAAAAATGGTCTATTCCTTATTAAATGATCTATTCAGGTATCTAAAAGAAGATAATGATATATTTTTGATTAAAAGTTGTGTTTTTCATTACGAATTTGAATTTATTCATCCGTTCAATGATGGGAATGGCCGGATGGGCCGATTATGGCAAACTATGATTTTGAGAGAGTACTTACCTGTTTTTGAGTTTCTGCCGGTTGAAACTCTTATAAAGGAAAGGCAGGAGGAATACTATGAAGTTTTAGGGAAATCTGATAGAATGGGGAAATCAACATTATTTATTGAATTTATGCTTCAGCTTATTTACCATGCTCTCGAAGATTTGCTTCAGACACAGAATATCTCCGTCAAAAATACGGACAGAATTGTAATATTCAGGAACTATATCGGAAATTCCGAGTTTTCACGTCAGGATTATTTACGACAAAATAAAGATATATCTCCTGCAACTGCCAGCCGGGATCTCAGGGCTGCTGTAGAAAATGGGATTCTGGTAAAACAGGGTGACAGGAGAATGACAAAATACAGATTTAAATAGAACTGCAATTTGAAACATAAAATTAAAATACTGTTTTTCATTTTATTCTTCCTGCCGATTATCACTTTCGGGCAAAGAAAAACAGCTTCAATATCTCTGAAAGGCGGATATGGTTATTATCAGGGTCTCCATCTCGGAGCCGGTTATTTTTATGATAGAGATTACAGGCTGGGTTTAAGTATCGGATCGGATTTTGGTTTACCTTCATTAGGTTACGCTACTCTTTATAACATATCCATTGAAAATACTATACATTTCGGCTGGCGACAAAAATTTATCTCAAAGCCATGGACCTTTGGGCAGCAAGCTATGTATTGGGTTGAAGGATATGATTCTGTTAAATGGAGGATAGTGTCGGCATCAATGACTGTGGGAAGAATATTTGCAATTACACATAATTTTGGGATAGCACTTGAAGCCGGACCGTCATACAATATGATTATTGATGTTGTTTCAACACCGAATGGGATGGTTGAAAATTGGATGTGGCCGATAATGTTTAATGCTAAAGTTCATTTAGTGTATTCGTTTCTTTAATGACAGTCCAGAGCTGGGAGATATTTTATTTTCCTGTACGATATTCCAGGGATAATAAGATAATCTTAAATAATTTTTTCATAATTCTTTGTAAGTTTGAAGAATCTGATTTTTTTAAAAATAACTATTAGTTCTACTTTGACAGATTAAGACTTTAAAAAGATTTTTATCCTTTTGACCCCGGTGAAAGGATAAAAATCTTCCTGTTCCGCCTGAGATAGGCGGATTAAGGGTAAAAATCAGGAAGATTTTTTAATGTGTCAAAGTAGAATTAGATTAAATGCATCTGATGCACCATTTTTCTGAGTATTATAAATGATATAACCTTATAAAAGGCACTAATTAAATAATTTAATCCACTATAATAATGAAAAGAACACTCCAGATTAATTTTGTAATTTTACTGATGTCTGTATTGATTTCATCATGTAAATCTGGCAGAAACGAAAATACAAAAGAAAGATCCCCAAATATTATTTTCATTCTAACCGATGATCTTGGGTATGGTGACCTTGGAGTTTTATACCAGAATCAGAGAAAAGAGGAAGGAAAACCCTATCACAAAACGCCAAATCTTGATAAAATGGCGACTGAAGGGATGCTTCTCAAGCAACATTATGTTCCTGCACCGGTTTGTGCTCCCTCCCGTGCAAGTTTACTCAGAGGAGTTCACCAGGGAAATGCAGAAATCAGAAATAATCAGTTTGACAAAGCACTTCCTGATAACCATACAATTGCAAATGTGTTAAAAGAAGCAGGATATGCAACTGCTTTAATCGGGAAGTACGGATTACAGGGTAGGGAAGGAAATAACCCGGAAAGCTGGGAGGCATATCCAACGAAACGAGGATTTGATCATTTCTTTGGTTATGTAAGACATCGCGATGGTCATAATCATTATCCGGCACACAAAGCTCCGGAAAGGGATCCTGTGGAATTATATTCGGGTGATCAGGAGATATCAGATCAGCTAAAAGGCTGTTATACCACAGATCTTTTCACTGCTGAGGCTAAAAGATGGATAACGGAACAGGTAAATGAAAATCCGGATCGTCCTTTTTTCATGTATCTGGCTCACAATACTCCGCATGCCGGTCTTCAGATAGCCGGTACTCCCTATCCTGAAGGAGGAGGTCTTGATGGTGGAGTTCAGTTTATAGGTGAATCCGGTAATTATATTAATACGGCAACTGAAGAGATTGACGATTATATTCACCCCGACTATGCAGATCAGGACTGGCCCGAAGTTCATAAACGCTTTGCCAGTATGGTCAGAAGGATTGATAACGGGGTGGGTGATATATTTCAATTACTGAAGGATCTTGATATAGATGATAATACTCTTGTAGTATTTGCTTCTGATAACGGACCCCATTCAGAATCCTATGGTTACGGTAAATATGATCCGATTTTTTTCGATAGCTTTGGTGAATTTGATGGGATCAAAAGGGATACCTGGGAAGGAGGAATAAGGACTCCGCTTATTGTAAGATGGCCGGGAAGAATACCCTCCGGAACAGAAAATACTTCTCCTTCAGGTTTCCACGACTGGCTACCCACCTTTGCTGAACTTGCCGGACTTCCCGCTCCTGCAAATACTGACGGGGTTTCTCTTCTTCCTGTATTAAAAGCAGAAAAAGATACCGTTTCTTCAAGGATTTATGTAGAGTACAGTGTTTACGGTGAAACGCCATCTTACGATGAATTTCACGAATCGCACAAGGGTATGAAAAGAGGTGAAATGCAGGTGATCCATCTGGAGGGTTATAAGGGAATACGTTATAATATTCTCAGTTCAGATGATGATTTTCGTATATATGATGTAAGGAATGATCCCAAAGAAATTAATGATCTTGCAGGAAAGAATCAATACTTTAGGGACTTGCAGGAGAAAATGAAGCAGAAGGTTCTCCGGGTAAGAAGTTTGAATGCGAGTGCACCACGACCTTACGATAGTATTCCTGTACCTGCAATAAATGTTAATAATATTGGAGGAGAAGGTTTGAAATATGAAATATATGAGCTTTCAACACCATGGACACCGGACATTGAAACTTTAGGTCAAGAACCCACAAAAAATGGCTTGAGCGAAATTATTGACCCTGATATTGGGGATGCGATGGAAGAGCATATTCTTGCGTTTAAGGGTGCGATTAAAATTCCTGAATCAGGCAGGTATCGTTTTGAATTTGCATCGGGAGGAAATGCAGTGATCCATCTTCATGAAGGGCTCCTATTTGATGCCGATGGAGGATATGATTCAGGAGCGTCCCTGGATAAGGAGGTTTTTCTGGAAGAAGGATATCATCCAATCCATATTGTGTATAAAAAGTCTAATGATTCAGATAATTACATTGATTTGAAATGGAGTGGTCCAGGCTTCAGCATGAGGTCTTTGGAAAAGGCAGACTTATATCATTTTTAGTCCTTTTTTAAAGAATAGATTATTTGACAGTGACATTTTAAAACATAGTTTCATTAATATATAATAATAAGTAATGAATATCAGTGATATATATGTTAAGGGGGGAGTTGCCGGCTTGTTACTACTTACAGCAGGTGCAGGTCATTCCCAGGAATCGCGGCCTAATATTTTGTTTGCCATTTCCGACGATCAGTCTTTTCCTCATACGGGAGCATACGGTTGCAACTGGGTGCAAACTCCCGCTTTTGACCAGGTAGCAGAAGAAGGCTTGCTCTTCATGAACTGTTATACACCAAATGCAAAGTGTGCTCCTTCGAGAAGCGCCATAATAACGGGAAGGAATTCCTGGCAACTCGAGGAAGCAGGGAATCATGTCAGTATTTTTCCTGAAAAATTCCGGTCATTTTGTGAAGTTTTGGATAGTGAGACCGAATATCTTGTGGGCTATACCGGTAAAGGAGTTGCTCCTGTAGATGCACAGGGAAGGCAATTATCCGGCAAACCATACAATGAATACAAACTCGATCAGGCTGAACCTAAAATATCTGATAATGACTATTCCCGAAACTTTGAAGCTTTTCTGAAAGACAGGAAAAATGATCAGCCTTTCTTTTTCTGGTATGGTTCTACTGAACCTCACAGGGCATATGAATTCAGAATAGGAATTGAAAGAGGAGGGAAATCATTGGACCAGATTGATAATGTACCTGATTTCTGGCCGGATAATGATACTATACGAACAGATATGCTGGACTATGCTTATGAGATTGAGCATTTTGACAGACATTTGATGGAAATGATAGAATTACTTGAAAAAAGCGGGGAGCTTGATAATACTATTATAGTTGTAACATCGGATAATGGTATGCCTTTTCCCCGGGTAAAAGGAAATGAATACGAATATTCCAATCATATGCCACTTGCTATTATGTGGCCGGAGGGAATAGAGAATCCCGGCAGGGTGATAGAGGATTATATCAGCTTCATCGATTTTGCCCCCACATTTCTTGAACTTGCCGGTTTGGAAAATCCCATTGATGCCGGTATGGAACCCATTCAGGGAGAAAGTATAATTCCGATCCTTAAATCTGACAAAGAAGGACAGGTGATGCCTGAAAGGGATTATATAATACTGGGACAGGAAAGACATGATATAGGAAGGCCTGATGATGTGGGTTATCCTATCCGGTCAATAATAAAAGATGGTTTTCTTTACATACACAACTTCAAACCTGACCGTTGGCCGGTCTGTAACCCTGAAACAGGATATCTTAATACTGATGGCAGTCCTACAAAAACCTACATTCTTGATATGAACCGGGTAAAAGGAAATCCTTTATACTGGGATCTTAATTTCGGATTAAGAGTTAAGGAAGAATTATACAATATCAAAGAGGATCCTGATTGCATCCTTAACCTGGCCACTTATCCTGAATACGAAAGCAGGGTAAGGACTATGAAAGCACAGTTATTTCATGAACTTGCTGAGCAAGGGGATCCAAGGATTTTTGGAAATGGGGATGTATTTGATAATTATCCTTATGCCATTGAGGATAAAAGGAATTTCTATGAAAAATTCATAAAAGGTGAAGTTCCGAAATCCAGCACCGGATGGGTGAATGAAAGTGATTATGAAGATGAGAAAGTATATTAAAATCTATCCATTTATTTAAACTGTTTCATGAACTTTAAAAATTTTCTCTGAACGTACCGGTCCGAAATTCAAACATTTATTTGTTTACACCAGGAAAACCAGAATTGAAATATTTATAAATTCAAACAACCAGCCAACATGAAAAAATTAATTATTATTTCCCGGAAATTCTTATTCATTTTATTGATTTGCTTTTTGTTTCTCAGCCAAAATGTATTCAGCTTGGATATTCATTCCGTGAACTCTCCGGATGGAAAGATCAAAGTGAATATTAAATCTACTGACCAGATCTATTATAATATTGAAGCAGATGGTCATAATATTATCTGGTATTCTCCAATATCTCTTCATACCAACCAGGGGGACCTTGGAGTTAATCCGAAACTATTAAAGACATCGGAATCCTCTGTCAGTGAGATTATACAGACTGTATGGGGAATAAGAAGTGAGGTCAAAGATGAGTTTAATGAAATTCAGCTCTTCTACGAAAATGATTTTTCCCTGGTCTTCAGAGCCTATAATGATGGTGTGGCATACCGTTTTGTTACTGATCTGAAGGATGAACTGATTGTTTACGACGAGACTGTAGAATACCGCTTTTTTGACAATCATGATATGATGAATCATATTGTTGATGATTACTCAACATCTTATGAAGAGCTTTACACCGAACATAAAATTACAGATGTAAGACCCGGGGATCTGGTATGTTTGCCATCAATATTGATGATGGATAATTTTAAACTAGCCATACTGGAATCGGATGTATATGAATATCCCGGTATGTATTTAAGTAAAAGGCATGATCACAGATGGAATAAAATAAGTGGCAGTTTTCCCGGATATCCAAAGAGAACCGAAGTTGGAGGTGGACGGCATTTCAACGTTGTTGTGAAAGAACGTGCCGATTACATTGCCAAAACCCGGGGAGATCGTACATTTCCATGGCGTATCATGGTTATAGCGAGGGAAGATAAGGAATTACTGGATTCCGATATGGTTTACAAACTTGCAAGACCTTCGAAGATTGAAACAGATTGGATTCAACCCGGGCTTGTGGCGTGGGACTGGTGGAATGCATTGAATCTGCATGGTGTGGATTTTAAATCAGGGATCAACAACGAGTCTTATGAGTATTTTATAGATTTTGCCGCTGAAAATGGAATACCTTATATTATTCTGGATGAAGGCTGGTCGGATCAGTTTGATTTACTCCTACCCAGTGCTGAGATAGACATGGAGAGGCTCACATCATATGCAGACAGGAAAGGCGTGAAGCTTATTCTCTGGGCAGTCTGGCATTCCATTGATCGTCAAAAGGAAGAAGTTTTCAAGCTTCTCAAGGATTGGGGAATTGCAGGGGTTAAGGTTGATTTTATTGACAGGGATGATCAGTTGGCCATTGAATTTTATGAGAATTTTGCCGCTGCGGCTGCCAGATACAATTTACTTGTCGACTATCATGGTTGTAGCAAGCCAACCGGATTGCACAGAACCTATCCCAATGTTGTCAACTTTGAAGCTGTAAGAGGAAATGAGTACAATAAATTTTCCCAGGAGGTTCCAACACCCGGTCATAATGTAGATATTGCTTTCGCAAGGATGATGGCCGGTCCTCTTGATTACACTCCCGGTGCAATGAGTAATGCAGTTAAGGCGGAGTTTGCCACCAATTTTGAGAATCCCATGAGTATGGGAACCCGGGCACATCAATTAGCCATGTTTGTAGTTTACTATGGTCCATTGCAAATGCTTTGTGATACTCCGACGAAATATGAACAATATCCGGATATTTTAAAATTTATTTCAGGAGTACCCACCAGTTGGGATGAAACAGTTGCAGTGGATGGAAAATTAGGAGAGTATGCCGTTATTGCCAGGAAGAAAGATGATAACTGGTATATTGGCGGACTTACGAACTGGACAGGACGCAAAGTGAGTATTGATCTTTCTCAATTTGCTGATGGTAACTATCAGGCTGTTATTTTTAAAGATGGCATCAATGCCGATCGTATGGCTGAAGATTATATTTACGAGGAGAAGGAAATTTCTTCATCAGAGGATTTGGAGGTAGAGATGCAAGCTGGGGGTGGGTTTGCTGTTATGCTGAGGAAAAAATAGGAGTGAGGAAGATGAGGTGGGATGGTGGACGATGGACCATACCTGTCTGCCGACGCGAAGGCCAGAGCGTTGGCAGGCGGGGACGATGGACCATGAAGGATGAGCCATAGCCTCTGGCGACGACTCGCAGGCGGGGTCCATTGAGGTAATGGTTTGGACTTTTATCCTATTTATTGCCTATGCCAACTGAGAAAGAGCGGAAGCATCACTTCAAACACCTCAACCTGTAAATAAAAAACAACGCCAGCAATACAACTCCCGCATAAACCAGGAAAAATGGTGTATACCCGAAGCCCCTGATTATCCAACCTCCAAGTAAAGGAAACACGGCGGGAAGCACATTGCCCGCACCCGCAAGTCCTGTGTAAATGGTACGATTATCATTTGCTGATATCTCCAGCAGCACCCCGTTCATGGAAATGGAGTAAATCGAAAATACAACTCCGCCAATAAGAAAAAGTATCCAGAAAGGAGGCTGGTTATTGGAAAGAAGCATAATGACAGGTAAAGATACTGAAAGAAATACATTTAAGTAAAGCATAATACGGTATTTTGAGAACCGTGTGAAGAGAAGAATCATCATGCTGATCAACACTCCTCCAATTACCTTAAAGATAAGAAACCTTCCTGTATCGGCACTCCCGGTATTAAAAACATCCTTGGCATAAAGAATCACAAAAGGAAGAAAGGAAATGGCTATACCCTGGGTGTTTATGAACCCCAGGAAATATTTGATACGTCCATTTGTTCGTAATTCCTGTCGCATTACTTTAAAATAATGACGTACTCCCTTTATCTTCAGTTTTGAAGGAATGGTCTCTCGTATTCTCCAAAAACCGATGGATGCAGTAGAAAGTGCGGCAAACCCGATTACAAACATCAAGGCATAATTTCCGGGATATGAACTGATATTTAATACCTTAGAAGCGAGGAATGCGGAAAACAGCACTATTGTGCTTGTGATTAACTGCTTGGTTGAAAAGAACTTTTTCCTGCTATCCTGATTTACCGATTTACCAAGGATATCTGTATAACTGACATTGGCAAAGGCTCCGCCTACAGCAAAGACAGTTATGGCCAGAAACAGAAATAAAAGAATATTATTCGTGCTGTCATTGACTGATCTCCATAGCATCCAGGCTATGGCGAGCAGGGCTATCATTCTTGCATTAATCCCCGCGAGCAGGTATTTACGTTTAAAATGATCATTGCTGACCATGGGTGCAAAAATAATCTGTGTGAAGCTGGAACCTCCTGTCAATATTGCTGCCATTATCCCGATATGAACAGGGGTTCCCCCGGCTTCCACCAGCATGGCAGGTATGACTGTATCAATATCCATGAAGTTCTGGGCAAAAGCAAGAAACCCCGCATGCCATAGGAAAGACCTGAAATTGTGCTTTGATATTTCTGATGAAAGGATCATTTCAATATTATCACAGCAAAGATAAGGAACAGAAAATATATAGACGAATTCACGATAAAACAACCGGATAAACGCTGGCTGGAATTCGCATCAGATATTGAAGTGACCGATTTACCCACACCTGCAATATAACAGGAATAACGGCAATTGGAAAATATCCCCTGATGTTCTCAGTTGGCAGTTCGCAGTAGCAGTTGGCAGTTGTGTTAATTCCTGTTTATTGCATCTTACCGCTCACCTCTTCTTCGGTCCCTGAGCGGCAGTCGAAGGACCGTTCACCGTTTACCACTTCCTTCCATGGTCTATGGTCTATGATCCCCGCCTGCCATTGCGCTGGCCTTCGCGTCGGCGGGCAGGTATGGTCCATCATCCACACAGCTTATTCAACGAATAATCATCAATCAAACGACTCCATTAATTTAGTAGATAACCCTCCTGTTCCTGTACAAGGCATCCCTTATCGCCGGTTTAAGCGTTTCTGCTGTATTGTAGATCATCACCGCATCGGGAGGGAAGGGGATGTACTCATTTTCAAGTTTTTGTCTTGCAGTGACGTCCAGGGCTCCTTCGTCGCCAACTGCTCTTGCTGAGGTGTGCTCAAATACATTTTCAGCTCCTACGGGTTCTTTGACAAGGAGTTTTCGCATGGGCTGAAGTTCCATTATTTCCACCTGTCCTCTTATGGTGACAGCTTTTTTCTGATAGGTTTCAATGAGTGTGCAGGTAATTGTTTTATAACGGGGTATTTTAATATCATTACCGGCGGTATCTTTCATAACATTTCCGCGTGCATCAAGTGCATAATCGAAGCCGTCTTCCACTTCTTTTTCGTAGACCTGATCACTGGTTTTTACTTCTTCCGGAGAAACCAGTATATCCAGCAGATTTACCACGACGGCGTAGTCATAATCGATCTCGTCGTTGATATGACGAAAATGATATTCCACCCATTCGCTGTTCAAGCCATTGGTGTTAAATGTGAGAAGTTCATCACGGAATTCGGGAGCTACCATAATCCTGTCTGAATGTTGTACTTCAACAATCACCCTGCTAATTCCTCTTTGTCTTGCTTCCATGATTAATTCATTCAGGTTGGGGAAACCGTCACCTGAATAGCGCTGGGCGAGGATCAGTTCATGATATGCGGCCCTGACAGATTCTTTATCGCCGTTTTCGAGCAATTGCTGACCATGTTCATAGTAATATTCCGCAGCTTTTCTTTTTGCAGCCACCAGCTCGGCATCATAATCAACATATTCGTAATTTATTGTTTTGTTTCCCAGTTGCAGAGGCAAAACCACACGTACTTTCTGCTGGCGTGCTTTAAGACTCTCATACCTGCGGAAGATCTCGTCATAATTATTGGGATTATTTTCTGTCTTTAGCAATTTAATTCTTGACAGGTCCCTTTCATTTGCCAGCTTATAAGCTTTGTCAAGTGCCTGAATATCATCCCTGTCAGTGGGGTCTTTAATTAATCGTTTCACGGTTTTATCGATAACTCCATCGTAATCTCCACGTTGCAGTCTTTTGTTAATTGAACCGCAGGAACCCAATATCAGGGCAATCAGGGAAAGAAGTAAAATCTTTTTCATAAGTCTGTCATTGAGGATTTTGGCACTAAAATAAAAAACAATTGATTATAATATGAAAACATTTACGAACATTGGGGTGGAAATGTTACGGGGGGGAACGGTAATAGGTAATCGGTAATCGGTAATCGGTAATCGGTAATCGGTGATCGGTGATCGGTGATCGGTAATCGGTGATCGGTAATCGGTAATCGGTGATCGGTGATCGGTAATCAGTGTCAGGTAACACAAGTCTATAATCATTGGCTGTTTTTTTCATCAAAAAGTTGAATAATGTACGCTGATATTTTCACTTTATATTCATTAATAGATGGAAAGCGCCTATTAAAAAATGGGAAAGGTGAGATCGTTGAAATAAATTATGCATTTAATAAAGAAATATTTATTGTCATGTTATATGTAAAAAGTTATAAAGAATTGGAAGTATATAAAAAGGCCAGAATATTGGCCAGAGAAATATTTGAATTAACAAGAGACTTTCCAAAAGAAGAAACATATTCATTGGTTGATCAAGTTCTTCGCTCATCTCGGTCCATCGGAGATCAAATAGCAGAAGCATGGGGAAAACGAAGATATGAAAAACATTTTATTTTGAAGTTAACTGATGCAGATTCTGAACAACATGAAACTCAACACTGGATTGAGATATCATATGAGTGTGAATATATAAATCAACAGAAAAGGGATAATCTTATAAAACAATGTGAAACGATTGGGAAAATGTTATACTCAATGATTGACAAATCATCTTCATTTTGCCAGACTATTAAATAATTCCGAATACCGATCACCGATCACTGATCACTGATTACTGATTACCGATTACCGATTACCGATTACCGATTACCGATTACCACCCTTCACATTCCTGATCAAACAAAAAAAGCTGCTCCCAAGGGAACAGCTTTATAAAATAAGTTCGTTTCCTACTACTGCAGTACAAAGTTAATCGGGAAGGTAAAAAGTACTTTTACTTCTTTTCCTCGCTGCTTACCTGGTGTCCAGGGCGGGGAGGACATAACCACACGGATCGCTTCTTTATCGAGAGCCGGGTCAACACCAGCAACCACTACAGCATCGACAACACGTCCGTTTGTATTAACGGCAAACTGTACGATAACCCTTCCGCTAATACCGTTTTCGGCAGCAATTTCGGGGTATCTGAGATTTTGTGCGATATACTTACGAAACTCAACGGCGGGATCACCTCCATTGAAAGTCGGCATGTCTTCCACGATATAAAACACTTGTTCTTCTTCGAATTCCTCTTCCGTGTCATCAACAAAGCCTGTAAATTCAAACTCTGTGGATGCATCGGCTTCGACATCGAAATCAAATTCATCTTCTATTTCAACATCATCTTCAACGATATTCAGGATTTCCGTAACCTGTTGTTGTTCAGGCTCTGGAGGGGGTGGCTCTTCCCTGCGGGTTATCTGCATTTCTTCAACTTCATAGGTTGTTTCTGCGACAAGCTTCTCTTCTGAGTCTTCCTTGGGTCTTGTGGTCCATTCAAAGGCAAGCAATACAATACCAAGGACTGCCACTAAACCTATCTGCAGGAACATCCCGCGCTTGTTTTCAAGATCTGCTTTTTTTGATTTCTTCGCTTCCATTTTATGTTTGAATTTTGGGGCAATAAAATTAGTGAATTAAAAAGGATATTTCAAAAGAAAACTTCGAAAAGGCGCATAAAATTAATCCAGGACTCCTTAATTCATAATTTTATAGCTTTTATTTATATGAATTAAAAACAAAAATCGCTCCAAACCAGGATAAATTAATATTTAATTTAATCTGAAAACCACAGGAAAATAGAATTTTACCGGTACAGGTTTTGTTCTTTGTTTACCTGGTGTCCATGCTGGTGATGACTGTAAAACTTTCAATGCTGCTTCGGTTAAATCACGGTGAGGTGAATCGATAACATTGATATCGGTCAGGTTTCCTTCAGTATCTATTACAAAACTGACAATTACTCTTCCTTCAACGCCATTTTCAATAGCTTCCGGAGGGTAAACGAGATTCATTGCGATATATTTTCTAAATTCAACCATTGGATCACCTCCGTTGAAGAGGGGTTTATCTTCCACCTTGATAAAATCTACCGGCTCATCAATAAAAGATTCATCCTGCTCTGGTTCCGGATAGTAAAGGTCGATGGATTCATTTCCATTTACTTCCGGATCCCATATATTGGGTTCTTCAATATCTACATCATCGGGAACCTCGTTGATGATGAGTTTTATTTCAGGTTTTTTTCGCTTTTCTTTCTTTTCCGGCCTTGTATTGATGATGAATTCTGTCTGATCGAGGGATTTTTCTTTAAAAAGATGATCATTATTCTCTGCGTCAGAAACCCGGGAAGTCCATTCAAAAGCGAGGAGGATTATTGCCAGGGCAAATACGGTTCCAACTTCAAAAAATACAACGCGATATTTTTCGAGACTGATTTTCGGATTCTTTTTTGGTTTCATTTGATTTAGATTTATGTGGTTAGAATTGCGTAAATTGACAACTTATCAAAATCAAATGAGAGGCCAGAACAGCAATTTCGTTGATACTTTAAAACATTGTTTTGGGAATTTAGGAAATTGCCGCAGATCCTCCAAAGGCGGACAGGTTCGCAGATTTTTTTATTTGGTCTAATCACAGGC
>CAZGTU010000055.1:0-22918 GCA_964528675.1 uncultured Bacteroidaceae bacterium
TCCGGGCACCTTCTCGTAAGAGTGGATTACACCGTTTACTGTCCACCGTTCCCCGCTCACCGTTCCCCGCTCAGCGTTCCCCGTTCACCGCTCATCGTTCCCCGCCCACCGCTCACCGTTCACCATTCCCCGGTCCCCGCTCACCGTTCCCCGCTCAGCGTTCCCCGTTCACCGCTCATCGTTCCCCGCCCACCGTTCACCGCTCACCGTTCACCATTCCCCGGTCCCCGCTCACCGTTCGCCATCTCCTAATCCATCGCTAAAGCCACTCAATTCCCCTCCATGGTCTATGGTCCATGGTCTATGGTCCATGGTCTATGGTCTATGCTCCACCCTCCCCTCCTTCCTCTTCAAATTAAAATATCTTTTTTATATTCGATGCCTGAAAAAAACATTAAAATATGGATCGGAAAAAAGCATTGGAATTGTTAAAATCTTACGTTTCCTCCGAGAAAATGATCATTCATTCGCTATGTTCGGAAGCGGTGATGCGCGCGATAGCAAAAGAAACTGGCAATGACGTGGAAAAATATGGTCTTGCAGGCTTGTTACATGATATTGATGTTGAAATCACTTCGGCAGATCCGAAAGTTCACGGCTTAAAGTCGGTGGAGATCCTGGAGGAGTATGATATTGATCCGGAAATTATTGATGCCATCTCCATGCATAACGAGGAAGCAACCGGAAAAGAAAGAAATACCTTCTTTCAGCATGCTCTTGCTGCCGGTGAAACCATTACCGGACTGATTTATGCCACCACACTGGTGTATCCGGAAAAGAAGGTTGAAAAAGTAAAATATAAATCTGTTAAAAAGAGGATGAAAGAAAAGGCCTTTGCTGCTTCGGTAAAAAGGGAGAATATCCTGGAATGTGAAAAAATCGGGATCCCGCTGGATGATTTTATCCGGATATCGGTGGATGCAATGAAGGGGATCAGCGATGATATTGGTTTGTAGAGGGAATGACTTTTTAGACAGCCTCGTCCTATTGCTTGATAATCATTTTCTGCGCAGGGAATTTACCAGTTGATACCCTATCAGTCGCTCATAACGAGATGTTGTACCATAATGATAGACGAAAATGAGGTAATTGTTTTCGGTTTCGTAGTTGTTGCCTTCCACATAGCTTAAATCAGCTATTCCGCTGTTTTCCTCTGCAAAGGCGATGTGATAGTTGTAGTAGCCCTGTTTGAGGAAAAGTTTTAGTTTATAGGAGGAAGTGTTCCAGTCGTATTCCATTTTGTTTTTTTCGTGCAGGCCCCAGTTGGTCAATTCGCCAAACACGTAATATCCTCCTGTTAGTGAAGGTGCTTCAACGGGATATTCAAAATTCACATATACATATTCTCCATCAGTGTCGTTATTGGATTCTTCCTGTACCTCCACGTAATATTTCCCGTTAATATCCTCTTCATAAAAATATACCTTATTCGCCCTGTTTTCCTCAGGGAAAAGATCGACATTGAAAATGCCCGCTTCATAATTTATGTCCTTCACATAGGGAGATTGATAACGAAGACTTTTTATATCAAACCATCTGTATTCGTTTCCTGCTGGAAATATCAGGTCATTCTGGTTATCGTATTCCAGGGCATTATCTCTGACAAACAGAGGTTTGAAATTTTTCAGGCGATTATCCCACCGGCCGTTTTGCATAACCACCACCCTTATATCGCTATAGGGATCTTCTACCGGGAATGAGCCAAAATTAATCCTGAGATTGATCTGATGCCCGGTTTCCCTGAATGCTGAGAGGATAGGGCGGGTAACCTCTGCTTCAACATTCACAAGTTTTTCATATATCATGAAACGTTTTACAAAGACAACATCACTTTCATCGAAGTTCTCATAAACTATCAATGCATAATTTCCCGATAAACGGAGTTCTGCGTTTTCATTGGGAAGACTCAGGGTATAGTGGACATAACTCGTATAGGTGTTGAAAGAATAATCGTAATCGTCTATCTGATCCTGAATCATTCCTTCAAGGTATTCTGTTTCATTCAATCCGGATTCCCTCCAGTCCGAATCGCAATGGATGATCTTATAATTATAATTCTTAATCTCTTCGGAAAGGTCATCAAATTTGAGAATCAATTTTGTACTCCCGTATAGCTCGGTAACCGGATAGCTTAACCGCCATCCTTCCCTGAATAATTGAACAGATTTAATATTTTCCTTATAAACTCTGTCTTCAATTATAGTATCCTGGGCAGCGGTATTTACTTGAAATAAAACCAGTAAAGTCGTAATGGTGAAAAAATGCTTTATGAAATTTTGAACAGATATTTGCATGGCTTGTTATCCTGATAACAAAAATATGAATTATAGCGAATCGAAGATGTTTATTATTTATAGAAAACGCAATAATATCGGTTATGGTATAAATCAATTAAAAGTCGGTAAAACAAAATTTGATGTTCCGTTTTATTCTTTAAACGGCATTTTCAATATGTTTCTCTGACCTTATTTCTATAAACAAACAAGCCGGTAAAAAGAAACTTTTAAAGATATGTTAAAAAACATAGATTACACTTATCAATCATAGCATCAAATATCAAGGAATCTAAATTTCTATATTTTTATAGATTCGAGTAATTTAAATGGTTTCGAAAGGAAAAATATTTATTTTTGCTAAAGTTTTTTAAATAACATAAAAATATGTCAGAAGTTATCAGGATCAAAAAAGGTCTGGATATTAATTTGGAAGGTAAAGCAGATAAGATCTACCAGCGGGCTGAACGAGCTTCCACCTATGCTGTAAAGCCAACTGATTTTCATGGCATCAGGCCAAAGCTTGTCGTCAAGCCGGGGGATGAGGTTAAGGTCGGAACGGCTTTGTTTTTTGACAAGTTTAATCCCGATACTATGTTTACCTCTCCTGTTGCAGGTAAAGTGAAAACCATAAATCGTGGAGAGAGAAGGAAAATTCTTGAGGTTGTTGTTGAGCCGGCCGCTGAAGATAGCTATGAAAAGTTCCAGGTTAAAGATCCGGACGGAATGGAAAGGGATGAAATTATATCCTTACTAAAAAAAAGTGGATTATGGCCCTCCATGAAGCAGAGGCCTTATGCCACCATTGCAGATTCAGAGAAATCGCCCAAGTCGATATTTATTTCCGGATTTGATTCATCACCGCTGGCGCCTGATATTGACTTTATTATAAAAGATCATGCCTCTGAGTTTCAAAAGGGCATTGACGTTATTTCCAGGCTTGTGGAAGGGAAGGTGCATCTTTCGTTAAATGCAGATTATCCTTCCTGCAAAACCTATTCGGATGCCAAAGGTGTAGAAAAGCACTATTTTCAGGGTCCGCATCCCTCCGGTAATCCCGGGATTCAGATCCACCATATTGATCCCGTGTTGAAGGGACAGTATGTCTGGTATATTGCCCCGCTTGATGTCGTGCGCATCGGACAGTTATTTTTAAACGGCACATTGGATAATAACACAGTGGTGGCGCTAACCGGATCGGAAGTTGAAAAACCGGTTTATTATAAAATGATCAGGGGTGCTGCTGTTGAATCAATCATTTCCGGTAAATTGAAAAGTAATGAAAATAATCGTATCATAAGTGGCAATGTATTAACAGGGGATGCAATTACCAAAGTAGGTCATCTCGGTTATTATCACAACCAGGTTACAGTGATACCCGAGGGGAATTATCATGAATTTATTGGCTGGGCACTTCCCGGTTTCAGTAAGTATAGCATCTCACGAAGTTTTTTCACCTGGTTGATGCCGAAAAAGGAATTTACCCTGGATACCAATCTTCATGGAGGAAAAAGGGCATATGTATTTACCGGGGAATATGATAAAGTTCTTCCCATGGATATTTTTCCTGTTCATTTAATAAAATCCATTCTTTATGAGGATATCGATGAAATGGAAAAGCTGGGTATTTTTGAAGTTGCTGAAGAGGACTTTGCACTTTGTGAATTTGTTTGCACTTCCAAAACCGATGTGCAACAAATTTTAAGAAAGGGATTGGATTTGATGAAAAAAGAAACAGAATAAAAAATCTGATAATTAAAAAATGAAAGGTTTAAGAAAACAAGTAGATAAAATAAAGCCGCATTTTGAGAAGGGTGGAAAGTATGGTTGGTTGCATTCGACTTTTGATGCTTTCGAAACTTTGCTTTTTGTTCCTGATCATGTTACGAAAAAAGGCAGCCATATCCGTGATGCTAATGACATGAAGCGTTCAATGGCTCTTGTTGTTCTGGCTCTTGTTCCCGCTCTTTTATTTGGAATGTGGAATGCTGGGTATCATCATTTTATGGCCATAGGTGAAGAGGCTGGTTTCTGGCAGGAATTCTGGTATGGCTTCCTCAAGGTATTACCGATAATTGTAGTATCCTATGTTACCGGGCTTGCCATTGAATTTTTCTTTGCCCAGATCCGTGATCATGAGGTTAATGAAGGTTTCCTTGTTACGGGGATGTTAATACCCCTTGTTATGCCTATTGATGTTCCTTTATGGATGGTAGCCGTATCAACAGCGTTCGCAGTGATCATCGGGAAGGAAGTGTTTGGGGGAACGGGAATGAATATATTGAATCCGGCACTGACAGCGAGGGCTTTCCTGTTTTTTGCATATCCGACAGAAATGTCTGGTGACAACGTCTGGATAGCCGGTTTAAAGAATGGTGAACAGGTTGTTGACGGATTCACCGGAGCCACGGTGCTGAGCCAGGCTGCACTCGGCGATACTCAGTTTAACAATGGTGTTGGAGAAAGCTATTCCACCCTGGATATGTTCCTGGGAACTATCCCTGGGTCTATAGGAGAAACATCTACACTGGCAATATTAATCGGGGCCTTTATATTGATCTATACAGGTGTCGGCAGTTGGAAAATTATTCTTTCAACGCTTGTTGGAGCTACGGTCATGGGAATTATACTGAACATTTTTGCTGTGAATGAATTTATGGCGCTTCCTTTCTGGGAACACCTTATTCTGGGCGGATTTGCTTTCGGAGCTGTGTTTATGGCCACTGATCCTGTGTCGGGAACTCAAACGGAAAGGGGAAAATGGATCTATGGTTTTTTAATAGGTTTTCTGGCTATTCTGATCAGGGTCCTTAATCCTGCATACCCGGAAGGCGTAATGCTGGCAATCCTCCTGATGAATGTTTTTGCACCGCTTATTGATCATTATGTAATAGAGGCACATGTAAAACGCAGGATGAAAAGAATTTCCGTAAACGCTTAACAATTTATAAAATGAGGAATTTTAGCAATACATATATTTTTGTTTTTGCCACATCGATGGTGATAATAGTTGCAGCATTATTATCATTCGTTGCGGAGGAATTGAGACCTCTGCAGGAAAGAAATGTTGAGCTTGAGAAAAAAAGCGATATACTTGCTTCCGTAGAGATGACCAAAGGTATTGAAGATGCAGAGAACAGGGGAGCATTTATAGAAGAGTTGTTCAGTTCTTACATTGTGGAAAGTTACGTGGTAAATTCTGAAGGAAAAGTGCAGGAAGGAAAGGATGCTTTTGAGATTACTGAAAATATAGATGCAGAAATGGACAAACCTGCAGAGGAGAGAAACCTTCCACTGTTTGTTTTTGAAGATGGAGGAGAGGAAAAATACATCATCCCTGTCAGGGGGAAAGGTCTATGGGGTCCTATATGGGGCTATGTTGCACTTCAAAATGATTTTAACACCATAACCGGAACTGTTTTCGATCATAGGGCAGAAACGCCCGGCTTGGGAGCTGAAATAAACACCGACTGGTTTGAAGATGCATTTATAGGAAAAACCATCTTTGAAAACGGAGAATTTACCGGTATCAAGGTGGTAAAAGGTGGTGCCGATCCTTCTGCTATGCACAGTGTGGATGCTATATCCGGTGGAACCATTACCAGTAAAGGTGTAGAAGATATGATCTATAATAGTTTAAAACCCTATGTAACTTATTTTAAGGAAAACAAGAATTAAGAATAAAGATATGAGTGATAAGGAACCATTATTTTCAACGAAGAATCTGAAGCTTCTCAAGGAGCCTCTTGATGACAATAACCCCATTACCGTCCAGGTGCTGGGTATTTGTTCTGCCCTGGCCATCACGGTTAAGCTGAAACCGTCGATCGTTATGGCTATATCGGTAGTGGCTGTTATGGCTATTGCAAATGTCGTGATTTCATTGCTTAGAAAGATGATCCCCCCACGGATACGGATCATCGTCCAGTTGACGGTTATCGCAGCACTGGTTATACTGGTAGACGAGATCCTTTCCGCTTTCGCCTATGATGTGAGTAAGCAGCTCTCGGTTTTTGTTGGGCTTATCATTACAAACTGTATAATCATGGGCCGTTTGGAAGCTTTCGCTATGGCAAATAAACCCTGGCAATCCTTCCTTGACGGTCTGGGAAATGCTGCCGGCTATGGCCTGATCCTGATCATTGTGGCTTTCTTCCGTGAGCTGCTTGGTTCAGGAACCCTTTATGGATACCAGGTAATTCCTGATTCCTTCTATGAAGCAGGTTATGCCAACAACGGTATGATGATTTTGCCGCCTATGGCACTTGTTACGGTAGGGATAATTATCTGGGTGCAGCGCAGCCGAAACAGAAAACTTATTGAAGAAAATTAAAAGATTAACAGTAAAGAATTATCCGATATGGAAAACCTGATCAACATATTTATTAAGAGTATTTTCATCGATAATATGATATTCGCCTATTTTTTGGGTATGTGTTCCTATCTGGCGGTATCCAAAACGGTGAAGACTTCAACAGGACTGGGAATTGCCGTTATTTTTGTGCTGGGTTTTACCGTTCCTATTAATTTTCTCCTCGAACAGTATGTCTTGCGTCAAGGTGCACTTGTATGGTTGAGTCCTTCTTTTGCAGATGTGGATTTGAGCTTTTTAACCTTTATAATGTTCATTGCTGTTATTGCCTCAATGGTGCAGCTCGTAGAGATGGTGATTGAAAAATTCAGCCCGACGCTTTATTCTTCCCTGGGAATTTTTCTTCCTTTGATTGCTGTAAACTGTGCAATATTAGGAGGATCTTTATTTATGCAGGAAAGGGATTATTCCAATATTGCGGAAGCTACAGTTTTTGGTCTGGGCTCAGGTGTTGGCTGGTTCCTCGCTATTGTAGGTATTGCTGCTATTCGTGAAAAAATTCGTTATTCAAACGTGCCAGATCCTCTGAAAGGCCTGGGAATAACCTTTATTATTACAGGCTTAATGGGTATTGCTTTCATGAGTTTTATGGGTATTAAACTTTAAATAAGAAATTTAGGGAAATGATTTTTCTTACCAATGAATTAGGAATTATTATGATAAGTATTGCGGTCTTCCTGGTCGTAATACTGTCGCTTGTTTTGATTTTATTATACGCAAGAGCCAAACTGACTCCCCAGGGAGAGGTTCATCTGCAGGTTAATGACAAGGAATTTGACGTAAAGCCCGGGGATACGGTTCTTTCAACCCTTTCAAATCAGGGAATATTTCTTCCATCTGCATGTGGTGGAGGGGGTACTTGCGCCATGTGTAAATGCCAGGTACTTGAAGGTGGAGGCTCCATCCTGCCCACAGAAACAGGTTTCTTTACCAGGAAGGAACAGCAGGAAAACTGGAGACTTGGATGCCAGGTGAAGATCAGGGAAGATATGAAGATACAGATCCCTGAGGAGATCATGGGAATCAAGAAATGGGAATGTGAAGTTGTTTCCAATCACAATGTGGCAACCTTTATTAAAGAATTCAAGGTAAAGCTGCCTGAGGGTGAAAATCTTGACTTCAAATCGGGCGGATATATACAGATTGATGTTCCCAAGGTTGAAGTGGATTTTAAAGATATGGAAGTCGAAGAAGAATTCCGCGATGAATGGGATAAGTTTAAAATGTGGGATCTGAAGATGAAGAATACGGAAGAAACTTTCAGAGCTTATTCCATGGCCAATCACCCGGCCGAAGGAAATATCATAATGTTGAATATTCGTATTGCCACCCCCCCCTGGGATAGGTCAAAAGGACAGTTCATGAATGTAAATCCCGGAGTTTGTTCCTCTTATATTTTTTCGCGAAAGCCCGGAGATAAGGTGACGATTTCAGGACCTTACGGTGAATTCTTTATCAAGGATACCGATAAGGAAATGGTATATATCGGCGGTGGAGCAGGAATGGCTCCCCTCCGTTCCCATATTTTCCATCTTTTCCATACCCTGAAAACCGACCGTAAAGTATCATACTGGTATGGGGCACGTTCGAAAAGGGAAGTTTTCTATGAGGAGGATTTTCGTGAAATAGAGGAGAAATTTCCGAATTTTAAATTCAACATTGCTCTTTCCGAACCATTACCTGAAGATAACTGGGACGGCTTAACCGGTTTTATCCATCAGGTGGTGTATGATGAGTATCTGAGCAAACACGAAGAACCGGAAGAAATTGAATTTTATCTCTGCGGTCCGCCTATGATGAATGATGCCGTTCAGAAAATGCTATACGACCTTGGTGTTCCCGATGAGATGGTTGATTTTGATGATTTTGGCGGTTAACTATATTCATTCAATGAAAATAAAAAATACATTCTTTTTAATACTGTTTGCGGCTGCAATTACCTCCTGCGAAACAAGGGAGAAACTGAATTATTTCAAACTTGCAGGATTTGCCCAGGGTACCAGTTATCACATTACATATGGGCATCCCGATTCAGTGAATTACCAGGATCAGATCGATTCCATTCTCAGGGATTTTGATCTTTCGCTTTCCGGTTACGATAGCGCTTCGGTTATATCCAGGATCAACCGTAATGAAACGGATATAGTTGATGAAAAATTTATCGAAGTGTTTAAGGTTGCTCAAAGAGTGAATATAGTTTCAGAGGGAGCCTTTGACATAACTGTGATGCCACTGGTAAATGCATGGGGATTTGGCCCCGGACTAAAAACAAATATCGACAGCACGGTTATCGATAGTATTTTGCAATATGTCGGAATGGACAAAGTGAAGCTTGAAGGAAACAGGCTTATAAAGGAAGATCCCGGTGTGAGCATTGATCTGAATGCCATTGCCCAGGGTTATTCTGTTGATATTGTTGCTGAATTTCTGGAAAATGAAGGTATTGATAATTATATGGTTGAAATTGGCGGGGAGGTTAAAACAAGAGGGAAAAATCCAAAAGGACAGATATGGAAAATCGGTATAGATCGGCCTGAATTTGGAAACATTATGCCCGGATTAAACCTCAAAGCGATTATTGAATTGAATGAAAAATCTCTCGCAACCAGCGGGAATTACCGGAAGTTCTATGAAGAGGAAGGGGTTAAGTATTCACATTCCATTGATCCTTTAACGGGCTACCCCGTAAAACATGAGATACTGAGTGCCACAATTGTTGCGGAAAGCTGTATGATAGCCGATGCTTATGCGACTGCCTGTATGGTTACGGGGCTGGAGCAAGCAAAAGAAATGATTAAGGACCTTGATGATGTTGATGCATACCTGATTTACGGCGACCCTGAAGGTCAGTACCAGGTATGGAAATCTAAAGGTTTTGAAAAATATATTCTGAAGGAAAACCCCTGATTTATTGCTTGATCGAAGAACCGGTTGTAGCACAGCTTCCTTCACAACCACAACTGATTCCCTGCTTTTCCAATTCCGGTGAGGAGGAAGTACAACTTCCACCTTTGAATTCGGCTTTCCGGTCAAAAAACATCTTAATGCCAAATCCCGCAACTCCTATCAGTAGCAATACTATTGTGAGCAATAAAACTTCAATCATCGTTAATCCCTTTCTTTTGAAGCCATAACAACAGGCAGAGTCAATTGTTCAAGAAAAAATGGAGCTCAGGGTTCTGGAAAGGGAGGATGGATTGCGACCCAGCGCAATCCATCCTCCCTTTCCTGAACCCTGAGCTCCTAAAACGTGAAGCCCTTTCATCTCGACCGAAGGGAGGGACCTCTCTCTTTAAATCCTTCAGAAAATCTTCAATGCCAGGTTTTCCTAACCTACATCACCCTGAAACATAGCTTCCATCGTCTATGGTCTATGGTCTATGGTCTATGGTCCATGGTCCATCGTCTATGATCCACCCCCACATCCCTCACAACCCGCATCTTTCAACCTCTTCCTCTGACACTTAATCTCTTCATGTTTTACACAGGAGATGCCTAATTTTTTCATGTCTTTATTGTGACCAACACGGTAGGCAGGAAATTTCCCTTTTTTCTTTACAAGAATATTTAAAGCCATGCCGAGCATTGACAGGCTGAGCAATGCTATTGATATGATTAAAATCTGTAACACTTCTGAACAATTATAAGTTTTGATTTGTCTGCTTATTGGCAAAAATAACCATTTATCCTCACAATTCTTTGTTTTGAGGAACATTTCATCTTCTGATGAATTATATAAAAATCCTTTGTATTTTTAATTGCAGGAAAATATAATTATGATGACTACTAAAAACCAGCATACTTCTGAAATTAGTTATGAAGATTTTACAAAAGAGGTTCTTGATGATTACAAACTTGCCCATATAAGTCGGCAGTGCAGTGTTATTGCCCGAAGGGAGGTGCTTTCGGGGAAAGCTAAATTCGGTATTTTTGGTGATGGAAAAGAAATCGCACAGATCGCAATGGCCAAGCAATTCAAGAACGGAGACTGGCGATCGGGGTATTACCGGGACCAGACATTTTTATTTGCTACAGGCATGTCCGATCCAAAAGAGTTTTTTGCCCAGTTATATGGAGATACCGATATAGATTGGAATCCCGGTAACGGCGGACGATCATTCAATAATCATTATGCCACACGTTTATTGGATGAGAATGGAGACTGGAAGATACAGACAGAAATGAAAAATACCACGGCCGATCTATCCCCCACCGCTGCTCAGATGCCACGAATCATAGGCCTGGGTTATGCCTCCAAACTGTACAGGAAAAATCCTGATTTGAAAGATCATCATAAATTTTCCAAGAACGGGAATGAAGTGATCTTTGGAACAATCGGGGATGCGAGCACTGCCGAAGGTCATTTTTTTGAGACTTTTAATGCTGCTGCCGTATTGCAGATACCCGTGGCAATAGCTGTATGGGATGATGGTTATGGTATTTCTGTCCCCAAAGATTACCAGATTGTAAAATCCTCTGTTTCAAAAGCTCTTGAAGGTTTTAGGAAGAACAGTGGCGAGAATGGTATTTATATTTTTACAGGTAAAGGATGGGATTATGCAGGATTGATAAAAATGTATGAAGAGGGAATTAAAAGATGCAGGGAAGAGCATGTGCCTGTATTGTTCCATGTGGATGATCTTACCCAACCGCTTGGTCATTCCACTTCTGGATCGCATGAAAGATATAAAACCAAAGAAAGACTCGAATGGGAAGCAGAATATGATCCCCTGAAAAAAATGAGGGAATGGATAATTGAAAAGGATATCGCTACCGAATCGGAATTGGACAGCATAGAGGAAGAAGCTTCGAATGAAACCAAAGAAATTCAGCAATCTGCATGGCATAATTACCAGAAGCCTATACGCAAAGAAAGAGATGAACTGATAAAGCTTATTGATAACCGTTCCTGTAAGTGCAAGACCGATAAAATTGATAAAGTGGCTTTGCTTACCAACGATCTGAAAAAGATTGCCAATCCTATTCGCCGGGATGTGATGAGCAGTGCTAAAAGAATTCTGAGACATATCTGTTTTGACTGTCCTGTTCGTGAGGAATTACAGGCAGACATAGGAAAATGGCTGGAGCAATATAAGGAAATGAACTATGAAAAATACAGTGCCTATTTATATAATGAAACCTCCCGCTCAGCTTTAAAAATCAGTGAAGTCGTACCCGAGTATCCGGATAAAGGAAAAAAAGTGAATGCAAGAGAAGTACTTCAGCATAACTTTGATGCCTTATTTTCAAGGATTCCTGAACTGGTTACTTTTGGCGAGGATACAGGGAAAATTGGTGATGTAAACAAGGGACTTGAAGGTTTACAGGATAAATACGGTGAACTCAGGATTAGTGATACCGGCATCAGGGAAACTACCATAATAGGGCAAGGTATTGGACTGGCATTAAGAGGCTTGCGTCCCATAGCTGAAATTCAGTATTTTGATTATCTGCTGTACGGACTGCAGACTATCAGTGATGATCTTGCTTCTCTTCATTATCGTACAAAAGCAGGTCAGGCAGCTCCCCTGATCATTCGTACACGTGGACACAGACTTGAAGGAATATGGCACTCGGGATCCCCACTTTCTATGGTGATCAATTCCATTCGCGGGGTTTATGTTTGTGTGCCCCGTGATATGACCAGGGCGGCAGGTTTTTACAATACTCTCCTGGAAGCTGATGATCCTGCACTGGTTATAGAACCTCTCAATGCTTATCGCTTAAAGGAAGCTTTGCCTTCGAATCTGGGAAAATTCAGGGTGCCTCTTGGAGTTCCTGAAGTACTGGAGAAAGGGAGTGATATTACGCTTATTACTTACGGTAGCTGTGTAAGGATTGCCCAATCGGCCATAAAACAATTAAAGGAATTTGATATCAGCGTGGAGTTAATTGATGTCCAGACCCTGCTGCCTTTTGATATTCATCATAAAATTGCTGAATCGATAAAAAAAACAAACCGTGTGGTCTTTTTTGACGAAGATGTGCCCGGAGGTGCCACAGCTTTCATGATGCAAAAGGTGATGGAAGAACAAAAAGCTTTTTATTATCTCGACTCAGAACCTGTAACTCTCGCAGCAAGGGAGCACAGGCCTGCCTATGGTTCGGACGGGGACTACTTCTCGAATCCAAATCCTGAGGATGTGTTTGAAACGATATATGGAATTATGCACGAGTCCGATCCTCAAAAATATCCAAAGATCTATTAAATGTCTTTGCGGTTTTGTTCAAAACTTCTTTTTTCGGGCTTTTCTCCTTCTTTAAAACGCCTGATTTTGTAATTAATACTTGCAATGAAAATGGCCATGAAAGGATTGATAATATTAAAGAAAGCGAATGGCAGATAACTGAGGGTAGGCACTCCCAGCACCCTTGATTGTGTGGCTCCACAGGTATTCCAGGGAATCAAAACACTGGTTATGGTACCACCATCTTCCAGGGTCCGGCTAAGCACTTCAGGTTTTAGCCCTCTTTTACGATAGGTCTCGGCGAACATCCTTCCCGGAACTACAATTGCAATGTATTGATCCGATGCGGTAATATTGAAGAAAATGCTGGAAGCTATAGTTGTAGCAACAAGAGAACCGGTTGATTTTGCCCATTTAATTACCGATGAAGTTATTTTCACCAGTAGTCCGGCAGATTCCATAGTGCCGCCAAAGATCATGGCAGAGATGATCAGCCAGATGGTGTTAAGCATTCCTGCCATTCCTGTTGAGGAAAGCAGTTCGTTGACGATGGCATTTTCTGTGGTAATAGTGACATCTCCGAAAATTGCTTGCATAACAGCAATATAGGTAGCCTTGAAGAAACTCATGCCGGTGCCGGCAATTTCGTAAAGCAGGTGAGGTTGAAAAATTATTGCAAATGCTCCTCCAGCCAGACTACCTGCCAGAATGGAGGGAAGGGGAGGGATTTTTAAGACGATAATGGTGATCAGAAAAGCCGGGACCAGGAATAACCATCCATTTATATTGAAGCGGTTATCAATGGCATTCAGGACACTGGAAACATCTGCAGTTGTAGATCCGAAATCGTAGGTAAATCCAAGAATAAGAAATATGACTAAAGTAATGGAGATGCTGGGTACGGTGGTAATGGTCATATACCGGATATGGGTAAACAGGTCTGTTCCTGCCATGGCGGGGGCCAGGTTTGTTGTGTCGGAGAGGGGAGACATCTTATCCCCGAAATAGGCTCCTGAAATAACCGCTCCTGCTATGATCCCTTCGCCCAATCCCAGTGTCTTCCCAATCCCGATAAGCGCTATACCGATTGTGGCGATTGTTGACCATGAACTACCTGTGGCAAGAGAAACAATTGCACTTATCACTACACTTGCAACAAGAAAAATGGAGGGATGAAAGATCTTCAAACCATAATAAATCATTGCAGGTACAACGCCGCTAATCATCCAGGTGCCTGCGAGGGCTCCGATCAAGAGTAAGATCAGAATGGAAGGCATGGCTGATGAAATGGATTTTACAATCCTGGAACGTATGTACGACCAGGTGTTTCCAAGATAAACGGCAATGCCACCGGCAATGGCTGCGGAAAGAATCAGGGCCACCTGATTGGCACCGTCGAGCGTGTGATCCCCAAAATAAAGTACATTGAATATCAGAAAAAAAATAAGAAATACAATCGGTATTAAAGCCTGTAAAAGATTGGCATCACGCCCTTTGTGCTCCATCGTAAAGAATTTTCAGGGCCGAAAGATAATTAATTATTTTAGTTATAAAAAAATATGTTTTTTAACATTAATTTCCATTGAATTATTATAATTTCGTATTTAATAGCTTATCTTGTAGCAGAATTGTATCAGGAAATATAAGTTGCGATGGATTTGAATATTGATTTTTTTACGGTAAAGAATGATAAAAAAGCGGAGAGGGGCAGAGTGCTTATTTCTGAACCTTTTCTAACTGATACGTATTTTAAACGCTCTGTTGTATTTCTTACTGAACACAACACAGAGGGCTCTGTAGGTTTTGTTCTTAATAAACCTATTGACCTGAAATTAACCGATGTGCTCCAAGATTTTCCCAGTATCAATTCAGGGATTTCCATTGGAGGGCCGGTTAGTACCAACACTGTTCATTACATCCACACCCTGGGTGAAAAATTACCTGAGTCTGTTCATGTAACAGATAAGATATGGTGGGGAGGAAATTTTGAAGCACTTAAACAAATGGCGCTGACCGGGGAAATAACTGGCCCTGAAGTCAGATTTTTCATGGGATACTCTGGTTGGTCACCCAATCAGCTTGAAAATGAAATTTCAGAGAATGCCTGGCTGGTAGGTGAGCTCTCAGATGAAATGATCATGGAGGGAATTCAAACGGATTTCTGGAATGAAGTATTGAAAAAAATGCAAAGCAAATATAAAGTCTGGGCAAATTTCCCTGAAAATCCCGGAATGAACTAGTGTCATGTCAAGAATCAAGAGTCGTACACTTTGATTATGCGGGCTGAGTCCTCCCCCTTTAGTGGAGTTAGAGGGGCAAGCAAAGAAAATTAACAATTTGCATTTGACTTAACACCAGGCTCTTATGGTATCAAATCAGGGAGGAAACTCATATCCTGGTTCGCTTTCACTTTAATAGTCTTTAACCCCGCTCTCCTGGCTGCCTCCATATCTGTGTCTCTGTCACCTATAAACCATGATTGATCCGGATCTATATTGAACCGGGCGAGCCCTTTTTCAATGGAAATGGATTTGGGTTTGCGGCAGAGGCAGTTTTCATTATCTGAATGATGAGGACAATAGTATATCTCTGCCAGTTCAATATTATATTCTGCTAACAGATGGATCATCTTTTCGTGAACGAGTCTTACATCCTCGTGAGTATAGAATGATTTTGAAATGCCTCCCTGGTTGGTGATAACAATGAAAATGTAGCCACGATCCTGAAATTCTTTCAATGCCTCTGCTATTCCTTTATTAAGAAAGAATTCTTCAGTGCGGAAAATGTAATAATTGCTTTCTTCATCATTGATCACACCGTCACGATCGAGGAATATGGCCTTTCGCATAAGGTTCAGAACTGGTTTATGAAATTGGAAATAAGGGAAGGTTCAAGCAATACAGGGAAAACAAAACCAAATACGGCTCCCCAGAAATGTGCATCATGATTGATATTGTCATTTCCTTTTTTCGCCATGTAGCTCGAATATGCAAGATACAGAACGCCAAAAATAATTCCGGGCATAGGGATGACGGCATAAAAATAGATCTTTTCCATCGGTGAGAAGAAAATACTGGAAAACAGCACTGCTGAGACCCCTCCTGAAGCTCCTACGGAAACATAATTCGCATCTTCCCTGTGTTTTATGAAACTGGGGATAGCAGCAATAACCGCTCCGCCGAAATAAAGCAAAAGATAAAACAGATCACCCGAAAAAACACTACCTCTTTGTTGCAAAGCATTAAAGATCTGCTCTACATACCTGCCAAACGAATAAAATACCAGCATGTTAATGATAAGGTGAATCCAGTCGGCATGAACAAAAGTGTGGCTTAGAAAGCGATAGTATTCATTTTTTTTATTGATAAGATAAGGCTCAAAATCCAGTTTTGAGAAAAGATTCCCGTTGTTAAAACATAAAATGGAAACTATTGCAGTGGTAATAACAATTATAATCGTAATCATATTATTAATGTAATATTTTGAATATCAATTCTTTAAGCAGTTCTCCCGGTCCGGCACCTGAGCTGCCGTATCCTTTTGATTTAAGGTCATATTCCCTGAGCCATGAAATAATCCTTGCTGTTTTTTTTATGTTATAGATCCTGGCAGCTTTTTCATATTCTGGAACAAAATAAGGGTGTGTTTTCAGGCGTGCTGCAACATTTTGTTTGGACCTTTCTTCAGGTTTTAAACCATGATACAAAAGGATTTTCGAATAAAAGAAGTAAAGATGTATTATGGTATATATGATGCTGTTATTATTTTGATTATCAGCAAAATACCTCACAATCCTGTTAGCCTTTAAAGGATCACGGTTAACCAGGGCTTTCTGAAGTTCAAAATTGTTGTATTCCTTACTTATACCGATATTCTTTTCTATATGATCGGCAGTAATAATCTTCATCCCTTCCGGAAGGGTTAACATTAATTTATCCAGTTCGTTAGCGATTTTGCTCAATTCACTGCCAAGAAACTCCGTGAGCAGAATTGCAGCTTTGGGTTCAATCTGATAATTATCTTTTTTTAACCATGATGCGATCCATCCCGGAATTTTATCATCATAAAGCTTTTTTGATTCAAATACAACCCCGTTCTCATTCATAGCTTTGAATATCTTTTTATTCTTATTGAGGTTTTTGTATTTGTAATTCAGGATCAGTATTGTAGATTTCAGTGGTTTTTCAACATAATAAATCAGGTTATCGAAATCTTTGATCTCCTGTGCTTCCCGTACAATAACCACCTGTTGATTAGCCATCATTGGAAATCGCTTGGCTGCATTGATAACAGTGGCCGCATCCACATCCTTTCCGTAGAAGACGGTCTGGTTGAATGATTGCTCTTCGGGTGTCAGGATATGCTTTGCTGCATAATCTGTGATTCTGTCGATAAAAAAAGGTTCATCTCCGGTCAGGAAATATATGGGATGATAAATTTTGTTTTTAAGATCAGTTACAATCTGTTCGTATGAAAGTGAAGGTTTTTGCATGCATTAATCAAATCTCAGGTGTTTAACAGATTCTCCGTTATTTATTAATTCAAACATCGAATCAATTCCGATTTTCAAATGATCGAGAACGAATTTTTCACTGACCGTTTTATCGCTTTCCTCGGTTTTGACACCGGATGAAATCATGGGTTGATCAGAAACCAGCAATAAAGCTCCGGATGGAATTGAATTCGCAAAACCGACCGTAAAGATAGTAGCTGTTTCCATATCCACCGCCATTGACCGGGTTTTTTTCAGATATTTTTTAAATTTAGTATCATATTCCCAGACCCTTCTGTTAGTTGTAAATACTGTACCTGTCCAATAATCTTTTCCATAACTCCTTATGGTTGAGGATACAGCTCTTTGCAATTTAAAGGCTGGAAGTGCCGGTACTTCCGGTGGGAGATAATCATGTGAAGTTCCGTCGCCTTTGATGGCTGCAATAGGAAGAATAAGATCTCCAACCTGGTTTTTCTTTTTAATACCTCCGCATTTCCCTAGAAATAGTACTGCTTTGGGACGAATGGCACTCAGCAGGTCCATAATGGTAGCTGCATTCGCACTTCCCATTCCGAAGTCAACAATGGATATTCCATTGGCATTTGCTGTGGGCATGGGTTTCTCAGGATTCACTATTGAAGTATCCTGTAATTCGCAAAAAAGATCGAGATACTGAATAAAATTCGTAAGAATAACATATTTGCCGAATTCCTCAAGTTTATTGCCAGTGTAGCGTGGCAGCCAGTTATCGACAATTTCGTTTTTTGTTTTCATATATTAAATTTGCAGTTTAATCGTTTTTCTTGCAGATAATAGTAAGAACATGCACTCTGATGAGAAGTTTAAATTTACCAACTTATTCCTTTAAAATAAAATCTTTCGATAACAAGAAATTTATTTTTGATAGTTTCCGGAAAAAATATCTTCAGCTTACCCCGGAAGAATGGGTCAGGCAAAATTTTGCAGAATACCTTGTACATGAGAAATCATATCCTGGAGGTCGCATTGTTCTCGAAAAATCCTTGAAGTATAATAAATTGAGTAAAAGATGTGATATCCTTGTCTATAATAAGGAGGGTGAACCTGTATTAATTGTTGAATGCAAAGCACCTGAAATAAAGATAGTTTCTTCGACCTTTGATCAGATTGCCGTTTATAACCTGAGTTTTAAGGTTAAATATCTGATTGTCACCAATGGCTTGAGCCATTATTGTGCAGAAGTTGATTTCGAAGAAAGAAAAATTAATTTTTTAAATGAAATACCGGTATATGAAAGTCTTGTAAAATCTTAGCGAAGGATCTTTTGCAGGAAATACTGGGTTAACCATTCATCTCCTTTTTTGATCCAATCCTTTTTACTTCCGGTTATAACAAATCCTTTACTAATGAATAATTTCATACTGTCCTCATTATTTTCAAGGATATTGCAGTAAACCTGTTTGAGGTCAAGGATATTTGCGCAATAAGAGAGATGTGTATCCAGTGCTTCTGAGGCATAACCTTTTTTACGTTCACTTTTATCGGCGATCAGAATTCCTATGCCGGCTCTTGAATGAAAGGGATTAAAATCGAAAAGATCTACGGTTCCCAGTGCTTTTCCGGTTTCCTTGTGTTCTATGATGAGCCTGAGCTGCTTTGCTTCGTAAATATCCTGCCTCGAGGTTTCAATATATTGTTCGAGGGTAAATCTGGAAAAAGGGATTAATGTATTGCTCAGGTTCCATACAGCAGTATCATTTTCCCATTTATAAAGGTAATCGAGGTCGTTCTTCTCAAGTGCCCTTAAGCTGATATTTTTATTTTCCAGTATTTCTTCCATATAAAAGTTCTCAGAAGGAATAAACAGCTAGATATTATTTTTCGATTACCCGAAGTTTATAGTTTTTATTTTTGTCAGATTCTGCTTTAAATTTATCTTTTTCTTTATCGTAAGTAATTACAATGATTTCACCTGTATCGGGGTCTTCAATTTCAAGGATAAAGCTTTTGCTTTTCATAGTGGTCCTCGGGACAGGGATTTTAGCAATGGGTGCCATTTCTACCCTGTAAATATCCTCTTGATTAATATTATCTTTTTCATTAAATAGGCTCAGATAGCCTGTGTTTCCCTTTTTTACAGGTTGGTAATAGCGGTTATCACCTGTGGTATTGAGGGGACAGCCAGGATTCACAGGGTCAGTCCATTCATTGTTCTCTTTTTCAGAAAAGAAAATGTCATAGCCTCCCATGTTAAAATGACCGGTAGAGGCGAAATAAATATGCTTGTTGTTCATCATAAGAAATGCACTGGTCTCATCTTCCCCGGTGTTAATTGTTGGTCCGAGATTCTCCGGCTCGCTCCATTCTCCATTTTCAAGGCGATTGGAGCGGTAAATATCCAGTTTTCCATATCCACCACGACGGTCTGATGAGATCAGAAGTGTTTTGCCGTCGGTTGAAAAGGAGGCATGATCCTCATTTCTGATCGTATTAATTTTTTTACTGATGGGCACTGCTTTGGACCAGAAATTTCCTTCCAGCCTGGAATAGTAAATATCCCCATTATCGAAAGACTCTCTTTTAACCAGCAGCAACTCGGTCCCATCCGGAGAAATACCCGTAGGAATCATTTCCCCGTCAGACCCTACCTGGGGGGTGATATTAATCGGCCTAACCCATTCTCCTTCTTCCTTATAGCTGTACATGATAGCATCATAGAATTTGAGTCTTTGCATAAAAACCATAACATTTTCATCCACGTTTACTACAGGATGAAAATTTTGTCCGGTATTGTTAATTTTCTGACCAAGATTACGCTTTGCAAGCATGATGGGTGAGTCTTTTATTATTTTGGCTCTCTGACAGGATTTGATTTCATTTTCAGTGATTCTCAGGTTGTATTTTTTCTCAAAATTACGGATATCCATAAATTTTTGATAGGTTTCAAGGGCATCATCAAGCTGGTTATTGATGCGGTAGGCTCTTCCCAGGTAAAACCATGCATGATGAGGAGCTTTTTTTTCATCGAAATCTGCTTCCTTATATTTTAAGGTTGTGTTTTGAACTGCTTTCTCAAGATGGGGAATTGCTTCGGTTTCGCTACCTGGAATATTGAGATAGGACATGCCTATTCTGAATTGGATATTGGCATTATCGGGAAAATCTTTTCCCAGTTGCCTGAAAAGATAAAGAGCCTCTTCATATTCACCGGTATCGAAAAAGAACTCTGCATCATCATAGATCTCATCCGGATCAATTTCTTCCTGTGCAAAAGAAAAAAACATGCAGGATGAATATAAAATGGAAAAGAGCAGGAATTTCTTCATAATCCCGAATTATATAGTTGACTAATTAATATTATGAATATTCATTAAGTAATATATACGCAACAAAGCCGGAATAGATTCAGCAATAGCCTAAAAAGCTATACAAATGCTGAATTCCGGAATCAAATAATCAGTGTCTGTCCATAACCTCGGATGCCTGTCCCATTGGCTATTGGGGCAGATATTGGACATTATGGACAGACTCTAATTAAGATGCAGGACCATCAGAAACTAAATTTATTCTTTTATTCTCAGATCTTCAGGTACCTCAACCTCTTCAATAATAATGGTTTCTTTTATTCCCGGATCGATTTTGTATTCAACTCTTCTGTTTAGCTTACGACCTCTGAATGAATCGCTTCCGTCCGGATTGGTATTAATGGCTACCGGTTCTAACTCGCTGAAACCTTTTGTGCTTAATCTTTCTTCACTGATCCCTTTGCTCAGGAGATAATCTTTTGCTGATTCAGCGCGTTTTTCAGAAAGATATTGGTTATAAACTTCCGGTCCCATTGCATCGGCGTGACCCTGAAGTTCCACTTTGATTTCTTCGTAGCTTTTCATCGTTTCCGCAAGCTTGTCGAGTCTGGATTTGGCTGTAGAAGATAGTTCGTAACTGTCAAAAGCAAAATAGATAGGTTTCAATGTATAAACCGGTTGTTCTATAACTTCTTCAACCTCTTCAACTTCCTCCTTCTCTTCTACTTGTTCTTCAACAACTTCCTCAACAGGTTCTTCCCGCGGTTCCGGTTCTGCCTCAACAACTGTTTCTTCGGCTTCTTCTTCAACAACTTCTTCAACAACTTCTTCAACTTCTTCTTCAGTAATTTCTTCGTATGGTATTACTGTCATTTTGTAAATATCACCGCTACCAAGACCTTCAGGTTCAATTCTTGACATATACCCCGCAATATCGTCTTCCATCGTACCGTCGCAAATCGGATAGAAAAACAGGTCATCATCGGTTGTATTCATGGGGTAGGGTAGTGCTTCAGGTTCAGTCCAGGTGCCATCATCCTGTAAACGGGTTATAAAAATATCATATCCACCTATGGTTGTATGTCCTTGTGAGCTAAAAAACAAGGTTTTACCATCCTTGCAAATAAAAGGTGTATCTTCATTCAGGTCTGTGTTAACAGTTTCCCCGAGATTACGTGGTTCTGTCCAATCGCCATCCTCATTCAAGGTTGAAACAAAAATATCCATTCCCCCGAGGCTTTCTCTCCTGTTGCTGGCAAAATATATGGTATTTCCATCCGGTGAAAAACAGGCGTGTGACTCAAAAAACTTGGTGTTTATGGGTTTTCCAATATTCCTGGATCTTGTCCATCTTCTTGCTTCATATTCACTGATCATTATATCGGCATCGAAGCTTGAAATTTTGGATAAAAGCATTTTTGTACCATCCTTAGAAAGAGAAGTGACATATTGATCACCATCCGACTGAATTTGAGGAGTGATATTAATCGGATTGGTAAACCTTCCATTCTCTATCTCCATAAAAAATACTGCATCATAGAATCTCTGTTCACTCATGTAAGCCATTGCATTTTTATTCATGGATAATACAGGATTGAAATTATTGAATGAGGAATTATATAAAGGTCCCAGGCTTTCTTTTTGAACTTCAGCAGGATAATCCATGGCTTTTTTTGCTCTTTCACAGGCTTCAATTTGCTTTCGGGCAAAACTTACTTCTTTGGAGTCCGGATTATCAGTTAACTCAATGTACTTCTTATAGGCATTACAGCTTTTTTCAAATTGAATGTCAATCCGGTAAGCATTTCCAAGAAATAGCCATGCATCCAGGTCCGCGTTTGTTTCATTTAAGCTACCCTCCCGGTAATTATCGTTAACACTGGTAACGGCTTTTTCAAGATAAGGTATGGCTTTTTCTTTTTCACCCGGCAAATTCAGATAACATATTCCAATTCTGTAATTGATATTGGCATTATCTTCATAGCCTGCATTATAGACTTTTTGAAATGCCAGTAAGGCATCCCGGTATTCCTCTTCAGCCAGGAAGAATTCCCCGTCATAGAAATTCAATTGAATATCATCTTCATCTTGTGCATATACAAAAGCCAGGCTGATAAATAAAAATAAACCAGTGAACAGGGAGAGCTTTTTCATCTTTGATTTGAATTTGAAGGTTCTCAACAAATTTAAAAATTATATTCAAAGTTAAGAAAGAAAGTTATCTAATTCAGTTTTGGGGCCTCATCTGCTCTTCTTTCTTTTTTTTCTTTCTTCGAGCCAGAAGGATGAGGATCAATATCAGTAAT
>CAZGTU010000055.1:23018-30345 GCA_964528675.1 uncultured Bacteroidaceae bacterium
TTCTTTCTTTTTTTTCTTTCTTCGAGCCAGAAGGATGAGGATCAATATCAGTAATCCTTCCAAAATCAAAATGCCTGCAGTCCAGGCTGCTCCACGATTGAATTTTTCTTTCAATTCTTTCTTACCCTCTTTATCTTTTACGAAATGCGCTTCAGGCATAAAATCCATTTCAAGATTTTGTTCAATAAGATTGTATACATCCTGACTGTTGTATCCGTATGTTTCTGTATAATTAAACAGATAATTGATGATATCATCGAGATCATTAATATTTTCTTTTACAGGATCGAGATCCATGAGCGCATCTTTTAATCCGTTTTCAGCATTGCTCATAAGATTATTAATGAGATTTGATAAATAAATATTCTTATAATTCTCGCTGATCGCATTATAAACATCCTCTGGTGTATAGCCGTTTTCTTTGGCATTCTCAAGGAGGAAATCAATGAGATCCATCCTGTTTTCAAAACCTGATTTTCTTATATCAATGGTTTTCAGGAATTCTTTAAGATTCCCTTCTGAATTCCGTAAAAGATCGTAATAGAGATCATAAAGATCCTTGTTTTGAAGGTATTCCTTAATCAGATTGATCAATTCATCTGTATCAATGGAAGGATCCGTTTCAGAGAGTTGTGCAATATGTTTGAATATTTCTCCTGATGTCACTACATCTGCGGGAAGTTGTGTAAGTGCTTCCCTGACTCCCTCACTGCCATATTCGTTGAGATACAGTTTTAAGTTTTCAGGATTTACGCCCTCTGCATCCAGCGCTGTTGCAAGCAGATCGATGATGTCAATACCTTCTTTTTCTGCCTTTTTCATAAGATAGTCATAGAATTCCTCTCGGTTCATTCTGGTTATGTCTTCTTCATTGATTTTCTCCACGAATTCCAGGATCTCTCCTTCGGCAGCATTTTTAAGTCTTTCAAGGATGATTAAAGCATCTTGCTCCGGAGTGGCAAAATAATCTTCAAATAGCTGAATAACATCCTCCTTACTAAAACCATTCTTTTCGGCATTTTCCATTAAATGCAGATACAGATCCGAAAGACTATTGATGTCTTCTTTTCCAGGATCGAGGTTTGAGAGGTAATCATGCAGAGGCCCTTCAGCGTGCAAAAGTAACTCCTCAATCAAGGCATCTATATTTTCAAATCCATAGTATTTTGTAAGAGCATCGATAATATCCTGCCGGGTAAAATCCTCATTTTCGGATACTTCAAAGAGATGGTCAATGAGTTGATCTATGGTTTCAATGTTAAAACCGGCCGGATCTAAATTCAGTAAATAATCACTAAGTTCCGGAGCTGATAAAAGGGCAAGTTCATGGATGAAAGTCTCCAGGTCATTTAATAAACCTGTGCCTGTCATTAGATCAGAAACATCTTTCGCAGTAAAACTTTCATTTTTTGTTGCCTCATACAGGTGCTTTACAAGATCTTCAGATGTTTCGATTCCCTCTTCCTGAAGATCCAGATTATCCAGGTATTTTTTCAGCTCATTCGTGGCATTTATGTCCAGCGCTTCAAAAATTTCTTCTATGTCTGAATCAATGTCAATTTCGGGTGTTTCAATGACTTCATCTGTCGTTTCTATTTCCTCTCCTGTATCCGCAGGAACCCGTTCTTCGTCAGTTAGTTCATCCTCATCTTCTTCAATGGTTTCCATGTCAATTACCTTTATCTCCCTGGTAATTGTATTACCATCCTCATCTGTCACTGTAATTCGAACTGTATTTTCACCCGGATAAGGATCAAATTCAAATCTTTGACGTTTTCTGTTAGCTTCGATGGTATCTGTAAGGATCAATTCATTGTTATTGAACACATCGATAATCACTTCACTTCCCCGATCGACATTATACCTGATATTCGCTTCCTCACCTTCTTCAACATATATTACACTGTCCTCTCTGATATCGACAAGTTCTTCAAGTTCTTCCACGGGCATGGTGGGTGGTAACAGCTCCAGTGTAACCGGTGTTTCAAGTACGAGTCCTATTTTTGGTGTTTCCGGAGTGACATCCAGTTTCAGGATTTCCTGTTTGAATTTCTCGCTATCGAATATTATATCATAGCTACCGGCAGGAACTTCAAAAGCGAATTTGAGATCCTGATCCGGATGAACTACACTTAAGGTATCTGCAGAAGCCTGTTCAACCACTGAAATATCAATTTTTCCAGGTTTTTCATTGATCCCCTGCAGGTCAAGCCATCCTTCAATAGCGAACATCCTTGGATAATCGGGGCTATATACATTATACTTATAAATGTCATGTCTTCCAAATCCACCCTGTTCATCATATCTCGAGTAATAGGCTGACTGCCCATTATTAACAGGCACAAAAAACTGGTTATCATCAGTAGTGTTTATCGGATACCCCACATTTACAGGTTCTGACCATTCTCCATTTGCATCTTTTCTGCTCATGAAAATGTCATAGCCTCCCATGTTATAATGTCCATAGGAGCTGAAGAAAAGTTTATTTCCTGTTTCGGTAATAAAAGGAGTGTCATCATTATATTCAGAATTTACCTTTGGGCCAAGATTCACAGCAGGTCCCCATTCTCCGTTTTCCTGTCTTTCTGAACGGTAAATATCCAGGCCACCGAAGCCTCCTCTTCGGTTACTCGAGAAATATAGGGTTTTTCCGTCTTTTGAAATTGAAGCATGTGATTCCCAGAAGCGCGTATTGATATTTTCATTCAGTTTTTTCAGGGCTGTCCATTTTCCGTTTATGAGTTTGGAAGAATACAGATTTCCAATGAAGTTGTCATTCCTGTAAATAAACATTTCTGTTCCATTATAGGACAGGGAGGTGGGATAAACATCTCCATCGACCCCCAGTTCGGGTATAATATTCCTGGGCGGTGCCCATTCTCCATTTTTTCTTTCCGTGTAAAAGACCGCATCGTAAAACTGCAATTTGGAAATGAAGGCCAATTTGGACTCATCCCCTGAAATCACGGGATTTTCATCCGCAAATCGCGTATTGATTCTATTGCCAAGGTTTTCAACATCAAAATCGATGGGTTTTTTCATCATTTTCTTTGCTGCATCACATGCATCAATTTGATCTTGCACCAGTTCAGCATCATATACATCAGAATCCATTCTTGTCATGAATAACTGGTAATACTCTTTGGCTTTATCAAGCTGATTATTGATCCGGTAGGCGTTTCCCAGGTAAAAGAGAGCCTCAAGCGGGGCAGATTTTTCTTTGAAGTTATTTTCTTTATACTTTGGGTTGATGTTTTCAACAGCTTTCTCAAGATAAGAAATGGACTTATTTTTCTGGTAAGGATCATTTAAATAGCATACTCCTATTTTATAATTCACGTTATCATTGTCCGGATTATGCCTGTGTATTCTGAGGTATAGCGGAAGGGCCTCATTGAATTCTTCAAATAGAAAATAGGATTCGGCAGCGAGAAATAACTCCCGGTAATCTGTATCCTGGGAATGAAGGCTAAGTATAGGGTTAATGATCAGGAAAAGAGTAATTAATGATTTTTTCATTATCTCAGTATTTAATGAGAAACTGTTTTATGATCAAGTATTCGAACATTCAAATTTAAAAAAATTGCCTTTGAAATAAATAAAAAGAGAGGAAGCAGGCTTATTCATTACAGTATTTTTGATTGAACTGCATTTAGCTCCTTTCAATATTCTTTTCTTTTATGTTAAAAATACATCTAAATGCTGACATATTTGAAAGATACTCTATCCTTTTTTTAACATAAGAATATTTTTCCAGAGTAAACTGAAGTCATTATTGATTTTATAGTCCCTGGCATATTCTAAATTCATTTTTTCCATAATTTCTTTTTCTTCCGGAAAACTATCCATCGGGCACAATTCAAAAATTCCGGGTTTGAGCGAGGGGAGAGGCGTCAGATCGATTTTGCTGCAGTAGGATATCCATGTATATTTTCCGAAGATGACCTGAAAAGCCGCCCCCGTGAGTTTATGATACTTTCTAAAGAAAAAAATCATAAAAGGGGTTAATAAAATCATAATTAGAGAAGTAAACAGATCAAACAACCTTTTAAGGCGTCTGTTTTTTCCTTTGGATACAGAATTGAAATGAATCAGATAAAGATCTCCGGCTGTGTTAATTGAATTACTGCCGATAATAGAGATACTCTCTGGCGGGGCAATTTTATAATCAATATTTTCAGCGGTGAGCATGGTCATATTCCTTATAATTTCACTGGCAGATAAATCTTCAGAGCAAAAGATAATCTCATCGGTTTTATGGATTTTTACAATTTCTTTTAATTGCTCAAGATGACCAATAAAGAAAGAATCCGAGCTTTTTGAGGGTGACACGTATCCCGAAATTTCCGTAGGTATCCTTGTTTTCATAAGGATGTCCCGAACCCGCTTTGCTTCATCTTTGTTCCCGACAAGGATCAGTCTTTTCTTTTTCGTTCCGGCAAATTCATATTCTTTTAAACCAAACACGTTAAGACTTAGTCGATGAATCAGCAGTGCAATTATTGCCCAAATGCTTCCCAGAAGAATCAGGGCACGTGAATATCTAAAGGACTCGGGGAGAAGAGCATATAATACTAAAATTATGAGGGTTCCTGTTAAATGACCTTTGAAAATATTTATGATCCTGATGGGTTTTTCGTATGCACCGGAGTAATAAAGAGAAATTAGCCAGATGATTACATAGGAGGGAAGGATGAAATAAAAATACTGATCAGGGAAATAGTCTTCTGTTTCAAATTGGACTTTTTCCCATATGGGGGTTAAAAAATACAGTCCCAGGTAAATAAAAATAAAATCCAGAAACGGTTGATAGATCTTGTTGATAAATCGTTTGATGATGGAAAGAAAAGCCCTGAAATAAATGGCAAGGTTTATCAAGGTGGAAAAAATACGGGCATTCTTTTTTGAAAAATGTTTTTTGGCAAATATGATCATGGCTTTATAGAAAACCATGACATAGTTGATACTTCCTTTTTTAGTACTTTCTCCTTTATAGTGAATGATGGTAGTTCCCGGGTAATAATAATTTTTATAACCGGCTTTCCGGATACGGTAACTCAAATCAATATCTTCTCCGTACATAAAAAAGGATTCATCCAATAATCCTGTTTCATCCAGGGCTTTTTTCCTAATAAACATATATGCACCGGCAAGTATTTCAATTTCATTGGTCTGGTTTTCATCAAGGTATCCCAGGTGGTATCGTCCAAATATTTTTGATTTCGGAAAAAGTGAAGACAGGCCAAATATTTTGAAAAAGGACACTGCCGGGGTGGGAAGAGCCCGTTTTGATTCGGGAAGGAAGTTTCCCTTTCCGTCAATCATATGGACACCAAGGCCTCCCGCATCTTTGTGATCATGCATGAATGAAATGCATTTCGTGAATGTGTCCTCTTCTACAACAGTGTCAGGGTTAAGCAGTAAACAAAATTCACCCGAAGCCATTTTTAATGCCTGGTTGTTTGCCCTGCTGAATCCGGCATTTTCAGAGTTTTCGATTAATTTGACCCACGGGAATTTTTCGCGGATCATAGGGCAGGAACCGTCTACCGAATTGTTATCTACAACAAAAACTTCAGCTTCAATATCTTTTATCGCTCTATGGACGGAATGAAGACATTGTTCGATAAAGTATTTTACATTATAATTTACAATGATGATACTCAGGTCCATGCAGACAATTTAGTTTAAACAAATTTAATCAATAATTACTAAAGTTTCGCACTTATCCATAAATGCTGCCACAGATTACTCACAGCCTTTGGCTGTTCATGAGATCGCTATCGCTAAGTTCACAGATTAAAATAATAATTGCATTCGTACTAATTAGATTGACACAGAAACCTTTCTTTAAAAACAGAAAGGAATCCGTGAAAATTAATTGCAACGAATGAGAATAATAATTTTAATCTGTGAACCTGTCCGCCTTTGGAGGATCTGTGGCAACATATCTTATTAATCAAGTGCGAAACTTTAGTTAATTATATATCAATAAAAGATTGATCATCAAAGGCTCATTCTTCAATGATTATCTGGTTTCTTGTAAGATCATCCAAATCTTCCCTTTTTCGGATAAGAAAATCTTTCCCATTCTTAATCATCACTTCAGCAGGGCGGAACCTGGAATTGTAATTTGAGGCCATGGAAAAACAATAAGCCCCGGCATTTTTAAATGCAAGATAATCGCCTTCGTTTATTTCAACCATTTTCCTGTTCCATCCGAAAGTATCGGTTTCACAGATATAACCGACTACAGTGTAGATCCGGGTTTTTCCTTCCGGCCGGGAAAGGTTGAAAATTTCATGGTATGCATCATAGAACATCGGACGTATCAAATGATTCAAGCCGGTATCGAGCCCCGCAAAAACCGTAGCAGTGGTTTGCTTTATAACATTCACCCTGGCAATGAAATAACCTGCTTCACTCACAAGGAATTTTCCCGGTTCAAAGATCAATGTCAGTTCTTTTCCATATTCTTTGGAAAACTCATTAAACCTTTCAGAGAGAGTTTCTCCGAGTTCTTCTATGTCGGTTGAAATATCTTCGGGTTTGTAGGCTACTTTAAATCCGCTTCCGTAATCAATATAATCCAGATCTTTAAATTCTTTTGCAGTTTCCAGCATGATCTCTGCTCCCCTGAGAAAAACCTGTATATCAAGAATGTCCGAACCGGTATGCATGTGAAGGCCTTCAATCTTCATGCTATTGGCCTCGATTACCCTGTGGACGTGGGTCAATTGATAAATGGAGATCCCAAATTTCGAGTCTATATGGCCGGTGGCAATCTTCTGGTTCCCGCCACCCAGTATGTGGGGGTTGATCCTGATACCTACAGGTATATCATTTCCGTACTTATGCCCAAACTGTTCCAGGATAGAAATATTATCAATATTGATCTTAACTCCTTCCTGAACGGCAAGATCAATTTCCTCAAGTGAAACACAATTAGGGGTGTACATGATATCCTCAGGTTTAAAACCTGCCTTGAGTCCAAGCAAAACTTCCTGGATAGAAACTGCATCCAGCCCCGCCCCGAGTTCATTGAAATACTTAAGTATATTAATATTTGTCAGTGCTTTGCAGGCAAAATTTATCCTGACTTTGGATTTGCTGAAGGCACCGGTTATCCGGTCATACTGTCTTTTTATTGTTTCAAGATCATAAAGGTAAAGGGGTGTGCCGTACTTATCTGCGAGATCTGAAACTTTCAGGCCTCCAAGATAATATGCATTTTCTCTAAGTTCCATCATCAAAATTTATTTTAAGGGAGTAAAGATAGTGGATTGGTGCAAAATTACAGTAAAACAGGAAAAGTTTCTGGGGATAT
>CAZGTU010000056.1:0-29795 GCA_964528675.1 uncultured Bacteroidaceae bacterium
AACGATTATTTTACTTGAACAGTTCAATTTAAGAGTGATATTATTCTATTTCTATCATAATGGACCAGGGGAGTTCAGCTACTATCTTTTCGTTGAGCTCATGTAATTATTCCGGTTCTTTTCATTCTCCTGCACGATAAGCAGCCTCCACAATCAAAGACACAGAGTTGCTTCAACAATTCCGGGCAGTGGACATCACATGCCACCTCCCAATGGCAGGGATCATAAAACCTGGCTCCATAATCATACCAATCAAAATATTACTATAATGATTTCAATCTATAAGGTTTCTTTATTTAATATATCTTCAATCTGGTTCTTATTTTCAGGTAAATAATTAGTCGCAACATCCCATACTATTTCATAATCAACTCCAAAATATTCATGGGAGATTTTATTTCTCATCATGTACATTTCTGTCCATGGAACATTCCTATATTTTTCCTTAAGTTTTAATGGAATTTTACCGGCGGCTTCACCAATGATTTCAAAATTTCTGATTACAGCATCAACTGTTTTATAATCAATCCTGAATTCATCATAGGAATACCCTTCAATATATTCAGAAATTCTTGACATTGATTTCAGTATATCCTGAAGATATAAAATGTATGGTCGCTGATTTTTTGTCACTTAGATGTATTGAACCTGATTCAGGATTTGTTCTCTTATCTGGTCCTTAAGTGCATTCCTGGTGACCAGATCAATCTTCTTATTAAAGATTTCTTCCAGGTAAAGTTCCAAAGAAAAGAATTTCCATCCAATGGGCTTTTCCAATTCTACCAGTAGATCTATATCACTATCCTCGTTGTAGGAATCATTTGAAAAAGATCCAAAGAGTCCAATTCGCTTAATAGAATATTCATCCTTAAGCATTGGCTTAATCTCTCTTAGTCTTTTAATTACTTCTTCCCTTGTCATAATAACACAAAGATAAACAAATTATAAATATTTATTCCTGACAAAGCAATCTTAATAATGGTTTACACGATTGTGATAATATATTGAAGAGCCTCTGCTGGCAGGATCAAAAAACCCTGCCCCATAATCGTACCACTGAATTCTTTCAGCAGCATCATAATCATTATAAGGAAAGCTTCTCGTCATAACTGTTAATTATAGACACTAATTTTTCTGGCTGATAAGATTTACAACTACATTTACCATAGTTTCTTTTTCTATGGGTTCACTCACGGCTATCATAAGTGTAAGTGCGACCAGGGCATTATCTGCAATCCTCTTTTCTCCATTGGCATTATAAAGAATACCGTTTTTGTCAAGTTATCCTGACTGTCTCCTGCAACTGTTTCAGTTTCTCATTTTTTCTTTCGAGTACTTCTTGATTTACTGCATATCCTTTTAACAGGCGTAGCCAATTCGACCAAACTTCTCGTCCGCATGCTGCCGCTGAGTCCTTCGCCAGAGGCTTCGGCCAACGGCGAAAGCTTTAGCATAAGCGTCCATAGCTCCGATAGCTATCGGAGCGAAGGAGGATTAAAAACCACTCCTTTCAAACTGATGATACTGGTATTCCTGTACTAGAATTTCAATTCATTTGCATTATTCCAGGTCGAGTGTCTTACTTCATATATCCAGGCTTTTAAATGCTCTTCGGCATTTCTGTACTTGCTCAACCTGCAATAATCCGTGAGGGTTTTCTCTTTAATGATTCGCATACAAAGCAAAGATTCTAAAAAGTTACCATTTAAGGTAACATTTTGCGATTAATTCTTCAGTCTCCGGCCTCTAAAACATTTTCGCCTCACAATTGTCTATTCAACAAACATTCAAAACAAAAAAGCATGAAATATTACATCGACAAAACCCTTGACGTAAAATTTGACAAAGCAGTTGAATTAGTAAAAGAGGCCCTTAAAAATGAAGGCTTTGGAGTATTAAGCGAAATTTCAGTTAACAAAACCCTCAAAGAAAAGCTGGATGTGGATTTCCAGGATTATGTCATTCTCGGCGCATGTAACCCGCCATTGGCACATAAAGCCCTTCAGGCAGAAAACAAGATCGGGACCATGCTTCCTTGCAATGTTATTGTCCAGTCCACAGAAGACGGCAAATCCGAAGTTGCTGCCGTTGATCCCTACGCCTCCATGCAGGCAGTGGAAAATGAGGAGCTCAAGGATCTGGCGAAGACGGTAAAAACGAAGCTGGATAATGTGATAAGGGCTTTGTAGGATTGATAAAGTTGTGCGGTTGTGCAGTTACCTGTGGTGAGCGTAGTCGAACCATGCAGTTGTGCAGTTCCGGCAAAAAGAATGATCATTTTCTTGATTCGTTTATCAAGCTCAACATTAAATCTTCGAACTTCGATTTTGTACCCAATATTATTGAACTTTTTCTAGGCAAAAGTAAAAATGGATGGGATCAGGCTAATATATGAGGACTATTTTGATTCCATTTAAGCTGGTATGCTCAAAGTTCAATTCCTGTTTTATAAATCTGAACAAAAATACCAGAACCATAATTTTTTTTCATGATTCCATTGAGACATTGTAAATATTTATCTATAATAGTTATATTTACCGACATTCTTCTTAACATACTTATCTCAATTTAATAGGGATAATTTTTAAGTGAATAGCAACAAATTTTTTAAACTCTAAGTAACTGAAGTTTCGCACTTATCAATAAATGCTGCCACAGATCCGCCAAAGGCGGACAGGTTCACAGATTAAGAATATTAATTGCATTCGTACTAATTAGATTGACACAGAAACCTTTCTGTAAAAACAGAAAGGAATCTGCGAAAATTAATTACAACGAGTGAGAATAATAGTATTAATCTGTGAACATAGCGATAGCGATCTCATGAACAGCCAAAGGCTGTGAGTAATCTGTGGCAACATATCTTATTAATCAAGTGCGAAACTTTAGTAAGTAATTAAATGAACACTAACTTAGAGTCTGTCAATAGAGTCGATGTTCGAGATCAAAGCCTGCCTCGTTCTTTTACGGGGGCAGATATCGGACATTATGGACAGACTCTAACTAAAACTCTCTTAAACAGTTAATAACATGATTCTTCAAACTATCGACTGGGTAATTCTCTCCTTCTTTTTTATCATTCTTATTTCCATCGGATATTTTGCCTCCCGCCAGGCCGGTAAAAGCACCGCCAACTTCTTCTTATCAGGACGAAACATGCCCTGGTGGTTGCTGGGAGTTTCCATGGTGGCCACCACGTTTTCTGCCGATACTCCCAATCTTGTTACCGACATGGTGCGAACCAATGGAGTATCAGCAAACTGGTTATGGTGGGCATTTCTACTGACCGGTATGCTTACGGTATTTATTTATGCCAAACTCTGGAACCGGTCAAAAGTTCTCACTGATCTTGAGTTCTATGAAATACGATATAGCGGTAAAACCGCTGCCTTTTTACGGGGTTTTCGGGCTATATACCTGGGTTTTTTCTTCAATGTGGCCGTAATTGCATCTGTTTCTCTGGCATTTATTAAGATTGCAGGAGTTATGTTAGGCCTGCAGCCTGCAACGGCATTGATCATGGCTGCTATTGTTGTGGTATTTTACAGCACCCTGGGAGGATTAAAGTCCATACTCTGGACCGACCTCTTCCAGTTCAGCTTTGCCCTGTTCGGGGCAATAATTGCAGCTATTTATGTTACCCGGGCACCTGAAGTCGGGGGACTTTCATCTTTGCTTTCCCACCCCAATGTTTCTGATAAGCTTAATCTTATTCCTAACCTTTCGCAACCGGAAATCTTTTTAAGTGTTTTCCTTATCCCACTCGCCGTGCAATGGTGGGCAGCCTGGTACCCGGGAGCTGAGCCGGGAGGCGGTGGCTATGTAGCCCAGCGAATGTTGTCTGCCAAAAATGAAGACCATGCTGTGGGAGCAACACTTTTATTCAACTTTTTCCACTATGCGATCCGTCCCTGGCCATGGATCATTGTAGGACTTGGCTCTCTTATTATCTTTCCGGATATACAATCTATGGTCGACAAATTCCCGGATGTTTCCGAGCAGTACATAAAAAATGATTTTGCCTACCCGGCCATGCTTAGAGAATTTCTCCCGGCGGGGTTGTTGGGACTGGTGGTAGCCTCACTCATCGCTGCATTTATGTCTACCACAGCATCTCAATTGAACTGGGGCTCATCATATCTTGTAAATGATTTTTACGGACGATTCTATAAGCCTGATGCAACAGAAAAGCAAAGAGTCCGATTTGGAAGGATAAGCACGGTAACGCTAATGTTTTTCGGCATATTACTCGCCCTTTTCCTGGAAAATGCACTCCAGGCGTTTCAATATTTGCTCATGATCGGAGCCGGAACCGGCCTGATTTATATCCTTAGGTGGTTCTGGTGGCGCATCAATGCATATTCCGAACTCGCTGCCATGTTAGGAGCAGCTTTATTTTCTATACTCTTCATCTTGATAGAGAATTTCGTCATAGTCGAAAAAGGAGGAAGAAACATAGAGATCTGGGGAATTGAAAGTACAATGACTTACTGGAACATCATTAAATTCACCGGTGTTGTTTTCCTCACCAGTCTTTCCTGGATTGTGGTAACTTTCCTTACCCGCCCCATAAGCGAAGAGACCCTTCGCAGTTTTTACAAAAAAATCAGGCCGGGTGGACCGGGATGGAAACCGGTAGTGGACCGGGCAAGGGATGAAGGCATTGAGCTGGTGAAAGAGAAAGATCTTAAGTGGGACGTTCCGACAGGGATCATTTGCATGATCCTTGGGTCAATTTCTATTTACAGTATACTATTCACGATAGGAAATTTTCTCTACGGAAAAACTACCCAGGCTATTGTTTTGTTGATTGTAACTATAATTTCTTCCATCCTTTTATGGCGAAACTGGAAAAAACTGAGTTCATCTACGGATATTCTGGAATAATGGCTGCTGAATGTGTTTCAACCTAATTGGATCATTCAATTTCATCCTGCTGAATCTGACGGGCTTCATCAAACAGCTCATCTTTGACAACTGAAACAACCCCGGCTTTTTCACAAACAAGTCCGCCGGCAAGGTTTGCCAGGGCAGCTGTATCCAGGGGACTTAATTTTTCACCTACGCAAAGAGCAGCAATGCTTATCACCGTATCACCGGCACCTGATACATCTGCAATGTTTCGAATTTCAGCGGCAATATGATGATATTCATCAGAATCGTTCACCATTACCCCCATTTCTGAAAGTGTAAGAAGAATGGTTTCATGGGATTTCATGCGTTTGAATTCCTGCATCATGCCGGCAATTTGCTCCAGGTCATTTTTATCAATATCGAGCTTCAGTCCTTCACAGAGTTCTTTAAAATTCGGTTTGAAAAGGCTTATATTCTCGTAGGACATAAAATTTCTGCGCTTTGGATCGACAAGCACAGGAATATCCAGTTCATTGGCAACCTTTACTATATCCTGTATTCCTCTTCTTCCGATCACCCCCTTATCATAATCCTGGAATATAACTGAATCTATGCTTTTTTCATTCAATAGAATATTGACAAACTCGATAAGCTTCTTTTCAGTGGAAATAGACAAAGGATCATCATTTTCTTCATCCACTCTTATCAAATGTTGGGTTCCACTGATAACCCGGGTTTTTTGTGTTGTCACCCGGTTCTCATCAACTATTATCCCGATGTCAGAAAGATTTTCATCGCTCAGAAGATTCAGGAATATATGTCCGCGAACATCATTACCAATCACAGAACACAAAATGGGAACTGCACCCATAGCTTTTACATTCAAAGCAACATTGGCAGCACCTCCCAGTCTTTTTTCCTCTTTTATATCGGAAACTACAGGAACAGGAGCCTCCGGGGATATTCTTGTAACTTTTCCCCATAAATAGGAATCTATCATTACATCACCTATGATGAGGATCTTTTGACGATTGAAGGATTTAAAAGTCTTCTTGAGATCAAGGTTTGCGAACATGAAGTATAATTCAGATTAGAGAGCAAATATAAAAATAAAGAAGCAAATACGAAGCTCTATCAATACGGATCCACATCCACATTAACCCTCACCCTCTTAAAATCTTCCAATTGTGATGTAAAATCCAGATTTTTCCTGAGAATTTGTCTTGCTTTTTTGAATGATGCTTCTCTTTCTATCTTAATTAAAATTTGCTGTAAATACTGATTTTTAATTCTTCCGACTAAAGGAACCTGCGGACCGAGCACCCTGGAGCCAAAGCTCTTTTTTAGATAATCTCCAAGGAATACGGCTGCCTTTTCCCCTTCACGAAAATCTCTTGATTTGATAACAATCCTTATCATCTTTACAAAGGGAGGATACTTAAAAACCTGTCTTTCCTCAACCTGATCTTTTACAAAAGCTTTGAAATTATTGTCGATCACATATTTAATTATCGGATGAGAAGGATCAGATGCCTGAATGACCACTGTCCCCCGATCCTTTTTCCGGCCTGCTCTTCCGCTTACCTGCGACATTAGCTGAAAGCTTCTCTCAAATGCCCGGAAATCGGGATAATTTAGCATCTGGTCGGCATTGAGAATACCCACCAGGGCTACCCGGTCAAAATCAAGTCCCTTGGACAGCATCTGAGTTCCCACAAGAATATCTGTTTCCCCAGCGGCAAATGAAGTCAGTATCTTTTCATAGGACCTCCTGGAACGGGTGGTATCCAGATCAAGCCGGGCAACCTTCACTCCAGGCAAAATCAGCGCTAATTCATCCTCAACCAGTTCAGTTCCAAAACCTCTGCGTGTAATTCTTGTGCTGTTACAGGAATTACAATTCGCGGGTATTTTTTCAGAATAACCGCAATAATGACAAACAAGACGATGTTCAAATTTATGGTATGTCAGGCTTACATCACATGATCTGCAGCGGGGAATATAGCCGCAAAGCTCACATTCCAGGTAGGAGGAATACCCCCTCCGGTTCTGAAAAAGAATGATCTGTTTTTTATTTTCCAGCGTATTCTCCATTTGTTTAAGCAGAGCAGGAGTGAAAACGGAACGCATCTGCTTCTTTAAACGGGCCTTTCTCAGGTCTGCAACATGGATCTCGGGAAGCATTACACCTCCGTATCTTTGCCTGAGCTCAGCATATCCGTACTTGCCACTTTTTGCATTTACATAACTCTCAACCGAGGGTGTAGCTGTGCCCAGAAGAACTTTTGCATTATAAAAACCGGCAAGCACTATAGCTGCATCACGAGCATGATATCGGGGAGCAGGATCATACTGCTTGAAAGTGTTTTCATGTTCTTCATCCACAATGATCAAGCCGAGATCCCGAAAAGGTAAAAACACTGCAGATCTAACACCCAGAATAAGCTTATACTCACCTTCTGTGCCTCCTTCCTGTTGACGGCGATAAACATCTACCCTTTCTGAATCATTGTACTTGCTGTGAAACACCCCGGTCTTATCTCCAAAAACTTTGCGAAGACGTTCAACAATTTGGGCGGTAAGCGCAATCTCAGGTAATAAATACAATACCTGCCTGCCTTCTGATATGGTTTTTCGGATCAAATCGATATAGATCTCAGTTTTTCCGCTGGAAGTTATCCCGTGAAGCAAAACCACATTTTTCTTTTTAAACTCATCTTCAATTCTGGTGAAAGCTTCCTGTTGATGCATATTCAACTGGAAGGCATTCCTCAGCCTGCTTTCAGTGTTTTGAGAGCGAAGCATTTCTTTTTCCTTCTTGATCAAAAATCCTTTCTCTACAAGTGATTTTACAACACCTGGGCTAAATAACTCGAGTACAATTTCCTGTGGTAATTCTTCACTTTCTCCTTCATGAAAAAAGTGCTCCAATAGCTCTCTTTGTTTTGGTGAACGACCTAACAGGTCCTTGTATTTATCCCCCTCATAAAGCTTAACAGCCTCATTGGAAAGGGATAAATAAACTTTTTTTATTGATACATATTTTTCCTTTAAGCGTTCCTCAACAAAAACAGCCTTTTTACGCAATAACTCCTGTAGTCTTTTATGTATCTGTGTTTGACCGGTTCCTGAAACCAGTTGTTTAATACTTAAACCGCTTTCATTTTGAAGGAATTCATACAGTGCTTTTTCTCCTGCATCGAGTGATTCAAAATCATTAAAATGCTCACTGGTAAATATCTTTGATTCGCTTTCAAGCTTTAATCCCTGGGGAAGGGACGCTTTAAAAACTTCACCAAGGCTGCACATATAATAATCCGACATCCATTCCCAGAATTTCAACTGGACCTCAGTTACCACCGGTTGATCATCAAGAACAGAATTAACTTCTTTAATCTCTTCAAGTTCCGGATCATTATTATGAAGAGAATGTACGATTCCGGTATACATTTTCCTCTTACCGAACTGAACAATAACCCTTCTGCCGGGTTCAGCCGACTGTTTGAGTGCCTCCGGAACCCTGTAAGTATAAGTTTGCCTGAGAGCAAGCGGAAGTATTATTTCAGCATAAATTACATCAGGGTCCATTGAAAAAGAAGTTAAAAAAATAGTCCTTTGTATTCTTTCTTTTATCCTATGGATTTTTTTCCGTTTAGAGAATAAATACAATGGCTAATGCTGAAAAATACAAATAATATGGCTAAACAGAAAGTATTTCTGCCATTTCAAGGATTGAGTGATCAACATGCTTGTGCTGCTTGATCACTTTTCTGAATGGTACATGAACCACTTCATTATTCTTAATTCCTATCATTACAGATTTTTGATCATCAAGAAGAGCTTCCACAGCATGATATCCCAGTAAACTACCATTGTACCTGTCAGATGCCGATGGAGTTCCCCCCCTCTGAATGTGTCCAAGGATGGATACCCTTACACTGTATTCTCCAAAGTCTTTCTTTACTTTCTGGGCGATTTGCATGGCTCCCCCTTCTTCATCACCTTCTGCCACTATGATAATATTACTTGATTTTCTTCTCTTATATCCTTTTTCAAGAAAATCTTTCAAATTGGCAGCCTGATCCTTTAACTCGGGAACAAATATAGCCTCAGCACCACACGCTATGCCTCCTTCAACTGCTATAAAACCGGCATCGCGACCCATTACTTCAATAAAAAAAAGACGGTTATGACTGCTGGCTGTGTCCCTGATCTTATCTACTGCCTCTACAACTGTATTCAAAGCAGTGTCATATCCAATGGTATAGTCTGTACCTACAATATCATTATCAATGGTTCCGGGGATCCCAATAAAAGGAATATCCACATATTCATCGCAAAAAACCCTGGCACCCGTGAGTGAACCATCTCCACCTATCACCACCATTGCGTCTATTCCTTCTTTCTTCAAGTTCTTATATGCCATCTCTCTGCCGAGTGGGGTCATAAACTCCTTACTTCTGGCTGTCTTTAATATGGTTCCGCCTCTTTGTATAATATCACTGACACTGTGGGCTTTTAGATTTTTAAAATGTCCGTTGATCATGCCATGGTACCCGTGACGGATACCTACAACACGCATCTGATTATAAATAGCTGTACGGGTTACCGCCCTGATGGCCGCATTCATTCCAGGAGCATCTCCTCCCGACGTTAGTACACCTATTTTTTTTATTCTAGCCATTAATATCTTTTTTTTATAAAATTTTAATTCAGTAAATTGATTTGCAACAATTTAAGCCTGCAAAATAAATGTATTTCGTTTAATCTGGTAATTAAAGTAGCAATAAATTTGAGTTAATTTTCTGTAAAACTTTTTATTTTCTCCGCAACTTCTTCCAGAAGCCATACTGGTGTTGACGTAGCCCCGCATATTCCCACACTTTTTATTGAATCAACAAACCATTCGGGCTTGAGTTCTTTTGATTCAGAGATAAAGATGCTTGAAGGATTCTCATCCCTGCAAATTTCGTATAATATCCTTCCGTTCGAACTCTGCTTTCCTGCAACAAATATTATCAGATCATTCTGAGATGCAAATTTTCTTAACCCAGGTTCCCTGTGTGAAATGTGCCTGCATATGGTGTCGTTTACCTGAACCGACCTTTCGTCATTCCCCTGAAATTTCAACTGAGAGCTTATTTGTTCGAAACCTCCTGTGTCCATAGTTGTCTGAGAATAAATATACAAATCCATGTCCCGATCCACTTTTTTAAGATCCTCTTCCGTTCTTACAACAATTGCCTCGTTGTTTGTCTGACCTTTTAGACCTAATACCTCCGGATGCTTTTCTTTCCCATAAATAATAATCTGCTCTGTTTTCCTGTCGCTATCTCTGTATCTCTTCCGGATCTTTCTTTGGAGTCTTTGCACTATCGGACAGGTTCCATCAATTATTTCAAGATTATTTCTTGCAGCTTTCTCATAGGTTTCAGGTGGTTCTCCATGGGCACGAATAAGGATGGTTTTATCCTTAAGCTTATCAAGGTCTGCATGATCAATAAACACCATCCCTTTTGACTCAAGCCTTTTTACTTCCTTTTCATTATGTACGATCTCTCCAAGGCAATACACCTTCTCACCGTGCTCAAGCATCGATTCGGCCATCTCAATCACTCGTTTCACTCCAAAGCAAAACCCCGATTTTTCTTCAATTGAAATATTCACTGCAATATCTCCTTAAAACTTCTTAAAAACCACTCCATCTGTTCCTCGGGAGTCATATGCGAATTATCAAGGGTCACAGCATCATCTGCTTTTCTAAGAGGACTTACTTCCCGTGTCTGATCAATATGATCTCTCTCATTGATATTTCGTATCACTTCTTGCAGATCTGCTTCTTTTCCTTTTTCTTTCAGCTCTTTGTATCTTCTTAATGCCCTTATTTCTGGGTCGGCAGTCATAAAAATTTTAATATCAGCACGGGGAAAGACTACCGTCCCAATATCCCTGCCATCCATAATAACTGAACGGTTTTCTGACATTTTCCGCTGAAGCTCCACCAATTTTTCCCTCACTTCAGGTATTTTGCTTACAGGACTGACCAGGGCTGACACCTCCATGCTGCGAATATCCTCTTCCCGATCTTCTCCGTTAAGATAAAGCTGGTTGTTTACATTTTTCTTCCTGAAATTTATTTCAAGACTGTCCAGATTGGAAATGATTTCCGACTCATCGGGCAAACCTTCATTCACAGCTTCATTTTCTAAAGCCCATAATGTAACAGCCCGATACATAGCACCGCTGTCAACATAGAGTATTCCAAGTTTTTCAGCAATGGCTTTTGCAAAAGTGGATTTTCCGGTGGATGAAAAACCATCGACAGCTATGACTAAATTTTCTGATCCCTTTTTCATTTGCATGCAAAAGTAAGAAATATTTTTTCAGGCTGATGAAAAGAATGGATTCAGGAATCAATAAAATACCTGATCCTTTTTCTTTATTTACCCATTCTGAATATTTTTCAGTTTTGATGTCTCCTGTAAAACTCGGACAGATTGGTAGAAAGTGAGAAATGATTGGATGCCCCCGCAAGGTGATAACTCGCCCTTCCGTAACTGAAATGGAATTTTGAAAGACGGAATCCAAATCCCCAGGAAAAGCCAACCATTCCGGGTCTCGAGCTAATCTTCAGTTCCTGTCTTCGAAGATAATTATAACCAAGACTTACATAAAAATTCTCCCCGGGCATGAACTCAAGTCCGAAAATAACATGGCGCAGAAGGTTATCTCCAAAATCCTCGATCTTCTGACTGCGGGTAAGTGTTTCTTCTTCATCAAATCCAAGATTGTTATCATCATTAAGAGTGGACTCGTATTGAAGATCCCATTTTTGTAAATGCTGGAAAAGGAAAGAAAAACGGAAAGGGGCATAAGCAAGCTTCTGGGAAAAACCCGCCTGTATCTCGAAAGGTAACTTTTCGCGTTCTGCACCACCATAATATGTGCTTAACTGAAGTCCCATATTCTTTAATACCAGTGCAGCAGAAAACAGTTTATCAGGATTGTAATAGGTCAATCCGACATCAGCAGCGAGACCGAAGGAAGTATAACTCTCAAAAGTAGTATAAATAGGTTTCAGGTTAACACCAAGGGTAAGTAAACTATCGATCTTTCGACTGTAGATCAAATTCAGTGCATATTCGGAAGCTTTAAAATAACCATTCCTGACTCCGTAAACATCTGCATAAGGGAAATCACCATAGTTGATATAATGCAAACCTGCAGCAAAATTCCCAATTCCTTCATAAGAACGGGCATATGATGCATATCCGTAATTGATATCTGCAAAATACCCGACATAATTCAATACTAAATGATTATCCATTTCTTTGGAAAGAAGTGAAGGGTTATGAAAAGGCATATTCAGATCATCACCGGGCAGAGCTACAGATTTTCCGCCGAGTGCAGCAACACGGGCAGAATTTGTCTGATTAAGAAAAGTATAGGTATAATCTCCACCTACCTGTGCTGTAATTGTAAATACAGGTAGAAGGAGTAAAAGGGCAAAACTGAGATAGCCTTTCATTTAGCAGGAATTTACTTCTAATAAACGATAAAAAAATAATTTTAGTGTGACGAGGATAAATTTAGATAATATTTTTAGTTGAATAAAGATTAATATCTACATATATTAACCGAATTGCCTGAATCGTTTTTCACCCTCATTACACCACAACCTGAACTCTTCATTTAGTTTATTTGAAATCTCCGGATCAAAATCTTCATAATGCCTTGCAAGTCCAGCTTGCTTTGCATCATTAAGATTTCCTTGCTGCTCAAAGTGGTTCTCGGAAGGAATAAGGAACACAGGCTTTCCAAGGCAGGCTGCTTCACAAACAGTTTCGAAACCTGCTGAGCAAATGACTGCTCTGCACCTTGCAAGAGAGTCGGCAAATTCGTTGTAATTTAATTCTCTCACTGCAACATTATCCGGAAATTCCAGTTTCAGTTTTTCTGCTCTGTAAAACAATCGAAAACTGATCTCCGGATTTTCCCTGAAAATTTTCCAAAGATCGGCGGCTAAACCTTCATTCAACAGGTATACAAGAATAAAATCCTGTTCCGTTTCCGTGCTTTTGGAGTTCAGAATGTCTTTCCTGATTAAGGGAGGAAGAATACTTGTATTTTTAAATGAGCCCTGAGGCTTAAAGGATAGAGCAATGCGCTTTTTTGCCTTTAAAGCAGCGATCTGGTTATGCAGGATCAATAATCTTTTCTGAAAGAAAAAATCATCAGGAACCGGAAAATCCGGATGTTCAAAAAGAAAATGATGAGAAATTGCATAAAATGCCTGTTTTCTTTTTGAAAAATAATATGCCAGTCCTCCTAAAAGATCATAAAAGTTAATCACTACATCCGGATTCTGTTCATTTATTATATTTCTTATTTTTAAAATGCTTTTTATGAAAACAGGGAATTTGACAAGGTTTTGAAGCATAGTGGCTGTGAGTCTGATCCCTTTCCGGTTTTTTTTGAAAATGAAATTGGGACTACGGTAGAAAAATATATCCTCACTGAATTCATCTAAAACATATTCAGGAAAGCCACGATGCGGATTCACACCAAGCAACACAGTTTCCACAGTATGCCCATTCTTCTCCAGGATTTCCATTAGCCGGATAGCCTGAGTCAAATGCCCCCTGCCCTCTCCCTGGATAATAAACATGTATTTTAGCTTTGCTTCCATTTAGCTATTTATGCACATAGTCTTTAAAAAAGAATCATAAATCAGTTCATCAATTTATAGTTCTCCTGTAAAACTTTTGTAACTCTTTTGCCAGTTCTTTCTGGATTTCTTTTACACTATCTTTATTGGCAATATTAACAGTTTCCAGGGGGTCATATTTATAATCGAATAGCTGTTTCGCAATTGCTGCAGAATAATCAGCATCAGGATTAACATGACGACCCTCTTCCATCCATTCAATATAGCGATAGCGATCGTTCCGTATGGCGTATCCCATTTTTTCATCACGGGTAAACTGGCTATAGGCATAATTATGTCCGAAGGTCCCCCTATTATTTATAAGCTCTTTTAAACTGGATCCTGAAAGATATTCGGGCACTTCCAAACCAGCAAGATCGCAAAGTGTGGGATAAATGTCAATAAAACCTGTTGGATTTTCAATTTTTACTGGTTTGGTCCGGGGAACGCTTATGATTAACGGTGAATGTGTTGCCTGCTCAAAATTGGTGGATTTCCCCCATATTCTGTGATCACCGAGATGGTAGCCATGATCACCCCAGACTATAACTATTGTATTTTCAGCAATGCCAAGATCTTCAAGCTTATTCATCATCTTTCCGATCTGTGCATCAATATAGCTCACTGCGGCATAGTAACCATGAATAAGTTTTTTTTGCAGATCCACATTCAGTTCAACATGTTCTTCCAGAGGAGCAAAAACTTTATTTCCGTATTCATCAGTGTAGCTTCTTAATTCATTGCTCGTTGTATAAAACCAGGTCGAATCATTTTTTGCAAATTCCCGGTATTCAGCAAGATCAAAACTATCCCTTTCATACAGATCCCAGTATTTTTTCGGAGCTGTCCAGGGCAGGTGTGGTCGTTCAAAACCCACAGCAAGGAAAAAGGGTTTTTCTTCCTTTGAAAGTTCCTCAAGATCCATCATTGCTTTTTTGGCGAAAACCCCGTCCTTGTATGCATCATCGGGCATTTCAAGGCATTCTGTTGCGGGCTTGATAAAACTCTGGGTATATCTTATCGGGTGCAGACCTTTTTCTTCCGCTTCTTTCTTAAGCTTCCCGAATTTTTCTTTTACTATGGGTGACTGGTAAAAATACGTGGTGACCGGACCTGTTTCTTCATTGAAGTAGGGTATCAGCGCTTCTTCAGACAGAGGAAATGCCGGCTTGCTCCAGGAAATGCTGTCCCAGTAGTCATCAACTGTCCTCTGGTCAAATATTTTTGAGATATTGACTGTTGTATACCCCATATTTTTAAAATATTGGGGCAGGGTGACAATGTTCGGATTACGTTCCCGTATACTGTAAAATCCCCATACCTGGTTTTCATCAGGATACATACCGGTCAACAGACTGGCCCTTGAAGGTCCGCATACAGCCTGCTGGCAATGATTATTCATAAATACAGCGCCTTTTGCTGCCAGCCTGTCGATATTAGGTGAATTTGCTATTTCATCGCCATAACATCCGAGTGTTGGTTTCATATCATCCACTGCGATAAACAGGATATTAGGTAATTCCTGATTCGATTCAACTTCCTGTTTAGAAGCGCAGGATGAGTTCACCAATAAAATAAGTCCTAAAACATAAGTGGGTTTTAGCATTGCAATATATTTTGAGGTTAAATTTAAACGAATCGAATGAAATGTAAAAATCAAACAGAACACGATTAAATTGTAATACATATTTATTCCTTATTTTCATATCGTATTTTTAATCTTCCAGTAAAACTGGTTTCGAAATGAATTGAATCTTAGATTGCTTGTATTTTAATTGTAAAATAAATTTTTTATGTTTCACAATTAATTTAAAATCGTATCCTTTGGATAATATTCTATGATAATTCCGATATGATTGTGAATTCTCAATCAACAGTAGTATATCAAAAAGTTTAAAAAAATAGTCATAAAGTGCATTGATAGAATAGTATTTTCATTCTATTTTTAAATGTTTCTATATTTACCTCAGCTAATTAACAAGAAACAATTTAAACAAACATCTTTTTGGTATTGAAATCTAAAATCAACGAGACAAAACTGCAATTCTTCAAAATGAAATTTTCAGCGAGGATGTTAATCTACAGCCTTTCGCTGAGATTTTTTTTAGTCCCATTGTATTTCACGGCTTACAGTAAAAAAGGATCTAAAGCAAAAATCCACATCCTTTTTATTCTAACGGATGATCCGGGCTGGGCAGTCCTACACGGGAGAAACTCCCCGACCATAGAAAATTATTATGTGAACAGATATGTATTGAATTATTAACTAAAAAAATAACAGCATGAACCCACTTTTAGGAATTGCGCTTATTGCTATAGGAAGTATTGGATCAGCAAGTTTTTATGTTCCTTTCAAAAAGGTAAAAATCTGGGCATGGGAATCCTATTGGATTGTACAAGGGATTGCAGCATGGATCCTTGCTCCCTGGATATTTGCCTGGTTAACGGTTCCGGAGGGTACCTTAATGAATATTATATCCAATGCTCCTTCCGGGGCAAAATGGCTTGCTTTTATGTTTGGTGCGATCTGGGGCATAGGGGGCTTAACCTTCGGCCTTACTTTAAGGTATCTTGGCATTGCACTTGGGCAGAGCATTGCCCTCGGACTTACAGCAGCATTCGGAACACTCATTCCTCCCATCGTATACGGTGAAAACCTTTTCGCAACAACAGCCGGAATTTTAACAGTTGTAGGTGTGGCTATTGCTCTTGCAGGCATTGCTTTTATTGGATATGCAGGAGTGTTAAAGGGCCGTGAACTATCAGAGGAAGATCGGAAAAAAGCAGTCAAAGAATTTGCCCTCAAAAAGGGATTACTAATCGCAGTGATAGCCGGTATCGCAAGTGCCAGCTTTAATTTTGGACTAGAAGCAGGTGCAGCTATCAATGAATCGGCATCTGAATTTGGAACCAATCCCCTGTTTCGCTCAAATCCCACATACATCTTTGTAATGGGAGGGGGCTTTTTAGTTAACCTGGTATATTGCGTTTACCTTAACATAAAAAATAATACCTATACCGATTATCTTTCAGTAAGTGGTGGGATATTCCTTAATAATGTCTTTTTCACATTTCTTGCAGGAGTGCTCTGGTTTATGCAGTTTTTCTTTTTTGGCATGGGTAAAAGTCAATTGCCTCCGGAGATGGCAATCTATGCATGGAGTATTCTAATGGCACTGAATATTTCATTAAGCAATATCTGGGGACTGATCCTGAAAGAATGGGAAGGAACTTCAAAGAAGACTATAATTATTCTAATTATTGGTATCATTATATTGATATTATCCACCTTTGTTGTTAATATTCCTTAAAAAACATGGCTAATGGAACGCTTCGCATTTAAAATGAAGTTAAAGCCCGGGTATAAAGACGAATATAAAAAACGTCATAATGAAATATGGCCAGAACTGAAAAAACTGATCAAAGAATCGGGGGTTTCTGATTATTCCATCTTTCTTGATGAAGAAACCAATATACTTTTTGCAGTTCAGAAACAATCGGGCGATAGTTCATCACAGGACCTGGGTTCCAATCCGATTGTACAGAAATGGTGGGCCTATATGGCAGACATTATGGACACTAATCCGGATAACTCACCTGTAACCATACCCCTTGAGGAGGTTTTTTACATGAAATAAATATTAATTAAAAACAACTAAATTTAGAATTATGAGTAATCAAGAAAACATCTCGAAATTATACGAAATCGCAAAAGAACGCTATGCAAATCTGGGTGTTGATACCGATAGCGTTTTAGAACAAATGAAAAAAATTGCCATAAGCATGCACTGCTGGCAAGCGGATGATGTAAGTGGATTTGAAAATCCGGAAGGAGATCTATCTGGTGGGATCCAGGCAACTGGAAATTATCCCGGAAAGGCAACCAATATTGATCAGGCCAGACAGGATTATGAAAAAGCAATGTCTCTTCTTCCCGGCAAACAAAGACTCAATTTGCATGCTATATATGGTGACTTTTCATCTGGCACTGCAGACAGAGATCAGATTGGTCCTGAACATTTCAAAAGCTGGGTAGACTGGGCCAAAGAACAAAAAATTGCCATGGATTTCAATTGCACCCTATTTGGTCACCCAAAAGCTGATTCAGGATTCACTCTTTCTGATAATGATCCTGAAATAAGGGAATTTTGGATTGAACATGTTAAGAAATCTCGTGATATATCTGAATATTTTGGAAAAGAACTGGGCAGCCGTTGTATCCATAACATCTGGATACCCGATGGTTCAAAGGATTTGACTGTCAACAGGTACAAACACCGGACCCATTTGAAAGATTCACTGGATAAGATCATGGCCGAAAAGAAAGACTCATCGCTCATGGCTGATACAGTAGAAGCTAAATTATTCGGTATCGGTCTTGAAGCCTATACCGTGGGTTCTCATGAATTCTATCTTTCTTATGCCGTAGCTAATAATATGATGTTATGCCTGGATATTGGTCATTTTCACCCAACAGAACAGGTTTCTGATAAGGTATCGGCAGTATTCCAGTTTATTCCTGAATTGATGTTCCATGTAACAAGACCGATTCGCTGGGATAGTGATCATGTTGTCACATTGAATGATGAGGTTAAAGCACTATTTGAAGAAATCGTTTGGGCTGACAAACTGGATAAGGTAAACATAGGCCTGGATTTCTTTGATGCAAGTATTAACAGAATTGGTGCTTACGTAACCGGAGTCAGAGCTTCTCAAAAAGCACTAATGAATGCACTTCTAAATCCTAACAAAAAGTTAAAGGAATACGATGAAAATGGTCAGTATTTTGAGCGCCTTGCCTTGTTAGAAGAAGCCAAAACGATGCCATTTGGCGCTGTTTGGGATTATTACTGTATGATAAATGACGTTCCGGTAGGCGCTGATTATATTGCTGAAGTTCAGCAATACGAAAAGGACGTACTCCTGAAAAGATAAATAATAAAGCATTTAAATAAAGTTTGCCTTATTTTCATGCATTTCGGTTTTACTGTTTTTTGAGAATAAGGCAACTTTTCCTGTTAATATTTCAAGATATGACACCCAATTTGAGTGTTCTGGTAGAAGTTTCACAAAAGTATGGAAAAGACCCAAATTATGTAATTGCAGGAGGTGGCAATACCTCCTATAAGAATAATGATTATCTGTGGATTAAAGCAAGCGGCACCTCTCTGGCTAACATTACAGAAGAAGGTTTTGCTAAAATGGATCGCAAGTGTTTGGATAAAATAGCAGAAAAAAAATATAGCACAGATCCTTTAAAAAGGGAAGCAGAAATAAAAGAGGAGCTTCAAAATTGCATCGCAGACGACAAAACAAAACGTCCCTCAGTTGAAACCTCATTGCATAATCTTCTGGAAAAGGAATATGTTGTACATACTCATCCAACTTTAATTAACGGTCTGATGTGCGCAGTTAATAGCAAAGAGTTAACTAAAGAACTGTTTGGTAATGATGCACTGTATGTTGAATACACCGATCCGGGATATGTACTTTTCAAACTGGTAGAAAAAAGAATTAATGAATTCAGAACAAAGTTTAATAAAAAACCGCGAATAATTTTCCTTGAAAATCACGGTGTATTCGTGTCAGCTAATGATATTAACGAAATTGATCTGATCTACTCTGAAATTAACCAGAAAATCGAATCGTTGCCATGCGCCTACGCTGAGGCCTTCGCCTGAGGTTTCTGCCGCTGGAGAAAGCTTCTAGCACAGGCGTAAGGATATGGCTGCTGGTGACAGAAGCACAGGGGCCAGCACGTCAGCAGGCGGAGAACCTATAAACGATTAAACCTAACAAATAATGAAAGAAGTAATAGCAATCTTTGACATCGGAAAAACCAATAAAAAAGTCCTTTTATTTGATGAAAGGCTAAAAGTAGTTTATCAAAAAGAAGAGAAATTTGAAGAGATCGAGGATGATGATGGTTTTCCCTGTGACGACAGGGCCCTGATCGAAAAATGGATCAAGTCCACTCTTGAAGAGCTTTCTGAAAGTAAAGATTACAGGCTGAAAGCGGTCAATTTTTCCACTTATGGAGCAACACTGATGCACATAGATGAACATGGAGAACCAGTGACCCCAATATATAATTACCTGAAACCTATGCCGGGGGAAATTCTCAATCAGTTTTACCCTAGGCACGGTGGAAAAGAAGAGTTTTGCCGAAAAACTGCATCTCCCGCTTTAGGCATGTTAAACTCAGGGCTTCAGATCCTATGGCTCAAAAAAACAAAACCTGAATTATTCAAGAAAGTAAAAAACATTTTGCATTTTCCTCAATACTGCAGCTACCTGATAGCCAGAACTATAATTTCAGAACATACCTCTATCGGCTGTCACACTGCGATGTGGGACTATGATAATATGCAATACCATTCCTGGCTGGCGGAGGAAGGAATCACTTTGCCTGAACCATTATCCAACTCGACAAGCTTTGAGCCGGTGGATAAAAAATATGATTTTGCAGTAGGCACTGGCATACACGACAGTTCTGCTTCACTTGCGCCTTACATCCTGGGGAGTGACGAAAAATTCCTGCTGCTCTCAACAGGTACATGGTCAATCAATATGAATCCTTACAATTATGAACCTCTTTCAAAGAAAGAGCTGGAAAATGATTGTCTTTCCTATATGAGCATCAACCAAAAACCTGTAAAATCTTCCCGTTTCTTTCTGGGGCACATTCATGATGTCAATCTTGAAAAATTGAATAATTATTTCCAGGTTGACAAAGATCAATACAAATCTGTCACTCTGGATGAAACCGCAGCAGGTGCAATGTTAACTGACAGAAATAAATTTTTTAGCCAGGGTATTCCTGAAAACCATGTGGATGAAGAAATTGACCTGAGCATTTTCAATAGCTTTGAAGAAGCCTATCAGCAAATGGTAATCGATCTTACCGGATTTCTGAAAAGATCTGTCGATTTCATTATCCCTGAAAAAGATGATATAGAGAATATTTACATTTCCGGGGGATTTGCGAAAAATGCTATTTTTGTACGATCTCTGGCAACTCATTATAAGGAAAAAAAGATATTCACTTCTGAAATTGATAATGCAACAGCCCTTGGGGCAGCGATGGTTGTATTTAACCAGCTTGGAGATAGCCATCATCTGGATCTTGATCTTGGGTTACAGTTATGGGAACCGATTTATTAAATAAATAAACAGTATGTCAATTCTTGATCCTAAATTAATGCATCCAAGAGACCAGATCACTCTTGTGATCAGCAGAATTTATAAACGGGGACTTACCACTACATCCGGTGGAAACATCTCCATTATAGATGACAACGGGGATATCTGGGTCACTCCCTCTGCAGTAGATAAGGGTTCTTTAAGAGGCAGTGATATTGTATGTGTCAAAAAAGACGGAACAATCGTAGGAAGGCATAAACCCAGCTCCGAATTTCCCTTCCACAAAGCCATTTATAAATTACGCCCGGATATTAAGGCCATTGTTCATGCACACCCACCCGGATTGGTAGCCTTCAGTATCGTGAAGCAGATCCCGAATACCAATGTCATACCACAGGCAAAGAATGTTTGCGGTCCGATAGGATATGCTCCCTATGCCCTGCCAGGCAGTGAGGTTTTGGGTGAAAAAATCGCGAAAGTTTTTAAAGATAATTATAACGCGGTCATAATGGAAAATCACGGGACGGTTGTCGGTGGTAATAATTTAACGGATGCTTTTCAGCGATTCGAAACCCTGGAATTCTGCGGAAGAACCATAATTAATGGTAAAACAATAGGAGAACCTGTTTACTTAAAAGATAAAGAAATAGAGGACTTTGAGTACCAGATTCCCATTTTGCAGCCGGAAATGGAGAGTGTAGACTATCCATCCGATGAGAGAGATGTCCGTGAATTTATTGTTAAGATTGTAAAAAGAGCCTGTGAACAGGGGCTTATGATCAGTTCATATGGCACTGTTTCTGTGAGATGGAGAGCTAATGATTTCCTTATTACGCCAACAAACGTTTCGAGATGGGATATTACCAGAAACGATATTGTACAAATAAAAGATAGCAAAAGAGAAGCCGGCAAACTTCCCAGCCGTGGTGTTTGGTTACATCAGGAAATATATAAACGTAATCCGGATATTAATTCGATAATTCTCACCCAGTCTCCTTACCTGATGGCATTTGGGGTCACAGGTGCAAAGTTCGATGTCAGAACAATTCCAGAAAGCTGGATCTTCCTGCAGGACGTACCCAACGTGGTATTCGGCTCTCACTTCAAAGGGAAGAATACCATACTCGATATTATTAATAAACAAACTCCCTGTGTGATCATAGAGAATGACTCTGTACTGGTCACCGGTGATAAGATCCTGAATACCTTTGACCGCCTGGAGGTAGCAGAATTCAGTGCAAAATCATTAACAATGAGTCAGGTTCTGGGGAATCTGGAACCTATTAACGAAAAGCAAATTGATGAGTTGAGGAAGAAATTCTTATCTTAACCAGATTGTTCTTTCATCATCAATTGTAATTGTCGTAAAAGAATCTGAAAAAAAATTACTGGAAAATGAATCAGAATCTAATGCAGAAAATTAAGAATTTTGTTCTGAATGACATCCAACTGGGAGAAAATGAAGAAAGAGATTCAAATGATCTATGGAAGAAAATAAAGAATACAGGCTCCGAAATATGGCTGGACACCGGCGATATGGAGGAAGCTTTTAAATTGTAGTGTGCAGAGATGTCTGCTTCGCCACTATAATGAATGAATACAATCAATTTGCGCACCAAGGATCCGGAGGGAATGAATCCTTCAACTTCTAAATTTATGATAAAAAGTGGATTACCGGTTATTTCGAAATAAATAAAACCATTGAAAAATAAACAGATGAAAACAAAAGCAGTACGACTATATGGAAAAGAAGACTTAAGGCTGGAAGAATTCGAACTTCCCAAAATAAAAGAGGATGAGATTCTGGCCAAAGTAATTTGCGATTCAATATGTATGTCTTCCTATAAAGCTTCACACCAGGGCACAGCGCATAAAAGGATCCCTGATGATGTAAATGAGAATCCAGTGATGATAGGCCACGAATTTGCCGGAGAGCTTGTCGAAGTAGGATCCAAATGGGAAAATAAATTCAAGCCTGGAGATAAATTCTCCATTCAACCTGCACTTAATTATGAAGATGGACCTGTTGGTGTATTGAGTGCTCCTGGATATTCCTATCAATACATAGGCGGAGATGCAACCTATGTTATTATACCGAATGAAGTAATGCAACAGGATTGCCTGCTGCCGTATACCGGGGAAGGTTATTACCCAGCTTCACTCGCTGAACCTTTATCCTGCGTAATCGGGGCCATGCATGCGAATTATCACACAAAACCCGGGTCTTATGTGCATGACATGGAGATAGTGCAGGGTGGTAATATGGCGATCCTTGCAGGTGTAGGACCTATGGGACTTGCCGCAATAAATTATGCCATTCACCGAAAAGAAATACAACCAGGTCTGCTGGTAGTTACTGACATTGATCAAACTCGACTAGACAGGGCTGCAATGCTCTATACAGTTGAAGAAGCTGCTAAGAATAATATTAAACTGGTATACCTGAACACCAAAGATACTGACAATCCCGAAGCCGAACTCATGAATCTTACCGACGGAAAAGGCTACGATGATGTTTTTGTCTTTGCTCCCGTTCCCATGCTGATTGAACAGGCAGACAATATCCTGGCCCAGGACGGTTGCCTGAATTTCTTTGCCGGTCCTTCTGATCCCAACTTTTCAGCAAAATTTAATTTCTATAAAGTCCATTATCAGTTTACCCACATTGTAGGTACATCTGGAGGGAATAACAACGATATGCGTGAGGCGCTGGAATATTTTAATCTGGGCCTCGACCCTGCAGGACTGGTAACTCATATTGGTGGAATAAATGCAGTTATAGATACAACACTGAATCTGCCGAAAATCCCTGGTGGCAAAAAGTTGATCTACAATCATCTTGAAATGCCACTTACCCCCATTACAGAATTTGAAGAAAAAGGGAAATCCAAGCCGGTTTATGCTAAACTGGACGAAATATGTAAAAGACATAAAGGACTCTGGTCGGTGGAAGCGGAAAAATACCTGATTGAAAACGCAGACAAAGTCTAATGAAACCTGTAGTCATATTAACCGGCGCCTCCAGGGGCATTGGAAAAAGCATTGTCCTGGAGTTGATGAAATACAATTATAATTTTAGCCTGGTTGCCAGAGACAGGGATAAACTTGAAACATTAAAAAAGGAACTCACCAAAAAAGATGCTGAAGTTTTATCCCTTCCTGTCGATCTTGCACAGGAAAGTGCCGCCGGTGATATCGTTGATCAAACCATCCATCATTTCGGAAGAATAGATGTATTGATCAATAACGCCGGTATCGCTTTGAATAAGCCTATATCGGAAAGTGATACTTCAATCTGGAATAAAGTATTTTCAGTCAATGTAAGAACCCCTTATTTTCTGTGCCAGAAATGCATCCCTCACTTAAAAAAATCCTCAAAAGCGGTCATTATTAATATGGGTTCCGTAGTAGACCATAAGGGATATATAAACCAAAGTATTTATGCTGCCTCCAAACATGCTCTTGCAGGTTTTACCCGTGTACTGGCAAAGGAAGTTCAGAAGGAAGGAATAAGGGTCCATCTTATTTCTCCGGGAGGAGTCAATACGGAAATGGTTACCGGAGTAAGGCCGGATCTGGATACGAGCGAATTAATTGGTTCTGAAGAAATAGCAAATCTGGTGGCTTTTCTATGTAATTACTCTGGAAAAGGAACAATTGATCAGATAAAGATCAGGAGATTTAATTCGCTACCGTTTGATTGATTTTTAGCAAATTTGTATAACAGGTATTATTGTTGTTGAGGGTAACTAACAGACTCTCGCTAAATTCGCTGACGCCGCTTCGTTCGCTTAAGTAGTGTTCAAATATCTTGATGAGCTTTCTCAAACCTTCCTCAAATCCGAAGGATTCATTCCTGTCTTTTCTTTAAAAATCCGGCTGAAATAATAAATCGATTGAAAGCCCAGCTCGTAACTGATCTCCTTTATCGTAAGATTACTGCTTACCAATAATTCTTTTGCTCTCATTATTTTCAACTGGAGCAAATATTGCTTGGGTGAAATACCGGTATACTTTTTAAACATTCTTCTGAAGTAAGAATATCCAACATTGTTTTCAGCTGCAATCTTCTTAAAATCGATGTTACGCTCAACATTCTCTCTCAACATGAACCTTACATCCTCAATTACCGAATGAATATATTTCCCTCTAAAGATTTGCTGGGTCTGGAAAGAAACAATATAACCCAGTAACTTGATTATCATACCGGAAGCGATAAACTGAAAACCGGGCACTTCTTCTTTAACAAGATGAAAAATTTTAAAATACGTATCAATCAATTCTTCACGCATTTCACAACGGATAACAGATTTCTCTTTCGAAAACCATTTACCTGTAAAATATTTATCAGCAAGATCCCCTCTAAAACCGATATAATTTTCAACCCACCCGATATTTTTGATCGGACGAAAACGATGCCAAACTCCCGGATAGGTTACCATAATGGTGCCGGGAGACAATTTAAAGCGGCCATAATCATTATCAAGAACTCCATAGCCTTCTGTAATGTAGTGAATCTGATATTCATTTAACGTCCTCCCCTTTTCCCAGCTAAAATTATAACCTGTCGGATGAACATGCTCAGAAAGGGGGTATTCCCTGTTCTTTGGAATTTCAGCTTTACCGGCAACAGTAAGGTACATTCCCCAGTCCAGGTCATCCTGGCTAGTTGTTAAATATTTGAAAAAATCCTCCATTTGTTAGTTTCGTTTTAATTGTCTAAACAATAAATTGCTTGCAAACACTAAATAAATCAATGAACTGTCTAAAAAATATAGCATTTAGCTTGAGGTAAAAAAATTTAATTGGCTTTGCTGAAGTGCCTAGATTCAATAATAATATTAGATTAACGAGTTTTGAATATAAATATATTGAAAATTTCCTGGGTGAACGATATACTTTTGATATACTTTCATTCCCTATTGCAGACATGTATCATAAAGTATAAATTTTGAATCATTTTCTATATTGATTTCCCGTAAAACAGTATATATCTTTACTAAAACGATTTGAATGGTTGAAGGTTGTTTTATCTCAAAAAAGCTTATACGTTAATAGTATAAAAGTTTTTTCTCAATAGTGGTTGGTTAGTTGGTTTTATAAGAAACACAGTATTCCATTGTTTTTTTAGATACTGTGTTTCTTTATTTTGTATACATACGGCTAACCCCGTCTTTTAATCCTCCTATCGTGTGCCTACATTTGGTGCATGAGAAAATTACAGAAACATACCCAGACAGAAATGTTAAATCATGTTGATACCTGAGAAAATAGCAGTCAATCCCAAAAAGTTAATTGTAAAGCGCAAGGACTCGCCTGCTCAACTTTAAGATACTGGATCCAGAAATACCACAGGGTACTTACAAAGGATAACACAGAGAATAATAATCAGGGCTTTATTCCTATTAAAGTTCAACCTGATTCACAGATATCCGATCAGGCAGGTAATACTAATCATTTACATTTTCTTATGCCCAATGGAGTGCAGATACTCTTTCCTGAGAATGTAAATCCGGAAGTGCTGAAAACTTTATTAAATCCATAGACATGTTTGCACTTACCGCAGAAAATACTTTCCATTTTACATAGTCAACCCACCGATATGCGAAAAAGCTTTTACTCTTTGTCTGATTTAGTGCGTAACAATCTGGGCAGTAATCCGACAAATGGCATAGTATTTATCTTTATCAATCGTTTTGTTCGTCCTAAATACATTGCCGTTACCGATGAATCCCAGGAAGAACACAAAGGTGTTATTGCCTAACTTCCAATGTTCCCGATTGAAAAAGACATTGCCGGACCGGGCTTACTTGCCCAGATTATGGTGGACAAGTTCGTTGATCACCTTCCAAAGTAGAAATAATTTTAAATGATATAAAATAATTAATCTCATTTGAATTAAAAAATTCTGCTCAGCCGAACTAGCTGCAAACTATATTTAATGCCAAAAATTATAAAATAATTCCCACTTTGTTCATTGACTTTATTTATAAAACATCGTTTATTTAGACTGGAATTAATTATTAAATAATACCGCCATGAATTCAAGAGAACGTGTATTAAGTGCATTCAACCGAAAAGGTTACGACCGCATTCCAGTAAAGCATGAAGGAACCCCGGAAATAAACCAGATGATCATGGATCATTACGGATTAACAAATATGGAGCAGGTCCTTATGGTGGTAGGAGATGACTTTCGATATGTAGAACCAGAATACACAGGCCCAAAATTGCAAAAGTTCCCAGATGGAAGCATGGAGGGATACTGGGGAGAACAATACAAATATGCGGAATTTGAAGGAGGAAAATACCTTGAGGCCAGTTATTTGCCATTCGCAGGAGTAAATACATTGGAAGAACTGGACCGTTCTCATTTTCCTTCCGCCGATTGGTTCGATTACACCACCATAAAAAAACAGGCTGAAGCGATCCGGAAAAGAGGATATGCAGTATGTTTCGGCACCGCCGGGGATATGGATTTCATCAATAGCATTGCCCGTGCGAGGGGTACAGAACAGGTACTTATCGATCTTTTGACTGATAATCCGGTATACCTGGAAATCATGGAAGCCCGCTTTAAATTTTATTATGAAATGCATGAAAGGGTGTTGCAGGAAGCCGGAGAACTTATTGATTTTACACATATTGGAGAAGATCTCGGTACACAAAACACCCAAACGATAGATATGGATACTTTTGAAAGGCATTTTGCTCCAAAATTCGGAAAGTACTTTGATATGGTCCATAGTTACGGAGCCAAAACCATGATGCACATGTGCGGATGCGTAAGAGCCTTTTTACCCAGACTTATTGAACTTGGTCTGGATGTATACGATGTGGTCCAACCAACTACACCCGAAATGGATATAGCAGTTCTTCAAAAAGATTTTGGTGATAAACTAAATTTCTGCGGCAGTGTTTGTGTGCAGTCTACCATTGCTTTTGGAAAAGAAGAGGATGTGATTCATGAAGTTAAAAGACGTCAAAATTTTTTTGAGAAAGGTGGCTTATTTCTTGGCCCCTCGCATGCCATTCAAGTAGGTACGCCTATTGAAAACATCATTGCACTATACAAAACTGCCGGGAGTCTGATGGAAGAAATTGATGATTCCATTCTGAATCTTACTGAGGGCAAAGATGCAGGTGAGATTAATATGTCGAAGTTGTTCTAAATTGATGGGAGTATAGTTTCCTTTAATAGATGGAAACTATGCCCAACAATCATATGCGCTTCAAAGCTAATTGCGGCACGATTTTCGGTTATCACAATCTCATGGTCGATTACCATGGCATCTCCGAGATGCAGTCGTTCGCTTTCCTTTCTTTAAGAATTTGAAGCTAATTGACAGTACTTTTTTAAATTATAAATCACTCTTTCCAGCTTTGGCTATTTTTTAGCTTCAGTTGCTTCATAGGAATCATGGCCCGTTGATCCTTCTCCAAGAATCTCATGCCGTTGTATAGGGATTTGCTCTCTATGTTGCCTGACTATTTCATTATATTCAGGTTTTTTAACGATATTATACCATTCATGAGGATCAGCCTTTAGATCATAAAGTTCTTCTGTGCCATCATTGTATTGAATAAACCGGAAATTCTCTGATATGATAGCATAGTTTCCAGGTCCAAAACTGGTTCGTGCCATATAATGCCAATCAGTTTCCTGGTCTTGAAGAAGAGGAACCAGTGAATTACCTTCCAGCCTGGGATCTGCTTCCAGACCGGTTAATTCAAGCAATGTGGGATAAATATCGAGCAATTGAACAGGCTTGTTGCAAATCTGGCCCTGGGAGATTCCCGGTCCAGCTATAATCAAAGGAACACTGGCCCCATCTTTCCATAGACTTCTCTTGGCAAATCGTTCCTTCTCACCCAAATGGAATCCGTGATCACTAAACAGAACAATATAGGTATTATCCTTGTATTCACTGTTTTCCAGTGCGTCAAGCACCGTTCCCAGCTGCTCATCCACAAAACTCACACATGCCAGGTAAGATTGGACCAATGGTTTCCATTGATCATTCTCAACCGCCCACTCAAATGATGGATGCACGTGGTTCAATCTGGTAATGTCGATCCCATAACGAGGAATATCATCCAAGTCATTTGGTACTATGGCTGGTAACTGAAGGGTCTCAATTGGATAAAGATCAAACCATTTTTGTGGAGCGTACTGAGGAACATGTGGACGCCAAAATCCAACTCCAAGCCATAAGGGGTTATCATGTTTTTCAGATAATTTCCCGGCTGCCCATTGTGAAATTTTATAATCTGGCATCTTTTCATCCTCCTCAGGAAAAACGCCCCAGTCCCAGAGTGGGTGCCCCGGATACGGGCTTAGTTTTTCCTTCGGATAGGGTCCAAATCCACCAAAGGTTCCGGCATAATTGGGTACATATCGCTCATTATATTGTCCTCCGTGAAATAATTTTCCAGCACCGGTTACATGATATCCTTCATTCTGAAAGCGCTGAGGCATCAGTGTATTTTTAAGGGCAACCGGGGACTCGCTCAGATCCGGATTAAGAAAATATACTCCTGTTGTAGTGGGATAAAGAGAGGCCATCATACTGGCCCTGGAAGGATTGCATACCGGCGACTGGCAATGTGCATTGGTGAAAAGCACACCTTGGGCTGCAAGGCGATCAAAATTTGGTGTGATTGCCTGTGGATGACCACCCAAACAGCTAATCCAATCATTCAGATCATCAACACCTATGAGCAGTACATTTGATTGACTTTCTTGTCTGCTGCTTTCATTTTCTGAAATGCAGTTCCACAATCCTGTAGCTATAAGCATCAGAATTACTAATAAAAATAATACTTTGCTTTTCATAATATTTTGAATTTTTTAATTTTTCATGCTGGTAACTTCCTTCCTGGCATTTCTTCTGATCTCTTCAAATTTTTCTCGCATTTTAAGTAGATCATTTTTGTATTCTATGCTATTTGCAAGATTTACATATTCTTCCGGATCATTTTCATGATCATATAGCTCTTCGTTTCCTTGTCCCGATTCATCACCCCAGCGGGTATTCATATTAATACCAGAATTCATCAACCAAACCGGTAAGCCTCTTGACTATATCAG
>CAZGTU010000057.1:0-29356 GCA_964528675.1 uncultured Bacteroidaceae bacterium
TAATCGGAACAAGAGAGAGGTCACTCCGGCCAAGCCAAAGCTGGCGCTTTGACTTGACCGTCGAGATGACATTTCGTTTTCAGTAAAGGGGAGCGAAGGAAAACAAAAGGGGGCGGCTGTGATGATCTAAGCCATGCGGAAGTTTTTCTGTGCCGCTCCCTTTTGTTTTCCCTCGCTCCCGAAAAACGGAGCAGTTTGTCATCCCGAACGTAGTGAGGGACCTCTGCAATCCGGAACGGATTGCGTAGTGAAGCAAATCGGAATGCCAGTGTTAGTGAATTTCGGATAATGAATTAATGATATGTAGCAATGTAGAGTGAATATGTTTCACGGTAAACTTTATACGGAATAGGAGAGTTGAATCTCTGAATAGAAGGGTGAATATGGACATGTTTCCCTGGGTGTAATATTTTCGTAGCAGGAGAGAATTTTCCCCGGCAGCATGATGAGTTTGACAGTACTTCCATGGGTGTGATACATACGGAGTAAGAGAGTTTTCTTCCTCAAAACCGCATATCAATCACCTGTCACCAATTACCACCTTCCTAACCCCCATCAATCCTCTCTCCCCATCACCAATCCTTAAAATGTAAACTCCTTCCTCTATGCCTGAAACATCCATCCTCTTCACATTTTCATAGCTGTACATTTCTGTTCTCAATACGCTTCTGCCCAGTTGATCGTAAAGTTCGAGGATATATTCCCGTTTTTCTTTGTTGTCGATATGAACAAAGATGTTTTCTGTTGCCGGGTTGGGATAGACATCGAAGATACCGATCTCAGGTTCTGCCTCTTTTATTGAGGTTGTCAGGTTGGTGGAATCATCGCTTGCAGCCTGGTAAACTTCTTTGGTGGCGTCGTCCTGGATAAAGCTTGCAATCCTTATCATATCCGGATCGTAAACATTGGAATATTCCCATGTAAAAGAAAATGTGCGGGCCTCATCCTCTTCCCATCCCTCAAACACTGCAGTTCCGGCGCTATTGGGCAACATATCCTTCACGACATTGAGGAAATTGCTAGCTCCGTTGTTGGTTGAAACACCGGTGATCAGCTTCTCATAAACCACGACATGAACAATCCTTTCCGCGGGTTCAAGATCCCTGAGCGCAGTGACTTCTACCTCTGCAACTACATTATCATCATTGTATTCTGCATTGATTGATATGTCAAAGGAACTTTCCATCAATGAAGCGGCTTTCAAATCTTTCTGATCAAGGACATCAGGTGTATATTCAATTCTGAACCGGGGAGTATATCCACCATCCAAAAGCGAATAGGGGGTTTCGGCGACTCCGTAATAGAATGAACGTGTAGCAGGCACCGAACTATTGTGAATGTTGAATGGGTCCTCACCCGGGAATGAAGTATGATACTCCAGTTTAACGGCATTTTCAAAATTAAGATTGTATATGTTGTTCACAATTCCATCCACCTCACGGGAATCATCATTGGAGGTATTGGTGAAATGCTCGATCAATACCTTCCGGTTTCTTTCATTGATCCTTACATTATCGAACGTAAATCCCTCTCTTCCGGCTTCTTCACTTCCATGATCAGAGGCAAAGGCAATTCTGAATTGTACATTGTTTTCTCCAGCCAGATCATCCAGATCATGACGTGTGTCTACCCATCCCTCATCTGCTGCAAATGGCGTCACTCCGGTCCAACCTGCGCCCTCACTATCCGGAGCCGGTGTAATCTCATCGGAATTATACCAGTCAATGCCACTTTCAACCTTGCCAACCGTCTGCCAGTTTAGTCCTCCGTCAGTGGTCGACTGCAAAATAACTCCTTCATTATTTGCTGATAAACTCCTGAAAATATCCATTGAGATCATCGGACGCTCCATGGCAGTGAAATCAAAACAGGGAGATTTCACCCAGGAATACTCGGTAAGCTCAGAGGAAGGAAGATCGGTAAACCATGCCTGTGAGGTTTCATTGTTGAGCCCTGTGAAATCAACTGTATTAAAATTCCAGCTCAGGTGTGCAGAACTGTCTGCCATTTCAGCCGACCACCAGGCATCTTCATCATTGAAATTCTCGAAATAATACCCCAGGGTATCGCCCAGGGCATAAGAAGGTTTAAAAAGAATATCTCTTTCAAATTCACCGGCACATCCGGCACCGGTTTCGGCGTAAAGATGTATTGTCCAGTTATCAAGACTATCAAAACTATAGCTTATTTCCTCTCCTCCTTCAATGACTTCGGTTTCTCCTTCGGGATCTGTAATGGTCCATTCATAATTTACAATTTCACTGCTGCTGGTCATCATGCTTGTCACCATAATGCTATTTCCTTCCTCATAACACTCACTTTCAACATGAAAAGATCCAACGGGATTATCTTCGAATTCCACACTTTTCACCAGGGTATCAACACATCCGGCTTCAGTTTCTGCCGTCAGTTGAATATTTCTCAGGCCCGGGCCTTCAAAAATATGCCAGGGAGACTCTTCTGTGCTTGTATTTTCTTCTTCACTGTCCGGGTCATCAAAATTCCAGCTCCAGCCTGTAATAATATCTTTATCCCTGGTGGTGTTATTGAAATAAACCGTATCTCTCCTGCTGACACATAAATTATCGATAGTGAAATTCAGTTCGGGCATCGGAATAATGTTTATCGTTTTGGTAACAAAACTTTCACAACCATTTTCCGATGTCCTGGTAAGTGTAATCGTATTTTCACCCACAAAAGCAGAATCAGGATGATAAATAAATCCATCATCAACATTACCGGTCACACCGGGTCCTGAAAACACTGCAAGCGGATCGGAAGCCGCCATTTCAAATGGAACAGCACTCTGGCAGTATTCATTTTGATCGGGTATCAAAATTTCAGCAGATTCAACGGTTTCGATCAGAAAACTTTTCTTCAGGAAGAACCAGGTTCCGTCAAAATATTTATATTCCACAGTGTATGCTCCTTCCACAAGAACTGAAGGATCAACTGTGGCAGTGTTATCTCCATTATCTGTCAGTCCATCTGTTTCTGCATTATTATCATCATACAATGTAAACGAGCCGGTATCCTCAGCAACGTTTGAACCTGTGACTGTAAAAGCTTCACTGTAATCGCAATACACCTCTTCCGGGATAAACAGATCTCCCTCTGCACCAAGGACGAATATCAGTGCACTGTCTGTACTTGTACAGCCTGTTTCATTGGTGTAATCGTAATAAATGGTATGAGGTGAATTTACTGTGTCTGCCTCACCGGGATCGAAAACTCCGGTAGAACTGTTAACCCCGGGGCCGGAAAATACTCCGCCTGAGGGATTGGCTTCCAGTTGCACCGGATCGGCTTCAATATAATAACTCGAATTCAAATTAATGATCTCAACATCGGTTTTATCACTGACAGATACCGTTGCAGTCCCGGTTCCGGCATTGGGTGTTCCGTTTACATCCACCACCGAATCGATGCTGTAGGTTGTGGTAACGGAGGGAGAAACCCTTATGGTATATGGTGAGCTATTTACTTCGTATTCAGTGTTCGAGCTGCCATCTGAAAGATAAACCCGCCATGGAGATCTGCCGGTAAGGCTTACTGTCAGCTCTGCTTCCTCACCTTCACAGATTCCCTGTGTACCGGATAAAATGGCTGAGGGAAGAGCGGTGTATATACTGAGAGAATTGGGTTCGACTTCATCATAGGGCCCACCGATATTTCCGGCACCATCGCGCAGATAAACAACTACCTCAAGATCTCCGGGAAGCACTTCAGGATCTACAGACCGGACTTCATAATAAAGCCGGTAATTGTTTCCTGAAACATTGGAAAATCTTACATTGGAAAATGAAAGTGGCACACCGTTAATATATGTATCGTTGGTTGCTGCATAATTATTTCCATCTGCTTGTATATCCACTACAATTTCATCTCCTATGTTATAAACACCATCATCAACACTGATGGATGTAACAACCGGGGAATTTGCGTCTATGGAAAGAGAATTACTGTAAAGGCTAGTCTCAATCTGACTGAGATTCCCGCTGGAATTTTGCAACTGTAATGAAGCGGTTAAATTACCTGTTGCCACATCACTGTTCCCTTCATTAACGGTGTATTTCAGAATATAAAGTCCATCCCCTATCTCCTGAAATGTCACATTTGGCTCTGTGATAGAAACATTATTCACCATGGTTTCAGATTCTACATAAGTGTAGTTCTCTCCATTGGCAGATACAATTATACTTATCTGTTCCCCGACTTTATAAACGCCTGTAAGAGGAGGGCGCATATAGTTGATTACCGGACTGTCAGTGTCAATAATGGTATTATTATCTATAACTCCATCATAAATATTTCCCAGCAATGAACCTGAGATCAGTTGAAGATTGTTTACAGGAATAGTCTCATTGGCAGCATAACCCTGATCTCCCTCTGCAACCACGAAATAAGCAGTGTAAAGGACACTGGATTCCCTTTGCAATCCGGTCAAAGTTTTTCCCGCCACTGTACCGGAATTATATGCATATTCTGCTCCCTGGTCATCAGCAACCGTAATCTCAACCCTAACAGTGTCTCCAATACCGTAGGTACCCTCAGGGATGGTCACATCCGTGATAACCGGTCCTTCTTCATCCAAAATTGAGATTCCATTGCTTGTGATGTCTTTATTGCCTCTTAATTCATCTCTTGAAACCGTAATTCGAAAATCACTGACATCCCCGGTAAGCTCACCGCTCAAACCAAGGGTAATGATTGCCTCGGTCTCGCTGACATAATCCACTGCACCAATGGTAATTTCAGCCGGACCGTTATGGGTGAAATTACTGATCGCGAGTGTGGAATTTGTGAACTCATCCTCATCAAGGCTAAGGGTTAATTGCCCGCCATCAACTGTTGATTCGGTTAAACCGGGATCATTGATAGTAGCAGTGGCTTTTTCAGCAACAACAGTCAGAACCGGTTCGCCACTCACCGTTCCACTTGCAGTGTAAATCAGAGCTCCTGAAGGAACACTGCTATTGATATTATCATCCTGAAATATATTGTAATCCGAAACTGCGGGTATCGAAATCCTTACATCATTTCCTGAAACAACTGTATTGGAGGCTCCCTTATCGGAACCCAAAATTGCGCTCACAACATCTGAATTCCACTCCAGGCTTCCTGCTATGCCAGTAATCAGATTCTCGTTTTCAATTGAATTCGTGCCAACAGATGATTCCCAAAGGTCTCCAACAACAGTCAAAACTATATCCGAATTTCCACTCCGTATATCCAACTCTCTGTTTGCCGTTTCATCCTGGATCTTTCCTGACACACTAACAGAAGCAGCTTCATTGTTTATAATGATCTCAGGTGAAGCAGGAACCGGTGAACCGTAGAAAAAAAGACAGGAAGCCGGTACCGTAAGTTTGATTGTTTCATCGGCTGAAAGAAAATAATCCGGTACTGCAGGAAGATTAATGACTACCAGTGAACCATCCACCCTTTCCACATGAGTATAATCAAGTGCGTCGGTGACAAATTTCCAGTTCTGATCACCGGTAAATGCATTGATCAAATCTGTGGTGGAAGAATGGTCCGTTCCCACATTGCCTGACCATATGACCGAAGTTAATGTTATTTCGATGGTAAGTCCTCCGGTCCGCACATCGCTTTCCATGTTATTCGTGAAGATCGTACCGCTTAAAGTCGCTGACTGGGAATATATTATTCCTGTTAGCATTGAAGCGATAATAACAGATATAGTAAAAATCAATCTTTTCATCTCAAGAACTTTTAAAAAGTTAGTTGAAAAATTTCATTGGGTGGCACTTATTCCCAGATGTTTCCCTGCTGATCCGTTTTGATGAGGCTGATCATCCTGTTTTGTTCATAAGCATTTCCACCCAGAATGATAAGATTATCCTGTGAGTGTAAGATGTCTTCAACTGTCTGATCTCCACTCTCGCCAAACTCACGTGAATTCACCACGTTTCCTTCTTCATCAAGAAAATAGATGAGAATATTCTTATCCTCTCCAAGGGTTTTATCGGCAGCAATTATCAATTCGCCATCACTGCCTGTAGTTATAGCCTTTCCTTCAAGACTGCCGGATGCTGATATCACACGGTCCCAGCTTTCCTGCAGATTAACGACTTTTTTAAGAATCAATTTACTATTGATTTCACCCTCTTCCCTGAGGGTGCCATAGAGATATAATGTAGAATCATTGGTAGCAACAGCATCTCCCAATGTTATACTTGAATTGGGAGAACTTATAAAAGCCAGATCAAAAATGTTCCCTGTTTCATTCAATTTTGCAATGAAAAACCGGGAATCGCCATCGGCCCGGTATTGATTCCCAAGGGCAAGGTATTCGCTTTCCGTATTCCGGATCACTTTTATGAATTCTTCCCCTCTGGATGAAGAAGTTGTAATTTTCGGATTGGTAAGTCCTTCATCAAGGGTGATCACAAAAAAACTCCTGGATTGGTCGGACGGATTGATGGAATAACCCACAACCATATGTCCGCCCTGTGAACGCTCTTCAATATCCACAGCATATTGATCTTCTGAGCCACCATAAATAAATTCCTCTCCAACCTGATTTCCCTGAAGATCTGTCTGAATTAATATAGCATCTTTATTTCCATCATTGGTAATGGTTCCTGCAATTAAATAACCATCCTCCGTGGTTACAACCGAGTAAGCTTCATCGTCGGAACCATTGCCAAAATATTTTGGAGACCAGTCAGCCTGATTCCCGTAAGCATCTGTTTTGATCAATACGATATCCTTTCCTGTACTTAAGCGCTCTACCGTGCCTGTAATAATAAGCCCTCCATCCCCGGTTTCCCGGATGGCATAACCGTTATCCTCGAGGAAATTTCCGTAAAACTTGATAAAATAATCGGACTGCAGTTCAGAAACTTCTTCCTTACTGCAGGCGAAAAATATGATTATCATTAAAAAATATGCAAATACTTTTTTCATGGTCTGCTAGTTATTTTCCACAGCCCTCCTTACATTGGACTCCATGGTTAGTGGTTCTGTTATTCAGTTTTTTCTTTTCGGGTTATAAAATTTCCTTGTATACCCTATAGTTATTGCGAAGTTGTTGATGGCAAAATCATCCTGCCAGTTATAAAACAACCATATATCATCACCGGCAACCCTTCGGCTTTCGGAAACTACCTGATTGGTAAACCCTATATTATATCTAAGGTCCAGAAATAAATAAGCTTTTGGTAATTTATACCTTGCCCCTCCTCCGAGGAATGTACCCAGGGCATAAGTTTTTCTGCTATCGCTGAGATCGGCAACTTCACTCTCAATATTATCAATATCAACACCCCCGGTATTCGCATAAGTGCGGACATACTCTCCACTCGCTGACAATAATATGGAATTATTAAAACCAAATCTGAGATAAGGACTGAACTTTATACTATTGAATGAATAGATCACTGAGACAGGAATATCAAATCTGCTCTGCTGCTCGGCAAAAATGGTTGTCGTAAAAGGAAAGGGATTTACTTCATAATCAAAACCCGATTTTGAATACATGGCTTCAAGGGAAAGCTCTATTTTAGGTCTGAGATAATAATGAAAGCTTCCGCCAAAATGAAATCCTGCAGTTCCGGAATAATCACCTTCCACTTCATTTACATTATACACTCCAAAAGGTTCTTTAACGCTCACTCCTGAAAAATTTGTACCGACAAAAGCCCCGATGGAATATCGTGGTTTATTATCGAATTGATCGAAGAGTACAACAAATTCGTAAGGATCATCATCGGAAACCTTGTAATCGGGATATTCATTCAGAAAGATCATCATATATTCCTCGGCAAGGTCGGGGTACCCGTCAAAAATATAAGCATTGATCAACAGCTTAAATGCTTCAATACGGTCTTCGGTGGTAAATCCATCTTCTATGCAATCAAGAAGAAGCTCGGGAACTTCTTCGATCTGACCGGCATTGAACTGTTCCTCCGCCTTCACCAGGTTAAGTGCACATTTGTTCACCTGACTTCTTGCAAACAGTGTAGAGAAGAATAAAAGTAATACGAATAATATTGAATGCTGTATTTTCATCGGGCTTGCAATTAAAGAGATTGTTATTTGTCGGTGCATGTTTCACGCCAGGGGATATCATTTCCCACATAATTCCGCCATTCCTGCCGGGTAAGGTTTCGCGAAACCAGGAAGCATACCCTCTGCGCAAGGCTTGCTTGAGAAACAGGTCTTACAACCAGGCGGTTTTCCTGAGCACTACCACTCACAACATGATTTCCATTTTTACTGAAGTTCACACTGAATACAAAACCACCGTTATCATTAAAAATCACCGGGGAAGAGGATAAATCTCTCATGTTCCATAAAAGTACCTTGCCATCGTATGCAGAGCTTGCCATAAACTGACCATTCGGGCTGAAATCAATCTCTGTCACCCTTGCGGTATGCCCTGGCATTTCCCTGATCAATTCGAAGTCACTCGTTCTGAAAACAAGGATCTTGCCTCGCTGTGTTCCGCAGGCAAGATATCTTCCATCCGGTGAAAAACTTACACTCTGCACAACATTCCCTGCGTCTTCAAAAATAACATTCGCAACATAACTCCCTGAAGTATTCCATGTGATCACTTTCCCGCTTCGTGTACCTGCTGCAAGGGTCTGCCCGTCTTTGGAAAGGTCAAGTGAATTTATTCTTGAATCTGTCTGGATTATCACCTCAGCTGATCGTGAGGTTATATTGCATTTTTCAATGTGATTTGAAGTTCCCGCAGTATAGAATGTATTGTTATCCGGGGCCACAGCAATTGAATGCACATATAGGTCTTCCCCCTTTATTATATCCGGATTGCTTCCGCCGGAATTAAGGTTCATGAGTAAAAGCCCATTCCTGGTTTCTGAAATGATGAGCCACTTCCCATTCCTGGTGATAGACATTTCTTCAATGATGCCTCTGCCTGTAATAAGCGTGGTTGATTGAGGCTTTTCACTTGCAGCATCCCATCTCAAAACACTTCCATCATTTCCTGCACTGAAAAATCTTGATGAATTGGGCATAAACTCGATGGTTCTTACCGCGTTTGAATGTCCTTTATATGCATTGAAAGAATTCCCTAACTGGGATTGCATTGATTTATAAAGAGCATCATAAATGACCGGTTTGAAACTATTATTATTATATTCCTGGTTAAACAGAAAGGACTGGTAAGCGAGCAATGATTTCAGGTCCTGATCTTCATCTGTTTGCAATGAAGCTTCAGCCATAGACTCTGAAACATTCACCATTCTTTCCTTGCTTAATGTAGCTCGTGAAGGAGTTTCAACGGTTTCCTGCCGTGGTTCGGGTTCGGGTATTACAACTTCCTCTTCAGGTTCTTCCGTTTCAGTATCGGCTTGCTGATTTACAGGAGGATCTTCACGGTTCTGTGTCTGCTGATCTTCATCTTCAGTTGCGCTAATATCTGTCCCGGTCTCTTCCTGCACTCTTACCGGAGTTTCTGCTCTTTCCTGCAGATCAGTGGTAGTTGTTCTTTCCTGTTGCTGTACCTGTTCGGGTTCATCCTGTTCCTGAAATGATTGGGGTTCCTGTTGAGCAAAATTATCATTCGCACTCTCCTGAATGGATTCCTGATCAACATCCTCCTGATTTCCGGGCATTTCTTCCTGTATTTCAGCATCTTCTTCCTGCCCCCGATCTGCAATAGTTTCATTATTCATCCGGGGTTGCATGCCGGCCTGTTGTTCTGACTGATCAGCTTCTCCGGAAAAAATTACCACTAGAAGAATAATAAGTGCTGCTGCAGCTCCTGCAATCGCCATTATCCGGGTCCATTTTTTCCTCAGCCTCTCTGTTCTTTCCTTGTTTTCCTTCTCCTGATGATACTCATTTTCTGATAAGTTCAGGAAAACCATCGTACGCTCAAATGCAGGATTATGACGTCGCGCCCATGTAACGTTCGGGGAGTTTTTATCCCGCCATTCTATGGCCTGATCAAGTTCAGGAGGGCTCCAGAGCTCGGCTTTTCCAAGCTGGAACTGAAATGCTGACTCTGCCAGCTTTTTATAGATCTTAATGGATTCCGCTTCTTCATTCACCCATTTTTTCAAACGGTCCCAATTTCTTATCAGTGCTTCATGTGAAAGACTGATGTATGTATCTTCCGTGAGCAAGGTGTCCTCCGGAGGATTAAGGAAAGCACGACTTTTTCTGTTAAATACATTGATGATCTTGATGACCTGGTAATCATCAACCTGTGCAATCTGGGCAAGCTCACCAATTTTTGTATGAAGTTTTACAAAACGATTATCGGGAGTTTTGGCTGTAATGTTCTTAAAAATACGCTCACAAACCTGCTTGTTTTTCCTGTCCAGTTCATTGTAAGCCTCTTCGGCATGCTTCTCAAGAGCATTAGCCGCTGTACCTATTTCCTCATATAATTTCACAGTCATGGGTCCACCCGGTGGTCCTGATTCTTTCCAGGCATTGAATGTCCTTAAAAGAGCATGCTGCATTAAGGGAAGTTTATCAGGTTTTCCACTCAGATCGTTAATTATCCGGTCGGGTAATTTACTGTCCCAGTCAACACCTGCATATTCAAGAGGTCCTTTTATGGCTTCATAAAGATCATCATCCGACATCTGGGGCAGAAGGTAATTGCTGCTGTTTATTAATTCTGCAAATTCTGCAAAATTGGAGAATTCACCCATATAATCCGACCGTACGGTCATAATTATATAGACGGGAATTTCTGCTTCTTTTAAAAGATCAACCAGCAGTGAAATATAGGTGGAAATCATTTTTTCAAATGCTTCCTTATTCTTGCTTACCCGGTTCAAAACAAGCTGATCAAGCTGATCGATGAAAAATAAATACCTGGATTTACTTTCTTTATAATCCTCTTTTAACAATGTGATCAGTTCCGATCTCTTAAAGCTTTTTTCATTAAAAGCATTTTCTTTACCCGGAGTTTTTCCACTGACACTCAGTACATCATTGTATAGATTTTCAATGGGAGAATCGGTTATTTCCGAGTAAATCTTTTTCCAACTGCCTTCAGCTTCAACCCTGGGTATTATTCCGCAATTCACCAGGGAAGATTTCCCGATCCCTGATCCCCCGCTGATAACCACAAACCGATTGGCAAGCAGTTTCTCCACAACCAGGTTCACATGCTTATCCCTTCCAAAAAAAAGATGTTTTTCCGTTACCTTTAATGGTCTGATGCCAACAAATGGATTCCGGGATTTACTGGTGATGTTTATATTTTGACTTGAATTTTCAGTCATAATTACAAAAATATAGTATTTTTATTCTTCAAAATATATAAAATTGAAGATAAATTCTGAAAAATAAAATTTCAGGTTCGAATTATTAAACAATTCCTTCATGAAAAATATGTCTCTGCCTTAAAATTAACGTATTAATCGCTGACCTGATATTCATTCTGCAGCTTTTTTGATGAACGAACCAAGGAGGAGGATGATTGGTTCATGATTTAACATAATTCGAACAGTGATCGGGTGTTTTCATTCACCGGCTTCATGGTCTTTTGGGACTTGATATTTTTGTCATTCGTATTTGTCATTTCCAGGGCCTGATTACCATTCCACCATGGGTTCCTCCAAAGGCGAACAGGTGCACCCATGGCTAATCTATTTCGACCACTATCGTGGTCTTTTTGGGCCCGATATTTTTTCAGTACCTATCTGCCATTTTTAGGCGTGATTTATATTCCTGCTTCCTACTTCCTACTTCCTACTTCCTACTTCCTACTTCCTACTTCCTACTTCCTACTTACCATTAACCGCTCACCTCTTCCTTCCATGGTCCATGGTCTTCCCCTCCATCGTCCATGGTCCATGGTCCATGGTCCATACCCCCCCCTATTTCATTACAACAACCTTCTCAACCCTCAACACAACACCATTCTCCTTATCCATAACCTTCACATAATAAACGCCTCTGTCCAGGGCCTCTGTGCTGATCTGTATGAGATCCTCATATTTATACACATCCCTCCGGATGACACTTCTGCCTACCTGATCGAAGAGTTCAACGGTGTAATCCCGGTTGTGCCTGTTATTGATATTAATGAAAAGATGATCATATGCAGGATTCGGGTAGATATTCACCAGATCCTCATAAGTTTCGCGGTCTTTTACCTCTGTTGTAATATTGGTATAATCATCTGTGGCTACCTGGTAAACTTCCTTGGTGTTATCGTTTTGGACAAACACAGCCACCCTTAACATCTCAGGATCATATACATTTGCAAAATTCCAACCCAGCGTGTAGTTTCGTGTCTGGCCTTTCGTCCATCTGTCAAACTCAGCAGTACCGGCACTGTTTGGAAGCATATCCTTAACAACATTAAGGAAATTGGTAGCGCCATTGACTGTTGACACACCGGTGATCAGTTTTTCAAATACAACGACATGCACAATACGTTCTTCGGGATCCAGATCCTCTAAAGCGGTTACCTGAACATCTGCTATAACCTGATTTTCTGTATATTGTGTATATAAATTAATGCCAAATAAACCATCCTGCAGGGATGCCACGTCCACATCCCTCTTTTCAGGCTGTTCCGGATTAAAGCCAAATCTGAGTGATGGTGTATACCCTCCGTTAAACAGAGCATAAGGAACATCAGTTACACCGTAATACAGGGCGCGGGTTGCAGGTACGGCACTGTTATGGGCATTGAAAGGATCTTCCCCGGGGAAGGAGGTATGATACTCCAGTTTTACCATGTCTTTGAAATGGTCATTGTATAAACTGTTGACCCTCATATTCTCTTCACGGGTATCCATATCTGAAGTGTTGGTAAAGTGCTCAAGCAGAACTTTGCGATCCCTCTCTCTAATTACAATATTATCAAGGGCAAAGCCTTCACGACCTTCAACATCGCTGTCATGTTCGGAAGCAAATGCAATCCGGAACTGTGTTAAGCCGCCACCGGCAAGTGAATCCAGATGATGCCTTGCCCCCACCCATCCATTGTCTGCTGCAAAAGGCTGCTCACCGGTCCATCCTGAAGGACTGCCACCCGGATTGATGGCAATCTGATCAGAATTATACCAGTTAATACCTTTACCTTTCTCTCCAATGGTATGCCAGTTGTTCCCGCCATCCCTTGTGTATTGCAGCACAACACCTTCTTCATCACCGGTCATACTCCGGTAGATATCCATTGAGATCATTGGCCTGCGCGATTCTTTAAAATTGATGCAGGGCGACCTTATCCATGAATATTCCTTAACAGGAGCATCCGGCAAATCAGTATACCATCCACGTGACAGATTATCATTTATGTTTTCCAGATTCACTACATTGTAATCCCAGCTCAGATAAGCTGATGAGTCGGCAGCGTTTGCTGTCCACCATCCCTGGTTATTATTAAAATCTTCAACATAAGGGTTATCCTCAGCTATATTGATTACAGGTTTAAGCATTATTTCCTTTTCAATAATTCCTGTACAACCATTACGGGTTTCTGTCAGCAATTCGATGTTATAGGTCGACATTTCATCGAAAGTGTATTTTATAGATCCGGCACCGGTGATACTTACGGATTCATCCGCCGTATCGGTAATTGTCCATTCATAACTCACAACCGGACTTTTGCTCATCATATCGCTGGTAAATGTAACTTCAACCTCATCAATAAAGCACTCATTATCCCAGGTGATGGTGCCGGTAGGGTTATCTTCAAACTCTATAGTCCGGACCAGTGAATCAACACAACCTTTTTCTGTCACTCCGAATAATTTAACCTCTCTTGCTCCGGCCTCTTTATAGACATGCCATGGATTTTCACGATTGCCGGTATTCATTTCTCCGCTTTCCGGGTCTCCAAAATCCCAGCTCCATTCAGTAATAAGATGTTTATCTTCTGTTGTATTGTTGAAAAAGACCGTATCATTTTCACTCACACAAAGTCTGTCAGCTTCAAAACTAACTGATGGAACCTGGTTGATCCTGATGGTCTTGGATATGGTCTTTGAACAACCGCTGCTAGAAGTGTTAGAGGCAGTGATTACATTATTTCCAATCTCAGCAGCACCCGGATCAAATATATATTCGCCATCCACCAATGAAATTCCCGGACCTTCAAAAACAGCGCCGGCAACTGAACTGCTCAGTGCAAATGGCTGTTCATTCCTGCAATATTCGTTTCTGTCGGGTATAAGGATATCAGGAGCATCTACACCCTCAATCCTGAAACTGTCTCTCAGATAAAAAGTCACATTGTTAGTGTATGAATATTCAACAGTGTAAGGACCCTCATTGAGAACTACAGGATTCACGGTTGCCGTGTTATCCCCATTGTCGGTCAAACCGTTAACTTCTGTTCCTGTGGAATCGAGCAACACAAAAGAACCTATTATATCGGAAATATTTGAAGCCGATACAAGGAAAGGATCGTGATTGTCACAATAAAATTTGTTGGGAATATAAATATCACCTTTAGCACCAAGTACGAAAACCAGCGCACTGTCAATGCTTGTACAACCGGCAGGATTGGTATAGGTATAATAAATTGTATGAGGAGAATTTATGGTATCGGCAAGTCCGGGATCAAATATTCCGGAAACACTGTTAACACCGGGACCTGAGAAGGTTCCTCCCGCAACATCTGCTTCCAGAACAAATGGATCGGCCTCGACATTGTAACTCGATTTAAGATTAAGAATCTCAACATCGGTTCTCTCACGCACGGTGACAGTTGCCGTGCCGTTACCGCTATTAAGAGCTCCGTTTGCATCCGACACCAGATCAATACTATAAGTTGTGGTTTCGGTAGGAACCACATCTATAGTATAGGTGGAAGAATAAATTTCTTCATACAGGGTCGTTTCGGATCCATCCGAAAGATATATGCTCCATGGAGAACGTCCGGTCAGATATATGGTTAATTGAGCTGCATCCCCTTCACAAATGGCCTGTGTTCCGCCAATTGTTGCGGTTGGCAATTCCGTGTAAACCGAAAGACTGTTAGCTTCAAGATCTGTGTAAGGTCCTCCGTCATTTCCGGCATCATCCCTGAGATAGACGGAAAGCTGAAGTTCTCCGGGCTCAACGCTGTTGTCACCTATGGCAACTGTATAACTCAAGATATACACTCCACCGGATTGTTCGGTAAAATTCACCCTGGATGAACTGACCGGGGTATCATTAATAACAGTACCCGAGCCTGCTGTGTATCCTTCTCCATCGGCTGTTATGGTTACCTCAATAATTTCTCCTATTCCAAATTCACCTTCGGGAACTTCCATTTTTGTTATAACCGGAGGATTTGCATCGATGATCAAATTTGAAATATTATCCAGGCTGGTGAATGGATCACTCGTATTACCCGAAGGTTTGACAAGTGCCACAGATGCTGTCAACTCACCGGCAGCCACGTCATTATCGCCTTCTTCCACAATGTAGCTCAGGGAATAAGTTCCGGTTCCCACTTCCGAGAAGACAATATTGGATTCTGTAACCGGAATTCCGTTCACCAGACTTGAAGAATCGATACGGTAACCCGTATCATCGGCGTTAATAAGCAGTTGTACAGTTTCTCCAACGCTCTTATTGCCTTCTTCTACCCAGATAAAGTTAATCACCGGTCTTTCTGCATCCAGCAGGTCAGCATCCTGTTCAATGCCCGCTGTATAAACCTCGCTCACCACATCTCCGTCGGTCAAAACCAGGTTGGTTACAGGTATGGCCTGTGCAGAAGTATAGCTGTTTCCTCCCTCAGTCACAATAAAGTCGGCAGTGTATGTTGTAAGATCGATTCTTTGAAGATTGATGAGATTATATCCGCCAACTTCACCCGAAACAAGCGAATAGGGGAAACCGGCATCATAAGTAACCGTCAGGGTTGCAGTTACAGTGTCTCCGATACTCATGGTATCATTGGGTATTGTGAGATCCTCAACCTCGACCAGTTTAATGAAAGCCGCTTCTATTGTCTGTGCCTCGGTAATATTACTGAGCAGATATGTTTCCGGTGTTCCTGCTGTCAGGCCGTTCACCAGCACATCATCGATGATATATCCTTCATCGGGAGTAATGGTAAACTCAAGATCAGAGCCATGCTCAACTTCAATCTCTCCCTCGGGAAGTATAGTTCCATTGAGTCCGGCAGTAGCCTGAACAATATATGTTTTAATAATAAAGGAAACAGATATGCTATGGGCTTCCGTTATATCTGCAAAGGTATATTCAGTTAAGGGGCCTGCGCTAACGCCATCCACAATGACATCTTCCACCTCGTATCCTTCATCCGGTGTGATGGTATAAATCTGAGTCGAACCATGCTCAACAATGGTATCCCCCAGGGGACTGATGGTTCCGTTCAATCCGGCTGATGAAGAAAGGGTATAGGTCTTAATAATGAAACTTACCTCTATGGTATGATCTCTCGTTACATCCGCGAATGTAAACTCTTCCAGCGGACCCTGGCTTACACTGTCAATAATAACATCCTCAATTTCATAGCCCTCATCGGGAGTGATGGTGTATGTAAGCGCTGATCCATGTTCAACTTCTGTAATACCCGCAGGAAGGATCTGTCCATTTTCACCGGCAGTGGCTGTTATAAGATATGTTTTAATTACAAAAGATACTGAAATTGTATGATCGGAGGTGATATCCGTAAAAGTATATTCCGTCACCGGACCCACACTTAAACCATCAACCAGTACATCCTCAACTTCATAGCCTTCGTCGGGAACTATAGTATAGATAAGATCAGAACCATGATCGGCAATCGTTTCTCCGGCGGGCGAAATGGTACCATTTTCCCCGGCAGTGGCAGTCATGGTGTAGGTTTTCAGTACAAAACTGACCGAAATGCTATGGTCTTCGGTTATACTGGTAAACGTGTATTCTGTCAATGGTCCTGCGCTTATTCCATCAATGAGAACATCTTCCACTTCATATCCTTCATCGGGAGTTATGGTATAGGTGAGATCGGATCCGTATTCTGCTTCCGTATCCCCGGCCGGGGTGATTGTTCCATTCAAACCGGCAGTTGCACTGACAGTGAAGGTCTTGATAATAAAACTGGCGGATATCGTATGATCGGCCGTGACATTGATAAAATCATGAGTTTCAACAGCTCCGACACTCAGCCCATCCACAAGGACGTCTTCAATATTATAACCTTCGGCCGGTGTAATGGTGTAGCTCTGTGATCCTCCATGATCTACAATGCTTTCTCCCGGTGGATCAATGCTTCCGTTTAAACCGGCTGTAGCTGTGACGGAATAGGTTTTTAATACAAAACTTGCTGATATATTGGCGTCGGCCGTAACATCAGTAAAGGTATAACTTGCCAGCGGACCTACGCTTGTACCATTCACAAGAACATCATCAATCTCATAACCTTCATCCGGTGTAATGGTAAATTCCTGATCAGAACCATGATCAACAATTACGTTTCCGGAGGGTGTTATGCTTCCACCGGTACCTGCAGATGCAACTATGGTGTATTCCTTTAAGACAAAATTGGCCTGAACGCTCGCTGCTCCATCGGTGAGCACCACGGTTGTATTTGTAACATTCGGATCGGCAATACTGGCGATTCCTTCTGCCACTGTCCAGTTAACAAATTCATATCCAACCGGTATTGAACTCACCGATATGGAAGTACTTTCACCATAATTAACATTTACTGTTCCTAATGGATTGGTAGTTGCACCTAAAGTACCATCGGCGGTTACGGTGAGAGCAAAGGTGATCTGGCTGAAATTAGCTGCCACGGTTTTATCACTGTCCATGGTGAGGGTAACAGGATTTGAATTTCCAGTTATATCCCCGGACCAATTATCAAATTCCCAGCCTTCATCGGGAGTGGCCAACAAATCAACATTTGTACCACTTAAATAATCAGGTTGATCGGGACTCCTTGAGATTGTACCATTGCCATTCGCAGTCGTATTTAACACATAAATATCCTGCTCAAAGTTAGCCTGAACATCGGCATTTCCAGATGTGAGTGTAACTGTAGTTGCAGGATCAGCGGTATTTCCAATAGTTGCTGTGCCTGAAACTACCGTCCAGTTAACAAAACTATATCCTGCCGGCGCAGTTGCCGAGATATCGGTGCTTTCTCCGTGATTTACGGTGAAGGTTCCTGAAGGGGTTGTTGATGATCCGGAAGTATTATCTGTACCAACCGTCAATAAATAAGTATTCAGACTGAAATTTGCCCGGATGGAGGCATCCCCGGAAGTGAGTGTAACCGTAGTAGTTGGATCGGTCGCATCACCAAAGCTTGCAGTACCTGAAACTACCGTCCAGCTATCAAAGCTGTACCCTGTGGGAGCGTTTGCTGTTATTGCCGTAGGTTCTCCGTGGTTAACCGTACTTGTTCCCGAAGGTAGCGTTGATGCCCCTTCTGTATCATCGGTGCCAATTGTCAGTTGATAGGTATCCAGGGTGAAGTTCGCCCGGATGGATGCATCTCCGGAGGTCAGCGTAACTGTAGTGGTAGGATCACCGGTATTTCCGAAGTTCACAACTCCTGATGTTACAGACCAGCCATCAAAACTATAGCCTGCCGGAGGAGTTGCGCTTATGTTCGTACTCACTCCATGTTCAACATTTTCATTTCCTGAAGGATCCGTTACAGCTCCTGTAGTACCATCTGTAGTTACAGTTAACTGATAGATCTTCAGACTGAAATTTGCAGTTACCGATTTTTCTGAATCCATAGTTACCGTAACCGGATTAGCTGATCCGGTCACATCTCCCGACCAGTTATCAAATTGCCATCCCGTTGAAGGGAAAGCCATCAGCTCAACATCAGTTTCAAAAGTATAATTGGGTTGATCCGGATTCCTGGTGACCGAACCGTCCCCGTTCAGGTTGATATTCAAATTATAGCTCTCAATAACAAAATTGGCCTGGATGCTTGCATTCCCTGAGGTTAGAGTAACCGTGGTGGTTGGATCTGTATCATCGGCAATGCTTGCTGTGCCTGAAGTCACTGTCCAGCTATCGAAACTGTAACCTGCAGGAGTGGTGGCAGAAATGTTTGTGCTTACCCCATGATCAACGGATACTGTACCGTCCGGAGTAGTGGAAACTCCTAAAGTACCATCGGTTCCTACCGTTAGCTGGTAGGTGTTGATGATAAAATTCGCCCGGATGGAGGCATTGCCGGAGGTCAGCGTCACTGTTGTTGTGGGATCTGCCGCATCTGCAAAGTTTGCGGTTCCGGAGGTGACTGTCCAGCCGTCAAAACTATAGCCCGTGGGTGGGGTTGCTGTGATATTTTCACCGACACCATGTTCAACGGTGACCGTTCCGGATGGAGTGGTTGAAGCTCCTGAAGTGCCATCTGTGTCAACAGTCAACTGATAGGTGCTCAAAACAAAATTAGCCTGAATACTTGCATCTCCTGAAGTAAGTGTCACAGCAGTAGTTGGATCTGTATCATCGGCAATGCTTGCTGTGCCTGAAGTCACTGTCCAACTGTCGAAACTGTAACCTGTAGGAGTGGTGGCAGAAATGTTTGTGCTTACCCCATGATCAACGGATACTGTACCGTCCGGAGTAGTGGAAACTCCTAAAGTACCATCGGTTCCTACCGTTAGCTGGTAGGTGTTGATGATGAAATTTGCCTGGATGGAGGCATTGCCGGAGGTCAGCGTCACTGTTGTGGTGGGATCTGCTGCATCTGCAAAGCTAGCGGTTCCGGAAGTGACTGTCCAGCCGTCAAAACTATAGCCCGTGGGTATAGTTGCTGTGATATTTTCACCGACACCATGTTCCACGGTAACCGTTCCGGATGGAGTGGTGGAAGAACCGCCTGTACCATCCGTACCAACAGTCAATTGATAAGTTACAAGACGGAAATTCGCCTGGACAGTGGCATCGCCGGAGGTGAGGCTCACGGTTGTGCTTGATTGGTTGGGATCGGCAATATTTGCAGTTCCGGAGGTTACCGTCCAGTTATCAAACTCGTAATTGGCCGGGACGCTTGTCACTGATATTGCTGTATTTTCTCCATAATTGACTGTCTCCGAACCTGAAGGACTGGTGGCAGCACCCGTAGTTCCGTCATCTGTTACGGTGAGTGTGTAGGTGATCTGGCTGAAATTGGCGGTGATGGTCTTATCCTCATGCATCAACAATGTAAGCGGATTCAGAACAGTGTTTTCACTTCCTGTCCATCCGGTAAACTCCCATCCTTCATCCGGGGTAGCGGTAAGCAATGCATTGCTGCTGTCAGGATAAAGATATGAACCCGTATCGGGGCTTACAGTTCCATTACCTACAGGAATTTCCATTGTTAAAGTATGAGAGGTGAGCCCGGTAAGAAAGCTATCCACATTGGCATACCAGTAATCACCCATCTTATCGTATCCCGACTGGAATGGATGAACCTGGTCGGCCATATCCGTCGAATAATCTATCCCTGCTCCACATTCCAGATCCAGTACAACAATATTATCCCCTGCTGCAATCCGCACTTCGGCAACAGAATCAATCTGCCTGTTATAGGCTGCGGTTCCCGGATGGGTTCCACAATCGCTACCCTCGTGACTTATGATCCTGGCAAGGAAAACAGTTACAGGATTTCCGCTGCTTATCTCGTAATCATCAATGGCATCGAGTATTCTGACGAGACCATCAACATTTCCGGTATCGTTGGCAAGCACATCATTTGTTCCGATATGAAGGAATACAATATCGGCAGGATATGAATCCATATAGGGTCCGGAGGTAACAGAACCTGTATGATCAGAAAATCCGGTTTCCATAAGATCAGCGAGATTGTCATCGTTGATCCCGGGAAACCCTGCATGATCGGTATCTGTGAGAAAATTGGAACCCGAACTCTCACTTCCCACAAAATCTACAACATAACCCTGGTTGGTTAAGGAATCATATAAATTCAAACGATAGCCAACGGCATCGGCGGTATCGATTTCGGTGCAATCATCAAATATATTTTCATTGGTACACCATATCCCCTGGGTGATAGAATTTCCGAGTGGCATAACCCTGACTGTATCAGGCTGGGAATATCCCATGCCGGTTGAAAAGAGTAACCCGCTAACCACAGGAATAAATAATCTTTTTATATATCGTAATAGCTTCTTATTAACTGACATTTCCATATTCATTGCAGTAAAAAATTCATTATCCGGAACCCGGAATCATTCAACACGAAAGTTTAGCAAGTTAAATCCAATTGTAAGAATTAACAAATACCTGAAGTTTTGGAGGAAAAGGCCCCTTCTAAACATCTCTTTTACAGGCTGTTGGAAAACGTCTCAATTTAGCTTTCCCTAGCATAATCATGCATTTATTTGTATATAATTATCGTTCATCCTTTTTTGGGGGGAGTTTGTAAAAATGTGGTGAACGGTAATCGGTAATCGGTAATCGGTAAGCGGTAAGCGGTGAGCGGTGAGCGGTAATCGGTAAGCGGTAATCGGTAAGCGGTGAGCGGCCCTTCGACTGACGCTCAGGGACCGAAGAGGAAGAGGTGAGCGGTGACAGTGTGATATGATAATCGAGAATTGAAACAATTTTTATCCAACTAAATCTTGCAAAGAATTAACTTACTGAAGTATAAATATTTAACAACTTCCTTTCATTCAACTGCCATAATTCTTGAAAAATACTTCCGTATTGTGAGACCAAACTGATTACCGATTACCGATTACCGATAACTGATCATCAGCTTCTGAGTAGCCGTTTCCCCGCCCATGGTAAGTGTTAAAAAATAGATTCCTGATTTAAATCTGGAGGGATCGAGGCTTATGCGCTCCTCTCTTCCAAAAAAAATATCTGTTAGGGGGAGATCTTTCTGGTAGATAAGTTTTCCGGTAATATCGCTTACGCGTATCCTTGCAAAACGAACTTCTGAAGATTCATTCTCAAAATACAAGGTGAAATCTCCTTTATTGGGATTGGGATAAACTTTGGCATTAAAGGGATTTTTATCTTCTAAGCTTTCGAGATCCGGGGTAATGATCCTGGTTACTTCACCATGCCGGGTACCCTTATCGGTTATCACGAAGGGTTCCATGAAATATTGAGTATTGGACTCCAGGTTTTCATATTTTGTTGTAAACCTGATCTTCCCGAATCCTGCCTCATGATTCTGCAACACCTCCTCTTCACTCAGAGCAGTGTTATATGCTGCTACGAGAAAATAGCTACCGGTCCATGGCCTTTCTCCTGTCATTTCATTGGCAAGTGCAAGACGATTTTCACTGCCCCATGAGCTCAAATCTCCTTCCCTGTATCCGTAATACACCTGTTTCCCGTTAATGTAAAGTTTTTCAATTCCATCAGAATTCCGTGTAAAAACGATATGATGAAAATCTATATCCATGAAGTTTTTCGCCGAGTTTGCTTCAGGAACGCCGTTGGGATCTGTGTTGCTGGTTGCCAGTCTTACAACATAATCGTATTCAGAATTGTTTCCATCCTGTCCCACGGTAAAAGCCCTGTTAAAATGATCGGATGACAGGGTAAATATCCTGGCGGGACCGTCCTGGTATATTGCTGCGGGTTTTACCCAGGCTTCCAGGCTGATTTCATTGGTCCGGGAGATGGAGTCAATCAATCTTTCAGGAAAGGTTTCGCTTGAGATCAAAGTATTGCCGGTTACTTTCAATCCCTGTCCGGGCAACCATTGGATATTTCCGGGGTCTTCAATGAACAGATTCAAAGGATCATCAATGTTTGAAATATCCCGGATTTCAGATCCCTTACCCTCTGAAAAATTGTATAATACCTGGAGATTATCCCTGATCCTTTCATCATTAAAAGAAATACACCTTTCCCGTTCTGCCGAAAGGACCTGCACTCCCGAAAAAAAATTTTCATCCTCGGAAAAACGAACCCCCATTTCTAATATTTCGGCACGTTTGAGTGATTTTATCTGAGCGACAGTTTCCGTGCCATATTCAGAATTATTAACCTTTACAAAGGCTATTTCAGGTATATCCCTTGCATCATAAAGGTCCTCACTACCCGAACCATCCTGATTCAAGGTGGTGATTTTCAAAATTGAGGATTCAGCACTCTCATTTCCGGAAGCATCAAAAGCAGTAACGGTAATATTATAGGTAGTGCCGTAATTCAGTTTATCAAGCACATAACCTGTGGTGGAAACAGTGGCTTTCCGAAGACCGTTGGCATAGATCTTATAACCGCTAACGGCTGTGTTGTCGGTGGAAGGGTTCCAGCTAAGACTCACATCATTTCTTCCAATATCATTTGCCTTCAGGCCTTCTGGTATTGTTGGAGGACTAATATCTCCCTCTTCTTCATCTGTTATTTTTTTAGTAGTGACAGATATTGCTTCGGATTTTGAACTTTCATTTGAAGAATAATCATAGGCAGAAACGCGAAAAGTATAATCTGTCTCAGGATCAAGACCGGTGACATTTTTTGAATTAGAAACTGAAGTACCATAGAGTTCTCCGTTAATAAAAATATTATATGCCTTTACAGACATATTATCTTCAGATTTGTCCCATGCTAATTTTAAGGAATTCGATGATATTTCATCGGTCTTTAAATTTTGAGGAACCGTTGGTGCCTCGCTGTCTTCGATTACCCCCTCCGAGTAATAAAAAAGGATCTTGGTTTCAAAGGCATCCAATAATATCTTACCGGGATAATGGTTGCCTTCGAGATCAATGTATGTATTTCCAAGATCAAATGTTGCAGTCTTTTTACCGGGATTATAAGCCACTTTCACAAATTCATCCTTGCTAATACCAGATACATCAGAATAATCATGCTTCAGAGGATTATAAACAGAGTTACAATCATATTGCCGTCTTGAGCACATCTCACTGATTGTATAATTGCCATTATCCGAATAATTATCGATTTCCCTGTGTACCTTATTACCACCAAATGGATCCTGGTAGATATTATTGTTTATATTCAGTGAACCCCAATTTATAGACTTTGAAGAAGTGCAATGATATCCAAAAGCTCTTTCATCAGGGTTTTTACCAAGAATGAAAATATTATCAATAAATGTATGATTGGCTATATCATCAGTTCCATCTATTAGGTTATCCATATACACCTGATTACTCCAAATATCATCCAGATCCTTCGCACAATTTATAAATTTATTGTTTATAGCTTTGTTTAACTTATTTCTGTTGGAATAAATGGCAGCATTAGAATTTATAAAAGTATTACTGTCTACCACTATTCCGTTGGAATTATAATCCCAATAAACTCCGTGCCCAAAACTTCCAATATGGGATCCATCTGTTCCTTCCATATCATGATGAGCATCAATAAATATATTTTTCCTTATCGTCTTTTTTATATCAGTTCGCCAATCCCCACCACTGTATACTGCTCCGACATCACCTAAAATATAGGCATAATCTTTTATAAAATTTCTCTCGAAATTCCAGTTTGCATCAGCCCAGTGGGTCTGAAAAGCGATCATTACGGTATCGAATGTATTGTACATTACCTGCACATCACCTGAATTATTGGCTATAGCAATGGACGATGACCAATTATCATAGTCATTATTCATTCCCTTAATGGTATGGATATGCTTGAATTGATTATCGTATATATGCATATCAGCGATATTCTTAGCCGTTATGCCATTGGTATGTATGTATTCAAAATGATTGCCAGTAAATTCTATCCCGCGGGTATCATCAATATCGAAACCGGTTCCTGCTACTCTAAAAATGCAGCTCTCGAATTTAATGTTCTCCCCTCCTGCAACATTAACAAGAATACCGTTAGCACCTCTGAATTCTAATTCTGAAAATACAAGATTATCAGCGTTTCTGATATTCATTACTGTATCTTTAACCGGAAATTCGACCCTTTTGGAATTTAAATTTCCAGTATAGAACACTTTAAGGATTGAATTATCAAAAACCCATTCTCCATCATTATCCAGTCCTTGTTCAATATTTTGAAGAAAATAATAAGTGTGGTCCTTTTTCATGTTGTATTCCAACTCTTCAAAACCAATGGAAGAACCTGAATTCCATGTTATATCTCCAACACTCCAGGCCCAGTTTTCTGCTTTTACAGATACCTGCCCGCCCATCAATTCACCATCAGACCAGCTATTGGAACCATCGATCAGAGTATTATTTCCTTTAGCGTTTGTAGAAAAATACCCTTCATTAGGATGTATGGACACTCTGCTAAACCTGTTATTGATCAGTAATCCGGCATTATTTTTTATATAATCCGATTTTTTATATCCTATTCCGGATTGGGTCCAGATATTGCCATTTTGAGTGAAACCTCCGGTAAGATCTTTTCCTCCGGTAATTACAGGTGCTTTACCGGATCCATAGGCACTGAAAATAATCGGACTGGAAGAAGTCCCGGATACTCCTGAAATATTAACACTTGCTACATTCCATATACCATTCCTCTCAAAATATACCACATCTCCGGGTCGAAGATCGGGGATCAAAGAATTCAATTTTGAAATACTTTGCCAGGGCTGGTCTGGTGAAGTCCCACTATTGGAATCATTTCCTTCAGGAGAAAAATAATAACTGCCGGTCGCATTTAATGATTTTTTGTCATCTACTTCAGGTAAATGTAAATAATCAGAAACATCTGATGATGATCTGTTTTCTGAGATGAATCCTGTTTGCTTAATAAAGTAAGAGTCCGCAATATCAATTTCTCTGCTCTCTTCCGCTTGCACTTGCCTTAATACTCCACTAAATTTATTTGCACGCTCCGGATTCATAGCAATATATGAACCTGACAGATATTCACGGGCAGTTAGTGAAAATGGAATTAATAAAACAAGAATCCCTATATATTTACTCACTTGTTTTCCTTTAGATAGTTACTTGTCTATGATACGCTTTCTCCAAAATTTTGTTATAGTCCCGGCGCATTTAATTAGCGATTCAAAAATATTCTATTTTAGGTTTTTTAAACATCAAATGGGCTTTTAAAGATTTAATTTATAACCATTATAATTAAAGCTATAGAAATGCGCTTATACAACCTTCTATTAACTGAATAATAATAGATTTATTGTGTCTTAAATTTTATCTATAGGATTACGATGAATGTCCTTTATTCCCTGGTTACCAACAACTAATGACTCAACTAAAAATTGATGCTAAAAATAATTTTAGAAGGTATTCATCAAGGACAAGTTTTTTTTCTCTTTCCAAGTCTTTTTCTGAGATCGATGATCTCTCTTTTGATGGTTGAAAAATTTCCTGTCAATTTAAACCGCTGTATCAATATCCCATATTGATAATGCCATTGAAATTCTTTCCTGTTGCCATTGGAATTTCTGAAAACAAAAAAGAAAGCTGCCGGTAACGATTTGATCAACTGGAACATACTTATTGCAGTCCCGATTAACCAGTTATGGGATTTGGCTCTCTTCCATCCATGATATTCCTTTAATTCTGTTATATACATGTCCAGAACCACGAAAGATTTACCAAATTCTTTTGCGAGCTTTATCAGAAATTTCCATGATAACCGCCTATCAGGAATGATATGCTTAAACACCAGCTTAGGATCATACCAGAGCTTATAACCTGAAAGCCTGAATGCTGATGAAATCTCTGAATCTTCTCCTGAACTCATGGATTTACCTTTTCTCCCTGATAGCAGGAATTTAAAGTCATTATTCATAAGATAGTCCCATCCTTCTCTTCTCATCACCAGTCCTGCCCCATGAAGATATGTCCGATCTGTGGCGATTTCTCCTTCATTATCTGCCTGGGGCCCCACGGCATAAGCATCCATATAATGATTAAACCATGGAGGGAATTCTTTTTCTGTAAACGGAATTCCCAATCCACCGGCCAGACCTACCTGAGGATGTTCCTCCATAATCCTGTAAGCCCTTGATATATATTCATCCGAAAGCCAGTTATCATCATCTACAAATACAATATATGGATACTTTGATGAATAGATTCCTTTTATTCTTGCATTACTTAACCCTGGCTTTCCTTCATAAACCACCTTTAAGCCAGCCTTATCAGAATTCCAGCTCTGCCTCGCTACATCTGAGGTTTTATCACCCGAAGCATTATCAACAACAATGATCTCCCATTCAAAATCCTCAGTATTTTTTTGAACTTCAAGATGTTCGAGAACTTTTGGTATTCTCTCTTCACTGTTATAACAACAAATTATTACGCTGACACCTGATTCCATGGACATAAATAATTACATGCTTGCGTTAATAAAAATCCTGATATCTTAAAAAAAAATCTTAAGAATTAACTAACATTTGGAAAAATTTCTCGTTACTTTATTATATCTGAAGTTTCGCACATATCAATAAATGTTGCCACAGATCCTCCAAATAGAGGCGGACAGGTTCACAGATTAAGAATATTAATTGTATTCGTACTAATTAGATTGACACAGAAACCTTTCTGTAAAAACAGAAAGGAATCTGCGAAAATTAATTGCAACGAGTGAGAATAATAATTTTAATCTGTGAATCTGTGGCAACATATCTTATTAATCAAGTGCGAAACTTTAGTTATATCTAAAACAGGGTTTAAAATTACCAAGATAGATGAAAATAAAAACCAAAATAGAAAGTTATTTATTAAATTTGGCGGATCCCGAGCTTGCACCATATCCCAAAGTGGAAGACCTCAAAACTAATAGCACTGCACTATTTCATGAAAAAATGAATAATCCTTCAGTTCCCGTTATGGGCTATAATGTTTACAGTGGCAAGATAAACGAATTAAAATTTTCGCAAGGTAAAACTTTAATTAATACAATAAATGCCCACTCTTATGTTGTTGCCCGATCAGATAAAGATTTCAGAAAAGCACTGCAGGCTTCAGATGTATTAATTGCCGACGGATTCCCTATTGTAATGGCAGCAAGATTTTTGGATAATAATTCCATAAATAAGATTGCCGGTGAAGATATGTTTTTCTATTTGCTTAATAAACTCAATAAATCTAAAAGTAAGTGTTATTTTCTTGGATCTACTGATAGGACATTAAAAAAGATTGAAAAAAGACTTGAAACAGATTTCCCGGATGTAAAAGCCGGTTTTTTTTCACCACCTTACAAGGATAAATTCTCAGAATTGGATAATGAGATTATGCTTAATGAGATAAACAGATTTCAACCCGATGTGCTGTTTGTGGGAATGACAGCACCAAAACAGGAGAAATGGGTATATGAGAATTTGGATTATATTGATGCGAGCATTATCTGCTCAATCGGAGCAGTATTCGATTTTTATGCCAGGAATATTAAACGACCATCCAAATTCTGGGTCAGACTTCGACTTGAATGGTTTATCCGTCTTATTAATGAACCCCGAAGACTCTGGAAACGCTACCTTATTTCTTCACCCAGTTTTTTAAAAGAACTATTCCTGATAAAAATTGGCCTCATAAAAAGATAAATCATCAAACCCAAAAAGATTTTTTCAAATTATTACCCGAATTGAGCGATTCCGCTTAATTTGTTCTTGCAATAACCAGGGGGATTTTTCCCATTTCTGATGCAACCTCAGAAAAAGAACTGTAATAGCTCCCAATAATTTTTGAAGTCCTTGAAAGACACAGCATATCAATCAGTGCATCTTTCACTCCCTGCATTTTATTTCTGCTCAACTCTTTTTTGTAACTGACTACCTGATTCGGAAAAGACCGTTTAACATAATTCTCCGCCTCTGGTGAATCAGTTGAAAGATAGAACTTAATATTTCTATTCTCTGCATTTTCTTTTTTCATCAACTCCACAAAATTTTGCAGGGGGCTTTCTTTAATTGCCAACTTGTTATCCGTTCTCCTGATATGCACTCCAACTGTTCCCGGGCTAAATACCCCGGAGAGACTTTCAACCTTATCCTGAATATTTTTGACCGGTTTGAGATAATGATAAGGCTTTTCGGGAAACAAAAACCTTCCGTTAATATAAATATAGATCTTCCCGGATTTTTTTAACTTACAAAAGTCATAATTCTGCTGTTTCATGCTATAAACATCCTCTTCATGAAGAATTTTATCATAACCAAAAGGATAGTTTATATTCAACTTATGCATGACCATGGAAAATTTTTCATTGATTTTCCTTGGCAAATAAGATGTGGATATTTCTTTGAGTCCGATATTGTGTGGGACTTCAAACAATTCTGAAAAAGAACAATTCAACTCCTCATTGGCATCCCAGATTATTGTTGCATTCTTCTGTGTACATTCCGCAAGGGCAAAAGCAGAATCAATTGACCGTAAACGATTACCCAGTCCTCCGTATGGCTTGATCGTAATCATTAATTTCCTTTCATTAAAAAAATAAACGTTTCAGAGAAAACTTTGTTTGACAATATCAAACTTCAGCTACTATACATTTGAAGGATATTTGCTAAATGCCTCCTTATCGTCCAGGTAAAGAT
>CAZGTU010000058.1:0-28676 GCA_964528675.1 uncultured Bacteroidaceae bacterium
GCAGGCTCTGGACAGGGCAGGGGGCAAACATGGAAATAAAGGAGATGAAGCGGCTGTAACAGCGATAAAAATGGCGAGTTTAATTGCTGAAAGTCTTTAGGGGAAAACTGACCAAACACAAAATGTTGTCATCTCGACCGCAGGGAAGACCTCTATGGTCCATCGTCCATTTACTATCTCTCCTTCATAGCCGTCCTCGTAATATACTTTTGAATATCTCGCGCTTCTTCCGATTCAGGAAATTCAGCTTTTATTTCACGGTAATATTCATTAGCTCTGTCATAATCTTCCATTTCTTCATATACAAGGGCCGTCTTTTTTAGAATAATTGGGGTGCTGTAATCATTTTTATAATTAGAAATGGCCTTCTGGTAAGCTTTTACTGCCGATTCATATTCTCCAAGTTCAACATAAGCATCGCCAATCGATGCGTGTTTGGCTGCTCCCAGTAAAAGATCATCTGTTTTGAACGAACCTAGAAAATCTATGGCTTCTTCGTAATTTCCTAACTTAAGATGAGAAACTCCTGTATAATACTCGGCCAGATTGGCTGTTTTTGTCAGACCATAATCCTCGGTTATCTGAAGAAATCCGGGGTAGGTACCGTAACCGTAAAGGGCCAGGTTAAACGAGTCTCTCTGAAAAAATTTCTCGGCCATGAACATTTGCCCTGCAGCTTCTTCCTCCAGTGGATTAAGATAAAATCTTTTTGTCCCCATAAAAATAAGAACAAACGCAATTATCCCAAGTATAATATAGCTGATTATCTTTGAATTATCCTCTATGAATTGTTCCGTTCGGGTCAATGCACTTTCAATGCCTTCAAAACTGTCAGGTTCTGTTTGTTTTGCTTTTTTAGCCATTTTTTATATAAGATTAATTGCTTTTTCAAAAATCAACCGCAAATGTAATTTTTTTTTATGAAAGCTCCATATATTAAAACAAAAAGAGGTGATAAATCCTTTATTAATTATAAATATACAAGGGTTGTTATTGTTTTTAACAGCTTTTAAGCATTAATTCAAGCAGGTTTCATAACTTTACATAAAATCTGAATCAATGCATCTGAATAAATTATCTCTGGTCAATTTTAAGAATTACACGGAAGCTGAAATCGCGTTCAATCCTCACATTAACTGCTTTGTTGGGCCAAATGGAGTGGGAAAGACCAATTTACTTGATGCAATTCATTATCTCTCTTTATGTAAAAGTTATTTCAATGCTGTTGATAGTCAGAATATAAAGCATAAGGAGGATTTTTGTATTATTCAGGGGGAATATGAGATTGAGGGTGAAGATGAAAATATTTATTGTGGCATTCAAAAGAACAAGAGAAAAAAATTCAGCAGGAATAAAAAGGATTATAAAAAGCTCTCCGAGCATATCGGACTCATACCACTGGTCATGATATCTCCATCAGATAGCAGTCTAATCATGGATGGAGGAGAGGAACGCAGGAAATTCATCAATGGTGTCATTGCTCAATATGACAGGGTATATCTGAATAACATAATGAATTATAACAGGATTCTGTCGCAGAGGAATAAGTTTCTTAAAGATATTTCTGATCAGAAGAATCCTGATATGACTATGCTGGAAGTTTATGATGATCAGTTAATAGATCATGGGAAGGAAATATTCGAAAAAAGAAAAGAATTCATTGAAGAACTGATTCCTGTATTCCAGCGATTTTATAGTTATATTTCTCAGGAACATGAAAATGTTACCCTGGAGTACCGGAGTCAGTTGCTGAAGGATGACTTTGCTGATTTGCTGAAAAAGCATTTGCAAAAGGATAGGATACTTCAATACACCACTTCAGGCATTCACCGGGATGATCTAAGCATGAAACTGGCTGGATATCCTCTGAAAAAAGTAGGATCGCAGGGACAACAGAAAACCTTTCAACTGGCTCTGAAACTGGGTAAATTCGAATTCATCCGCCAGGTATCGGGAAAAAATCCCATATTGTTGCTGGATGATGTTTTTGATAAATTTGACAGCCAGAGAGTGAAGCAGATTGTTCGTCTTGTATCGGAGAATGATTTTGGACAGATCTTCATTACTGATACCGATGAAGCAAGGATGAGAAATATCCTGGAGCAACTTGGAATTGAAAACAAAGTCTTTACCATTGCTGAAGATAAAATAAATTACAGGAATGAGGCGCAGTGAAACCTTGAACATATCGGAGATTATTTCTACCCTTTTGAAACAGCAGGGACTGGAGCATAAATTATATGAAAACAGGTTAATGAATAGCTGGGAGGAACTTCTGGGCAAAAGCATCGGGAAAGCTACACGTCATATGTATATTAAGGATAGAATACTTTTCGTGCACATATCTTCATCGATAGTGAAACACGAATTAATGATGATACGAGATGATCTTGTTAAGCGTTTGAATGAGAGAACCGGCAAAGAGGTAATTGATAAAATTGTTCTCAGATAATCGCATTTCTTATCCGCAACATTCTTCGGCCTTGTAGAATCTTTCGCTCTGTGCAAAGAAAAAATCACATTCTTTAACCGCAGTTTCATCACTGTCGGAACCATGCACAGCATTTCTTTGCATTGATTCTGCAAAAAGTTTCCTGATGGTTCCTTCTTCGGCTTTTTTCGGATCGGTAGATCCAATAAGTTTTCGATATTCTTCAACAGCATCATCCTTTTCCAGAATAGCCACTACTATAGGTCCTGATGTCATAAACTCAACCAGGCCTTCATAAAAAGGTTTTCCCTGATGGACAGAATAAAAAAGTTCGGCCTGCTTTCTCGTTAACCGTGTTAATTTCATCGCTGCAATATGAAACCCATTTTCATGAATCATGTTGAGGATCGGTCCGATGTATTCCGACTGAACAGCACCTGGCTTGATAATGGTCAAAGTAATTTTTCCTTTCATTGATTTAATCGTTTTATTTGGCTATGTTAGGAACTATTGAAGATATTTGAACATTTTTAATTCTACACTTATTAATTTTAATCTGTATTAATTCCGGAGATTAAAGATAATCGCTATTCTTGTAAATTTTGATTCTTAAACGAAAAAATAAACAACAAGAAATAAGATTGGTTTAACAAAATGACTGATTTCTCGTTTTACTGATATTATTTGAATAGGGTTACATTGAAATATTACAATAGCGAAAGATAAATGAATTGCATATAGCCTTCAACCATCATATAAACTATAAATAATTATATTTTGAGAGAGATAAGATATAAAAATTCAAAGCCACTCAGAGATAAACTTGAGGAGAATGAAAATATACTGATCGTTACTCATGTAAATCCCGACGGAGATGCCATCGGCTCAACACTTGCTTTGGGTGGAATAATAAAAAAGTTGGGTAAGAATGTCAAAATTGTTACCCCCAATGATTTTCCGCAGTTCCTTCACTGGATGGAAGGAGCAAAAGATATAATGGTATATTTCCGAAAAAAGAATGAAATTAAAAAGCTAATTTCAGAAACCGATCTGATTTTATGTGTCGATTTCAGTGACAGCGGGAGGCTGGAAAGAGCCGAGAAGATTATCCTTGATAGCCCGGCTTTCAAAGTCCTCATTGATCATCATCCCGATCCTGCTAATTTCACGGATCTTGTAATTTCCGACACAAAACTGGGTTCTTCTGCAGAAATAATCTATTGTATTATTAAAGATATGGGGTTTGAGCATTTAATTGATAAATTCATTGCTGAAGATCTATATACGGGAATTATGACGGATACAGGCAACTTTAGCTTTGCATCTTCATATCCTCATGTTTGGGAAATGGTTGCAGAATTGTTGAGAAAAGGAATTGATAAAGATGAGATTTATTCTAAAGTGTATGATAATTATTCTGAAAAGCGGATGCGATTGATGGGATATTGCCTTTACGAAAATATGCGGGTTTTTGATGAATGTAATACCGCAGTTATGGGACTTTCCAAAAAGGAAATGGAGCGTTTTGATCATGAACCCGGGGATACGGAAGGATTTGTAAATTTACCTTTTTCCATTCGCGGAATAAAATTGACTGCTCTTTTTTTGGAAAAACAGGATCACATTCGTATATCTTTACGCTCAAGGGGTGATTTTTCGGTAAATGAATTGTCCAGGAAGTATCTGAATGGGGGAGGACATAAAAATGCAGCAGGGGGTGAATTAAAAATGCCTCTAGATGATGCAATTCAAAAATTCAGAGATATCTTGGAAAATTATAAAGAAGAACTGAAATGAGAATATTTATTTTAAATATGTTGATGCTGTTTACCTTCATTTCTTGTAAGGAAGAACAACAAACAAGACCAATTGATGTACCTACAGGCGGTGAGGTTGAGAAAGCCATCCTCAAGGTTAATAAATATATCCTGAAGAGAAATCGTGATCATATTCAAGGATTTATTCGCAGAACTGGCTGGGAAATGAAAAAAACCGGTTCCGGACTATGGTATCAAATTGATAATGAAGGAAGAGGCAATTCCGCTGAAAGTGGAGATTATATCAGAATGAAATATAAGCTTTACCTGATTGATGGCACTCTTGTTTCATCCACAGAGAACGATGGATTGTTTGAATTTACAGTTGGCCAGGGAGGAGTTGAATCAGGACTTGAAGAAGCCGTTTTGTTTTTGAAAGAAGGAAGCATGGCAAAATTGATCCTGCCCCCGCATCTGGCATATGGGAATTTTGGAAGCCCTGAAAAAGGGATCCCTCCTGATGCTGTTCTTATTTATGAACTGGAAGTACTCGAAATCCAGTCTTCTTCCTGATCTGCATTTCATTTAAAATGCCTATGTTTATGCCTGACATTTTCATTTTGATCTCATAAAGACAGATTACATGAATCTCAAGAAATTCATATATTTCATTGTTTTTACCATAGGATTACTCAATGTATCATGTGATTTCTCAAAATACCCGGATTATTCAAAACTAGAATCCGATCTGTACATAAATTTAATAGAGATAGGTGAAAAGAATGAACGGATCAACCTTGGTGATTTTATATACCTGGATATTATCTACCTTACAATGGACGATTCTGTTTTTTTTAAGGCAAGACGAATGTTCAAACTTGAAGATAGTCCTTATGAAGGATCCGTAAACGCAGCTTTTATGCAGCTATCGGAAGGGGACAGTGCCAATTTAATCATTGATGTGAAAAAATTTTTTACTTATACCCTTCATCGTGATGTTCCCGGGTTTTTAGAGGAAGAAGAAAATATGAAGATCAATTTAAGGATAAAAAATGTTCAAACACCCGGGGAGTATGAAAAAGAGAAAGTCTTATTTCTGAAGTGGGCAAAAGAATTCCACCTGTCTGAAATTGATCTTATTACAGGATATCTCAGGGATAATAAAATTGACATTGAACCAGAGCCAAACGGAATTTATTTTCTTAGCTGGGAAAAAGGGGAAGGACCCCCGGTGGAAAAAGGAAAACATATATGGCTCCATTATGAAGGCAAATTTTTAAACGGGAAATTCGTTGATAGCTCAAAGAAAAGGAATACTCCTCTTGATTTTATTTACGGAAATGAAATGTACCTGATAAAAGGTCTTGAATACGCAGTAGGCAAAATGCATGAGGGTGGAAAGGCAATGGTACTTATTCCTTCTGAGCTGGGATTTGGTGCATCAGGTTCTGCTCTTGGAGTTGTCCCTCCTTATACCGCTATGATCTATGTTGTTGAAGTTTTAAGAGTGGAATAATTGAAAAAAATGAATTTCAGGCAACCTTTTTTTATAAATTTGCATCTGCTTATAACCGGGAAGAATAATCTTCCAGGCTTTTCGTTTTAGCAACAATAATTACAAAATTAGACATTAGACATTAGGCATATGAAACTCAAAGTAATAATAGTAATAATGGGAATTTTGACTGCGATGATATCCTGTCAAAAAGATGATGATTCGGAATTAATCGAAATGGAAGATCGCGTTTTTAATGCATATCTTGAAAATAATAATATTACGACCGAACCGACTGAAAGTGGATTGTATTTCATACAGGAAACTGAAGGAACCGGTTTATCCCCTTTGAAGGATAACTGGGTTTTGATGAAATATGATCTGTATCTTATTAACGGAGAACAATTGATCTATAGCTCGGATAAGGAAAAAGCCATTGAATACAATATTTTTGATGAGCGTGTGATATATGGACCTTCGAAAATTCAGGTTGGCAATAACCTTGAAGCTCTGGATGAGGGATTGAGCATGATGAAAGAAGGAGGGAAGGCTTCTCTATTGTTCAAATCCGATCTGGGCTATGGAAGACAGGGTGCCGGGGCTATTGGTCCTTATGAACCTTTAAGAATTGACATTGAATTAATAAAGGTAATTGATAATCCTATTGAGTATGAAAATGAAAAACTTGCCGAATACCTGGAAACAAATAATTTCAGTAATGCAGATACACTGGAAAGCGGGTTGATCTATATAGAAATGCTTGAAGGGGAAGGTGACTCCGCCATGGTAAATTCAAATATTACCATCAATGTCCAGGGCTTTCTTCTGGATGGACGAATGTTTCTCGATGAAAATGTTTTTCGTTTTCAACTGGGTCAATATGGTTATGCCGTTACCGAAGGACTTTCTGAAGGCGTAAGTTACATGAAGGAAATGGGTAGGTCCAAGCTTATTGTCCCATACTATCTCGGCTATGGTGAAATAGGTAAGTCTTATTTTGAAGGAAAAGCCAAAGTACCCATACCTCCATATTCAACATTGATTTATGATGTTGAACTACTAAATGCGAAATAGGAATTCAGGAAAGTAAAAATATCGAGGGTCGTTTTTTTAAATCGACCCTTTCTTTTTTCCAATCCTCTATTTTCATAGTTTTAATGAACTCTGTTGGCTTGGTTATATCGCATGCAATACATAAAAGTGTATCAGGCCGGCAGGTATCTTTGAGTGAATCCAGCAAGGCATTATTCCTGTAAGGTGTTTCAATAAATATCTGGGTATATCCTGACCTTTTCGCCTCAGATTCCAATTGCCTGATTTTATTTTTTCGTTCAGGTGTTTTAACCGGTAAATATCCATGAAAACAGAATTGCTGCCCATTCATACCCGAAGCCATTAGTGCCATGATAATGGAAGAAGGTCCTGAAAGTGGCACAATATCGATTTTTCGTTTGTGTGCCAAGGCTGTAATTTCTGCACCGGGATCTGCCACACCGGGAACTCCGGCTTCAGAAATAATGCCCATATCCTGACCATCAAAACATGGATTTAAAAAAGTGTTTATTTCATTCCCTGGGGTATGCTTGTTTAGTACAAAAAACTTGATGCTATCTATGGATTTCTGATAGCCACATTTGATAAGGAAACGCCTTGCATTTCTTTCATTTTCAACAATAAAAAAATCCAGATTGCGCATTATCGCAAGCACTTTTTCGGGAATAACCTGATCAGGATCATCTCCTCCAAGTGTATTTGGTATCAGATATAATTTTCCTTTTATCATATAATTAAGGTGCTAATATTAACAAAAAAGTCAATCAAATATCTGTAAAATGATATAAAGATAAAATCTAAGTAATGAACAGCCCGTCTTTCTTCAATAAAAAAACGGCAGGATTCTATGTCATTAAATGAATCTTATTAATTTCGCGAACAAAAGGAGAAAAAATTGAAAATCAGCTTTCTTGGTACAGGAACCTCTCAGGGTGTCCCGGTAATAGCCTGCGATTGTGAAACATGTATTTCCAGAGATCCGAGGGATAAAAGACTGAGGACTTCACTTCTCATTCAGACATCTTTAACTACAATTGTAGTTGATACAGGTCCGGATTTCAGACAGCAAATGCTAAGTCATAAAATAAAGAAACTTGATGCAGTTCTTTTTACTCACGAGCATCGGGATCATATTGCAGGGCTGGATGACATAAGGGCTTACAATTTCCGGCAAAAGAAGGCCATGGAAGTATATACAGAAGAGCGGGTGTTAACTGCCCTGAAATATCAGTATCCTTATATTTTTGCAGAAAAAAAATACCCCGGAGCTCCACAGGTCAATATTCATCTGATAAATGATCAGGAATTTCAAATTGGTGAATTAAATATCATACCGATACGGGTCATGCATTATCGTTTACCGGTTCTCGGCTTCCGTATTGGAGAGCTGGCTTATATTACAGATGCAAATTATATTTCGGAAGAAGAGAAAGAGAAATTATTTGGAGTTAAACATCTTATTATTAACGCCTTAAGAAGAGAGAAGCACGTATCGCATTTCACGCTTTCTGAAGCTCTGGAATTAATCAAGGAAATCAGCCCTAAACGTGCATACCTCACTCATATCAGCCATCTTATGGGTCTTCAAAAACATCTTGATAGAGAACTTCCAAATAATGTGATGGCTGCCTATGACGGCCTTAGCTTTGAGCTTTGAAATTTGTTTTTAAGGACTTGAGAAACAGTATCATTGTTAAGATAGAAAGTGAGAAGAAGATTACCCCGGCCAGTAAAAATGCCTGTTTCAGCGTGTAATTATCGGTGTACCATCCCAGAAAAGGAGCAATCAGGACAAAATTCAGGCGAATTATAAAGTTTCTTACGGATAGAATAGTAGCACGAATATTCGCCTCTGCTATTTTATTAATATAATCTTTGAGAACAGGAGTGGCAAATCCTCTGACTATATAAAAAATAATAAGAATCCCGATTGCAACATAACTCATTGTAAATCCGAGTGAAAGATAGCCGGCAGGGACAAGAATTGCAATACTTATAATGGAAAGTGTTTCTCCTATTTTATTTTCTATTCTGTGGGCGAAAATAGCGGTAATTCCTACAATAAGATTAAATCCTGTCCACAGGAGACCAAATATTTCAATGGGTAGCTCAAGTTCAAGGAAAACCGGTTGAACAAACCATGCCATGGTTAAGGTTGCAGTACCAATGAGTGAAGAAAATAGAATATTTCGTTGTAATTGCCTGTTTTTGAAAAGGGAATAATGAATGATTTTCAATATATCATTAAACTTCATCACAGTTAATGCTTTGTGCCTTACCGGTTCGATAAGAAGCAAAGCTGCGGGTATGGCTATCATGGCTACCATAGTTTGACCGATATAGGGCGCTCTTAAACTGATACCGGCCAGTAATCCTCCAAGTGTTCCCGCAACGGCTTCAGCAATGTTCCCCATGGATGTAATTCTCCCTTCATACTTCATGTACTGCTTTTCTTTTTTCATATCTGCAAGGCTATCATAAAGCATGGCAGAATCAGCTCCTGAGATCATGCTCTGCCCAAATCCCAGAATAATCTCAGCCAGCAAAAACATCCAGAAGCCATGGCCAATTGAATAGGTGAGAAATCCAAAAAAACCAAAAAAAGAACCAATAAGGAGAGTTTTGCGTCTGCCCAGTACATCGGCAAAATATCCGGAAGGGATCTCCATAACAACTATGGTGATGGAATAAACACCCTGAAGTAACAGAACATCTTTCATGCCCAGATCATTTGCCATGTAGAAAGGGACAACAATCGGCATGAAGAGCATAAACCACTTGGCAATCTTAATAAGATAAAGCTTTAGAATATTCCCCTGGATGGTGCGATTCAATATCAAAATTTCAGTATTGCTTTGAAAGCGCAAAGCTAGTAAAAAATGTTGTTCCAAAAATTAATGTTCACTACAAGGAGACAAGTGACTTATCCGTGTCATTAGCTAATGTTAAATGACATATTTAATGGGCTTTTATATTCATTTCTTTTCCATGAAGCACTAAAAGATTTCATTATTTTTGGAAATAAAAATATATATGGGTAAGACTTTAGTTGAAAAAATATTATCAGAGCATGCTGATAAAAAAGAGCTAAAACCTGGTGATATTGTCGATGTCATGATCGACGCAAGAGTGGCCAGGGATTTTGGCGGAGCAAATGTCGTAAGAAACATTGAGGAAAATATGCTCGTCATTGATGATCCGGGCAGTACTTTTTTCACCTTCGATTGCAACCCTACCGGTTCAGATCAGAAATATGCGGCAAATCAACATATTTGCCGGTCTTTTGCGCGTAAAAGAGAGATAAAGGTTTATGATATTGATAAAGGGATCGGGACTCATATACTGATTGAAGAAGGTCTGGCTTATCCTGGTTCTACGGCAGTTTCAACCGACTCACATGCAAATATCCTGGGAGCTGTTTGTGCATTCGGTCAGGGAATGGGAGACAAGGATATTGCTGTTGCCTGGAGTAAAGGGAAGGTCTGGTTTAAAGTGCCTGAATCTGTAAAAATTAATATTAAAGGGAAATTCCGAAAAGGGATTTTGGCCAAGGATATAGCCCTGAACCTGCTTAATCGTTTCGGGGCAAATACCCTTCTGGGAAAATCAATAGAAATATACGGAAATGCAATTGAGAATCTTAGCATCGATGACCGGATTACCATATCATCTATGGCTACTGAAATGGGAGCGATTATTCTGTTATTTCCTCCCAACCGTGAAGTAATACGATATTGCCAGGCTCGATCGGGAAAAAAGCTTGAAAAGATCGAAGCCGATCCTGATGCAAATTACGCAGACATATTTGAATTGGAAGCAGCAGACTTCACCAACATGGTTTCCCGGCCCGGTAAGCCACATGATACTGTTAACTGGGACTCGCTTGGGGAAGTGAAGATAGATTCTGCTTTTATTGGTTCATGCACAAATGGTCGGATCGAAGACATGCGGGTTGCAGCCGAAGTATTGAAAGGCCGCAAAGTAGCTCCGGGAGTTGTTTTGAAAATTGTACCATCAACGGATCTTGTCTGGCAACGATGTCTTGATGAAGGTTTATTCGACATTTTCAAAGAATCAGGAGCGATGATATCCAATGCAGGCTGTGCGGGTTGTGCAGCCGGTCAGGTAGGACAAAACGGTCCGGGTGAAGTTACGATAAGTACAGGCAACAGGAATTTCCCGGGAAAACAGGGGAAAGGTGAGGTTTACCTGGGTTCCCCTGCAGTAGCTGCTGCATCGGCAGTGGCAGGTTATATTACAACTCCAGAAAACATTCCTGATGAGCCAATGGTATTCAAGCTGGATAAAACCGTGAAAAATACCGGCAGCAATGGCAAAGAAACAAAAAAGAAAAGAGAAGCCTCCACGGTATTCGAAGGAAGAGCATGGCACATTCCAATAGACGATATCGATACCGATATGATCTACCATAACCGTTATCTTACTATTACGGATATTGATGAAATGGGAAAGTATACCTTTGATAACCTTGAAGGTTTTGAAGACTTTGCTTCTCAAGCAAAAGAAGGAGATATCATCTTTACAGGAAAAAATTTTGGTGCCGGGAGTTCAAGACAACAGGCGGTAGATTGTTTTAAGTCACTGGGTATTCAAGTCATTGTGGCAGAGTCGTTTGGTGCCATATACGAGAGAAACGCCATTAATGCAGCTTTACCTGTATTAATTTGTCCTGAAATTGATAAATTAAAACTAAAAACAGGAGAAAATGTAAAAATTGATTCGAAATCCGGAGAAATCATTAATTTAGCAAAGAATATCCGCGTAAAAACTTTAGGATTCTCAGAAGTTCAGATGAAAATCTATAAGAATGGCGGATTATTTTGAAAAAAATCGCTAACTGGAAAAATCTTAATGTATGAAGCTTATTATTCCCGAGGGATACAAACCTCTCCTTGATCTCAAACAAACTGAAAAAGCCATTAAACTTGTAAAGGACAATTTTGAACTTGCACTTTCTTCCGAACTCAGGCTGCGACGTGTTACCGCTCCTATATTTGTTTTGCGGGGTACCGGAATAAATGACGATCTGAACGGAGTAGAGCGTCCGGTTTCTTTTTCCATTAAGGATATGGATGAAAAAGTGGCAGAAGTTGTTCATTCTCTCGCCAAATGGAAGCGCATGATGCTTCGCGATTATGATATACGCACAGGGTATGGTATCTATACTGATATGAATGCACTGCGTCCGGATGAAGAGCTTGACAATGTACATAGTATATACGTTGACCAGTGGGACTGGGAAATCGCCATAGATGACAAAGAAAGGAATCTTGATTTTTTAAAAAAAATCGTTAACAGGATTTACGAAACCATAAAGCGTACTGAATTCCTTATTTACGAATATTATCCCCAGATAGAGCCTTCACTTCCGGAAAAGATCCACTTTATCCACGCTGAAGAGCTTTTAAATCGCTATCCGGACCTTACTCCTAAAGAACGAGAAGATCAAATTGCCAGGGAATACGGTGCTGTATTTATCATTGGCATAGGTGGTGATCTCAGTAATGGGAAGCCCCATGATGGACGAGCTCCGGATTATGATGACTGGTCAACTAAGAATTCTGATAATTATTCCGGCTTAAACGGGGATATCATCGTATGGAATCCAGTTCTTGAAATGGCCTTTGAGCTTTCTTCCATGGGCATTCGGGTAGATAAACATGCCCTTGATCGCCAGCTTAAGATTAAAGGCGCTGAGGATCGGGCTGAATTACTCTTTCACCGGCGTCTATTAAATGGTGATCTTCCTGAAGCCATTGGCGGAGGCATTGGTCAGTCCCGTCTATGTATGTTCCTACTGCGCAAGGCACACATTGGTGAAATACAGAGCAGCATCTGGCCGGGTGAAATGGTGGATCACTGCAAAAAATCCGGGATTTTTCTTATTTAATGTCGGGATTTAATTTTTTTTTGATATTCCAGTCTTACTGAATCCGCCGAATTTAGGGTGATGCAGAAGGGGCTGGGATTTTTTTTTGGATTTTTTTTGGGGGCTGCAATGTCATTGCAGTGCTGGGCTTTATCTTAGAAGACCTTCGAGGTCTTAAAACCTCGAAGGTTTTAGAGGAAATAAAACCAAAGCACTATGCAAGTCCTTGAACCACTCGAATTCGGATGCACCTACCACATCTATAACCGTGGCATCAACAAGTGTAACCTTTTTTATGAGAAAACGAATTATGAACATTTTATCAGACTGTATGATAAATACATTAATCCTATAGCAAATACATTTGCCTGGGTGCTGATGAAAAATCATTTTCATTTTCTGTTGAAGATCAAGAGCTATGAGGAGATAAAAGAAAAAATGGAAAATCTACCAGAGAAAAAGACAGTTTTAGCTCCCTTTCAATATTTTTCGAATATGTTTAATGCCTATTCAAAGGCTTTTAATAAAAAATACGACCGGACAGGTAGTTTGTTTGAAAATAGATTTAAACGAAAATTAGTCAAGGATACAGAATATTTTCAACGTCTTGTCCTGTATATACATAATAACCCTGTAAGCCATTGTATAGTTGATGATCCCATCAAATATTCATGGTCTTCATATATGTCCTGTGTAACTATGAAATCAGCAACAATAGATTGCAATGCGGTTGTTGGTTATTTTGATAATTTGGGAAATTTCAAAAGCCTTCACCATGCAGAAATAAATTACGAAGAATTAGAAAAATGGCTTGAACTGGGATAGCATTTTTATTAATGAGCATCAAGAATATAATTTACCAGCCCTTTTTTTTCTAGAATTTTATTCAGCTTATCGGGCAGGGAGGGAATTTTTAGCTTTTTTTCACCTGATACTATCAAGCCATTCTCCATATCCAGCTCAAGGTCACCTGTTTCTTTGAAATTTTCTACTACTTCCGGACTTACAATAACAAGCAGCCCCTGATTTATAGCAGATCTGAAAAATATCCTGTTCACCGATTTAACAATAACAGCCTTTATCCCGAGATAAGCGAGTCCCACCGCAGGATGTTCACGTGAACTGCCGCATCCGAAGTTATCCCCGGCAACAATTAAATCACCTTTCCTGGCCTTGTTGCTGAAATTTGGATCAAATCCTTCGAACAAATGGGGTACAATGGCTTTGGCATCCGAACTTAAAATGTTATAAGTCAAATTGCCTGAAAACATCTGATCTGTATTTATATTATCGGCATCAGAATAGTCCCACACGCCCTCTTTTCTTCGATTTTCATCCGAAGAAATCTCGATTTTCTCTGAATCTTTTCTGCTATATGGATACTTTTCTTTACAGGGATCGAGACGTGGATCGGTGATCTTTCCTTTTATGGAACTCCAGGCAACTGTTGCCGGTGAAGCAAGGTAAATGGAAGCGTTCTTATTTCCCATTCTTCCGTTGAAATTTCTATTGGCCGTTGAAATGACATTCACCCCGTCGGCCGGGATTCCCTGACCCGTGCCCAGGCAGGGTCCACAACTGGCGCTTAAAAAGTTTGCACCTGATTCTATTAAAGATTCAACCAGACCTTCTTTTATGGCCTGCAAATAAATTTCCTTCGAGGCAGGAATAATTAATAACTGAAATCCGGGTTTTACCCTGTATTCTCTTAAAATTTCAGCCGCTACCCTTATATCTTCAATTCTTCCGTTTGTGCATGTGCCGATCAAACCCTGCTGAACGGGAGTGCCCTCTACCTCCGGAACAGATTTGATGTTATCTACATGATGAGGTGATGCTACAAGTGGATAAACATCTTCGAGGTTTATAGTAACTTCTCTTTCATAGTTTGCATCCGGATCGGCCCAGGTTGCATCCTCAACCTGGTTTTCTCCCAAAAATTCTTCCAGAACCTCATCTGCAGGAAAAACAGCGTTTTTTGCCCCCATTTCCGATGCCAGATTAGCCAGTGTCATTCTTTCCGAAATATTGAGATTTTTCAGGCCATCACCATGATATTCAATAGACATGTAATTTGCCCCGGCCGTTCCAATCATACCAATAATCCATAATGAAATATCCTTTGCGTATACCCCGGGTTTTAACTTTCCATTCAAGGTGATTTTCAATGAAGGAGGTACGCGGAACCAGGTTTCACCGGTTCTCCAAAGTCCTGCAGCTTCCGTACGGTCAATTCCTGCTGCAAGGGCATTGAACGCCCCAGCAGTGCAGGTGTGGCTGTCACTTCCCACGATGATCATACCGGGTTTTGCATGGTAAGACATGATCTGATGACATATGCCTCTTCCTGAGTCATAGAACTTTTCAATTCTTTCCTTTTTTACAAACTCTCTGATTGTCTGATAATCATTGGCCAGCTTCGCATTGGTGGGAGGGGCATTATGATCCAGAACAATAAGTAATTTTCCGGGATCATGGATCCTTTCACCATTCATTCTTTCAAAGGTTTTCCTTATGCTGGCAGTGTTATCATGGGTTAATACCAGATCGGGTTTATGGAAAACAATGCTTCCTTCCTCTGCCCCCAGGACTTTTTCAATAAAGGTTTTCGCCATGTTTTTTATTTACAAATATGGCGCTATTCCCTGTTAATGTGAATAGTGTAGATATGTTTTTCGAAATGAAATAAAAAGAATTGATTAATTTTAGACTCTGATATCATCCTGTTTTTAAGAATTCAATGATTTCCTCTCTGAATTTTTTCTTTTTAGTCAGACGTTCCGGATATTTCCCTGAATAATAAAGTAATACATTAAAGTGAGGATATTTTTTATGTAACTTCCTGTAAATTGGTCTTAAGCGCGGAGCCATACTGTCATTCGAAGATCCTGTAAGTAAAACTCTGCATTTAATTTTTTTTATCTTAGGGACAACAATACGTTCATCAGTATATTTAAGATTTTCAAGAAATTCCAGATATTGATCAACAATCTTATGCCAATCCTTGCCATGTAATTTTTTCCATCTATATCTTTCAAAAAAGCTCTTCTTTTTACGTTTGGTTTCTTCAATCATAAGATCCAGTTTTCCGTTGGAAATTTTTTTTCCCGGAAAAGTATTGGCAACTAAGCTTTTAATAACAGAATCATTCATGGATGCCATTATCATTGCAATAATCGATCCCCCGTCAACTCCAATGATATTGACCTTTTTTTCCTTCCTTTCTTTGAGAAAATTTAAAAATATTTCTGCACATCTCTGGTAATAATCTTTGGGCAACTTTTTAAGTCTGTCAGATAATCCATGACCGGGAAGATCGGGGAGTATTACCCTGTATTTATCCTGGAAATGTTTAGTATGGTATTTGAAAATTTCGGAAGTATGGGTATTGCCATGAAACATTAACAATAATTCATCTCCTTTTCCCACTTCCTTAAAATGTACTTTTCCCAGTTCAGATTTAAAATGGCTCATTTTTCAGACTAAATTTTGAGGGATATTTATTTTAAGCATTAGGTAGCAATATCAGATTTTATTATTTATGCTATTGGTGCATATATTGCTATAAATCAATTTTTTCATCAGTATTAATGGATTGGTAAACAGCATCAACCACAATCATATCTCTTAAACCTTCTTCTCCGGGAACTCTTACAGGTTCATCTTTCAATACATTTTTAGCAACTGAATCCATCTGTGCTGCCTGCTGGTTTATATTAGGAAATTCAATCGGTCCTTTGCTGCTTCTACCTTTAATTCCTCCATAGCCCGAAAATGGCCTCAACTCAAACCAACCTTTACGGGCAGTTGAATGAAGAAAATTAAAACTTGCATGAAACCCGGTATTCAAATTAGCCACAGTTCCCGATGAAAACTGAAGTTGGAATGTCGTAGCCTCATCAACATCTGTGGTTATTTCCGGGCGTAATACAAAAGTCTGAGCAGATACCGATACCGGTTCTTCACCTGTTACATACCTGGCTGCCTGAAGCGGATATACACCCATATCCATCATGGCTCCTCCTCCCATTTTCTTCTGCCACTTCCAATGATTAAACAATGTATTTCTGTAAGCAGCTCCACAGGAAATATGTAATACTTTCCCGAAAACTTCTTCCTGTCCCAATCGCATCACTTCCTGTGTATTCTTTTCATGGTGCAGACGATATCCGATAGCCAGTTTTACGTTGTTCTCCTTACAGGCTTCAATCATCTCACGGCATTCCTGGACATTCATTGCCATAGGTTTTTCACAGATAACATGCTTTCCTGCCCTGGCTGCACGAATGGTATATTCTTTATGCATTGAGTTTGGAAGAACTACATATACAATATCAATGTCAGGATTATTCTCGATATCATCAAAATTCTGATAGTTATAGATATTCTTTTTCGGTATATTGTATTTCTCAGCCCATATTTTTTCTTTTTCCGGAGTACCCGTAACAATGCCGGCAAGATAGGCAATTTCTGTTTCCTGAAGAGATGGAGCCAGTACATCAGTACTGTAATATCCCAGACCAACAAGAGCTATGCCTACTTTTTTATTCTTCCCGGTAAGAATGGAGGGAATGTTTGCTGAAGATGACATGATTGCAGCTCCTGTAAGACCTAAAGCGGATTTCTTTATAAAATACCTGCGGGTAGTTGGTTTTTTCATCGGGTTTGGTTTTAGTTATAAAGCTAAAATAAGGAATATTATTGAATGTAAACAATAAGCATATCTGTTGTTTTTAGGTTTTCGAGTTAAAAAATCAGGTAATTGATCAGTAATATCCTGTATTGTAATGTTGATTGAAACACTAAACCAAAATCTAAAAGAAATGTTAAATTATTTATTTTATGACTATTATTTTGTTTTTTTGGACCAAATTAAAGGAGTGAATCATGCCAATTAATGTTCCCAATAATCTTCCCGCCATCAAGGAGCTGAGAGATGAAAATATTTTTATCATGGAAGAATCAAGGGCGATCCATCAGGATATCCGTCCACTGAGACTGGCTATGCTCAATCTCATGCCCATAAAACAGGTCGCTGAGACTGATCTGCTCCGAAATTTATCAAATACTTCCCTGCAGGTTGAACTTGATCTTATATACATGGATGAGCATGAATCAAAAAATACGCCCAGGGAACATATGGATGTGTTCTATAAAACATTTGATGAAATTTCCCATAAACGATATGACGGTCTGATAATTACAGGAGCCCCCGTTGAATTATTGCCATTTGAAGAGGTAGATTACTGGGAAAGACTTTGTGAGGTGATGGACTGGAGCAAAACCAATGTTACCAATACCCTGCATATATGCTGGGGAGCACAGGCGGGGCTTTATCATCATTACGGGCTTCAGAAATTTCCCTTACCTAAAAAAGTGTTTGGAGTTTTTGACCATTTTATAACTGACAGAAAAGTTCCTCTTGTACGGGGATTTGATGATATATTCCCCGCCCCTCACTCCAGGTACACAGAAAACAGACTGAAAGACATCCGCGAACATCCTGACCTGTCTCTGCTTGCATGGTCGGAGAAAGTTGGTTCCAATATTGTTGTTTCAAAGGATAACCGCCAGGTTTTCATTTCCGGACATCTTGAGTATAATCCACTTACACTTAAAAATGAATATGACAGGGATGTTGATAAAGGCCTTGAGATTGATATACCTGAAAATTACTTTCCGGGCGATGATCCCTCCAAACCACCTGTAATTCGCTGGAGAGCCCATGCCAATCTACTATTTTCCAACTGGCTGAATTATTATGTATACCAGGTTACTCCCTATGAATGGGAATGATTTATGGTTTAATCATTTAACCGTTCCCGCCTGCCGAAGCTAGGACTAGCGTTTTGGCGGGCAGGTAGGTGCTTCATTAGCTTATGAATGTATTGATTAATTTATAATCATCAAAAGCTTAAATGACTGTTTATTTGATGCTTGTGGAGTTTGATATATGATTGTTGGTGGTTGGCAGTAGTAGTTGGCAGATGCAGTCAGTATTTGGCAGGGGACTCACTCCGCTTATCCCTTCACTTTTCTGAGTCGATTCAAAATTTTAATTTTTTCTGTAAGGATTGACCTATTAGGGAGTCTAATAATCTGAAATTCATTTTTATTTTAGAAAAATAGATTAAAGATTTGATTATGAAACTAATACAATATTATTTGTTTTTCCTGGTAACTATTTTATTTGCTCAAAGTGCAAAGGGCCAGGATAGTCTTGTTGCTTACTGGAGTTTTGACGCCTTAAATGGCGAGGTTTTTAGCGATGAGTCGGGGAATGGATATCATGGAACCAATAATGGTGCAGAACTTGTGCCTGGGATCAAAGGAAAAGCCCTGGGATTCGATGGTCTGAACGATTTTGCAAGAGTATCGGGAAAAGCGGGTATGCCACCCGAAGTTTTGCGGGAAATGGGGTCAGGATCCATTTCCTTATGGTTTAAGCTTGAACATATCCCGGAAGAAAACGGTATTGCCCCGTTATTTTATTATGGCAATAGTGAAAAATGCGACTTCTTTGATGCAGCGAACGAGGGTCTTATCATAGAAGTGGGCCACAGCCCGGTACATTACAGGTCAAAAAGATTATACTTCACTATCTGGAAAAACGGATGTACTCTACCTTCATTCTGTTATGACTCCAATGATCCCATTGAAACAGGAAAATGGTATCATTTTGTTGCAGTGGTAGGTGAAGATTACAATACAGGCTATCTTAACGGCAAAGAAATGAAGAACCGCAGATATAATTTTGGAAATTCAAGCTATTCACAATTTTTCGAAGATGCTGTTGTCCATGAGAGATTATGGCTTGGAAAAGGTCACTGGGACCGGACTGTACAGTTTTTCAAAGGCTCAATTGATGAGGTGAAGATCTTTAGCAAAGCTCTTTCCGCTGAGGAAGTTGAAATGGTATATAATGAAGCGGTTGGTTTTCCTACCGGAATATCATTAGCAAAAAAGGAATCGAAGGAAATAAAATTATTTCCAAATCCTGCACAAAATCTATTAAGATATGATATCAGTGAACGGAAGAATAAAATCGGTGGGGTCAGGTTGATAGATTTGAACGGTCGAATAGTGTTGGAAAGAAAGATAAATTCTGTTGAAGGGGAAATGAATCTGGAAAACCTTAATGCTGGCTATTACAATATTGAATTTTATGGAGATAATAGTAATTACAGAAAAATAGTCCTGATTCGGTGACGTGTTTATCTCCTTTTTTTCCTTGTGTTTTTTATGCATTTGTGGCCTTTTTTCCATAATTTTAACTGTCTTTAAATGGAGATTATAATTATGGAACACATCCTTCAATTTCTTGAATACCTTCTCGAACCTGTCATTGTAGTTTTTGTGCTTGTCATTCTTCTTTTTCTTAATAAATGGTTTTTTGACAGATTAAAATCAACTTCATCAAAGGCTTACATTACAAGAAGTACAATTGCGTTCATCCTCGTCTTAATTGGAATTCTTGCTTTCATCCTTTCTCTTCCTATCGACAAGACTCTAAAAGGTCAGATCCTCAGTTTTCTTGCCATACTCATCAGTGCCGGGATAGCCCTTAGCTCAACAACTGTACTGGGGAATATTATCGCCGGAATAATGAATAATTCCATGAACCGTTTCAGAAGTGGCGACCTGATTAAGCTTGATGATTTTCATGGAAGGGTAACAAAGAAGAATATTTTTCATACAGAAATTCAACTGGAGGACAGTAATTTTATTACCATACCTAATTTATATATCTCTTCTCAGCCGGTTAAGCTTATTCGCAAATCCAACACTGTAATATCAACAAGCATTTCACTGGGTTATGATATCCCACGGTTAAGAATTGAGGAAGCCCTGAAAAAAGCTGCCGGTGAAGCCGGCCTGAAGGATCCTTATGTTTATATCACAGAGCTTGGCGACTATTCCGTAGTATATAAAATTCATGGATTTCTCGATGATAGCAAGAAGTTTTTCAGCACGAATTCATTATTGAATGCAAAAGTAATGGATGTACTTCATGAAAAGAAGATCGAGATTGTTTCTCCTACTTTTATGAACCAGAGAAGAGTGGATGAAAAAGAATTCATTCCCGAACAGGATGTAAAAGAAGAACAACAAGAAGAAAAGGAAACTCCCGAGGAACTGGTTTTCGACGAAGCGATTAAATCCGAGAAACTGGAAAAGAAGAAAGATTTCCTTCAGAAGATTGAAAAAGAAAAAGCACAACTGAAAGATGAACTCAAAGAAATAAAGGATGAGGAAGAGGTGGAGAGGATAAAATCATCTATTGCCAGGCTTGATGAGTTGAAGGAACAGCTTGAGGAGAATATCAGGGAGCAGAGTGATAGGGGAGAGGGGGAGGAATAGAAAATGGTAGTTTTGTTTTTGGTTACGACTTTAAAATCAATCCCAATCTCCGACTGAAGGTAGAACCCTACTATCAGAAACTTTACGATGTTCCTGTTGTGGATGAAACGGCTTACTCCATGATTAATTTTAAAAGTGACTGGACTTTTAAACAGGAACTGGAAAACAAAGGTACCGGAAGAAACAGGGGTATTGACTTCATCCTGGAACGCTTCCTGAAAAATGGCTATTATTATATGTCCACTTTTTCTCTTTATAGCTCCAAATATTCAGGTGGCGATGGAGTGGAACGGAGGACACGTTATGACGGGGATCGGTCTGCTGAGAAAAACATCATAAATATGATCGTTAAAAATAAACTCGATAATGCTTTCGGACCCGTTGGGACACCTGCAGGGATCTTTATTTTCGGGGTGGGAGTTATTGCCAGCATTTATTCACTGGGAGGACTTCTCCTTATAATTGTTGGCGCTTTTATCGGTTTTACCTCAACTTCTGCGTTGATTGATTTTGAGCGAAAGCGGGTCAAACTTCGTAATGATTATTTTGGAATTTTCCGATCCGGTGACTGGATTGACCTGAAACCCGGCATGAAATTAGGAATTAAAAAGATGCTTAAATCATGGCGGGCTTACAGCAGAGGAAACCGAAGTCTTGATGTTCCCGAAAAGAATTACCGCATATTCCTGTTTGATGAGCAAAACAAAAAGATAATGCCTCTGATGAAAATAGATTCATTCCATGATGCAACGGGAAAACTGGATGAATTATCGAGAAAGCTGGTATTGCAAATCGCTTAACCTCAAAAAGTACCTGAAGAACCTGTTTCTCGTATTTCACATATTACAATTCGATACTTTTTAGAATATTTTTATAAAAAATTCTATTTATTTATGGAATGTTTTATAAAAATGTTATTTTCGGAATTCATTTCAAAAATGAAAGTAACCAAACACATTGTTCAATTACTATTTATGAAGAACTCGCGAGGAATGATCCATTTGGGAGTAAAAAATTGGTTTTTATTTGTGTTTCTGTTGTTTCTAGCCTGTAGCAGTTATGCCCAGGAAACTTCCGAAGCAAAATATGAGAGTATCCTGCAAACTTTTGATGAATCCTATGGGGTGGATTATAATCTGGTGAACGGAGTGAAATTCGTCGATTTCTATGCAGTCGCTTCGGGTCATCCATGGTTTTCAGAACCGGAGTTCGGACATGGTTGGTTGATTGTCGACGGGAAAAAGTATTTGGGTCAAAAGCTTAATTATGATGTTTATAACCAGATTGTGGTTGCTGAGCATGATTCGAGACTACTGGGCGTACAGAGGTTTATTGTTCCTGATGTTTATCTCGACGGATTTCATATGAATGGAAGAACTTTCAGGAAAATGACCGTAGATAATAAGAATGAAAGAATTTATGAAGTTGTTTCCGAAGGCCATTTTACACTGCTGATTAGCTATGAGAAAACCTATAACTTGAGCAGAGATGCCAATGACAGAAATTACCGTTTCAGCAATATTGTCATCGATCGTTATATTTTATTCAATGATGAATTAAAGAAATTTAAAAGGCCAAGATCATTTCGGAGGTGTTTCCCTAAGGACATCCAGGATGAAATTAAAACCTATATGAAAGATCAAAATATCAATTTTAAAAAATCAAGCTTAACGGAAATCAGGAGCTTGATGCAATACATCAACAGTCTGGTATGAACAAGTTTTTCCTGATATTACTGTCCATTTCCTCTATAATCCGGCTCAATGCCCAGGAAGTTAATCCCAAAATACGCGGAGGCTGGGATAACATTCCTTTTGAAGAATTTGCAGAAGAACTAAAAAAGGAAACCGGTATTCGTAGTTATTTTAAACAAGAATGGGTGGAAGATCTTTATATCACCACCGGATCCGACAGCCTTTTTTTAAGGACTTTGCTAGGAAGACATATTTATCAGCATGGTCTCACGTATTCCCTGGTGAACCCGGATAAATTATATCTTTTACCTTCAAAAAAATTATACGATGAGCTTCCCGATTTTGTGATTTCGGAAGAAGAAGACTGGCGAAAAGACGGAAAGGGTGGTCTTTCAGAAAGTGAAGAAAAATATCTCCAGGGAAGGAAAGCTGATGTGACCGAAACCATACTTGTGGGAAATCGAAGGGCCGAGTTTCCTTCGCGTCCCGTGACTATCTCAGCCTCCTTAACCAATGTGGAAAGCGGAGAACCCGTAACCGGTGCTGCCATGATCATAGAGGAAACGGGTAAGGGAAGCATAACCAATGCCGAGGGTAAGGCTTCCATGGCCATTACGCCGGGAAAATACACTGTTTTATTCAGTTTCGTTGGAATGAAAGAAGAGAAAGCGGTGCTTGAAGTATACGATGCCGGCAGTTTCAGCCTTGAGATGGAGCCGGAAGTCATTGCGCTTACCGAGGTGCAGATTGTAGGGAATGAATTCAGAAAAGTGAAAGGGACGGAAATGGGGGTCGAAAAGATCAATGTAAGCTCCATAAAGCAGATCCCTGTGTTAATGGGAGAAAAAGATATCATAAAAGTTTCTCAACTACTTCCGGGAATTGTAAGTGTAAGTGAAGCATCTTCAGGTTTGAATGTCCGCGGTGGAAATGCAGACCAGAATGTCTTTTATATTGAAGATATTCCACTTTTCAATACTTCACACAGTTTCGGGTTCTTTTCTGCTTTCAACAGTGATATTGTCAGAGATTTCAGCATTTATAAAGGTAACATACCGGCCCGTTATGACGGAAGACTATCTTCTGTTTTTGATGTCACAACACGGAAAGGGAATCTAAAGAAATATACGGCACATGCTGGAATAAGCCCAATCTCTGCCCATCTAACCATGGAAGGTCCCTTTCAGAAAGAAAAAGGATCCATTCTGCTCAGCGGGAGGACGTCATATTCCGATTGGTTGTTGAACAGAGTGGAAGACCCGCTTATCAGGAACAGCAGCGCCTCTTTTTATGATATTGCAGCATCCGGATTCTATAAACTGGGAGAAAAAGACAATCTCAACCTTTTCATTTATAACAGTAAAGATAAGATTGGTCTTCATGATTTGAATAACTACGATTATGAAAACCGCGGTGCATCCCTAAAATGGGCCCACCAGTTTTCATCTTCTTTTCGATCTGAACTGTCGGCCATCCACTCTTCTTATAGCTTTAATATGGAGAGCATCAGTATCCCTGCCATGGCGTACCAGCACGATTACAACATTGCTCATAACGAGATAAAATTAAATTTCAATCTGTTAAAAGGATTGAATCATGAAATTAACTTTGGTGGAAATGTAATTTATTATCCCCTGGATAGGGGTGATGTTCTGCCACTTGGTGAGGATTCTTATCGAAAGCCTGTTGTTCTTGGAAAAGAACAGGGGCTGTTATCAGGTATTTATATCAGTGATAACATAAGCATTACAAAATGGCTGACATTTTATGCCGGATTAAGATTTAACCGTTATACCTATCTTGGCCCCCGGGAAGTTAATACTTATGCCGAAGGAACTGAAAAAAGGGAGGAGAATGTGAATGGCAGCCTGGTTTTTGATGTATGGGAACCTGTGGTGAGTTACAATGGACCGGCATATCGGACCGGTATGAATATCAAACTGGCCTCCAATTCTTCACTTAAATTTTCATTTTCAAGGATGAACCAGTTCCTCTATATGGCAAGCAATACCGTGACCCTGGCTCCTGATGATCAGTGGAAACTTGCCGATTATCATTTAAAGCCCCAGAGCAGTTATCAGTATTCTGCGGGCATCTATAAATATTTCCCTGATTACGATGTAAACGCTTCCATTGAATACTATAAAAAGGAAAATAGTAATATACTGGAATATAAAGATGGTGCTGATTTTGTAAATATCCCTGCAGCAGAGATGTCAGTGTTGCAGGGACAACAATCCACTGAGGGAGTTGAATTTATGCTCGAAAAGAAATCCGGAAGGTTTGATGGCTGGCTGTCTTATACTTATTCGAGGTCAATGGTTACTGTGAACGGAGAGAATCCCTGGGAACGCATAAACAATGGTAATCCTTATCCTTCAAATTATGACAAACCCCATGTACTGAATCTTGTTGGTACTTTTAGGATTAACAGGATATTTGTTTTATCCACATCCATTGTCTACAGCACAGGTAGACCATATACTCCTCCTGAATCGTTGTATTATATTGATGGTCAGCCTTATATTTCTTTTGCAAGCAGGAACGGAGAGAGAATTCCCGATTATTTTCGTTCCGATGTTTCATTGACGATAGAGGGAAACCTGAAAAGGGACAAGCTTTTTCACAGCACATGGATTTTCAATGTCTATAATCTTACCGGAAGAAACAATCCTCAGAGTATTTTTTTCCGTTCAGAGGAGGATGAGATTAAGGCATATCAGCTTTCAATTATAGGTGTGCCGATATTTACGGTTACATGGAGTGTTAAATTAGGTAATTATGCATCGAAATAGACTTTACATATTGCTGATGAGTGCATTGTTCATCTTTGTTGGATGCATTGAAGAATATGAACTCAGCAGTATATACGAACATGAAGGAGACATAGCTGTTTCAGGATGGATAACAGATTTACCCGGTAAGCAGGAAATAAACCTGTCCATTTCAACTCCTTTGAGCATAACGGTGAAAAAACCATTAATCAATTGCCTTGTGCAGGTTGTGGATAATGAAGGAAATACATTTGAATATATTGAAAAATCCCGGGGAAGATATGTTCATGAATACCGGGAGGGTGATATAAAAAGCGGTAACGCTTATAAGCTCATATTTGTCACGCCTGAAGGCACAAGATATGAATCTGAATATGAAATCATGCAGCCATCTCCACCCATTGACGAAATTCGCTATGAGGAGGAGATGAAAGATACCAGGGAGCCGGGAGTGCAAACCAGGGGTTTGAAATTTTTTACCAGTGTAAATGCGAGTGGTAATGAAAATTATGCAAGTTACTATAAGGTTGAGGTGATGGAAACTTATAAATTCTATACCTACACACAGGATGTTTACTGGTTTAATCAAGGAGGGGGTATAAAGCAAATTCCTGCTGATTCTATCAGGCCCAGGTGTTATATTACAGAAAAAGTACCTGATATTTTTTTAATCTCAACTAAAAATCTCTCTGAAAAAAGTATTCCGGATTTTCCGCTTCATTTCGTTTCCAATAAAACTCAGCGTTTGCAACATGGTTATTCCCCTCAATTAAGATTAATGTCACTTTCATCCGCTGCCTATACCTATTGGGACAATCAAAAAACTATTCTTGAAGAATCGGGTGGTTTATTTGAAACACAACCACCCTCTGCCACAGGAAATATATATAATATAAACAATCCGGATGAAAAAATATTAGGTTATTTTGGGGCTTCTTCGGTTACAACCACCCGGACTTTCATTCCTGAAGGAGTATTAGAAGAATTTGATATAGCACCCTATTGCGAACCTGGAGTAATACCCAGTAATGCCTTGCAAAGACTTGAACGAATGGGACAAGGGGTGCAATTTTTTACTTATGCTTATACTCCTATGGGAGCATGGGCACTTCATTTCATAACAAGAGATTGCTTTGATTGCACTGTATATGATGGCAGTTCTGTTGAAAAACCTGAATTTTGGAAAGAATGAGAAAACCTGGTAATATATATATCTCTTTTATCATTTTATTAGCCTTTTGTATTCCTGTACCCAATTCATTTTCCCAGGAATTGAAAAATATCGATCTTAAAGAGAGATTTACCGTTATTACCGATCGTTCCCTCTATACTGCAGATGAATATATCTATTTTACGGTGTGCGAAGCCGGTAGCTCTGATATTACAGAAGAGGGTCTGAGCAAGGTGCTTTATGTAGATTTGATCAGCCCTGACGGTCAGATCGTGAAATCTGCCAAGTACTCATTTCGCAACCGGAAGACTCATTCTGCGATTCGGATTCCTGAAGATACTCCTTCCGGCACCTGGTACTTAAGGGTGTATTCAAAATGGCTCAGGAATTATGAGGTTAACGATATGAGTTACGTATCTGTAAAGATAGTGAATCCGGCCACGCTTGATCATCTTCCTGTTGACACCACGGCTGGTGATGATTATGTGCTCAGATTTGAAGATAATCAGGACATAATTGAAGGGCTCACCATTTTTACTGATAAAGATGAATATGGGAAAAGAGAAGAAGTGAACTTAATACTGGAAAATCTTCATGGCAGTTTAATTTCCGAGTTCAGCGTAAGTGTGATACCAGCAGATGCTGCAATGACTCAGATAAAAAACATTCCCAATGGGACTTACATTGAAGAGGATCCCGATTTCCTGCCCGAGGTGAGAGAACTTTCTCTCAGCGGTAAAGTCAGGAATGTGAATACAGGAGAATTTGAACCATTCGCTCATGTTTTTCTTACTTTGCTGGATCCTGAACGTAACTTTTACCCGGGAATTACTGATTCAAGCGGGAGTTTTAACTTTTCACTTCCTCCTTATACCGGTACCCGTGACCTGTTTATTTCGGTGAGAGGTGAACAGGGTGATTCTCTTGAAGTCCTTGTGGATAATGATTTTGCGGTCGAACATCAACCCCTTCCTTCAACCCGCCTCGACCTTGACAGCGCAGAGTATGCGCTTGCCCTGGAAATCATTCGAAATCAGCAACTGAAAGCCCAGTATTATCCTGATACCTTTCAATATGAAGAGGGAAGCATGGATGAGATCCTTTTTTACGGGGATCCCACGCGATCGGTTGAAATTTCCGAGTACATCGATCTTCCCAATCTTGAAGAATATTTTCTTGAGCTCTTGCCCATGGTAAGGGTCATACGTTCGCAGGAAAGAGTTGCCTTCAGAATTAATGGTCCGCAGGCCGAAATGAACATTTACGATCCAGCTGTAATGGTTGATGGCGTTGTTATGCATGATAACAAAGCCGTCCTGGAAATCGATCCACGAAGGATCAGGAAGATAGATGTGATCAACCGGCCATATTTACGCGGGGATGTTCTTTTTGGCGGGATCATAAGCATACTTTCAAGGGAAGATGATTTCGCGGGCGTTGACCTGCCGGGGTCCGGACTGTTTTTAACTTACCGTTTTTATGAACCCGGAGCAGAAAATCCCCAGTCCTTTCTTCCCGAAGAAAAAAACCTGCCCGATCCCCGGAACACCCTTTACTGGAATCCCTCTTTAATATTGAAAAGGGGAGAGGAGAAGCAAATAAAATTCAGAACATCGGATAATACCGGGAGATATAAAATTATTGTTTCGGGAGTGAATGAAGAAGGAGAGGTGGTGAGAAATACATCGGAGTTCAGGGTTAATTAAAAATCATCAATCAGTTTTAACATTTTCTGAAGCTTTGATTTCTTGAATTAAAGTTTCATTAACGCTCATACCGGTAACTATAAAAAAACATTCATAATGACATAAAATAAAGATCAATCTTTCTTTTAATCTGCAGCTCAAGACTAAATCACAGAAATGCAGCATTAAAATTTACAGGCACAAAAAAAATTTCTATATTTGCACCCGCAAAACAAAATTAACGATCTGGTTCCGTAGCTCAGTTGGACAGAGCAACGGCCTTCTAAGCCGTGGGTCGCAGGTTCGAATCCTGCCGGAATCACAAAAAGCCTCCAGCCGGAGGCTTTTTTTATTCCGGCAGGATG
>CAZGTU010000059.1:0-26923 GCA_964528675.1 uncultured Bacteroidaceae bacterium
ACATTAATTCATTGTAGGACAATTAAATGCAAGTTTTCTTGCAGGCACTAATTAAATAAAATTTTGATGGATAATTCGGCTATAAAAAATTCAATCTGTTACATTTCATTACTTTTCGGTGTATTTTTCTTTCCTGGCAGCTTACACTCACAAATAAAACCCAGTATAGAGCAAGCAGGTATGGTTTTACCCAAAATGTTGGAAATAACCATAAGTGAAAAACAGGTATTACCTCATCAACGGGTACCCTACAGAAAACAACCGGGTGATTCGATTATTATAGAGTATGTACAGGATATATTACCCAAAAGGTATATTCTGGTGAGAGAAGGTGAAGAAATTGGTTGGTTAGCCGGGAAAGAGCGGGATGTACTTTGCTTATATGAGAAATTAGTTGGTGAGGATTTAAGGAAGGAGCAGTTATCTAAAAATCAGACATATTTAATTATCTCTAATGAGGATAGCTTGTTTTCCCAGGGAGTTCATCCACTGGGTGTTGAGGTGAAGGCAAAACCAGGTAATTCAGTCCGGCAAACTTCAGGGGGCGAATTCTCCATGAAATATTCTGTATACCTGACAATTCCATATCCTCTAAAGCCTGAAGCAGCGTATTGGGTACAGGCTAAAAACATGAACCTGGAAAATGAATATTATCAGTTCAGGTTCTCTGAGAACACCTTATTGAGCTCCGCGATACATGTCAATCAAAATGGTTTCAAACCTGATGACCCGGCTAAAAGAGCATATTTTTCAATTTGGACAGGTACCGGTGGAGGTGTTGAACTGGACTCTTTGTCACGCTTTAATATAATTGGTGCAAAAGATAACCTCAGGTATTATTCCGGGGAGATAACTCTCTTTAAAGGAGTGGAAGAGCCTGAACAACTTATCGAGCTTAAGAACTACACTGGTACCGCAGTTTACCATATGGATTTTAGTGATTTTAAAAAAGCGGGAGAATATAAAATAAGTATTCCTGGTATTGGTTGTAGTTACCCTTTTAAGATTTCTGAATCTGTTTGGGAAGATGCATTTAAAATATCTATGAACGGATTCTATACTCATCGAAGCGGTGTGGCAATTGAAGATCCATATTCAGATTTTTCAAGGCCAGTTTGTTTTCATCCCGCAAATGACATGAAAGTATATCAGTCTAATTTTGCCAGATCGGGTTCATATAAGCAAAAGGAGGTCTTTGTTAAGCTTATTGAAGAAAAAACCGATAAAACCATTGATGATTTTACTGGTGGATATATGGATGCTGGAGACTGGGACAGAGGAATACTGCATTTAAATGCCACTGATTTATTACTTGAACTCTATGAATTATATCCTCATTATTTTTCAGAATTAAATTTAGAAATTCCAGAAAAAAATAACGACTTACCCGATATTTTAGATGTGGTTCATTGGAACCTTAAATTTTTCAAAAAATTGCAGGTAAAGGATGGAGGCGTAAGATATGGTATTGAATCTGGCGGTCATCCGATTAATGGTGAGGCATCGTGGGACGAATCATTAAAAGTGTTTGCCTTTGCACCAGAAACTCGGTCAAGCTATGCATTTGCCGCTTCATCGGCCAGGTTTGCCAATCTTATAAAAAAATACAGCGATTCTCTTTATAATGAATATTTCACTGCAGCAATAAATGCCATGGATTGGGCTGAAAAGAGATATAAAGTACTTGAAAAAAACGGGGATGAACTCAGTAATAAAATAATTATCAAACGCAATGAAGCTGCTTTGAACCTGTATATTGCCACCAGAGATAAGAAGTGGGAGATTATGTTTGAAGAAACTGCTAACTGGTGGAAGAGCCCGGTTAGCGATTTCGATTATGTTTTTTATGCTCAAACCAGTGCGATTTTTCAATATGCCACTTTGCCGGCATCATTAGCTGATCCGGAACAGCAAAAAAAAGCAAGAGAAATTATCATTAATCTCGGAGAAATCCAATCCAATCAAATCCAGAATAATGGGTATAATTTGAACAATAATAAACCGGGGAATAAAATGACCAATGGTTTTTATAGTGTTCCGGGTGCAATTCAATTATGCAGGGCTCATGCTTTAGTTAGCAACGATAAATATATTAATGATGCTTTACTGGCTTGTAATTACCCGCTGGGTGCAAATCCTATGAATGTGTCATTTACAACCGGAGTGGGAAGTAACTGGGTCAAAAATCCTTTGCATGTCGACAGTCGTACAACCGGTCAGGAGCCTCCGGCAGGAATTACCGTGTATGGTCAGGTCGATCATAATTATTATAAAAGTATAAATAACAGATATTTTACATGGGGGACCGCAGCCGTTAATGAAGTCACGATCCCATCGGTTTGGGAATGGCCTGTTAACGAGGCGTTTTGGGACATTTTTGTCTTTGCTGCTTATAACGAATACACTATTCATGAAACATTAGGTCCGGTTTCCTATATATGGGGCACACTGGCAGCACGAAATAGTTTAAAATAAATACTTAAAAAATGAATCAGGTTTTATTCACTAAAATTTTGTTTTTTTTAGGGTTAAGCACTCTATTTTCTTGTAATGATTCATCATCTATTGCCGGAAAAAGCAAAAAGGCCAATGAGAAATCCAGGCGGCCAAATGTTTTGTTTATATGTGCTGAAGATCTCAGTCCCAGGCTTGGATCTTATGAGGATAAAATAGCTATTACACCTCATCTGGATTCATTAGCCAGAAATGGGCTTATATTTAGAAATGCATACTGCAACGCTTCAGTGTGTAATCCTTCAAGAACATCTTTTTTAACCGGATTAAGACCGGAAACCACTGCAGTTGTAGAAAATTTCTATGATTGGAGAAAATTTGTTCACGACTCTGTTACAACACTTCCCGAAATGTTTGGCAAAAATGGGTATGAATCGGTTCTGGCCGGTAAGATGTTTCATTATGATGATAACAGTTCAAAATACTGGACAAAAATTCTGGAGAGAAAATACGATGACAATGTTTATACATCTTCTTATTTAAGATATCCTGAAATTCCGCTTGATGAAAAATATAAGGAGCTATAGGATACCAATTTCTATCCTTACCTGTCAAAATCATTTGCCTGGGGAACGAGCCCAAATGAAGAGAACACTTCTGATTGGCAACTTACATCGAAAGTCTGTGAATTTATTGAGAAGGATCATGATAGACCTTTTTTCCTGGCTGTGGGATTCAAACAATCCCATTATCCAATTACTTCTCCGGAAAAATACGCTGATTTATACGACACCTCCTTAATTGAACTACCGAATGTTCCTGAAAATGATTTGGATGATGTTCCTGATGAGGCATATTGGTTGCTGCAAACAGTTGAACACGATCGGATAAATAAGCAAGAATGGAAGGAAATATTGAAAATCTATTATGGAGGTGTAAGTTTTTTGGATAACTGCGTCGGAAGAATGTTACATAGCCTTGAAAAAGCCGGATTGGAAGATAATACCATTGTTGTGTTTTTTAGTGATCATGGTTTAATGCTTGGCGAACATAAGCTATGGCGTAAAGAGGTACTATTTAAAGACGCCCTGCAGGTCCCGCTCATTATAAGGGTTCCCGGAAACCATCCATCAGGCAAAGATATCTATAATGTTGTTGAATTATTAGATTTATACCCAACCCTGGCTGATTTGTGCAATATAAAAAAGCCAGAACACTTAGAAGGAAGATCTTTGGTAGATCTGTTTAATAATCCGGATGATTTCCCTCCATCCTCATCATACGCGATTGTAAAACAGGGTGATAGAGAAGATGAAAGCATAGGTAGAAGCATCATTAATAATGATTGGCATTATATTGAATGGGACGATGATGTTGAAAAATGTGAGTTATATGACCTTAACAACGATCCATACGAATACGATAATCTTGCTCATGATATAAAATACAAATACCTGATTGAAGAATTTCATCAGCAATTAAAAAACAGGCCTCTGAATACAAAGATTTATGAGCTGAAGAGTAGTACACGAAATGAATAAAACGAGATAATTAAATTAAACGAAAGTAAGAAAATGACAACAATAAAATTATGCTTAAGTTTTTTGCTGTGTTTGTGTGTTTGGAATTGTCAGGAGTCAACTGCCCCGGATGATAATTGGATTGCGAATAGTTTTGAAACCGCCTTGTTTCAGGCAAAGGGCATGACAAAATCATTGGAATGTAGTGAATACCCCAAAAGCGTTCGCGACAATGGAGAAATTCATGTAAGTGATTATTCATCATGGACCAGTGGATTTTTCCCGGGTGTATTGTGGTACTTATATGAGTACTCAGGTGATTCCCTTTTAAAAACAAACGCAGGTATCTGGACCCGCGGACTTGAAAAAAACAAATACCGTGTAAACACCCATGATCTGGGGTTTATTTTTAATTGCAGTTATGGCAATGGTTATCGCTTAACTAAAAATGAGGAATATAAAGCGATTTTAATTGAAGCAGCAAATTCCTTAATGAAAAGGTACAATCCAAAAGTAGGTTGTATTAAATCGTGGGACTTTTTTGAAGGACCTGATAAATGGAAACAATTTCCTGTAATAATTGATAACCTGATTAATCTTGAGCTTTTATTTTTAGCTACCCGGTTTACAGGAGATTCGACTTATTATAAGGCGGCATGCAGTCATGCAGACAAAACCATCGAAAATCATATCAGGCAAGACTTCGGTTCTTACCATGTTGTTGATTATGACACCATTACAGGCGAGGTGATAAAAAAAGTCACTTCACAAGGCTACGGGGATGAGTCAACCTGGGCACGTGGTCAGGCATGGGGAATATATGGTTATATCATGTGTTACAGAGAGACAGGAAATATTAATTATTTAAATCAAGCCTGTAAACTGGCAGACTTCTTTATAAATCATCCGAATTTGCCAGAAGATAACATTCCCTATTGGGATTTCGATGATCCCGGAATACCCAACGTTCCGCGCGATGCCTCCGCTGCAGCTATAGTTGCATCCGGATTACTGGAATTGCAAACTATGGTTAAAGGTGAACAACAAAAAATATATAAAAGTTTTGCCGAAGATATTTTGAGGAATCTTTCCAGTGAAAGATATCTTTCAGAAAGAGGTGAAAATAACCATTTTGTTTTAAAACACAGTACCGGCCATTTGCCTGCGAATGTGGAGATAGATAAACCCTTGATTTATGCCGATTATTATTTTATTGAAGCTTTATTGAGGTATACCAGATTGCAATAAATACATGTTAAAATATTTCACAATGAAATTATCCACAACTTTATGCCTGTTACTTTTTAGTACAGCATCATTATTAGCCCAGATTAATCGTGAAGCAAAAATATGGGAGGTTGTTGACATGCCTTTCAAAATAAAATCCGCAGAAGAAATGCAGGAACCTGCAGTTTTCGGAGCGGTTTTCGTGCATGAAAGCGGATTGGAATGTCGTTCAGCCGGGTTTTATAATGGGGATAATGAATATATTTTACGTTTTTCACTTAACCGAGAGGGCTTATGGACTTTTGTCACCCATTCTCAGATGGAAGAATTACGTGGAATAAAGGGCAGTGTTAAAATTATCGCTAATGATAATCCTTTTATACGTGGAGGTGTTAAAATATCAGAAAACCATCCACAAAAATTTATATATGAAGATGGTAGGTCTTACTTTGCCCTGGCTTTTGAAATGGACTGGCTTTTTGCACTTGATGCCGGGAATCAAAAAGGTATCCCCAACACCCGGAACATCATAAGGGAGATCAAAAGAAACGGGTTTAATCAGGTCATAATGAATGTTTATGCTTATGACGTAAGCTGGAAGAAACACGAAATGTTACCCGGTACTGATTTTTCCAAACCACAGGTATTCCCGTTTAAAGGAACCAACGAACAACCTGACTTTTCTGATTTGAATTACAATTTTTTTAAACATCTGGACAGGGTAATTCACCATCTGCATGATCAGGGTATTATTGCTCATTTGATGATTTATGTCTGGAATAAAGCCGTTAACTGGCCGGATCCGGAATCCCCTGCTGACAACCGGTTTTTCGATCATGTTATAAATCGTTACCAGGCTTTCCCGAATATAATCTGGGACGTTTCCAAGGAAGCACTGTCGTACGGCAAGGATGATATGGGCTATATCACAGAACGGATCGGGCGTATCAGAAATCTTGATCATTATAAACGCTTACTAACAGTTCATGATTATAAGTACTGTAAGCAGCATCCGGATAAAGTTGATATTATTTCCGTTCAGGACCATTGGCCGGAAATTCACAGTAACATGCTCGCAATTGCTTCCGATAATAAAAATAAACCTGTATTCAATGTTGAACACGGTGGGTACGAAAAAACTGTCCATGAGAACTTCCTGGGTACCTATTCCAATCCTGAAGTTTGCCTTGACCGGACCTATCGATGTGTTTTTGCAGGGGTTTATTCAACGTATTACTGGCAAAATGCTGCCTGGCATGAGGTAATTACAAGGCCATTCGATTTACCGACTGATCAGCAACCTCATTTTCATTACTACAAGCACCTGGTTTCACTATTTGAAATGTATGATTTCAACAAACTTTCTCCTCATGTTATGGATCAGTCAACTTATTGTCTTACCGACCACGATGCCTTATGGCTGTTTTACATGCCAGCCGCTTTAAACCGGGTCGCCGGCGAAGCTGAAGTGTTGGTAGGCAAAAAAGTGAAATGGACATTATTCGATCCCTTAACCGGAGAGTTTTTTGATCAGGGTATTAAGGAATATAAGAACAAATGGATCACTTATATCAGGCCAGGTAGTTTTTCAGACAAAAATCTTATTGGAATACTTGAGGTAATCGATTAAAATTTTATTAAAACCCAATAGAAAAAGATACCATGAAAATTTATAATCTTTTATTAGCATTGGTCCTAGTCTTGAACCTCAGTAAACTGGGTGCTCAAACCTATTTTATTGAGGATAGCTCGGTTGTAATTGTTGAAGTAGAATCCGTTCGGGATTTGCAAAGCTGGGAGCTGCATGAGACTTCAATAGCTGAGGATACAATCCATTATATTCGGTGGACCGGTTCGCAGTATCTTAATAATCCGGGCAATTTGCTTCTGGAGTATAAAATTAAGATAAATAACCCCGGAATATATCGTTTCATCTGGAATAGTAAAGTAGGAAAAGGAAGTGATCCTACCGAGCATAACGATGACTGGTTGCGATTTCCTGATGCAGCCGATTTTTATGGTTATAGATCCGGTACAAGCAGTACTGTGCGACCGAAAGGTATATGCACAAATGATTGTCCGAACGGAGCAGGTAAGGATGGTTGGTTTAAAGTATACAGCAGCCATACGACAGATTGGACCTGGGTTACCTTCACAAGTGATAACGATCCGCATTTGATTTATGCAAAGTTTGATACCGCAGGTATTTACACAGTTCAAATCAGTGCCCGGTCGTCATATCATTTGCTTAACCGTTTTGTTTTATACAAAGAGGATGTATATAAATCAGAAGAGGTGACAAAATTGAGTTTGCCCGAAAGCCGTATGTTTCCTTTTAATCCTGTACCACAGATTGTAATAATTGGTGATTCATTGCACGCATACCAATTACTCAATGTAGATGCTGATCTGGATACAATCATATTATCCATGGAAGATTCTTCTTCTATTGCTGACTTTTATATAGAAGAAACGGAGGAAGGGGATTTTTTTTTGTTCCTTAAGGGTATGCCGGGTACCTATAAACAAAATAAAATATCCATTTCCGCTGTAACAAATGACTTCGATACCATCACAGTGAGCCAGAGCATCATTCATCTTCCTTTTATCAATAGACAACCAACAATTGATCTTCCTGGTGATCAATATTTTGATATTGCTGAGTCAAACGAGGCATCGATTTCACTGACAGGGATATCAGATGGCAATGACGGATCACAACAGTTAAAATTTTATTTAAGATCAACTACTCCCGGTATTATTGGGAATACAAGCGTAAATTACACCCAGGGGGAAGACACCGCCAGGGTTGATTTTACCTTATTAAGACCAGGCAGCACCAGGTTGATTATTGAAATTACAGATGATGGAGGTATTGATTTGGGAGGCTCAGACCAGATAGAGATTGACTTTTTAATTGATGTGGATAATACTACCTCCACCGCAATATTTGCGTATAAAACTCTGGATATTTATCCCAATCCGGCAAGCAATGTGCTGAATATCAGGTCAGAGGATATTGAAATTAAATCATTAAGTATAATTGGCCTGAATGGTAAGAAACAGATGGTCATAAGTCAACCTGAGAATCAGCCAAACATAGATGTCAGTCAACTTCCCGAAGCTTTATATTTTATCAAGGTAATTGATGGGCGCGGGAATACCTATTCCGGTCAATTTTTCAAAAACTAACTCAGTAAAATTATTGGATAAAATAAAATTAGAATGACATGGAAATGCAAACAATAACACATAAACTTATGTTGTCCACTACGTTTTTACCCGGGGCAATCTTATTCTCAGCCTGCAATTTGCAGGATAAACCAGGGGAAAACAAAAAAGAGGAAAAGCCAAATATCGTTTTTATTCTGGCCGATGATATGGGCTATAATGAACTGGGGTGTTATGGCCAGGAAATGTTTGAAACACCAAACATTGATCAGCTTGCCCGCGAAGGCATGCGCTTTACCAATTTTTACGCGGGGAATACGGTCTGTGCACCCTCGCGATGCAATTTACTGACAGGTAAACACCCGGGTAATGCCTCCATCAGGGGCAACAAGGCGATAGTAAACCTGCACCCTGTTGAATGGGACCGTGTTGGGATTACAGCCAATGATACTACCTTTGCTGAACTACTTAAAAGAAATGGGTATATAACCGCTTTGTGCGGTAAATGGCACCTGGAGTACAAAGACGACTCATTGCTGACCTGGCCAAAATACCGTGGCTTTGATTATGTAATCCGCGAGCGGTGGAACAAGGAAATCATTGCCCAGTGGAATGAATGGTCAAAAATTTCAGGTGTCCCCAGGGACCAGAATTATCCCCACGAGTTGTATGAAAACGGAAGAAGAATTGAAATTCCCGGGAACATAGAAGGGAAGAGGGTTAAATTTCTTGACGACATTAACTATGAAAAGGGTGTAGAATTCATCAAAAAACACCAGGACGAGCCGTTCATGGTCTTCTTTTCAATGAAAATACCTCACGCCCCCGAGGTACTTGAAAAGTTGGATGACAAATACGCCGATAAGGGTTGGCCGGAGACTGAAAGGATACATGCTGCCCGCATTTATTACCTGGATAGCCTGGTGGGTAAAATTGTTAATACCATAGATGATCTGGGCCTTGCTGAAGAGACTTTAATTATCTATACCAGCGATAATGGTGCCCACGCTGAAGGGGATAACCTGCCAACCGGTGAGATTGTTAATGGCTTTGACCCGTACTTCTTTAAAAGTAATGGCCCTCTGAGGGGTATCAAGCGCGACTTGTACGAGGGTGGAATACGTGTTCCTTTTATTGTCCGCTGGAAAGAAAACATAAAGCCCAACACCATTTCCGATCATATTGCTGCCATGTGGGATATACTTCCAACCTTTGCTGATGTTGGAGGCCTTACAACTTCATATGAACATGATGGCATATCTTTTCTTCCTGAACTTACGGGCAAAAAACAAGCCGGTCATGATTACCTGTACTGGGAATTCCAGCTTGATGGTTCCTGGCAGGAGTTGCCAGATGGCGGTTTTCGTCAGGCAGTGAGGATGGGCAAATGGAAAGCCGTACGATACGGGATACACCGTGATATCGAACTTTACAATTTAAACGAAGACATAGGGGAACAAAACGACCTGAGCGAAAAGTTTCCTGAAATGGTTCAGAAGATGGACTCGATTTTTAAAGCTTCGCGCACCGAAAATGAGAAATTCCCTTATGGTGGGACAATGGCTAATAATTAACCCTAAGAATTGTTATACACATGCAAAATTTTGATGCAATTGCCGTAATTGGCTATTTGGTCATTATTATTTTAATTAGCCTCATTAAAGGTAATAAGCATCGTAAAGAAAACTCCAGCGAGTTTATTACCGGAGGCCACCATCTTAGCTGGTGGAAAACTGGCTTTACCCTCATAGCCATGATGTTCGATCCTGGTATTATGGGCATCTCAGCCCTGGCTTTTGTCTGGGGTTTCTATGTAGTGCAATGGAACGCTGTAAACATATGGATCACCGCCTGGTTCGCGGGCATGTTCATTGTAGGCATTTATTGGAGGTCAAAAATTGTGACCACTACCGAGTATCTCGAAAAACGCTTTAACACCCTGTCGCGCGCTACTTTTTCCATCCTGATGGCTGCTATGTTGATAAGTCTACTGGCTTATGCTGTTTACATGGGTGGAATCCTCCTAAACCAGTTTTTGGGCTGGAACCTGTGGTTTAGCATTTCATTGCTTTTATTGTTGGCCGGGTTTTACGTGATTTTTGGAGGGCTGAAGACCATGCTGTTTCTGGACATTCTCCAGGGAGCTTTACTGGTGGTCACACTCTTCGCTGTTGGGATTACCGGTTTCATTTTACTTGATGGTTTTGAAGGGATTAAAGCCCTGGAACTGGCTGGGAAAGCCGGCACTCCCTTAAACAGCTTTATCCCGCCTTTTGATTTTAACCTGAAAAGTCCCACCTATTATCCCTTGCCCGGTGTTATTACATTTGCCGTCATCGCGGGATTGTCATGGATCATATGCAATTTTAGCATGGCACAAAGACTACTTGCTGCAAAAAACGAAGCACATGCACAGAAATCATTGATAATGGCCGGGGTATTTAATGTTTTCGTGATGTTACTGGCTTACCTGGCAGGTGTAGCTGTACGCAAGTTGATAGCCGATGGGGCTATGGCCGATGTTCAGCCTGATGAAGCTTTCATCAGCTTGCTGCTCAATTATTTTCCTCCCGGTGTCAGGGGACTGCTCATTATTGGGCTGATTGCGGCGCTCTTGTCGACCATTGATGGTTTAATTGCATCGTCGGGCACCTTATTGACCCAGGATATCTATAAAAAATTGATCAGGAAAGACCTGACCGGAAAACAGGAAAAAAGAATGACCATGATTATTCAGGCAGTCATTGTCGGTATGGTTTTTCTGATCGTTCCCTCTTTCCTGAATGAGAAAAACAATGTTGGCGGCATGCCTGCCTATGAATTAATCCAGCGTTTCCTTGGGAATATCTTCGGTGTGTTGATTGCCATATACATTCTTGGCATCTTTTTTAAGCGCACCACTGCGAAAGCTTCTTTCACCGCCATGGTGGTCGGCTCGGTATTTGGTTTTTCAGTTCATCTGACAACAGACCTGAATTTTGCTTTTATCGGTACCGTTCAGTTTATTATGGTTATGGTGCTGGCGCTTATATTAAGCCGGTTCGAAAAAGCCAAAACCGCCGAAGAATTGAGGAACCTTACCATTTGGACACTTGATGATGTGAAAGGCCCCTGGATTGGTCTTAAATCATGGCCGGGCCTTAAATACTGGGCCATCGGACTGCCCATCTTCTGGTTCGTATTGACCTTTGTTTGGGAATGGTATGTAAACAACTAATAATATTATGAAAATGAGCAACAAACCTTATTCATATAGCAAGGGCAATAATTCGGTAATTATTAAGAGTACTAAACTGCCAAAAGACTGGTGCAATTATTTATGGAGCAACCAGGGGTATGTTGGAAGCTTTACCCAGGCTGGTCATGGCGAAAGCTATTACATTGACGAAAAAGCCAACATGTGCGAACTTAACAGCAATCAAACCCGGTATGTTTACCTTAGAGATGAGGAATCAAAAACCTGCTGGAATGTTGGTGAAGCACCTCTGATGGAACCAGTTGATGAATTTGAATGTGAGCATCATATCGGGTTCTCTGAAATCAGATCAAAAAAGGATGAAATATGTGCTTCAATCCGCTATTTTATTCCTGGAAATGGTTTTCATGAGATTTGGACAGTACGGTTAACGAATGGTTCAGACCGAAAGCGTCACTTAAGTGTTTTTTCAGTAGTTGATTTTTATCTTGAAGGCTTTGACTATCCCCGCTATCATGAGATGCAACGTACTCTGGATGCCGGCTTCGAGAATAAACTTAATGGTGTGTTTTGCCGTTCCAACCATCATTATGCCCCGCATTCAAAATACAATGCATTCATAGCTAGTTCTGAAAAAGTATTTGCATCTGATGCTCACTTAAAGCAGGTATTGGGCGGAACTGGTTCATATGCAAGGCCTATAGCCTTACTTTCAGGAAAAGACTGCTCCAACACCCGCCGCTCGTGTTATGATATTGGTGGTGTATTGCAGAATAAAGTTTCACTTGAACCAGGCGAAACCAGGGAAATAAATATTGTATACGGACTTGCCGACTCAGTAGAGCATGCACATCAAATACTTAAAAACCTTTTTCAGAAAGGAGAAATTGAGCGTTTGTTTACCGGGACTATAGATGAGTCAATAAAAAAATATGCCTCCCTAAGCTGCCATACCCCAAATGAGCGGTTAAACCAGTTGATGAACAATTGGGGAAAAAAGCAGGTTGATTTTTGTATTGTGGGCAAAAAAGGAGTACGTGATAATGCACAAATTAGCTCTGCTCTTTTAATGTACCGACCGGAGGTAGCGCGGCGTGAAATTCTTGAAATATTGAGGCACCAGTATAAATCGGGAAATGCAGTGCTCACCTGGCTTCCGTTGGACGAAACCCGCTACTCCGATCAGGCCTTCTGGATTGTTTGGGCAATAACCGAATTAATAAAAGAAACAGGTGATTATTCGGTTTTAGAAGAATTGGTGGAATACCAGGATGGTGGTGAGGGAACGGTTTTTGAACATATGAAAGCCGGTATTAAAAGGCTTTTAGACGACAGAGGCAAAAACGGCCTGGTAAGAATTTTTTATGCCGACTGGAACGATGCGTTAAACATCCTGGATGATGACCAGGCCGAGTCGGTTATGCTTTCTCACCAGTTTTGTCTTGCTGTTCGCGAAATGGCTGAAATTTGCAAACGTACCGGCGATAAGGAATATGTTCAGTTTTTAACTGAAAAATATAACGAAGTTAAGTCAGCCATTAATAAAAATGCCTGGGACGGCGAATGGTACTTAAGAGTATTGTCTGATAAAGGCAATGTAGGGGGCCAAAACTCCTCAGGAAGCCGTATTTATCTGAATCCGCAGGTTTGGGCTTTACTGGCCGAAACCCAGGAAAATGAAAATACAGCAAAAATATTAAGTGCCATTGACAGTATGGAACATGATTTTGGTTTCCCGATCAATTCCCCGCCAAATGTAGAATACAGTGATCATACCGGACGAATGAGTCTGATGGCTCCCGGATTATACGAAAATGGTGGGGTATATTGCCATGCTTCAGCTTTTAAGGTTATGATGGATAGCAAGATGGGCCGTGCAGAAGAAGCTGTTCGAACCCTGCTTAAGATTATCCCTGACAGCGAATATAACCCATATAGCCAATCAGAAACCGAACCTTACGTGTTTACCAACTGCTATTCCACTCATCCTGACGCATATGGAAAAGCTGACCGGTCATGGATTACCGGCACATCGGCCTGGTGCTTAAAAGGTCTTTATGAAGGTATTCTTGGCATCATGAAAGATTATGACGGCTTGCGAATTTCACCCAATCTACCTGCCAACTGGGATAAGGTCGAGGTGACCCGGCAGTTCAGGAACGCCATCTATAAAATTACTTTTGTGAAAGATTCATCCCTGGTCGGAAAGGGTAAAACAATTTGGGTTGATGGGAATAGGATTGAAGATGAATTATTACCTGTTTTTAATGATAATAAAACACATGAAGTAAAGGTAGTAATTACTTAGCATCTGGCAATTAAGCGATAGTATGAGCTATTATGAACAGTTACGAGCTGCACCATAGTTGAAAACCAAGAGTCCCGACTAAAACGTCGGAATGAGGGTTTCTATGTTGCCGTCATTTATTTTTAAAACGAATATGATTCTACTTTGACAGATTAACAAATTGTTGAGAAAACCCCTGAAGCATTACATTTTCAGGGGCACCGAAAAACATGATTTTCGTAGCTTTGAGGTATGTTCAACACAAGTTAAAGATATAAAAGATTATGGAAAAACACTAACCGCGGCCCAAAGCCGACTGTTTAACTATCTTTCTGTATATCAGGAGATATTCCGTAGCAAAAGAAAAAAGTTCTTTGACAAAGCACAATTGTATACGCAGGGGATTCTATTAGCCCACCGCTGTAACATTGAGCAGATAGCAGATAATTTATTGGTGCCAGATTATACTTGCCAAAAGACTGGTGTGAGGATCCTGACAGATGTGAAAGGGCTGGTATGGCACCATCAGCTTGCTCTGAATATCATGACAATGTGCTTTATGCTTAAAGAAAAGCTGTTTTGCTTTAGGGATTTACGATTATTATCGGCACGTGATATAAATGATTGGTTGTGCTATAATATGACAAATGAAATGACAGAAATTGATGTAATAAAATTGATATTTAATCGACACTTTGCGACGGAAACATGCTATAAATAGTTGTTATTTAAAGGAATACGTTAATGTGTCAAAGTAGAACTATAATATGGCAAAAGAAATGACAGAAATTGATGTAATAAAATTGATATTTAATCGGCACTTGCGACGGCAACATGCTATAAATAGTTGTTATTTAACAGAATACGTTAATGTGTCAAAGTAGAACTAGAATATGGCAAAAGAAATGACAGAAATTGATGTAATAAAATTGATATTTAATTGACATTTGCGACAGGAACATGCTATAAATAGCTGTTATTTAATAGAATACGTTAATGTGTTAAAATAGAAATAATTTGACCAATAAATGAAGAGAAAAGAATTTGATAAGCAGGTAGCTAAGCTATTCAAAAATTATGAAAAGCTGGTTAACCGCGAAAATAAAAAGCTGAAAGAATATAACGGGATATACGAGCGTTACAGATACCCGATCATTACGAACGAGCATGTACCGCCTTTCTGGAAATATGATCTTAATTACGAGATCAATCCAAACCTGCTTTGAAGACAGACAATAAAACAACAAATCAAGAAATAAACAGAAATTATGAGCTTAAAAACTATTGGATTATTATTTGCCGGGATAGCTGCCTCTCTCGCTGCTTGTAAACCCGGGAAAGTTGCTGATGAAGCATCAGAAACACCGAACATCATTTTTATCATGACCGACGATCATGCTTACCAGGCAATTAGTGCCTATGGATCTGAATTAATGTCCACACCAAATATCGACAGGATAGCCAGTGAAGGGATGGTGTTTGAAAACGCGTTTGTCACGAATTCAATATGTGCGCCCAGCAGGGCAGTAATTTTGACCGGGAAGTTCAGCCATAATAACGGCTTAATTGATAATTTTATCGCATTTGACAGTACCCAGCTTACATTCCCCCGTTTACTGCAGGATGCGGGGTACAATACTGCCATGGTTGGGAAATGGCACCTGAAGACTCAGCCCATGGGATTTGATTTCTGGAAAGTTTTACCGGGTCAGGGGAGCTATTTTAATCCTCATTTTAAAACTCCGGAGGGAATGGAGCAAATTCAGGGTTATGTTACTGATGTAACTACTGATATTGCTCTTGAATGGTTGGAGGAAAAGCGTAATCCTGAAAAACCATTTATGCTGATATACCAGCATAAAGCACCCCATCGTCCATGGTGGCCCGCACCCAGGCATTTTAAAGAATGGTCTCAAAAAACTTTCCCGGAACCTGCCAGCCTTTTTGATGATTATACCAACAGAGGTACAGCCGCCAAAACCGCAGAAATGAATTTATTGTATCATATGCAATACATGCACGACAGCAAGATAAGGCCTGAAACGATCGCGGCCATGGGTGAAGTTGAACCCGATGTGCCCGGTTTCGAAAGGGGCTTCGAGGAACCTTACGGCAGAACTAACGCTGCTCAAAAAGAAATAATTGATCCGGTAATCGATTCAATTAACACTTTTTTCCGGGAGCACTGGCCAACAATGACTGATGAAGAAAAAATGAAATGGAAATACCAGCGCTATATGCAGGATTACCTGGCATGTGTTCACGCGGTGGATGAAAATATCGGCAGGTTGCTGGACTACCTGGATGAGGCTGGATTGGCTGAAAATACGATCATTGTTTATACTTCCGATCAGGGATTTTATCTCGGTGAACATGGTTGGTTCGACAAGAGGTTCATGTACGAGGAATCATTCAGAACCCCACTTATTATCAAGTGGCCTGGTGTAACCCAACCAGGGAGCAGAGCAAATGAACTGGTTCAAAACCTCGATTTTGCTCAAACATTTCTTGAAATTGCCGGAGTGGAAAGTCCGAATGATATGCAGGGTATGAGTGTCGTTCCTGTGCTCAAAGGAAATGCCGGGGATGAATGGCGTAATGCACTTTACTACCATTATTACGAGTATCCCTCTGTTCACATGGTTAAACGTCATTATGGCATCCGCACACAAAAGTTTAAATTGATTCATTTTTACTACAATATTGATGAATGGGAACTTTATGATCTGGAGAAAGATCCCGATGAAATGAAAAACGTTTACGATGATCCGGAATATAGCGACATTGTTGTTGAACTAAGGGAGCAACTGTATGGACTGAGAGAAAAATATGGCGATGCGGATTCTCTCTCAAGAGAGTATTTCTACGAGAGCCATGGCTTCAATTATGACTGGTAATTATTAGTAAGCCTTATGAGCTTATGTCTGATGGGCTGGGATGATAATTATAGACTGAATTGCAGAAAAAGTTAAGGGGATACTTTAGACAGCTTTATTGATTTGCATAACAAAGTTCTGTCTGGCATGTCATCTTTTTTCAGTATTTTTCTTTAAAGATAAAGAATAATCCAGGCCCCTGGTCTGCACCAATTATTTTGCCGGATTGATAAATTTTGAAGGCGTACAACCAAACTGTTTAAGAAATGTTTTTGTGAAATGTGAAGGATCCCGGAATCCTGTAAGATAGGCAACTTCTGAAACCGTTTTATTGCCTTCAGCTAATAGTGATGCTGCCTTGTTTAACTTTATGTTTCGTATAAATTCACTGGCCGGAGTATTGGTTACGGCAAGTATTTTCCTATATAATTGTGTGCGGCTGAGGGTCATTTTTTTCGCAAGCATTTCAGTATTAAAATCTTCGTTTTCAAGATTTTCATAAATGATTTTCTCAACTTTTTCAATAAACTGTTTATCCATGCTGTTTGGATCGAATTTCTTGTGAGAAAAAATCATATTTCGTTGATAATAGGTCTTTAGATTTTCTCTGATAGCAATAAGATTCTTAACACGTGTGGATAAAAGTTTTGCATTGAATGGTTTTGTTATATAATCATCGGCACCCATATTTAATCCCCTGTGCCTTGCCTCATCATTGCTTTTGGCAGTTAACAGTATCAGGGGGATGTGACAGGTGATTAAGTTTTCTTTTAAAAGTGAACACATCTCAAAACCATCCATTTCAGGCATCATTATATCTGATATTATTAAATCCGGTACCTCATTTTGAGCCAATTCATATCCTGTTTTGCCATTGTTGGCTTTTTTAATGTTGAATTCATCCTGTAAAATTTCTTCGATATAATTCATCAGATCGATATTATCCTCAACAATTAAAACAAGGGGTTTATGTTTATTTACTATTTTTTCTTTTAATGATTCATCACCTGCATAGCCTTCAATAAAAGAAAAACTATTATCGGAAACCGGCAGATCAACGGGGTGCTCAATTAACTGGGATTCCTGAAAATGCTGCTTACCCATCAATAATTCTATAGTAAATGTGGTTCCTTTGCCCTGTTCACTGGTGGCATAAATATTTCCGTGATGAAGTTTTACAAGCTCTTTACATAGAGAAAGTCCAATGCCGGAACCCTGGCTCCTGATCCCTTTTTGTCTTCCCTCGTAAAATCGCTCGAAAATCTGTTTTAAATCTCCATCGTTTATTCCCGGTCCGTTATCATGAATTATTATTGTAGCAAAATTATTTTTGTCCCTGGTTTCTTGTTTAATTTCAATGCTTATTTCCGAATTTTTAGGCGAAAATTTAAAAGCATTTGAAAGTATGTTGAATATTACTTTTTCTAATTTTTCTGCATCAAACCACAGGAATAATTTTTTTTCTGAAGAAATTAAGTTGACTTTTATATTTTGTTGTTGAGCATAGAGTTCGAAATGAGAGGCAATTCCTTTTATAAAATTTGCCAGGTTATACTCCGAAACTTTCATTTCCATCCTCCCTGAATCAATCTTTCTAAAATCTAATAGTTCGTTGATTAATTCCAATAGACGAAGCGCGTTTCTGTAAATAGTATTGAGTTGATTCCTAACATTATTGGATACTGCCTGACCTGATAACAATTTCTCAAGGGGACCAATGATTAATGTTAAAGGTGTTCTGAATTCATGTGATATATTTGTTAAAAATTTAATTTTCACCTGATCTGACTCATGCAGCTCCTCAGCCATTAATTGGATTTCTTCATTTTTTTTGTTTATTTCTTCATTTTGGGCCTTGAGTTGTTTATTTATTTCCCTCACCTCATCCTGTTTCTTGATGAGGATCTCCTGATTATGTTTTAGTTCACTGTTTGCTGTTTTTAACTGCCTGGTTCTTTTTGCAATTTCATTTTCAAGATTAATATTTCTTTTCGTTATAATCACTAATCGATATCGATAATATGAATAAATTAGCAGGGTAATCAAGATTGCAAGAAGAGATATAAACCAAAAGGTTTTATAGAAGGGTGGAGTTATTGTTATTCTCAGTGTTTTTGCTTCATTATTCCAGGCCTGATCATTATTCGAAGCTTTTACTTCAAATGTATATGTGCCAGGTGAAATGTTTGTATAGGTAGCTTTTCTTTCATTTCCAACATAGTTCCAATCAGTTTCAAAACCTTTCAGGTAATAGGCATATTGATTCTTTTCCGGCAAAGTGAAATTAAGACCAACATATTCAATAATAAAACTGTTTTTATAAAAAGGTAATGAAATCTCTTTTTCTTCATTGATGTTTTCAATAGTGTATTCTTGTTTGAGCTTATCATGTTTCCTTCTGGTATCATGAATAAACCTGAAATTAGTCAGAAGAATTTTTGGGAGAAAATTATTTGGAGTAATGTTTTTTGGGTGAAACAGATTATAACCATTTATCCCGCCAAAGAGTAAACTGCCGTTTTTTAGTTTTAAACATGCATTATACCTGAACTCATTGCTTTGCAGTCCGTCTTTCTCATCGTAGACTAAAATTTCTGAATTTTCAGGATTGAATTTCGCCAATCCGGCATTTGTACTTATCCAAAGGAAACCATCATTATCTTCTAAAATTCCATAGACAACATTATTTGGCAAACCATCATTTTTTGTATAGACGGTAAATCTTTGATTTTTGGAATCAAACATATTCAGGCCCCCGCCCTGGGTTCCTATCCATACCTTATTGTTGGCATCAATATAAATACAATAAATAATGCTACTACTTGGACCTTTATGTGGGGAATCATTTTTCTGATACTGGATAATACTCTCATTGTCAGTATTATAGAAAAACAACCCTTGTCCGTGTGTTCCAATCCAAATATTCCCGTTTTTATCTTCGGCAATTACTCGTGGGTATCTCAGTTGCTTTTTTAATGAGTCTCCAAAATTTTCACCAAAACTTTTATTTCCATCAAAATGATATACTCCACTTTCCATATCACAAACCCAAAAGGAATTATTTGTTATCGTTATATCGTGTGCGTTATTAGAGTTAATTGCATATTTTGCAACAATACCAAGCGTTTTGTTTTGTACTTTACATTCAAAAACCGGGTGCCCGATAGCAGAAATCAGTAAGTTTCCGTTTTCTCTGATTTCTACATCTCTGATGGATGTATTATTATTTATTTCCGGGATTGCTATTTTAGATATTATTCCCGTGCTTTTTTGCTGAGCAAAAAGTCCATTATCAGAACCAATCCAGATGTAGTCTTCGTTTTCAGCAAAAGAAAATATAGTGTTATTTCCAAAAAACTGTTGTTTGTTCAAAACGGTTTTAAAATGTAAAAACCTGTTTTTATGTTTGTCATAAATATTTAAGCCACCGCCTTTAGTCCCAAGCCAAATGATGTTTTGTTTATCATAAAAAATTTCATTTACCTGACCATTATTTAAGCCCCTGGTTAAATTCGTATTGTATTGTATTGTTTCAATAGTTCTTTGTTCTTTATTATAAATACAAATACCATTATCAGTTCCAATCCAGATGTTTTTTTCAATTTCATTTATCTTTCGGAAGCTTGATGTTTTTAAATACTTCGGAGCTGAAGGTGTGTCTATAATATTTTCCAGATTTAAATTAGCCAGATTTAATTTATAAACCCCGCTATTGTTAATACTCATCCATAAATTATCTTCACTATCAATATATAAATGTTCCAGTTTAATACCTTTAGTTTTTCGTATTTCTTGATTGAGTTCCTCGTGATATTGAAATTTACCTGTATATTTATTCAAACTGCAAAAACCCAATTCTGTCATTCCAATCCATATCGTACCATTTTTTGATTCTGCAATTGCTTTAATACCATCGCTTGGAATGCGACTGTTTATTGTTGTATAAGATTTTTTAGTGCTGTCATTCAGGTTGAATTGAATGATCCCTCCAGGTCCTGCAATCCACAGGCAACTGTCTTTATCTTCAATGATCGAGCGTATATTGTAAAAATTGTCAATTAAATTCAGGGGCCACTTATGTTGTTTAATCCTATTATTTTTTTCATCAAGATAACTTAATCCATTTTGATTGGTGCCGATCCATATTGTTCCTTTTGAATCCTGATACAAACAGGTTATGCCGGTAGCAGTTAATGATGATGAATCATCGGGCTCATAATTATAGGTGGTAAAGTTGTATCCGTCAAATTTGTTTAATCCATCATCGGTACCAACCCAGATAAAACCATCAGAGTCCTGAAATATACAGTTAACCGTATTGTTTGAAAGACCATCCTGGATGGTTAATTGATCGAACTGATAATCTTTCTCCTGTGAGAAACTGTTCACGGAATACATTATTCCGAAAATGGCAAGTGATATGCTAAATATATTGTTCATCAATTAACTATGTGTCATATATTATTTAATACTAAAAAAGAAACATTTTATTGTTAATAAATATGATTGCAGCAATGATGTAAATAAAATTAATTAATTACAAAAAATAAAATTTAAGTGTTTGATTTTACCATGAATATGCTTCAGACAATATACTACATCAATAATCATAAATTAAAATGAACCTCCAGTACCCGGAAAAACGCATGTATTTATGTTTCATTTTATTGTCTAATTGTTTCTTAAATTACATATAACATACAGTATTTCAGATCATCGTAATTCTGCCTGACATTGAAACTGGATTACAATCATAATCTTCAACTCACATGTACTTTTATATAAATGAATTTGTAATCTGAACTGAAAAGCAAGATGCTGATAAACATGATGAGAAAAAATAAAAAAAAAGTTACCTGGGCAGAAAATGGCTTTTAACTGACTTATTGATCAATTTGATAATTATTGCTCTACTAACCTTTCTAATATTCATTATATCAGGGTAATATGTAAACGGCGAATTAATAAACAGGATTTAATATTTATTTACAAATAGACATGAAAGACTTATTAAAAAAATCAAGGATGAGATGTATATTAATAACCTTTTGGCTTTTTTGTGGTATTTCTGCAATAAATGCTCAGATTAACATATCGGGTACGGTTGTGGATGAATTTGATAATCCGTTGCCATTCGTTACCGTGAATGTCGTTGGGACAGCTAAAGGTAAAATTACGGATGAGCAAGGGAAATACCAGTTGGAAGGAGTCGCTCCAAATGATACCTTAAGATTTTCCTATATTGGTTATGAAACGGTTGAGAAACCTATCGATGGAAAAACAAGCCTTAACGTTAAATTGAAGTCTGACACAAAAGAATTGGACGAAGTTGTTGTTGTAGGCTATGGAACATCAAAGAAAAGCGATTTAACAGGTTCAGTAGGAATTATTAAAACCGATGAAGTTGTTGGAATGCCTATAGCCAGGGCCGATCAGATTCTTCAGGGAAGGAGTGCCGGGGTAGATGTTGTTCAAACGAGTGCGGCTCCTGGTGGCGATGTACGTATTAGAATCAGGGGAGTACATTCTATAAATAGTGGCAATGATCCTTTAATTGTTGTTGATGGATTCCCAGGTGCTAATTTAAGTACAATCAATCCAAATGATATTGAACGCATTGATATTTTAAAAGATGCCTCAGCCCTGGCAATCTATGGTGCAAGAGCTACAAATGGAGTTATATTAGTAACAACGAAAAGTGGTAAAGAAGGTAAATCTGGATTAGATCTTTCTTACTCTCATTCTTATCAAACTATCAATAATAATATTGATGTGTTAAACGCTCAACAATATGCCGAATATGTAAATGAAGCCCAGGTAAACGATGGTTCGAGACCCAAGTTTCCCGATAGGAGGGGCTTGAATCTTTCGCCTGAAGAAATAACATGGAATACGGATTGGATGGATGAAACGAGTCAAATGGGACAAATACAGGAATATCAATTGTCTGCTTTTGGAGGAAGTGAGAAACAGCAATATTTTTTCTCCGGAAATATTTTCGACCAAAAAGGAGTTCTTGTCAACTCTGAATATAAAAGATACTCCGGTAGATTGAAAGTGGATGCAGATTTAACAGATAGAATTTCCTTTGGAGGAAATGTCTCTGTTAGCCGAATTATATCAAAAGGAGAATCAGGAGAGTCTAACTTTGATGGATTATCTGATGATATTCTTTCCTTTAATCCAATTATTACGCCTATAGACAGTGTGACCAATACCTGGTCGGTTGACAGAACATTTGGGGTTCCAAAAGACAACCCATTGGCGAAAGCAGTAGTACCCATAAGGGAAATTAGAAGAGATAATGTAAATGCCAATTTCTTTACCAATATAAAAATTGTTGAGAATTTAGATTTTAAATCTTCTCTGGGAATTAAACAGCTCAACAATATGTTTGGCAGCGCCATTAATACACAGTTGGAAGCAGGCCGGGAAAGAAATGGAAGTGCTTCTCACAGCACAAGTGAGTCATCATCCTACCTCTGGGAGAATATTTTGACCTACCAAAAAAGCTTTGGAGATAAACACGATTTATTAATATTAGGTGGTTATACCTATGAAGCCCAAACTAATGAGAGTCATCGCACCGACGCATGGGACTATCTCGGTGATGAGTTCATGTTTGGTTATCATGATATGGAGGCTGCTGAATTTACCGAAACATGGACCGGTAAAAGTGAATGGGAAATGGAATCATACCTGGGACGAATAAATCTGGGATTATACAATAAATACCTTCTTACATTAAATGGTAGAGTAGATGGTTCATCACGATTTGCTGAAAACAACAAATATGGCTTTTTCCCTTCAGTAGCAGTGGCATGGAAAATTCATGAAGAGAGTTTAATTAAAGACATAGATTTTATATCCGAATTAAAGGTTCGTTCAAGTTATGGTCTGGTGGGAAATACTGCCATAGCGCCCTACCAATCACTGGCATCATATAAAACAAGTGCAGGGGTTATCGGTAATTCTGAAATTCCGGTTTTGCTTCCTCAAACCGTGGCCAATAAAGATTTATCCTGGGAAAAAACGGATCAGTTCAATTTAGGACTTGATCTTTCAGTGTTAAGAAACAGGATAAGCTTGACGGCCGATTATTACATGAAAAACACATACGATTTATTATTTGAGAAACCATTCCCGCTTATGTCGGGTTACAAAAGTATTCTGGCCAATATTGGAGCTGTTGAAAACAGGGGATTCGAATTTAGTTTGCATTCAGTAAATATCTCAAAGCCAAGATTTAACTGGGCAATGGATTTGAATTTCTCGAAAAATGAAAATAGAATTACCGAGCTGGTAAACGATGAGGATATTTATATAAGAAATGCTGAAGTCAGGACCTTGTTCAGCCATGATATAAGTTTATTAAGGATAAATCAACCCATCAGTACATTTTTCGGGTACCAATATTTAGGTGTATATACCGACGAAGAAGAGGCTAGAAGAAATAATGCCCGGGTTGGCGATGCAAAATATGCCGATCTTGATGGGGACGGTGTGTTTGAAGAAGGTGAAGATAAAACAGTTATTGGATCCGGATTTCCTGATTTTATCTGGGGCATGAACCACACCTTCTCATATAGAGGATTCGAGCTGGGTATATTTATCCAGGCCTCACATGGTGCTGATGTGTATAATGTTACACGTCAGATACTGGAATCAGGAAATGGAGTTGACAATCAAAGTGTAACCATGCTTGATCGCAGCAGAAAAGATGAAAACGGGGAATGGATTTTTACAGATATTCCTCATTTTTCTGCTTTCAACAAAATGCTTCCTTCAGACCGTTTTGTTGAGGATGCCTCTTACATAAGGCTAAAAAACGTATCATTGGTATATAACCTTCCCTCAAATATTGCTAATAATCTGAGAATTAAATCTTCTCAGATATTTTTTAGTGCGCAAAACCTGTTGTTAATAACCAATTATAAAGGGTTTGATCCTGAGGTAAGCAGGTTCAAAAATATAGATGCTGAAGATGCTCAAATTGGTATCGATCATGGGGCTTATCCAAGTGCCAGATCGTTTACACTGGGAATTAAATTAGGAATCTGATAAAAAAATAAAAAGCAAAATAATCATGAAGATAAAAACTCACATTGCAGCTTACATTATTCCATGCATATTTTTCTTTGCATGTGCTAAACTGGAAGAAGAGCCTATTGGAAAAATTGCACCTAATAGCGTTTTTGATACCGAATCAGGAGCCGAAGGGGTTATATTAGGCGTTTATACAACACTCACTTCGAGCGATTGCTTATGGATGGGAGAGTTAAGTATGGATATTCTATCCGATGAATACGATGTTACTGTTCAAAACGTAAGGCCATACCGGTATTTAATTAATCAGTATGAACATAATGCTTCCGATTTTGATGCTAATCAATGGTTTGGTGCCTTTGCTTCCATAAATGCAGCTAACCAGGTTATCGAATATTTGCCAGACTCAGATTTGGAGAATACCAATTTAATTAATCAATACATAGCAGAAGCCAGATTTGTAAGAGCGCTGGTTTATTTTATGATTGTAAGAACGTATGGCGATGTTCCTTTGTTTTTAAAACCCCTGGAGGATCCGAATGAAGCCTCATCTAAAACTCGTGAGAGTGCTGAGATAGTTTACGAAAACATAATTAAGGATTTACAATTTGCGATCGAACACTTGCCATCCGACTACCCTGGTACCGCTGAAGGTGTTTACAGGGCAAGGGCCACAGCAGGATCGGCATTAACCTGCCTTGCAAAAGTTCATCTAACCCTGGCTACTTATAATCAAATCTATAAAAACGCCTATACATATCGAACAATTGATATGGCTAAGGTTGATGAATTAACCGGAAGCTTTTCTTCACATTGGGAAGCAGCGGGTTATTACGCTCAGCAGGTAATTGATCGCAAGGATGAATTCGGATATGAATTAATTCGTGATTATCAGAATAATTTTAATGGAAATTTAGGGGATAGCGATGAATTTATTTTTTCACTTGATTTTAGTGGTTTGGTTAAAGGTGGTGGTGTGGCAGGACAGGATGATGAAAAATGGAAAAACAATGCCGAATCCATAGTAGCTTACCGTCGTCCAAATGAAATTGGAGGTTGGTCGGCTCTAGCTCCCCCGTTTAATTATTATCAGTCATTTGATGTTAACGATTACCGTACCAGTGTAAATTTTGACACAATGTTTGTTAAATTGGGTGAGAATAATGATACCATTGCTTCATATCATTACTCGGACTTATCTTCATACCCATATCCACATTGTGCTAAATGGACAAGATATCCTGGAATTACAATGCAGAATAATGGTTCGACATCTTCCTACAACTGGCCCGTTTTTCGTTATGCTGAAGTGTTGCTTATTGCAGCAGAGGCGCTTAACGAAAACGGAAATACCGGTAAGGCAGTGGAATATTTAAATATGATAAAAGAAAGAGCCAGGAAAGGAAAAAATGGCCTTCAAAACAATAGTGTTCCTGCTGATTTATCACCCTCCTTATCAAAAGAAGAATGTTGGGAGGCTATCTGGGAAGAAAGAAAAACCGAATTGGTTTTTGAACAAAAGAGATGGTTTGATTTAGTAAGGCGGGACAGTCTGGTCAGTGTAATGAGCCGTTTTGTACCCGTAAAGACTGGTGTAAAAATAAATCCACAAGAGCATCACATTTTGTTTCCAATACCACAGGAGGAGTTGAACAGGACAGCAGGATTAGTTCAAAACAAAGGATACTAAACTCAAACATTTATGGAGTCCTGTTGCACGGATTAGGGAGAAACAGAGGCACACTGTTTCTCTCTAATCCGCACTGCATTTATTGTCTTAATCCTCCTCTTGATTTTCACTCCCCTGAGTGGTAAATACTAAATCTCACATCCCTATATGAAACAACATATAGATCTGCCCTCCAAAATTATCCGTATTCAATACTACCTTATCAGGAACCTGTTTTTGCAAAAAGCCCTTATTACTTAGACCCAGTCCACATTGACCTCCGACAGATATCTTTGGTGCCAGGAAATATTCGATTCCTGCAAACCCTCTTAATTCTATTTCATTTGGCATGGTTCTTTTTGGAGGAATGAACCCTGCCCCAGGAGGTATATCACCCCAATAATTAACATGATTGAAGAAAAAATAAAAATCCTCAAAAATGAGAATCTGTTAATATTAATGGCTGAAGTTTCAGAT
>CAZGTU010000059.1:27023-28665 GCA_964528675.1 uncultured Bacteroidaceae bacterium
AATAAAAATCCTCAAAAATGAGAATCTGTTAATATTAATGGCTGAAGTTTCAGATAATTAATATATCTTGTATCTTGTTAACAGACTCTTTAATAAAAAACCTGAAACTGCATCATCCATACCTAAATTACTAAAGAATGAAACAGCTTCTTTTTTTCTTGCTTCTGGCTTTCATATTTCCAACCCTTATTAAATCCCAGGACACAGTTTTTATATGTCACAAACACTGGCCTATACCCGCGAAAAATGCGGGGTCAGATTGTTTTGTTAGTTATCAAATAAATTTTGATGAGGATCAAAATAAGGTGTATCTTGATACATCATTCTCTCACCTGTGGCAGATTGGTTATGCGGGTAAATTAGGTTCGAAGGCCATAGTTACAGATACTGCAAATCCATACCCGGTGAATTATCAGGCTGCATTTCAAATCACAGTGATTGGAAATCTTTATGTGGGTTCAATCTGGATATCTTTCAATCATATTTTTGAGACAGATAAAGGAAAAGACGGAGGTAAGCTGGAGATATGGGATAAGCACTCAGGGACCTGGAGAAATATTTTGTATTTCAAGGATTTCTTTGGTTATTACCAAAATGTTTATTCAATAGAAGACACAGTTGCCGCATTGAATAATGAACCCGGGTTCTCCGGAAGTTCCGGGTTGATGCAAACCGGCATTAATTTAAATTTTAAAGAGACCTTGTATGAAATAGATACCCTGGACTTTAGATTTGTATTTGCCAGCGATTCAATTGACAATCCCAAAGATGGATGGCAAATTAAGAATATCGAATTTGGCACTCCCTATGAAGGTGTTTCTGAAGATAATATGCAGGAAGTGCTTGTATATCCAAATCCATTTTATGAATACCTTGTGCTTAGCACTGAAAATAAAAATCTCTGTCATGAAGCAAAAATTGAGATTTTCAATACACTGGGCGAAAAAGTTCATTTTACACATTACAATCCCGGAGAGAGGATAAATTTAGATCACCTGAGAAATGGCTTATATTTTCTCCTTTTAACCAATGAAGATTATCACTTTACCCGGAAAATAATGAAAGCAGGTGATTGAAAGAAATCTATATTTAACCGGTAGGAGATCCTCTGTAGGTAGTAGCAATTGAAATGTAAGCAGTAGCAACAGGAATGTAACCAGTAGCAACAGGAATGTAACCGGTAGCAACAGGAATGTAAGCGGTAGCAACAGATACGTAGTGTCTGACAATAAAGTCCAGAGTCTACTCCGATAGCTTTCGGAACAGACAATCGACTTTATTGACAGACTTTAAATCGAGAGACTAAAATCTAATACGGACCTAACCCACCCCGGGATTAATTCTCTTGTTTAGCCGGGCATGTTCTAAGCCCAAAAGGTGCGTAAAGAGGACAAAATTCCTAAAAAAGAAAGTAGATCTTTATCAAATTCCATTGTGCTGTTTTCTGTCTGCTAACAATTATAGGAAATTTTAATAAAAACCAAAGAAATATTTACAGGCATGCCCCTCATTACAGCTCGCAGGCAGACTGCACAACCGCACAACTCTTTCACTCCCCATTAAAGAATCAAACATCAAAATACAAGCACCCCCATCTAAAGCAAACTGCATAACTGCACAACTGCACAACTGCATAACTGCA
>CAZGTU010000060.1:0-28586 GCA_964528675.1 uncultured Bacteroidaceae bacterium
GCAGCGGATATTGCCACACCCTGGGCCCTGCCGAGTTTGAGCATACTTTGGACATTTTTTCCGTAAAACGGGGCCTCAATGGAAAGTTCGTCCGGATTGTATTTATCGATAAGTTCCAGGGTTTCCTTAAAAATCTTCTGCAGCTTAAGATAGGGATCAGACACTTTTGTCAGTTTGATAATACCCATGGTGATCATCCTGGCCTCCCGGTCGCATATTTCAATGACCCCGAATCCCATCACATTTGTGCCGGGGTCAATTCCCAGGATTATTCTGTCGGTATTATTCATTTTGAAACTTTTCTGAATCTTGTTTTTTGGATGAATATACCTGCCACAACCAGTATTAGACCATAAAAGGTAGTAAGGTGGATATGTTCATCCAGTATGTAGTGAATAAAGATAAGGGATATAAAGGGGAATATAAAGACGAGATCGCTTATTTTATCCGTTGTTTTTGAAAACTGAAGGGCTTTCATCCAGAACAGGAATGCAAGTCCCATTTCAAAAAGCCCAATATAGATATCCAGTAAATATTCATGGGGTGTTGAAGGAAATGATTCTCCTGATAGAAGCAGAAAAAGCAAAAGATATATACTGGCAAAGAAAAAATTCATGAAAAGTTTAACACTCTCGTTCCTTTTATCTCTTACATTTAAGATCCAGTAGAAAGACCATATTACCGAGGTGCTTACAGCTATAATCATGAATGGGATCTGTTCCCTTTCAAAATCCGCACCGCCACCCTGGGACGATACCAGGATAATACCTGTGAAACTGACGAAAAGAGCAAGGATACTTTTGATTTTTATTTTTTGTCCGAGCAGGGGGATGGAAATCAACACCAGGACGATGGGCCAGATCATATTCAAAGGTTGTGCTACCTGGGCCGGGAGATTGTCATAGGCTTCAAAAAGCATCAGGTAATAAAGAAAAGGATTGAAAAAACCCAGTAATGCTGAATGGAGCACCTGCCGGGAAGTGGATTGAAAAATAAGTGGGATCTGTTTGGAAAAGGTCAGGTAAAGGAAGAGAAATAGCATAGATGTGATGCTGGCGATCAGTAAAACCTGTAAACCGGATTGAGTTTCAAGTGCCAGTTTAAATGCTGTAGCAACTGTTGACCAGAATAATATTGTAAAACCTGCAAATATATATGCCCTGGTCTGGTTTTTCATTCTTTAATCTTAAATCATTTCAAATCCGGTATATTCTCTCAGGATTTCGGGCACCACTATACCGTCTTTTGTCTGATTATTTTCCAGAAGTGCAGCTACAATACGGGGTAGTGCCAGTGCTGAACCATTGAGTGTATGAGCCGGGCGGGTTTTCTTTGTTTCTTTGTCACGGAACCTGAGCTTCAGCCGGTTTGACTGGTATTCTTCAAAATTGGATACAGAGCTTACCTCAAGCCATTTTTCTTGTGCTGCAGAAAATACTTCAAAATCATAGGTCAGAGCAGCCGTAAAGCTAATGTCTCCACCGCATAATTTTAGGATTCTATACGGAAGCTCCAGTTTTTTAATAAGGCTTTCCACATGATTGACCATTTCCTCCAGGACATGATAAGAATTGTCCGGATGACAAATTTGAACAATTTCCACCTTATCGAATTGATGAAGCCTGTTCAGACCACGGACATCCTTCCCGTAACTACCCGCTTCCCTACGAAAACATGGAGTATAAGCGGTGCATTTTACCGGCAGGTCTGCCTCATTAAGGATGACATCCCGGTAGATGTTTGTAAGGGGAACCTCCGCTGTGGGGATAAGATAAAGATTATCTATGCCTATATGATACATCTGGCCTTCTTTATCCGGAAGCTGTCCGGTTCCGAAACCTGAATCCTCATTTACAAGAATGGGAGGAAGAAATTCCTGGTAGCCGGACCTTTGATTCTCATCAAGGAAGAAATTTATCAATGCCCGCTGGAGCTTCGCTGCTTTACCTTTATAAAGCGGAAAACCGGAACCGGTGATTTTATTTCCCAGATCAAAATCAATGATATCATATTTTTTGCTGAGTTCCCAATGAGGAAGTGCATTATCTCCGAGTTTGGTTATATCTCCGTATGACCTGATGATCTCATTATCTTCTTCTGAATCTCCTGGCGGCACTGATTCATGGGGTAAGTTCGGGATCTGTACAAGGAGATCATTCAGTTGATTCTGAATTGTGGCCTGGTCTTTCTGAATGTTTTTTATCTCTTCTTTCAGAAGGCTGGTTTTTTTCTTTGCATTTTCAGCTTCATCTTTTTTTCCTTCCTTGAAGAGCTGACCGATATCCCTGGAGATATTTTTCAATTCCGATTGCTTTTTATCAGCCTCAGCTTGCAATTTTCTTCTTTTTTCATCTGTATTGATTACAGATTCAATTACCTGGGAATCATTAAAATGTTTTTTTTGAAGACGTTCGATAACAAGGTCTTTGTTTTCACGTATAAAACTGAGGCTAAGCATTTTGTTTTACCTTAAATGAATAAAAAAATCTCCTGAAAACTGTACACAAAGTTAACAGTTTAAAGGAGATTCAAATACGATGAATGAATTCTTTTTATTCCTTTATCGGGATTACATTAACAAAGGATTTATCATTTCTTTTTTTTCTAAATTCAACTTTACCATCCACAAGTGCGAAAAGAGAATGATCTTTACCCATGCCTACATTTTCACCGGGATGATGTTGTGTGCCACGCTGGCGAACGATGATGTTCCCTGCTTTTGCTGACTGGCCACCAAAAAGTTTAACACCTAAACGTTTACTTTCTGATTCACGACCATTTCTTGAACTTCCAGCTCCTTTTTTGTGTGCCATTTTTTATAATTTTTTTGTTTTGCTCTAATCTGGTTATTCTTCTTTTTTATCTTCCTTTTTGTCAGTAGATTTTTTGGTGGAAGACTTTTTCCCGTCTGAAGATTTTGCAGCAGTTGCTGATTTTTTTGCTGTTGATTTCTTTGCTGCAGGCTTTTTAGCTTCTGACTTTGTGGATGTCTTTTTTTCAGCAGTTTTCTTGCCTTCGGCTGTGTCTTTTGTTTTTTCTTTGGACTCAGTCTTTTTCTCAGTCGCTGCAGAAGCCGTTTCCTTTTTAGCAGCCGTTTCTTTTTTGGCAGCCGTTTTCTTTTCAGCAACTGGTTCTTTCTTTTCGGTTGCTTTTGTTTCTTTTTTATCGGCAGATGCAGCAGCTTTGGCTTCTTCTTTCTTTTCGGTTGCTTTTGTTTCTTCTTTCTTCGCAGCTTTGGCTTTAGGCTTAGCACCTTTTTCGATGATATCCTCTACCTGGATCTGGGTCATCAACTGCCTGTGACCGTTCTTCTTTTTATAGCCTTTTCTGCGTTTTTTCTTGAATACTATGACTTTGTCCCCTTTTACATGTTCGAGGATCTTAGCTGTTACCATAGCACCGGAGATAATTGGTGTTCCTACGGTAACATTATTATCGTTATCGATCAGCAATACCTGGTCGAGTTCAACTTTTGAACCTTCTTTACCATTCAGTCGGTGAACAAAAACTTTTTTGTCCTTTTCAACTTTAAACTGCTGTCCTGCAATATCAACAATCGCGTACATTACAATATTTATTTAATTCTTTTACAAACGGAGTGCAAAAATATAAAAGTTATATTGATTAACAAATATTTACTTTCGAATAATCATAAAAAAGGTGAAAAATATTCTTTTTTTTGATACGAAGAGTCTGTTTAAAAAGTCAAATTCATTTGGAAAGCCTAATTTCTGAAGTTTTAAAACTTTCTTTCTGAGATAAACACATTCTGGAACCTTTTTGTTGGCCTTGGAAAAGGGGTGGATAGATTTCTTTTCCTGCTGCCTGTGGAATACAGAATTTAAAGAAGCTATGATTTAAGATTTATATAGTTTTGTATGCACAATTCTATCAAGGGGTTAGCTAATTATGAAATAATCATGATAAGGTTTTGATATAAAACAATAAATGTCGAAAAAATTTTATACCAAGTATTTCACTATATTTGTGTGATTGATTAATCCATTATGAATGTGTAGAAATCTGAGTTTATGATAAAATTAAATGTTCTGGGAATATCATACAGTCAAACTCAATCGGGTGCTTACGCATTAATTTTAACGGAGGAAGAAGGAGACAGGAGAATCCCGATCATTGTGGGGGGATTTGAGGCACAGGCTATTGCGATTGAGCTGGAAGGATTAAAACCTCCAAGACCATTAACTCATGATTTATTCCTCAGTTTCGCAAAAGTTTATGGTATCAGCATCAAAGAAGTGGTAATTTATAAGCTTGAAGAGGGTGTTTTCTATGCACAGTTGTTGTGTGACAACGGAGCCGAAAAGATCACCCTTGATGCCCGCACTTCCGATGCCATTGCACTCGCTCTTCGCTTTAAATGTCCGATATACACTACTGAGGAAATCATTTCAAAAGCAGGTATTGTCCTGGATTTTGATAAGGAATCAACTGAAGGTTCCGAAGATATTCCCAAAGAGCCTCCCAAAGAAGATTTCAAAGAAACCCCAACAGCGAGTAAAGAGGATTATGGTTCTCTATCGGTAGAAGAGCTAAAAAAGATGATGGATGAGGCAATAAAAAATGAGAATTATGAAAAAGCCTCTGCCTTAAAAAGTGAAATAGACAGGAGAACCAAAAAATGAACAGATGAGAATCAGATTGTTTAAAAGACATTTCTTTGTTTCCCTGATTGTTTTACTAACTACCTTTAACTTACAAGCTCAACAGCGAGATACTCTCATTCAGGGGCAGGCTACTGCAGGAAAAAGCAGTGCGGTTGTTTCAGAAGACAGTGTAACTGAAGAAGATGAAGCCGGAAAATTTAAGGCTTTAAAGAAAGATGTTGATAAAGGGAACATCATACCCACCGGAAAAAGCTTCGAATTTAATCTCACCAATCTACTCAGGGGATTACTGGGAATATTTGTAATCCTTCTAATGGCTTATTTACTGAGTGAAAACAGGAAAGCCATTTCATGGAAGGTTGTCGGGATAGGTCTCCTAATACAGATATTGCTTGCTATAGGGATTTTGCAGGTGCCCTTCATAAAAACATTTTTTGAATACGGAGGAAAAATCTTTGTAAAGATCCTGGATTTTACCGATGCCGGGTCTCAGTTTCTTTTCAGGGCACTGGATACCCAGGTCATAGAGCAACCTCTGAGAACTTTTGCATTCACCATATTACCGACCATCATTTTTTTCTCAGCTTTAACCTCTGTATTATTTTACTTTGGGATTATTCAGAAGATTGTCTGGGGGCTTGCTTGGGTAATGGTTAAGCTTCTCAAGCTTTCGGGGGCCGAGTCATTGTCGGTTGCCGGTAATATTTTTCTGGGGCAAACTGAATCACCCCTGATGATCAAAGCCTATCTTGAAAAGATGAACCGCTCGGAAATGTTGCTGGTCATGTCGGGAGGCATGGCCACCATGGCAGGAGGTGTGCTGGCACTTTATATTAATTTTCTTGGTGGTAATGATCCCATTCAGAAGCTTGAATTTGCCAGGCATCTACTTGCTGCTTCTGTAATGGCTGCCCCGGGTGTTGTGGTAGTTTCCAAGATGCTTGTTCCCCAGACCCGGGAAATTGAGACGAAAGTGAAAGTAAGTCAGGAAAGGATAGGGCAAAATGTACTGGATTCAATTAATAATGGTACATACGAAGGATTAAAACTGGCGGTAAATGTAGCAGCTATGTTGCTTGTCTTTTTAGCCTTTATTGCTATGGCCAATTATATTTTTTCAAAGCTAGGCCAATGGACCAATCTGAATGAATGGGCTGAAAACATTTCCGGGGGAAGATATGATAAATTGAGTTTGCAGTTTATGCTTGGGTTTTTATTTTCCCCTATAATGTGGTTGCTGGGTGTTCCTGCCCAGGATATCACACTGGTAGGCTCATTACTTGGTGAGAAAATCATTATGACAGAGCTTGTGGGATATATCAGTCTTGCTGAACTAAAATCCACCGGTGCTTTTAGCGATCCGAAGTCTATTATAATGTCCACTTACATATTATGCGGCTTCGCGAATTTTGCTTCAGTAGGTATCCAGATTGGAGGGATCGGAGCCCTTGCACCCGGGAAAAAAGTCCTGCTTGCCGAATTTGGGATGAAATCTTTGATTGCCGGCACACTGGCCTCTCTGCTTTCCGCGACCATTATTGGAATTATATTGGCTTAATTTTAACGTAAATCCTTCATATTTGAATCAAAAATGTAATATATTTCGTATAAATTTGTTGGTGTGTTAGGAAGCGTAGAATCTTTTATTTATTTGTCAGAAAAATACTGCAGGTAAATTGTCTAAAATGCTAAAGGTCAGAAAAGGATGGGGAATAAAACACAAGAAGATATTATTCAGGAACTGGAACGCCTGCGCCAGGAAAATAAGTTATTGAAAAAACTTCTTAGAGGTAAACCTCATACTTTTCAAACAAAAACACTGGAAGAAAGAAAAGAAGATTCATTGATTTCATATTTTCCTGGCCATAATTACCGTTCAGAATATCTGCAATCCTTACCTTTCTTGATGTGGTCGAAAGATAAAGACGGTCGTTATATTTCCGTGAATGATGAATTTGCCAGATCTTTCGGACATGAGAGTTCATTCTTTGACGGGTTAACCGATTTTGACTTTCTTCCACGGGTTTTTGCCGACAGGTTTCATTCTGAAGACCTTAAAATCATTCGTACGGGGAAACCAATAATTACCGAAGAGTTATTTCCTTTTAAAGATGAAATATCCTGGCATGAAACGGTAAGAATTCCGATAGTTGAAAACAATGAGATCCGGGGAGTGGCAGCTTTCTCAAAAGATATCTCTAAGCGAAAACAAAAAGAGAAAGCTTTAAAAGAAAGTGAAGAGAAATTTCGTGAATTAGCTGAAAACACCACAGACTCTTTTATTTTAAGAAGTGGCAAGAAAATTCTTTATGTAAATCCAGCCTTTGAACAGGTTTATGGTTATTCAAGAAGAGATATTTTCAATAATCCTGACCTGTACAAAGAATGGATACATCCTGCAGATAAGGAAAGAATTCTTGGTGTGCTACAGTCCGAGAGTTATAAATCTACCAACATATTCAATGAACAATACCGGATAATAAAAAAAGACGGTGCGGTGAGCTGGATCTGGAACAGGAGTTTCCCAGTCTGGAACGACAAAGGTGAAGCTTACCGGATTGTTTCTGTAGCTGCAAATATCTCCGAAATCAAAAAGCTGGAGGAAGACCTGCGAAAATCGCAGACACAACTTCAGGCTATCCTGGATAATGTACCCCATTTAGCCTGGTTAAAAGGGATTGATACAAAATATATTTCTGTTAACCGTTCGTTTTGTGAATTTTATAAGCTTCCATCGGGGGAAATACTGGGAAAAACCGACTATGATCTTTGTCCTAAAAAGTTAGCTGATGATTTTACACGGAAGGACAGACTGGTTATAAGTACAAAACAATCAAGGCAGTTCTATGAAGTAGAGAAGAGAAATTCACTGAAAAGATACTCAGAAACATTTAAAACACCGGTTTTGAATGATGAGGGTGAGGTGATCGGAATTGCGGGTATTTCAAGAGATATTACCGATCAGAAACTGGCAGAAAAAGCATTGATCAAGAGTGAAGAGAAGTTTAAAGATCTTGTGACTTTACTTCCCGAGGTAGTTTTTGAGACCGATGAAGATGGGGTTATAACCTTTGCAAACCTCAAAGGCTTTGAATTAATGGAATATTCTCAGTCTGATCTGATTAAAGGAAAGACAATTTTTGATCTGGTGGTTTCAGAAGATGCGGATCGGGTAAAACAGATATTTAAGAGCTTTAAATATGGAAGTGAGCTTAAAGGTAAGGAGTTCAGGGTTCTTTCGAAATCGGGAAGAGTCATTCCTGTGCTGGTATTCACGAATAACATGTATCATGAAAACGAATGGTACGGAATACGGGGGGTGATGGTGGACATCAGTAAACGAAAGGACGCTGAAAAACAGGAAAAGATATACCAGTCGAAGCTCTTGTATTTAAGTGATACAGCACTTGATTTCCTGAGTATGGACCAGGATACGAATATATTCAGGTTTATCGGATCGAGATTAAAGGAGATGATAGAGAATGTCGATATCATTATTAACAGGTATGATGAGCAGAATAAATTGATGATACCCGAATATATTTCATTCCCACCGGAAGATGAAAAAGCAATTTTTGATACGATAAACGTTCCCCGATCTGAGTTTAATCTCAAAACCAATGAAGATCATTTAAATAATTTTTACAATCATTCTGATCATTTATTTGAATTTAAGAATGGTTTTTATGAATCCAGCTTTGGGATGATTAACCCGGAAGAATCAATAGAACTCCAGGAAAAGCTAAATATCAAAAGATTTTTTGGCATGACTCTGATGCGGAGTGGGAAACTTTTCGGAACTGTACTTATTTTATCACATGCTGAGAAACTCAGGGACAAGCATTTCATCGAAACATTTATTTATCAGTCTTCTATAGCTCTTCACAGGAAACAACTGGAAGACGAATTAAGAGAAGCTAAAACCATGGCGGAAGAGTCTGATAAGTTAAAGACATCCTTCCTGGCTAATATGTCTCATGAGATTCGCACACCCATGAACGGGATACTTGGGCTTACAGAAATGCTTTCCAACAATAAAGTTGAAGGAGACAAATATAATGAGTACCTGGCTATGATCAATGCCAATGGTAAATTACTGATGAATATCGTTAATGATATCATTGATATTTCCAAGATTGAATCCCGGCAGGTGGATGTTCTGGAAAGTGAATTTTCTCTCAAGGAATTAATTGATGAAGTCCGTTGCATTATTTCTGCTGAACGAATGGCAAAACATAAGGAAAATATTGAGCTTAGAACCGAATTGAACCTTGGAGGATATGATGAGTTTATCATCGCAGATCAGTCGAAGATCAAACAGATTCTTATTAATTTAACCGGGAATGCCGTTAAATTCACCCAGGAGGGAAGTGTGACTGTTGGTGCCAGGATACAGCAAAACAAAGAGGTTTTATTTTATGTTAAAGATACAGGGATAGGTATCCCGGAAGAAAAGAAAGAACTGATATTTAACCGTTTTACACAGGCTGATCAAACTTCATCACGATCTTACAGTGGATCGGGTCTTGGGCTTGCCATTTCAAAAGGATTTGTTGAACTAATGAATGGCAGAGTATGGGTTGAATCAGAATTGGGTAATGGATCAGAGTTTTATTTTACCATTCCTCTTAAAGTAGTAACAAGAAGAACAGTTATGAAAACCGAGAACAAAAAAGATATTGCTGATTTTGAATGGGGAGATCTTAATATCCTTGTTGTTGAGGATAATCTCGTAAGCTATAAACTCCTTGAGATATCATTGAGCAAAACAGGTTGCACTACTTTTCATGCAGAAAACGGTGCGGATGCGGTTGAAATGGTAAAAGATAATCCTGACATTGATGTTGTCCTTATGGATATTCAACTTCCGGTATTAAATGGCTATGATGCTACCCGGCAGATAAAGAAAATCAGGCCGGAACTGCCTGTTATCGCACAGACGGCCAATGCAATGGATTCCGATCGGGCAAAATGCATGGAAGCGGGTTGCTCCGATTATGTTACCAAACCTATAGTACTCAAAAACCTTCTTCCAATTATTGAAAATTTCATCAAGGAAAAAGAGAAATAAATGAGCGAGTTTCTGATATTCAGCCTCATAATTCTCTTTTTCTATTGCTTTCTTATCCTCCGGTTTTTTTATGCCTGGAAAAAAACTCCGGAATATTTACCTTCCGGAAAACATTCAAAAATTTTCATCAGCGTTGTAATTCCTTTCCATAATGAGTCGAAAAACCTTGAAGCACTGATAGAGGTTCTTAAATACCAGGAATATCCCATTGATAACCATGAAGTCATTCTTGTAGATGATCATTCAACAGATGATTCATTACAAATCGCCGATGTGCTGGCGAAGAGTGTTGTGAACATTAAATGTGTTCGCAACAAAAGAAATGTAGGTAAAAAATATGCACTTTATGCAGGCATAGAGCAGGCTAAAGGCGAGAACATCCTCATTTCAGATGCAGATTGCCGCTTTTCCCCTGAATGGATAACTCTATTTGCTTCATTCATAAGTGCAAATCCTGAGCTTAAATTAATATCTTCAGGGGTAAAGCTGAAGGGTGATAATCGTTTTATACAATCATATCAATCCCTGGAATTTTCATCACTGGTAGCTTCAGGTGCAGCTTCTTTTTTTCAGAAGGATCCCATTATGTGCAATGGTGCTAACCTCGCATTTAGAAAGGAGCTTTTTCTTGAAGCTTTCGAATACATGCATCCTGAAATAAATACCGGTGATGATATTTTTTTAATGCTCTACACGAAAAAAAAATACCCTGGTAAATATGCTTTCATGAAAAATAATGATGCCTTCACAACAAGTTCAACTCTTAAGAACTGGAAAGATTTAATTCTGCAACGCATCAGGTGGTCTTCCAAGTCAACTTATTACCGAGATTTTTATATAATTATTACGGCAATACTTGTATTATTTATTAATCTCAGCCTTTTGATTTTATTCATTTCATCATTCTTTCAACCTGTTTTGTTTATTTTTTTCTTATTCTTTCTTTTCATGAAATCGATTCCTGACTTTTTGTTACTGAGAATTTATTTAAGTTTTAGCAGGCAGAAAGGAATATTAAAATTCTTTTTACCTTCACAGCTGATAAATATAATTTTCATACCCTTAAGCGGTATAACTGGAATATTATTACCCTCGCGCAGGAAACCGAATTAGATGAAACAAATAAGCGACAAAGGTTTGCAATGGAGATGGCGAAAATTCATTTCCAATCCTTTATCGACAGGCAGCATTCTTTTTATCAGCTTTCTTTTCCTGCTGGCTTTTTTTGCTTATTTAATAATACCTGATAAAACAGAACATGCGAACACGCAACATTTAGAGCTGGCGACGGAGAAACCGGGCTTTGAAGTTTTATTCATTAAAAGAAAAAAAAATGAATTGCCTCAGCAAAAGTCTTTTTTGGTACGATTATTTGCCGGAAAGGAAAAGATGCATGACATGTATTCCCTGACCGATTACAGGTTTACCACCGATAGTATTATCATTCATGAATATACGGGAGTGGAGGAAGAATATACTTTACAAAGAGGCTTCCATCTTGCTGACATCTCTTATTCCATCGAAACTTCTTATGGTATATCGAAAAAGGGAGATAGGTATCGTTTTTTTGACAATGAAAAGGAATCTTTTGTTGAAGTTAGCAGGGGAAACCTGATAAACCAGATAAAGAATGATATGATCGTAGAGCGGAAATTTCTGCTCGGCACCGATCGTTTTGGCCGGGACCTTTTGAGCAGACTCATTCTCGGAGCGAGGATATCTTTATCAGTAGGGTTCATAGCCGTATTCATTTCCCTTTTCATTGGTATTTTACTGGGTTCATTATCCGGTTATTATGGAGGATGGGTTGATAATCTGATCATGTGGTTCATAAATGTTGTCTGGTCCATTCCAACCTTATTACTGGTGATCGCCCTAACCATGGTTCTGGGCAGAGGATTCTGGCAGATATTTGTGGCTGTTGGTTTAACCATGTGGGTTGAGGTAGCCAGGGTTGTGAGAGGAGAAGTTAAAAGCCAGAGTAAACTTGAATATATTGATGCAGCCAGGGTAACAGGATTAACCGATATAAGTATCCTATTCCGCCACATTTTACCGAACATCATTTCTCCTATTGTCATTATCGCTGCATCGAATTTTGCCTCAGCAATTCTTATTGAGGCAGGGCTCAGTTTTCTGGGTATTGGTGTTCAACCTCCAATCCCTTCATGGGGTGCGATGATACGAGACCATTATGGATATATAATTGTTGATAAGGCTTATCTTGCTTTTATTCCTGGTTTGTCGATAATGCTTCTGGTTCTGTCTTTCACTCTAATCGGAAATGGCCTCAGGGATGCTTTTGATGTAAAAGGCCGGTGATAAACAGGGATCAATTCAGCCTTCTTTTTTGAAAGATAAAGTGAATGAAGAATGTGACAATACCTAAAAAGATCAGGGTTAATATAACATTTTGCCAGATTGGAACCCCTTCAGGAATAATATTATCAAACCGGGTAAGCTCATCCGGGTTGGCTTGATCGGCAGTCTGTATCTTTTCCTTAACAATATTCAATATATCCGGTTCAGGAGTTAATTTTGAAACGAATTTCGTTGGAAAAAACCAGCTTGCCTCATCAGAAACAAGGTTACGGATAATGGGTTCCAGAATTACCCTGTAAAAACCAAAAACCAATACTGAAAGGATCATGTTTTTGAAGATCATAGCAAACAATATCCCGGTCATTAGCCAGGTGAAAATCTGAAGAAATGTGTTCAAAAGGATCCATGACCTTTCAAACATGATTCCAAGGGTAATCTTATAACTGTATATCAGTCCGGAAGCAAGAACGGTGAAGAAAATTAATATAATGACATACAATGAGAGCATAAAAGCCAGGATAATTTTCTGATAAAAAAGCTCCTGCCTGCTAAGTCCGAAAATTACCTGGTGCTTATAGGTTTTATTGTTAAATTCAAGGCATGTGAGCATAATGACCAGCAGAACAAGGGTCAGATTGTATGATCCTCCTATCCATGTAATGAAATTCCAGACGTGAGGAAATTGATATAAAGGCAGCACGGAAAGGAAAGGAAAATCAATATTTATATTGGGGATGGCGAAAAAGCCAAGCAGAAAGAATAGTAAATGTAAGGGGATCAGGATCTTTACCGGTCCGTATCCTATCGTCTTGATGAATTCAATTCGAAAGAGTTTTTTCACGGATCAAATGTTTAAATGTTATCGTTAGAAAATTGAGATATTGCAGAAACCGGGTTATTCATTTTTTAACAAGTTCCAGGAATTGACTTTCCAGGGTTTTTTTGTGACTCAACAAACCTGAAAGCGTAAGACCCTGAGAAAAGAAATATTTATTGAGATCCTCTTCATCCTTTCCTTCTTCCAGGGAGATCAGTATATGATCTTTGTTTTCTTTGCTCCATTTGATAAAATCACAATTTTGGGCCAGCTCTTTCATTCTTTGCAGATTAGAAGATCTGATCTCAATAATGGTTTCTCCTCCGATAAGTGTTCTCACATCTCCCTGTTCAAGAAGGTTCCCGTTTTTCAGAATGGCAACATGCGTACAAACCTTCTCCACTTCGCTCAGGATATGACTGGCCATGATAATGGTTTTCCCTTTTTTTGCCTGCTCAATAATTAATTCCCGGACTTCGGCTATTCCTTCAGGATCAAGGCCATTGGTTGGCTCATCGAGCACAAGCACTCCCGGATCACCAAGCAAAGCAGCTGCGATTCCCAATCTTTGTTTCATTCCAAGAGAGAGGGTTCGGAATTTAGAATATCTTCTATCGTATAATTTAACCTCTTTCAGCACTCTCTCGATATCATCTTTACCGCTTTCTTTTACTTCGGTAATAAGAGAAAGGTTTTGAATAAGAGAAAGGTAAGGGTAGAAATGAGGAACTTCAATTAAGGATCCGATTTTCTTTCGTGCGTTATGGTCGGGCTTTTTCCGGAACCAGTAATAACCTCCACTATCCTGGCTGAGTATACCGGTTGCAATGGATAGTGTTGTGGTTTTTCCACTGCCATTGGGCCCCAATATTCCAAACACCTGTCCTTTAGATACCTCAATGCTCAACTGGTTTATGGCAGTAATTTTCCCGTATGATTTGCTGAGATTTTTGGTTTCGAAGATGATATCTTTATTCATGCATCAAGGATTAGGGATTTTGTCCGAACCTGCCGGGCTTGTATGAATATATTTTAAACTTAACCAATTTAACTATGAATTATCAATGTCCCATTTCTGACATGAATTTAATCCGCATGAGTCGTACTTCTTCCTCACTGTACTCTTCTTCTCCAAGTTCCTGCAGAGCTTCTTCGAGTGACTCAGATTCTGCATCTTCTTTAAAATAAAGGAAGATATCTTCCTGTTTATCTTCGTCAATCACTTCATTGATATAATAATCGAGATTGAGCTTTGTGCCGCTATTGATAATTGCCTCAATTTCATTTAGAAGCTCACTCATTTCCATTTTTTTGGAATCTGCAATGTCATCAAGGGGGATCTGTCGGTCAATGCTCTGTATAATAAAGACTTTATTTCCTGATTTATTTACGACCGATTTTACGACCATATCCTGTGGGCGTATTATTTCTTTTTCTTCGACATAAGTATTGATCAGATCGACAAATTCCTTTCCGTATCTTCTCGCTTTTCCTGCACCGACTCCGACGATATTTTGAAGTTCTTCAATAGTAACGGGATACTGAATTGCCATATCCTGCAATGAAGGATCCTGGAAGATCACAAAAGGAGGCAAGTTGTGTTTCTTTGCAATTTTCTTTCTGAGATCTTTAAGTATTTGAAGTAGTTCGGTATCCATGGCACCTCCTCCGGCACCTCCTCCTTCGCCTTCAGTATCTTCATGAGCTTCATAGTCGTGGTCCTGGGTAAGCATGAAGGATTCAGGCTTTTCGATGAATTTCTCCCCTGCTTCGGTAAGCTTGAGAAGGCCATAGTTTTCAATATCCTTGGAAAGTAAACGTGCAACCAGAGCCTGCCGGATCACTCCATTCCAGAATTTTATATCTCTATCTTTTCCGATACCGAAAATATCCAGTTTATGATGGTTATAGGCTTTGACACCTGAGTCGGCTTTACCTGCAAGAATTGATGCAACATGATCAGCTTTGAACTTTTGATTGACCTCACGAATTACTTTAAGTGCCATTACGATATAATCTTTGCCTTCAAATTCTTCTTTAGGATGAAGGCAATTATCGCAGTTGCCACAGGTTCCTTCCATCATTTCTCCAAAGTAATTTAATAAAACTTTGGGTCTGCACACAGATGATTCGGCATAGGAAACCGTTTCCAGCAGAAGCTGTTTGCCAATTTCCTGTTCAGCAACCGGTTTTCCCTGCATAAATTTTTCAAGTTTCTGTATGTCTTTGTACCTGTAGAAAGCAATACATCGCCCTTCACCGCCATCTCTTCCGGCTCTTCCTGTTTCCTGGTAATATCCTTCCAGAGATTTAGGTATATCGTAATGAATTACAAAGCGTACATCGGGTTTGTCGATACCCATTCCGAATGCTATGGTGGCCACAATTACATCTGCCTCTTCCATCAGGAACATATCCTGATTTTTGCCACGGGTAGCAGCATCCATACCTGCATGATAAGGCAGTGCCTTTATGCCATTCACCTGTAGGGTTTGGGCAAGTTCTTCAACTTTTTTCCTGCTTAAACAATATATAATTCCTGACTTGCCCTTATTTTTAAGAATATATTTTATGATTTCTTTGGTAGCATTGATTTTCGGCCTGACTTCGTAATAAAGATTTACCCTGCGGAATGAATCTTTAAATACATTGGCATCAAGCATTTCCAAATTCTTCTGAATATCATGTTGTACCTTGGGTGTTGCCGTAGCCGTAAGTGCGATTATGGGGGCATTCCCGATTTTATTTATGATAGGTCGAATACGTCTGTATTCCGGACGGAAATCATGTCCCCATTCTGATATACAGTGGGCTTCATCAACAGCATAGAATGAAATCTTTACATTTTTAAGGAACAATATATTGTCTTCCTTGGTCAGGGATTCCGGGGCAACATAAAGCAACTTGGTGATACCGGAAAGAACATCTTCTTTCACCTTTGCTATTTGAACCTTGGACAAGGAGGAATTAAGGAAATGTGCAATTCCATCCTCGGTCCCGATGCTTCGCATAGCATCCACCTGATTTTTCATCAGTGCAATCAGGGGAGAAATTACAATAGCCGTACCCTCGAGAATTAATGATGGTAGCTGGTAACAAAGGGATTTACCGCCTCCTGTAGGCATCAAAACAAAGCTATCATTTTCGGCTAAAACGTTCTTTATGATAGCTTCCTGGTTACCTTTAAAACTGTCAAAACCAAAGTACTTCTTTAAATATCCGTATAGTTTATCTTCTCCACTCACAATATCTCTTCCTTTTCAATTTGTTTGTTAAGTTAATTGTTATCTTGGTCACACAAATATAATTATAAAATCTTATAAAATAATATGACGATTGTTAGGTGCAAAGCATACAAACATCTATTATTAATTACACAATTATGTAAGGTCATTACATTAATCAATACATGTATTAAATTTATTAATAAAAATTATAATTTAAAAATACTGCTGATAAATTAATCTTAATTTCACATATTTTTTTACTTAATTTGCGGTTTGTTATAAATAATATTCAGAATTTGAAATAATAAAGGATGGCAAAGAAGAATCAAGACGAAATGTCATTTCTTGAGCATCTTGAGGAGTTGAGATGGCATCTCGTAAGGGCATTCCTGGGTATTTTTGTTGCAGCAATTGTTGCATTTGTATTTAAGAATATAATTTTTGATAAAATAATACTTGCTCCTAAATCTCCTGCATTTCCGACAAATGTTTTCTTATGTAACCTGGGAAAAATGACAGGCATTCTCAAGCTCTGCATCAACACTCTTCCACTTGAGATTATCTCTATCAAAATGGCCGGTCAGTTCACCATGCATATTCTGGTTTCGGTTGTGGGTGGATTTATAGTTGCATTTCCTTATGTGTTCTATCAAATTTGGACTTTTGCCGTACCGGCTCTTCACAGCCATGAAAAGAGGCACGCCAGGGGAGCGGTATTCTCAAGTTCTTTTCTTTTTCTGCTTGGGGTTTTGTTCGGATATTTTATTATTACTCCTCTCACTGTCCATTTTCTTGGGAGTTACAGTGTGAGTACAGAAGTGACCAATCAGATAAACCTGATTTCATACGTAAGTACCCTGGCTTCGGTGGTTCTTGCCTCCGGTGTTATTTTTGAATTACCGGTGCTGGCATATTTTCTCACCAAGGTTGGGCTGATTACTCCGGAGTTCATGAAAAAGTACCGTCGTCATTCTCTTATTGTTATTCTTGCCCTTTCGGCAATTATCACTCCTCCTGATGTTTTCAGCCAGGTGCTTGTGGCTGTGCCTCTCATTGTTTTATACGAGGTCGGGATCTACATATCCAAAAGGATCATTCGAAGACAGGAAAGAGAAGATCGGTTAAGAGAAAGCGAATATTAAAATAAAAAGCTTCAATCGGACGTTTACATCTTCAGAAATAAGAGTTTATGAAACTGCACACCAAAAATCTAGTGAAAAAATACCGGTCAAGAACCGTTGTTAACAAGGTGTCGATTGAAGTTGAGCGAGGTGAGATTGTCGGGCTTCTGGGCCCAAATGGTGCAGGGAAGACCACATCATTTTATATGATCGTGGGACTTATTACCCCGAATGAAGGCAAGATATTCATGGATGAAGAGGATATCACTACTTTACCGGTCTATAAAAGAGCCCGGAAAGGGATTGGATACCTGGCTCAGGAGGCTTCGGTGTTCAGGAAACTCAGTATTGAAGATAATATTCTTGCTGTTCTTGAAATGTCCGATATGTCAAGTGAAGAACAAAAAGAAAGACTGGAATCCCTGTTAAATGAGTTTGGTTTGCAGAAAATCCGTAAGAGCCTGGGAATACAGCTATCCGGAGGAGAAAGAAGAAGAACAGAGATAGCACGTGCTCTTGCTCTCAATCCTCATTTTATTTTACTTGACGAACCCTTTGCAGGGGTTGATCCCATTGCTGTGGAAGATATTCAGGAAATTGTATCCCGATTGAAAGAAAAAAATATTGGTATCCTGATCACCGACCATAATGTTCATGAAACACTATCAATAACAGATAGGGCTTATCTGCTCTTTGAAGGTGAGATCCTTAAAGCAGGAACCGCGAATGATCTTGCAGAGGATGAACAGGTGCGAAAATTGTATCTTGGAAAGAATTTTGAGTTGAGAAGTTTTTGAGGAAGGTGAGTCGTTTTACTGGTGAGTCGTTTCACTGGTAAGTCGTTTCACTGGTGAGCAGAGCTTCTTTACAGTGCAGTGACTTACTCACCAACACCGTGACTCACTAACACCGTGACTCACCAATTTCCATTTTCCAATAAAAAAACATACCTTTGCACAAATTTTTGCGGATGTGGCGGAATTGGTAGACGCGCTAGACTTAGGATCTAGTTCCGAGAGGAGTGGGGGTTCGAGTCCCTTCATCCGCACTCTTAAATAAACCGCTGATGCTTAAGTGGGAAAGACTTAAGTATTCGGCGGTTTTTCAAACTTTAAAAAGGGTTAAATATAGACAATATGGACATTTCAAAAGAACAGAGTGATCAATTAAATGCAGTTGTAACAGTGAAACTGGAAGAGCCAGATTATCAGGAACGTGTAGATAATGTTCTGAAAGACTACAGAAAAAAGGCGAATATTAAAGGCTTCCGTCCCGGTAAGGTTCCGATGGGGATGATCAGGAAGATGTATTATAAACCTGTTCTTGTGGATGAGATCAATCGTATGGTTTCAGAAAAACTTATGACATATATTCAGGAGGAAAATTTACAGATACTTGGTGAACCCTTGCCTCATGGTGGTGACGCTACCGATCCTGATTTTGATAATGACAAGGAATTTGAGTTTAAGTTTGACCTAGGTCTGGCACCGGATCTTGATGTTGAGGTTACTGAAAAGGATAAGATTCCTTATTATAAAATTAAAGTTGAGAAAAAATTAATTGATGAGCAGGTTGAAAATGTTGCCAAACGTTTTGGTGAATTCAGTCTTGTTGAAAAAGCAGGCGGTGATGAGCTTATTGTAGCAGATCTGTATCAGCTTGATGAAGAGGGAAATCGTATAGAAGAAGGCGTGGTATCGGAGGGAGCCAGCATGTCACTTGACATGATGAAAGATGAGAAGGAGAAGAAAAAATTTATCGACAAGAAGGCAGAGGATAAAGTTGTATTCAACATTAAAAAAGCCTATCCCAATGAGGCCGAACTGTCATCATTATTGAAAGTTGAGAAAGATGATCTGCAAACATTGAACGAGAACTTTGAAGCAGAGATCATGGAGGTGAAGGAGTTTATTAAGCATGAGGTTAACCAGGAATTGTTTGATAAGGTTTACGGTGAAGGCAATGTAAACACCATAGATGAGTTTCGTTCAAAAATTGAGGAAGAGTTGAAGATGAATTACGAGCGGGAATCAAACTATAAATTTGCTTTAGATGTTAAGGACTATTACACCGATAAAGCAAAGGTTGAGCTTCCTGTCGATTTCCTGAAACGCTGGATAGTGGCAACAAACGAGGAGATCACTGGAGAAAAGATCGATGAGGAATTTGAAAAGTATGAAGAAGAATTTAAGTGGCAACTGGTAAAGGATAAAATTGTTAAAGACAATGAAATTACGGTGAGTGATGAAGAATTATTTGAATATGCCTTCATCCTGAGCAAGAACCAGTTTTATCAGTATGGACTCTACAATGTTCCTGATGAACAGATTGAAAGCTTTACGAAAGAGCAACTGCAAAAGCCTGAAGAAGCCAGAAGGTTAAGGAATCAAAAAAGTGAAGACAAGTTAGTGAAATTTATTAAAGAAACTGTTAAATTAGACGAGAAAGAAGTAACTGAGGAAAAGTTTCGGAAACTATTTGAAAAATAATTTGTTACAAAATAAATTATAATTATGAGTAAAGACGAATTTCGCAAATATGCGACAAAACATAAAGGGATCAGCTCACTGACCCTCGATAAGTATTCATCAGTATATGGCAGTTACATTTCTCCTACCATTATTGAAGAAAGGCAATTAAATATTGCAACTATGGACGTGTTCTCACGTTTAATGATGGACAGGATCATTTTCCTGGGAACGCCTATAGATGATTATGTAGCCAATATTATCCAGGCACAGCTTTTGTTCCTGGAATCAACAGATCCTTCCAAGGATATTCAGATTTATTTCAATACACCCGGGGGATCTGTGCATGCAGGACTGGGAATATACGATACTATTCAGTATATTTCCTCCGATGTTGCTACCATATGTACAGGAATGGCTGCTTCAATGGGAGCAGTGTTGCTAACGGCAGGAACCAAAAATAAGCGTTCTGCCTTGCCTCATTCAAGGATTATGATTCACCAACCGATGGGTGGTGCACAGGGACAGGCATCTGATATTGAGATTACGGCACGTGAGATCATGAAACTTAAAAATGAATTATATCAGATCATTGCCAAGCATTCCGGTAAAACGCTTAAGAAGGTAGAGAAGGATGCTGACCGGGATTTCTGGATGACAGCTGCCGAAGCGAAAGATTATGGAATGGTTGATGAAATACTGGAAAGAAATATCAAAAGCTGATATATGGATAGATGCTCATTTTGCGGGAGAGAGAAGAAAGATACCAATTTGCTTATTGCGGGTATCAGTGGTCACATTTGTGACCGATGCATTGATCAGGCTCACAGCATAGTTCAGGAGGAACTGGGAAGCAAGTCCGATTTTGATGTGAATGAGATACGCTTGCTCAAGCCCAGGGAAATAAAAAAGTTCCTTGATCTTTATGTGATCGGGCAGGAGGAAGCGAAGAAGTTTGTATCCGTTGCTGTTTACAATCATTACAAGCGATTGAGGCAGTTGGGTAAAAAGGATGAAGATGAGGTTGAGATAGAAAAATCCAATATCATCATGGTGGGTGAAACCGGTACAGGGAAAACACTGCTTGCCAGAACCATTGCAAGAATGCTCCATGTTCCTTTCACTATTGTAGATGCCACTGTGCTGACAGAAGCCGGCTATGTGGGAGAAGATATTGAAAGTATACTTACCCGCTTGCTACAGGTGGCAGATTATAATCTGGAGGCAGCCGAAAAGGGAATCGTATTCATAGATGAGATAGATAAAATTGCCCGTAAAGGTGATAATCCCAGCATTACAAGGGATGTATCCGGAGAAGGTGTTCAGCAGGGCCTCCTGAAGTTACTGGAAGGAAGTGTTGTGAATGTTCCACCCCAGGGAGGACGTAAACATCCGGATCAAAAAATGATCCCGGTGAATACAAAGAACATCCTGTTCATCTGTGGGGGTGCTTTCGATGGAATTGAAAAAAAGATCGCCAATCGACTGAATACCCAGGTGGTGGGTTACAGGGCAAGCCAGGAAAAAGAGCATATCGACAGGGATAATCTTTTGCAGTATATTGCACCCATGGACCTGAAAGCTTTTGGTCTTATTCCTGAGATCATTGGAAGATTGCCCATCCTGACACATCTTAACCCTCTTGATCAGGATACATTGAGAAGAATACTGACAGAACCGAAAAACTCCATTACCAAACAATATAATAAACTTTTTGCTCTTGATGATATTGAACTCACCTGGGGTGATGATGCATTGGATTATATCGTGGGAAAGGCCGTGGAATTTAAGCTCGGCGCCAGGGGATTACGTTCGATATGCGAGGTAATCATGATGGACGCCATGTTTGATACGCCCGGCGAGAGCAAGGAAAAGATCCATGTGGATGAAGCTTATGCCCGTCAGAAGCTGGAGAAAGCAAATCTTAAGAGACTTAAAGCGGCTTGATAATAAGTTTTAAAAAGAAATAAAAAATCCACGGTGAGAGAACGTGGATTTTTTTATTTCTACTGTAATGTCAAGTGAGAGAGTGGCAATGCTGCCTGTGGATGTAAATGGACCGGCCACACAATAAGCTCAGTCATATTCTTTATGCAACTCTTCAATCATCTCAAAAACAGCCGGACATACCGAGGTGTTTTTCAAAGTCAGGTTCAGGATCTGAACAAATCTTTTTCTATCGGTGTGAGGATATTCCCTGCAGGCTCTGGGTCTTACATTATAGATTGAGCAATAATTATTATCCATCAGGAAAGGGCAGGGGCTGTTATTGAAAACAAAATCTCCTTCTTCATCTTCTATGACATAACGGGAAACAAATTCTGAAGGTTTAATCTTAATGAATTTAGCTATTCGCTGGATATCCTTATCAATTAAGAAAGGGCTGATGCTTTTGCAGCAATTCGCACATTCCAGGCAATTTATCCTGTCAAAAACCTCATGATGAAGGTTTTTCATAACCCGGTCAAGGTCAGAAGGATTGATTTTCTTGAGTTTCCGGAACAGCTTTTTATTTGCTTTTTTCCTGTCTGATGCTTTATCTTTTAGTTCTTTGGTTTTGATCATGTTATGCCGGATAAGGTGGTCTGATTGCCTTTTTGTCTTTCCTAAATTTTATGGATTTAATCTGGGAAAGGATGAGTCCGGTGATAACAACCACTATCCCGATTATTTTCAATCCCGGCATTTCTTCCTTAAGAATAAAGAAAGAAGCAATGGCAGCAAATACAGGTATGAGGTTGGCGAATATGTTTGCTCTTGATGCCCCCAGTTCCCTGATTCCTCTGGCAAAAAGGATAAAAGTTATGGAAGATCCTACCACCCCCAGATAAAGAAGTGCAAGCAAGGAATTTGTTGTTGGAGGAGTTGTTATGAAGTGATCAAAATCCAAAAGGAGGAAGAAGGGCAGGAAAAAAAATATCCCGATAAAATTCTGATAGGCTGTTATGGTAAAACCATTGTATTTGAAGGTTAATTTTTTTATCAGCAGGGCATAGGCCACGGCTGAAAGAACTGCCATGAGCATAAACATAACCCCTTTCAAGGTTGCAGCCCATTCAACATCGCTGGTGAGTATCACCATCAGCACACCGGTAAAAGAAATAATCAACCCGATTTTGTTCATCCGGTTCAGTTTCTCTCTGAATACGATATAGGCTGCTACCGGAACTATAAGAGGTATGATAGCTACAATAACTGCGGCGAGTGTTGAGGAAACATAGGTAAGGCCATAACTTTCTCCCATGAAGTAGAGAAAAGGTTCAAAAAAAGCCAGGAGGATCAGGTAGGAAATATCCTTTTTATCTATTTTTTGAAGCTTTTTTAATATTTTTCCGGATATATAGATAAACGGCACTGAGATTAACAGCCTCAGTAAAATTACTGTCACAGGCCGAAAAGATTCGAAAGAAATTTTGTAAAAGACGAATGTAAGTCCCCAGAATAGCATTGCCAGCACAAGGCTGGAATAGAGAGATATTTCCTTTTTTGGCATTGTTTATATTTTCTTGTGCAAAAGTAGAAATGTTTATGAAAATGAGAGTGAAATTTGTAATTCTTTAAATATATTACAGTTTTTTATCATGTTGCAATAAAGAAATAAGAAATTCAAAGTGTATATCAAAAAAATTAAAATGCCAGATAATAGATAATAAATGCGAATATGAGAATGGTTAATATTTTTAGTTTATTTTTTTTACTTGGTTTTGTCTTTAATCAAACTGTTAGCTCTTCCGATCCACCCAATATCGTAGTTATAATGGCCGATGACCTTGGCTATTCAGACCTTGGCTGTTATGGGGGAGAAATAGAAACCCCCAATCTTAATTCCCTGGCCAATGAAGGACTTCGTTTCACCCGGTTTTACAATGCTGCCCGTTGCTGGCCTACCCGGGCATCGATCATGAGCGGCTATTATCCACAACAGGTTAATAATGATGGCCGTCGTGGTGATTATCCGCTCTGGGCACATCTTATGCCCCATCACCTGAAACAGGCTGGCTATCGTAATTATCACAGCGGGAAATGGCATGTCCCCAATGTGAATAAGATCATTCAGGATGCTGCCTTTGACAGGTCTTATCATACCGGAGCATACGATAATCATTTTGCTGCCAAAAATCATTTCTTTAACGATAAAAGATTGCCTCCGGCGGGGGAGGGCAATAGTTATTATTCTACTACTGCAATCACCGATTATGCCCTCGATTTTTTGCATGAGCATCAAAAGAAGTATTCAGAATCTCCTTTTTTTATGTATCTGGCCTATATTACACCTCATTTTCCATTGCAGGCACCAGAGGAAGATATTGATAAATACCGTGAACGCTACCTCGAAGGCTGGGAGAAACTTAAAGAGGAAAGGTATGAAAAACAGAAAGCATTGGGTTTTGACATGGGAGAGAACAGCGCCTTTGAATACCATGTTACTGCACCCTGGAGCTGGCCGGAGCAATGGCTGAAGGATTCTATCCCAGGAGATCTGAGGTTAGCCCGTTCCTGGAATCAGCTTACAGAAAAAGAGAAACATCTTCATGCAACAAAGATGGCCATTCATGCAGCTATGGTCGATCGGATCGATCAGGAAGTCGGCCGGATATTGGAGCAGCTAAAAAAAATGGGAGCAGATAATAACACCCTTATCCTGTTTTTATCCGATAATGGTGCAAGTGCTGAACAGATTGTAAGGGGTGAAGGACATGATAAGGATGCTGCTTTGGGTGCTGGTGCTTCCTATCTTTGTCTGGGTCCCGGTTTTTCTACTGCATGCAATACACCTTTTCGCCGTCACAAGCACTGGACGCATGAGGGAGGGGCGGCAACTCCGCTTATTGCCTACTGGCCTGAAGGAATAAAAGATAAAGGAGCTTTTCGTCATTCCATGGGCCATGTAATTGATTTTCTTCCTACCTTTTGTGAACTTGCCGGTGTGGAACCCATTATGGAAAGAAATGGATATAATGCTCCTGCGTTACCCGGGAAAAGCCTGGTTCCGGTTTTTACTTCGGATAAGAATATCCACGATGAATTGTATTTCAGTCATGCAGGAAATAATGCCCTCATCCGGGACAAATGGAAAGCCGTGATTTCAACCCCGATTGACGGACGCTGGCAATTATACGATATGGAGAATGACAGGACCGAAATTAATAATCTTGCAGATGATTTTTTTCATTTCGGAGACCCGGAATGGGAAAATGCCATGAAAGACCGGCTGGAGGAAATGAAATCACGGTGGGAGAATCTGGACAGTTTATACCAGACGCAGGGGAAAGTTGGATTGAGGGGGGAATAAAGAAATATTTTTTCATAACTTATTCCATCTTTTTACATTAAAATTACCTGAAATGAATAAACTTTTGCTATCAATCCGAACAGTTTCTGTCCTCTTTCTGCTTTCAATTATCATTTTAACAGGTTGTAATGAAAAGAAGGACAAAAATGATTCTCCTGATCTGTATTCAGGTTTTCAAAATCCACCGCCTGAAGCCAGACCTTTTGTCCGCTGGTGGTGGAACGGAAACAGAATAACAGCTGATGAAATTGACAGGGAGCTCGACATTTTGAAGGATGCAGGGTTTGGTGGCGTTGAGATCAACCCTATTGCCTTTCCTGAAGGTTCCAAAGAAATAGGTGTGGAACCAAAGATATGGATGAGTGATGAATGGATAGAATTAGTGGTACATGCATGTAAGAAAGTAGCGAATAATGATATGATTGCAGACATTATCGTAGGATCCGGTTGGCCATTTGGAGGTGAATTTCTCAAAGAAGAACAGATCATTCAAAGGGTGGTGCAACATCAAATTCTCCTGGAGGATAGCAGGCAAATTTCTGAGACTATTGAAAGTCTGCAAAATGAGATAGAAAAGGAAAGTAAAAACATGCATCACCCTGTATATTTTAAAGATCAGTATGAACATGAACTATTGTATGTACAGTTAATTCCCTTCTACCTGGAAAATGCCGAAGATATAATCGAACTGGTAAATGAAGTAAAAAAGACTGGCAGGCTGAAATATACCCTGCCGGATGATGGTAAATATGTACTAAGTTATGGATTTGTACAGAAGGGACACCGGGAAGTTATGCATGGATCTCCGGGAGCTGCCGGTCCTGTAATGGATCATTACAAAAGGGAAGTGACTCTTGCTTATTTATCCAGGTTGAAAGAAATCTCTGAAAAATCAGGAATTCCTTTAAATGAGCTGCTAAGAGCCCTGTTTTGTGATAGTATCGAGCTGGCGGGTTCGAACTGGACAGATAATTTTTCAAATATATTTTTCAATACCTATGGATACAGGCTTGAACCCTTCCTGAGTTTTGTATTTGCTTCGGAGTCTGAAACAATCCTTGGCCCTTCAGATAACAAAGAACTGCAGGATCTTATCCGCAGGGCTCGTTATGATTTCAACCGTCTGCTTGTAGATCTATTCTTGAATAATTTCACCAGGACTTTTCAGGAGTTTTGTACTGAAAATGAACTCTTGTGCCGTTATCAGGCCTATGGGACTCCCTATCTGATGGGAATGCTGGAAGGCTACATGATTCCTGATATTCCTGAGAGTAACAATTGGATATATTCGGCCCCTATGGATGCTCCAGGCTGGACTTGGAACCAGGCTCATGGATATATGATCTGGAATATGTATGCTGCAGCAGGAGGTCACCTTACGGGTAGAAAAATTATTAGCTGCGAATCCATGACCAATACCCGTGGAGTTTTTAAAACTTCACTTGAAGAGATTAAGCAGCATGATGATATGAACTTTATTACCGGTATGAATCATGCTGTATTACATGGATTTAATTATTCTCCTCCTGAGGCGGGATTTCCCGGGTGGATAAGGTATGGAGCTTATTTCAGTGAACAAAACCCCTGGTGGCCTTATATTCACAATTGGGTAGACTATAATGCAAGATTATCCTATGTATTTCAGAATACACAGGCTGTGAAATCTATTGCCATTCTGGGTCCTACCTCAGATCTCTGGTCAGAAACCGGACTGACCAGAATAGAATTTCATACTCAACCGGAATATCTTTATAAAATATGGGAACCACTCAGTCAACTGGGTTACTCATGCGAATACCTTAATGAGAGAGTTATTCAAAATTCGAACTTTAAAAACGGGAACATTCAGTATGGAAACATGAGCTACAAAGCATTGGTGCTGGCAAATATCCGTTCTATGCATCCGGAAACCGCACTCAGCATCCGGAAATTTATGGAATCAGGAGGTAAGTTAGTTATTGTGGATGACTTACCCGGACGATCATTGCATTTAAAAGGTCATGAGGAAAACGACAGAAAGGTGCAACAGGTTTTTGAAGCATTGCTGGATAATTATTCTTCATCTGTAATCAGGGTGAAATCGCCGGCAAATATGAATCACCTGATGAGATGGACAGATGATTTCTTGCAAAGAATGGATTTAGAGCCTGATGTCTGGATTTCCCAACCCAATAAAGATGTATATCAAATTCACCAAACTAGTGATGATAAGATGATTTACTTTTTCACGAATGTAAACCGAAGGGATTCTGCTGAATTCGCTGCTAAATTTCCGGTGGAAGATAAGATACCTTATATCTGGGATCCGGAGACCGGAACCCGGGAAGTATTTCCATACGGTAGTGAACCTGAAATTATTGACATAGGCTTACCTCCTTTAAAATCTATGTTGATAGTATATGAAAAGGGTAATGAAAAATCGGGAAAAGCTCCGGAAGAAAGTTCCTATTTGAAAAAAAGTGAAATAGATGATATTTGGATAGTTACCGGCGAACATGTAAATGGAGAAATATACAGTTGGGAATTCAATGAGCTTAAGGATATTTCACTTGCCGAAGATAGAACACTAAATACATTCGCCGGGAAGCTTATTTATGAAACAAATTTTCAGAATAAAGGAAATATATGCCACCTTGATCTTGGAGAGATCAATGAAGGAGTTACAGAAGTATATATTAACGGAGAGAAAGCCGGATTCACATGGTATGGCAATGCTTTTTATCACATTGAACCTTATTTAAAGAATGGTTCTAACGAATTGGTTATTCATTGCACAACTGTCCTGGCAAATTATTGCACAAGTCTTGATGATCCTGTTGCAAGAAAATGGGCTAATTATGATGAAAAATTGCCTCTGGGAATTGAAGGACCGGTAATTTTACTGGGTGAAGAATAGGGTTTTTACTCCAGACTTCTTCACCTGCTTTATGGACTTCTTATGGTACAAACTTCAAATTAAAATCTGATAAATCATGAATTATTTAAAACATGTAAAATTGCTTGCTTTTATTCTCCCGTTAGTACTTGGATCATGTAATAATCCCAGGGATGAAAAAACTGATACTCCAAACATTATTCTCATTTTATCGGATGACCAGGCATGGGATGATTATAGTTTCTTGGGGCATGAGCATATACAGACTCCGAATATTGACCGCCTGGCTCAACAGGGATTGACATTTACCCAGGGTTATGTTCCGGCTTCACTATGCAGGCCTTCTCTCGCGTCACTGGTGACAGGATTGTATCCCCATCAGCATAAAATACTGGGGAATGATCCGGTTGTTCCGGGTCGTGAAAAATATACCTGGGGGCCCGAATTTCTTGCCGTAAGAGCGGAATATGAAAAAAGTAATATTGAAAATTTCAAGTCGTTTGAGACACTGCCGGAATTGCTTGATGATAAGGGCTATATTTCATTTCAAACTGGAAAATGGTGGGAAGGAAAACCGGAAGACCATGGGTTCGATTTTGCCTTGACCCATGGAGATCCAGCCCGTGGAGGAAGACATGGAGACGAAGGGCTGAAAATCGGGCGCGAAGGCATGGATACAATTTTTAATTTTATTGATTATGCCAGTGATGAAGGCAAACCTTTCTTCCTCTGGTATGCACCCTTTTTGCCTCATACCCCCCACACGC
>CAZGTU010000061.1:0-27827 GCA_964528675.1 uncultured Bacteroidaceae bacterium
GATAATAAATTACATCTAGTTCAACGTAATGTTTTTTTGCATGCGGCACAACGTTACGAGTGTATGAATCGTTGGCACTGATAGTGATTATAAATGAAATATACTAAATTTTCAAAGGAGTCACTGGGTAGGGTGACATAGTGCCAATGATTTCATACACTTTGTTGTAGCTAGTGCCTTCTTTAGAGGTCTCTGGGATTGATATGAATGACTCTTCCATTGTCTGATACAATCAGATCAAGATTTCTTTGTTTTTTGACTTCTATTAATCTCTTATGTGTAAGCTCCAGACCTTTTATTATTCTCTCCCTGATGGTATTATCATTTTTTGTCATACCCTGCGAGTTTTTTTATTGTTGTAAAATTACTAAAATTTTTGATTTCCAAATCTCTATCATTATAACCTTCAGCTATTAATTCAGAAGGAGAAACCGAATTATTGAATAACATCCAATAATCACATATTGGTATATAAATTTCAAAAAGATTCTTTAGTCCTGAATAATATCTTCTGCGTATAACTTTTTCTGGAATATTATGACCTCCTTCCAATACTCTGGTTCTGACTCTTTCGATGGCAAGCTCTTCTGAATCTAACCAAAAGAAAACCATGGTTACCTGATATCCTTCCCTAATAGCCCTTGAAATAGTTTTTCGGTAGCTTCTTGTTGCAAGTGTGGTCTCGAAAGCAAAATCTTTCTTATATGATATTAGCTTGTCAATCCTTTTAAGCATTAATCTTCCAGCATCAATAGACGCTTTCTCAGGATTCAAAGGGGATAGGCCTCGTGCAATCTCATCAGCGTTAATAAATTCATCACAATTAAGCATATCAGGTAATACTGTAAAAGATGCTGTAGTTTTCCCAGCACCATTGCAACCTGCTATAATATAAAGATTAGGCATATACCAAAGATAAACTTTTTATTCGAGGTTTTTCTTGCATTAGCTACAACGTTTTTGCGGTATGAAACGTTTGGGAGAGCGGGCTGCGTTCGTATCCACCGTTGCAGAAAGTTTATGCGTGGCAGGATGTTCGAATAACCACTTCACCCCAAATGTTTTATGACCGCATGTTATAGCCCGTTTTACTCATTCTCCTTAATAAATTCAATCAGTTTAAGCCTTATGTTTTCTAATTCCGATTCCTTATCAGAACAGTATATTGCAACTATAGGTCTGATTGTTTTTATTGCCTTATCAATCGTTTCGTAAGGTTTATCATCAAAGTAATATTCAAACGCTGTAAAATCAATCCATTTTTGATAATAATCCGAGTATAGCTTATTCGTTTTTAAGTCTATAAATCTACATGTATATTTCTCAAAATATGGTTTGCAATATGACCCCATTACTTCGGCTAAAGCTCCATCGGCTACTTTAACAGCGTAATTAAAAACATGCAAATAGAAAGGTTGTGTTTCCTGATTAATTGTCAAAACACTATCAAGGAACGCAAAAGTCAATGTATCATCACAAAGTGCGAATTGACCTTGATAAAACATTTTTGCATAAGTGTCAATCTCTGGATGATTTAAGTAAAAAGTAATCGGTTTACCACTTAATTCCTTAACGAACCAACTATTTATCAATGTTGGATGTTTTTCAGGTTTATTATAATCAGGTATATTATCTGAAAAGGTTTTTAAATTCTTTAATTCCTGTCCAAGTTTTCCCGCTGCAATCTTTAATGCATCAGTTATTTTATACGTTTCCGAACAAGTATATTTTGAACTAATCAAACGAGAATATATCAATTGCAAATCAATCAAATCGTGAAGTGGTGATTCATAAATGGAAATCAGGAACACTTGGACTTCTTTTCTTAATTCACAAAAGGCTGTTACAGTTGCTAAAGGATAATCCTGAGTTACCATAAATAATTTCTCATTATAACCTTCGCTCAATTCGACATTATTTCTGTCGGCGGAATAATAATCTTGAAAGTATTTACTAATCTCTGACTTTACTTTTTCAAAATCCTTTATCCTGGATTTATGCATATATCCAGTTCGGAATTTGAAGTCAATTCTCCACCAATCAAAGTTTTTGTCAGGATAGTATTTAAATTCCTGTCCAGTTGTTACAATTCCTATAATATCAGATTCTCCCGATGGTTCAAGTCTTAAATTTGTAAATCCATCAGAATCATTGATGTATCCTAATTCCTGTGATTTTATTGGAATCAGACCAATCAAGCAGATTATTATTGTTAGTTGCAGTGTTCTCATAAATGGGCTATAACGGCCAGCGGTATGTTTCAGTAGGCGTTAACGGGCTCCCGCCCGTTATGGCGGGCTTTTTGCCAGCCTTTCATACTACCTTTATGTTTCATGTATAAAGTTAACCTTTCTTAATTAAATAGAGCGCAGGCCTCAGCGGGGATTTGCAAAAAGCCTGACAAGCCTATTGAACATACCGCATGTTACCGGCTGGGCATTTTTCTAGTTTTATTATTTTCCTATTCTTTCAATTTAGCAACCATTAGTATTGGATTACTATTCTTATTTATTTTTTTGATTAATTCGGTAGCTTTCTCAGATTTCACGTTTCTTTTATTTAGGGGCTCTATATCAATGAATGGATCAAGCATGCAGAAGATCCTATTATTCATATGAATTGTTGAATGGGGACGCCAATTTATTTTAAATTTCGGCCCGTTATCAAGGTCATTTACTATCTCTTTACCGGGATAAGCTTTCAGGTTATTCTTTGTTTTGTCATATAGATATATTTTACTCCTGTTTTGAGAATATCCATAGAAGAATAGAGAATTTTTTGTTTCAAGGAATCTGCCAATTATTAGTTTATTATCAATATTATTCTTACCCGGATTTGAAAGAAATTGATGATATGCTTCATATGTTAGTTTCTTTCCACCTTTAAAGATATATCTAGTTTGAAGGTCTTCAAAGTCAGTTGTTTGATATAATGTATCGCTAAACATTTCCTTGAATAACAGAGTATCGGAGTATTTTTGAAAATAAGCGGTTGAATACTCCGCGATAGAGTTAAAGGATCTATCAGATAATTGATATTTAATAGGCCACTCTAGAAGGAATTCATTATTTTCAAGACTATATATTTTAAAAAAGTGTTTTTCTGAACTATTGCTGAATATCAGTACGAGACAATTCCTATAATGGAATATGTTTTCTGTAAAGGATTCAGGTTCAGGATCTGCAATACTGTTATAGTTTTCACCGTTCTTGAGATTATATTGCATTATTTTATGCGCAAAATTACTATACATGTATAAATTCTCTCCTGAATCATCAATAACCAAGCATCGTGAGAATCCTTCTCCCGGACCTCTGCCTACTTTAACGAGATTTCGGATAAATCTTCCTGATTTATCAAATTGCTTTATCTGACCATTCTGAGATACTAAAATATATTTATCTGTTACTGAGAAATTACTATAATTGGATAAAAGTGATTCAGGAGACGTTTCAAGTGGTATATATTCGATTGTTGAAGCGATTTCGGATAGTTTTAACGGTTGGCTCAAAATCGTTGCCTCATCAATATCAATTTCTATAGCTTCGTTTCTTTTCGATTTAATCTCTTGATTTGACTGACATGAAACAAGCATTAGGGTTATTGTAATGATATATTTCATTATTCTGACCATATTTAATTGATGGTTCATTAAATGCCTTGCCGGTAACGGTCGGCGGTATGATTAGTTGGCTTGGGTACCCCGAGTTTACGAGGGGCTGGCGCACTTTTTGCCAATCATACCAAAGTTCGTTACATGGTTTTGGTTTTATTATTTTGCTGGTTGATCATTAATTATTGCTACTTACAATCGTTTATTAATTGCAGAACAGCACTAATTTACGAATTATTTTCTTAACCACTTTGCAAAAAGTGTGACAGGTGGGTGGGCCGTGGTGGTCGGCCCGTTGTGCCGGCGCGTGAAGCCAATTAATTATTACCGCATGTTAGGTACAGTGCCGGATTATTCCGGTATTTTTCAAATTATGTTACTATGGTAGGCCTGCGAAGGGTAGGAGGGCTTGCAGATGGTTCTCATAGTCCGGTTTTGTATATTATTTTTTCGATACAAAACCGGGAATTACCATATGCAAGCCAGGTTTGGGCAGGCCGGAATAGGTAGAATTAATTTTATGGACCTGCGTCACATGGATTTAGCATAACATATTTTAAGCAAGCTACTGGCAATACGATAAAGAATGTTTTTTTATTAATCTTTTCCCGGTATTGTACCTAACGGTCGGCGGTATGTTTCAGTAGGCGTTAACGGGCTCCCGCCCGTTATGGCGGGCTTTTTGCCAGCCTTTCATACTACCTTTATGTTTCATGTATAAAGTTAACCTTTCTTAATTAAATAGAGCGCAGGCCTCAGCGGGGATTTGCAAAAAGCCTGACAAGCCTATTGAATATACCGCATGTTACCGCCAGTGTTTATTTTTCCATTAAAAATTTCTCTCTAAGTTCGGCAAGGTTTTCCCCACTTTCATTCTTCCAGCTTGTCCATCCATTAACAGTTTTTCTATTACTTCCTGCATCTTGTATTCCTGCCAACGCAGCATAGCTTGGGCTGCTATAAACTTGGTCAAGGACTTTTAATGATCCATCTTCAAGTATTTCAGCTTCATATTTCTTTTTATTCCCTTGGCGAGGTTTATATTCCATTATGAGTTTTTGACCTACTAATAGTATTCCGTCTTCAATTAAGTCTGCTATTGAAACCTCATATCTTGTTAGATCTCCTGTTTGTTCCTCTTTTTCCTGCTCTTCTTCGGTATCTAGAGTTGGCTTGAATTCTTCAGGAAACTCGTAAGCTATTGAGTTTTTATCATTGAAATCAACATATTTTGTTATTGTCCAAAGCTTGACATTGTATTTTAAAGTTCTTGCCCATTCTTTCAAATCTCCTGATACTGCGTCAATAGGGAGCCCTATAATTGGTTCCTTATTTAAAATATCACTAAGAATTTTTCTGACATCAATTTCTTTTATTTTCTGTTCCGTAAATTTTTCTTTTGTTGTTTCATCATTCTGATACTGATCAACTGCTAAATCCTCAATAGTTTTCTTTGATATAGGTTGCAGTGATGCAATTACTTGTTTTGATATTTGTGGAGCAATATGCCCCCAGACATTATGATGAAGTAATTCGGCCTCAACTAAATACCATTTTTTAGATAAAAGATCAATGGCAAAACCATCAGGAATTGTTCCAGTTCCATCACCAGTTTTTATTAAGGCTTTTGGTAGATAAATTGATGATGGTCCAAAAATATATTCATAATTGTCAATTACAACTTGCTCAAGTTCTTGCTCGCTGTTAAAAGGAGTCTTAATAAATTTTCTTTCTTTAATTATAAGCATTTTGTTTCCTTTTTTTCATTGGCGGTAACGGTTCTGCGGTATGATTAGTTGGCTTGGCATCCCCGAGTCCCCGAGGGGCTGGCGCACTTTTTGCCAATCATACCAGGTTTTTTACATGGTTTTGGTTTTATTATTTTGCTGGTTGATCATTCATTATTACTATTTACAAATGTTTCTTAATTGCAGAACAGCACTAATTTACGAAATATTTTATTAAGCACGTTGCAAAAAGTGTGACAGGTGGGCTGGCCGAGGCGATCGGCTCGTGGAGCCGGCGCGCGAAGCCAATTAATTATTACCGCATGTTATGTGGGGTTATTTTTCTTTTATTCTATTCTTAAGATCCATTTGCTCATGGAGGATTCTTATTATTTCAATATCGTTCCTTTGAATTATACGATAGAATATAATATGTCTTCCAACTCTAAATCCTAATAAATTATTAAAGATATCTGAATAGCTTTTTCCTAAACCGGGGTTTCTTGATATCTCATAAAAATTATCAATCAGCATTCGATAGTACTTGTCAGCTTGCTTTTCAGACCATTTTTCAAGGGTATAGTTCCAAATATCGGTTAAATCTTCGACAGCTTTATTTGTTAACTTATAACCGAGCATTCTATTTCCGTTTTGCTTTGATCTCTTTCAAATGTGATCTTGGATCAAAGTCATTTGCTATCCCGCTATCTATACCTTCCTGAATAGCTTCACGTAATGCAATCATCTTATTTTCTTCTTCTTCTAAAAGCCTTAATCCTGCCCGGACTACTTCACTTGCATTATTATATCTTCCTTGTGATATTCTGCTCTGAATAAACTGGTCAAAGTATCTGCCTAATGATATTGAAGTGTTCTTATTCATGATTCCTATTTTTACAAATATACCAAATATTGGTATAATTATCAAATAAGATTGCTTTTTCTTTTAATCCCACATAACGGTTGATGGTATGGTGTCGTGCGGGATTACGAGGCGATTTCCTATCAGGTTACACCAACATTTTTTACGAGCCACCAACCCTCGAAAACCTCTGAAACCCGCATGCACTATACCATGTGTTATAGGCATACCTTTTTCTACCCTATTATACCAAATCTAACTATTTTGTAATGATTAGTTTTCGGCAATATAATTGTTGCTCATCGGATATTATGTGGACTAAATAAGTTCCTGCCCCAAGGTTTGAAATATCAATTTTTGATTGTCCCGTAGTGTTATAAATATTCTGAGCATAAACTAATTGACCGGATAGATTTAAAATATTTAATTTTACAGGACTTTTTTCAAATTTTAAAAACTCAACTGTTAAGTTATCTTCGGTAGGATTTGGAAATATAACTATGGGCAAGTCAGAACTAATATTTTTATGCACGGATAAAGGTTGACAATTATTAGTAATGTATTCTTTTATATTTTGGTATTCTGTATAAAACAGACCATTAGGCACTTTATTAGCGGTAAATCTGGTTGCGTACAAAGAGGCCAGAGCGTAATAAACCAGATCTGCTTCACCGCATATGTAAGAATTTTGAATCATCGCATAATAAACCGCAAATTCATATTCTCTGGCATTCATTAATTGATACATATCATAAGTATGAGAATGATTAACGCCCAAAGAATCGTTGATCAATTTAAGATAATCTGGCGTTAAAGTCGAATCGGTTGTACCGCAATGCATATTTAACTCATTAGTCCAAAAAGCAGAGTTTTCCGATAATATGTCTCTAACTTCATGGGCTTGAGACCATTCTGTGCAAGACCTACCAATATTTTGATTAACATGAAGAACAGAGGAAGTGTCAGAAAAATTCATTAACTCTTGCATTTTTTCTAAAGAAGTTGGATACCAATGATAATTCAACAAATCGCAGTATTGATTTGCTAATTGATGGACTTTAACTGTTACTTTATATGACCAGCTATTAATCTCATTGTCTATTACACTTTGAATGCCTAGTGGCAACACAGAAGGTGATAGCAAACTAACATTTAAACCATGATAATCTATTATTTTACGAAATCTGTTTGAGATTGTATCCATCCAGTTTAAAACCATTTCATGTGCCTGACTTTGAGATAATCCAGCATTATTCATAAGTGAATCAATAGTGATTGTATAGCGACCATTGCCCAAATTCTCATTTAAAACTTGCAAATAATCAAGCTTTCCATCTACAGCATTTAGTACATACTCCAAATCCGAAATAAAATTGTTTAATTCAGTAGAGTCATAAATAATTCGATCATCTTTGTTTAATGAATCGCTATATGGAAATCTTATTGTCATTATTGTCTCAATTTCTCGATTTTCCAATGTGTCCATAAAACTCAAAAAATTATTCATGGCAGTTGTATTGCTTGCAATATTAGATATATGATTGTCCCATAAAATCGTTCTGAGGATTTTAGGCTCTTCTTCATCTATATACGGAATGAATGAAGGATGGAAAGTCCCAATATAGGTACCTAGTTTAGTACATTCTTGCGAATAGGAATTAATAACAATAAGGACTGAAAGTACTGAAATGCATAATTTAATTATTTTCATGATTTTTCCATTTTTCTATTTATACTTGATTTGTATGTCAAGGTTGCCTATAACGTTTGACAATATGAAACGGTTGGGTTTTCGGAGCGCGTTCCTGTCCACCGAGGAAAAAGTTGATGCGAGAACAATAGCCCCGCAAACCACTGAACCCCAACTGTTTTATATTGTGTGTTGGCAATAGTTAATTCCTGTATCAAAAAGCATAATATATTTTGACTTTATGTGAAGTTCTATTCATATCTACCTGTACATCCCTTTACTTACTCAAAATATCTTAATTCAATTTTATTTAACATATTCGATTGTAGAACCAAATTTATTTTTAAATCCCTGTACTCAAAAAATACTGGTTCACCTGCGTTATAATCGGGAATAATATCTTCAATTATGCCGGATATTTCCTCTTTGCTCTCCAGGTCGATAATACGATACTGTGTCTCGACCCGGCCACCAACTTCAATAGGTACACTAATTAAAATCGCAAATCTATCATCAGGAGTGATATCCGCAATTTGAAGGATGGATTCCTGCTCGTTATATACCACAATTGCGGTTTGTTTTTCAGTATCTATCAGCAATGTGTTTTCAGTCTCATTAGTGTATATACGATCAATGTTTTTAAAAGAAGTATTGCCGGCGGCAGAGATATAACAATCGTTGAAAAATAGTTCAGATATGCAAATGTCGTCATAAACAGTTCCCGGATACACGCTGTTAATCTCAATTTTAGCCAGTACGAGTGTATCAAGTAAGGGGAAATCGAAGTGGGTTTTATACTCATCCAAAACTTCCTGGTGAAAGGATTTAAATTCCTCGTATCCAGCTTTAAAATTTATACTTTGTATACCAAAAGTATCTTTCAGAATAACCGTTTCATGGTGTGGGAATTGAAAAGCTTTGCACAACAAACCGTGTTCCGACACATATCCATCAGGAACAAAAGCTGTATAAAAAGAAATTTGTATTTCTTTGGGGCGGGAATTTTTTAAATACAGGGATTCACTTTTCCCATAACCTGAAAAAATATTGAGAGTAGTATACTTTGTTAGGTTTTCAGGCAAAGCAACAAAAACAGATGGATAGTCACTTCTTTCTCTTATATGGCTTACCCAACAGGTGGAAAAATCGGCATCGAATAGTTGAGCAGGAGGATACCGGAAATCAGGTATGTGTTCCGAACTAAAGAGCGTATATTCCATGGTGTCAACCAGATGAATATCAGTCCGCTTGTACGAGGTTTGTCCATGGATGTCCGGGCATAACAAGAACAATAACACGATAAAACTATAACAGGGCCTGTATCTGCTCATATGTTTCCTTTGAATACAATTGATAGGTTGACTTTTCATACCCCTGTAGACTATTTAAGTGCTTATCCATCTGTAATAATATTGCCTTGATTTCTTCCTTGCTGAGTTTCGCTATTATTTGTTCAACAACAGCTCTTCTGGATATTTTCGCATCATTTTTCAGGTATATGGTTTCGTTGATGTAGTCTTTTTCTGACTTAGGAAAAATATCCATAATTTCCAGCCCTAAATCTTCCAGTGGAATTTCCCCGACAAAATTGTATGCCTCAGTGAGTGAAATTCGATAATGGGTGCTACCATATGAATTAAATTCTGCGGAATCAATTTGCCAAACCTCTTGCTGATAAAAATTCCATATAAAAGGTTTGCTGAACTTGATTTTCATGCCTTCGATATTTGCTGAGTCTGTTCCGGAACGGGAATATTTCAAGTGATTATCCCAGTTTGTTGCCGGTATAATGCTGAATAAAAGTAATGAATCGGTAAAAGATATTTCCGTTTTTAATGATGCAGGGATATTGCCGTTTATAAGGTCTAAATTATCCAGGTGTAATGCATTCAGTCGCTTTTTGTTTTTCTTATTAAAAACATATACGTCTGTTTGTTGGTATATAACTTTTGACTGTCCGCCATCGGGGAATCTGGCAATTCCTTTTGGTTTAAGAAATGCCTTTTTTGTTGCCAGAAATGCCACTAAGGTTGAATCCCTATTACAGTAAGCGTCCGGAATAATCTTGTAATCGAGGCTTACATACCCTGAGTGGCAGGATACCATCGCGAATAGAAGGAAAGCAGGTAATAACCTGCCTCCTTTTTTAATCAAATCTTTCATAGCAAATCTATTCCATACCTTTTTTCATGGCAAAGGAAGCCATCTTCTTTTTTGCATCCTGATATTCCGGATAATCTTTGTTTTCGGGGTTATTTTTTTGAAATTCTTCAATTTCTTTCCAATTGGAACGGAAAAAGTTACTCATATCCAGCTTGTTTTCTATTCCGTGTTTTTCATAAATGGCATCCTCTTCTTTTTGGTATTGCGCGTAAATATCTTTAACGTCTTCGTAAGTTTTGCCTTTAAACTTATCCCAATACTTTTCCATTAACAAGGCTTTTTCCTCGTTACTCACTTTGCAATAGAGTTCAACGGTCATTTCAGCTTTTTCGGGTTTGGCCTTAGCCATTTCCTTTTTTTGTTCGGTTGATTCTGTTTTTGATTGATTCTGGCCGCATGAAATGGTTGCCATCATTAATGCAACGGTTCCAATAAGTAACAATAAATTTTTCATGTTTATAATTTTTTAGTTACAAGGGGTAAATGCCCCGCATGTTTTCAACCGTATGGGCAAGCAAGCTATACTGTTGTTTTTTACATCATCCCTTGTGTTTACAATTAAGTACTTATGCGGGTTCCATTATTCCTATTTTGTCAGTTTCTTTGATTTAATGGCCGATGGATCATTAACATCATTAATTGTTGCAGCATCACCATACATATAATAAATATCATTAGCTATTGCATTAACCGCAACCGGCAAAACCCCGTCGGTAAAATCACCTGAGATGGTTTTCCATTCTGTTCCATCATAAACATTCAGGTGCGGAAACGAAATCAGTGAAGTTTGCGTTTCATCTTCAAATTCATATTTCATGCTGGCTACAATAAGATTCCCGTCCGAATCCACTGTCAAGTCAAAAGCTCCCATAGTAAACCACGCTTCATGTTCATCAGGGATTAAATTTGTCACGGTAGTTGAGTTATCGACCCGGTAAACACCGCCATCGAAATCAGTAGAGGCAGACCCGGAACTAAAGTAGAGTGCAGAACTGGTTTTTGTCAGCTCAATATCGGATAACCATTCCTGCTCCCAGGTAAGGTCTGTTACCCAACTGGTTCCTTCAAGGTGTTTAATGTATAAAACATCATCTATACTGTAATGCAGGTAAAGTGTCCCGTTAATGTTTTTCAATTTAGTTCCGAAAACTGAACCGGTTGCAATTATTCCGCTGCCATCACCACCTATAGTATCCCATGTGCTCCCATTGTATTTCAGAACCTGCAAGTCATATTGAGGATGCTGCTCAATAGCCAGGTAAACTTCATTATCTAAAACTTCGATACTGATTGCCGATGGCCCATCGTCCTGCCCAAGATTATCAGGGGTCAAATTTTCGGACCATACAGAGCCGTCCCAATAGAATAAACTCAAAGAATCGCGAATTCCGGCCAGATAAGAACCACTATTAGATATAGCAAAATGTATTTTATCAAATTCAACATTTGGAACAGCATTCCATACATTTTGCCATGATGAACCATTTAATTTGTAAAGAGCAGGTGTGCCATAAAGTGCAGCATCCGATATTGCTCCTATGTATAATGTGTTGTCAATTACTTTTTCTTCAATATCTTTTACAGCGCCCGATGATGCGGCTAATACCTGTCCCAAATCTGTTGTTGTATATTCCACGATTGGATTACTTTCATCTCCACTACCATTTGCATCAGCAGAATTGCCATCTACAATATATTCGTTATATTCCCTACTGTCACCATTCGCATCGATATAAGCGTACATATAACGGGTAACAATTTTATAGGTATAGTTTTTTGAAGGGTCAAGCCATGTATCTTCATACGACCATTCATACTGGGGTTCTCCATTGTTAAATGAACTATAAATAGATTTAATTATTTCGTAATCAGAAAAGTTACCATTTTCTGTTCGGTATACGTCATAATAAATATCCTGTAGATTATTTATTTCGGACAAATCGTTTTGGTCTCTCCAGTTAATTGTAATATCAACCTTATCGCCATTGTTTTCACGGTTAATGGAGCTAATTTCTGACCCTGTCCCTTTGAAAGCATAACCTGTAATTTCATTTGAGTATTCACTGTATCCAGCATCATCTGAATGTAGTCTCATCTTGTATCGGTATTCCTTTCCGGGTACTATTCCATTTGGCAATAGATATCCCACATCATCCCATTTTTGAGAATATGTCCACGATAATTCTTCCCACTGGGCATTGTCTTCATTAAAACGGTATACAATTGCATGCCCGTCAATGTTTCCATAGGCAATATGAACAACACCAATATAGGTGCCCTGGGAAGCGGTAAAGTCATTAGGAACCGTAATTTTTTCTTTTTTGCACGATATGATGGTTATCGTGATCATTAACATTATTAAACCTGTTATTTTATTCATGTCTGTGTTATTTATAGGTTTTGTGTATTTTTAATTATTGCCAACGGTTACGTGTATGGTGTCGTTTGGCGATTCGAAGCACGAACCTGTCAAACTGCTACACCGTTTATTAGATGTAACACCCTTAATATTAGCACTATCCGCCAAATGCACTATACACGATGTTATGGGCTGGGCCTTCTGCTTATCCGTCTGTCTATCAGTGTGTTGGCAAGACATACTCTTTTGCAATTTTTGGTCTGAGCGTCGGCATGTGCGAATTGCAAATGTGTATGGCTTTCAGCGTTAGGCTACTTATTTTCATCTTTTAAATCAACTTGAATTAATTCAGACATCTCAGGTAATTTAATGTTTTCCGCAAATTCAATTTCTGATTTACCCGCCACAATATTTCTTGAATATTCGTTTGTATATAAGATGTTTAATTCACCAAATCTGTCATTTATGGTTTCATCATGTATTTCAAGTTTTGACCTGAGCAAATGAATAAACTTTACTTCATTTTCATCATGTTTTTCATCCGCATTGATTATTCTCAATGCAACTTCTAAAACTAACAACTCCTGTATCGGGTTGAGCTTTGTACTTTTTAAGTCTGAAAATAATTCCTCAATTACTTTAGTGCCTTTATTTTTAAGGTCTGTAATTAATTGTTTTAACTCATCGGACAAATCAACTGCCTCAAAAAAAGAAGTGTTTTTATCCATTATTCTAAGCTCTTCAATTTCCCGGTTATCTATATGACCATCACAAGCCATAGTACAAAAGGCTACCTTAAATAATATTTTTTTGAATTCATTTTTATCCATAATTTTTGTTTTTAAGTTAAAAACTATCTGAAACCTATAGGTCTTCGAGGTTCAGATTTATTAGACGCTTTATTTTCAAACTTATTCCTTATTAACTCATATCCTTTTAATTCATCATTATTTAGTGAAGGATGACGTTGCTCAATTGTATCAAGTAATATTTTTTGCGAAATCCTAACATCACATTTTTCAGCTGTTCTTGCCGCAAAATCAACAATTGTTTTAATATCAACAGAAACATAATTTGCTGTTTGTTTTGCAAGTTTTTCATAATTTAAATCGATTTCGATATACTTATTTTTTAAGTACAATTCAAACAATCCTTTTCTTGCTGCATAATCTGGTGGCGGAACGTAAATTTTATAATCTATTCTACCCGCTCTTAATAATGCTGTGTCAATAATTTCAGGTCGATTTGTTGCTGCTATCACAAATATTCCTTTTTCACCGCAATTATTTAATTGAACTAAAAACTCATTGACTTCGGATGAAACACTATGCTGAACATCACCTCCTCTATTCGGAACCATTGCCTCAATTTCATCAAAAAACATTACCGTTGGAGCCTCTTTTTCAGCTTCCTTGAAACAATTTGCAATTTTTTCCTGAGTGCCGTGTACATATATACTTGCAATGTCAGAAGTGATAATTTTTAAAAAATTAAAACCAACTTCTTCTGCAAAACGTTCAGCAATAAAGGTTTTTCCACACCCAGGAGGGCCATAAAGCAACATTCCATTAGGCAATGGAATACCGTATTTTTCAAAACGTTCTTTCTCATTTAAAGCACGAATCACATCGTTATATAAGATATCTTTGAGTTCCTGCATTCCTGCAACTAAAGAAAAACCTGCACCTTTTTTCTTAATTGCCTTTTGTTTTGTGCTTTCTTTTTTCTCATCATTAATGAGCACTTTTTCTCTTTTTAAAGCACTTATAAATTCATCAGCATTTTTAAACCTTTCCTCAATATTAAGTGCTAACGCTTTTTTGATAACACTTTTTAAATGTTCATCCTTCAATTCATCAACTCCTTTAACACCAAAATTTAATTCTTGCTTACGTTTATCGTTAATAGCTTCAATAAATTTATCCTGTGTATGTTGATATTTAGGAATTTCAACGAACCATGGCGGAATCCCCATAATCAAGTTATACAATAATGCTCCAACAGAAAAAATATCACTTTGAGGAGTGAAAATTCCATTATACAATTCAGGAGCAATAAAAAATGGGGATAGACGGCTTAAGTCAAGCGAATTGCTTTTGCTTGTAATATACCTTGCAAATCTAAATTCAGCCAAAATAGGTTTTTCTGCATTAGCATAGTCCAGGATAATACTATTTGCATTAATGTTATTATGAATAATTGATTTTGGTTTATGATGAATTTCCTTTATTGTTTCAAGGAGATAAATGATTAAAGCTTCAGCGGAATATTGTGAAAAAACCCCTTCACGTTCTAATCTTTCTTTGAGAGTTTCACCACTAATAAAATCTAAAATAACATAATGGTAGCGGCTATTTTTGTGAACATACTCCCCGTTATCAATAAGCTTAATTGTACTCTCTAAATTTAATTGAGAAAGTATTTCTACTTCAAAAAGTTTGTTATTTGAAAAGTCATTTCTCGATAGCTTTGAACTATTATATAGTTTTAGTAAGTAGGTTTTACCATTATTCCCTTTGACTCTGTATTTTTCAGAAAAAGTATCTCCATCTATGAAAAATTGAATCTCATAAGTAGAGTTAACCAATTTGCCCTTGTTTAATAATTGTTCCATTTAAAAAGCTTCTTCTTGTGAACTTGGTTTTGTGTTGAAGTTTCCACTTTGTTGCAAAATAAGTTCGTATTCCAAAATATTATTATTTAACGTTTGAGGATTATCTTTACTAAAATGTTCATCACTAATAAATCCCCCTTTTAGAGTTCCTTTCTCTGTTTGTTTCATTACCTTATCGGGATTCCAGCCTTCTCCATAATAAAAAAATGGTTGATATGTGCCATTTGGCATTTCAAAGGTGTATGAATTTGACGCTCTTATATATGCGTGTTTTACAACTTTGTCATTTCTTTTAATTAGTACTAAAACCTCTGAAGAGCTTGGCGTTTTTACTTTAATCTGGGAACATCCCCATTCTTTGCAACTTTTATTATGCCCATATAAATAAGCATATGGAGTTGCTCCATTTGCTAATCGATTGTTAATGTATTTTTCATAAATAGCTTTTTCCTTACGCTCCTTTTCAAGTTTTATAGCATTTAAGCTATCCTGAATGGCTTTATCTATAGCAAGCTCTTTTAAACGTTTTCTTTCCTGTTCTTTTTCTTCTAATTGCTTTGCAATTTTCTGTTCTTCTCTCGCTTTCTTTTCCTGTTCTGATAAACAAGATGAAAGAATAATAGTAACCAAAATGATTAGTAGTGAAATGTTTTTCATGTTAATACGATTTTAACCAATTAATTCATTTCCACTGCCGCCTCCAACAATTGGTTTATCTGTTTCTGGTAGTAGTTTGAATAATTCTATAACAATAGGACGTAATCCTTCTTTCGTAGGATTATTTGCGGCCATTTGCAGGCCTCTGTCCAAGGTCATTCTTGCTCTATTCCTGTCTTTCCAATCCAATGTGTCAAATTCGTCATTAAAATTCTTTAAATACATGATTTCCATTTGCGCTCCTAAACCCTGGTCAACAAGGGCAAAATCTAACTGACGCATATTGTCAATCATTTCCTGGGCAACTTTTACGTTTTTCTCTTTTATAATCTCAGGAATTTGTTGTTTAAATTGCTCAACAATAGCATTCGTTTTATCATTCCCGAATTTTTGATTTGTTTCTTCTAAGCGGTAATAAACATCCTTTAATTCTTCTTCAGTTTTAGGCCATTCGCTTGCGTCTTGTATATCATCAAGAGTTCTAAGTGAACGCCTTAAGCTTTCAAGGACATCTCTTTTACGGTCATAATCGCTTTTCCCTTGCTCAAATCGTTTTTGTGTTTCCGATATTTCCGCATCAAGTTTATCTAATTTTTCCTGGTCAGAATAAACCCCTTCTTGTTTGATTATATTAAGTGTTTGCTGGGCTTTGTTTATCTCATTCTCTAACCAGTCTGTTGGAACTTCTTGTCTATTTTCTGTTTCTATTTTCTTTTCGAAAGTAAAATCTAAATATGGGAAGAATGCTGAGAACTCCATCCTTTCTGACTTATCGACTTTAATAGTTAATTCTACATCGCTATTTTCAGGAAGAAGTTTTGGCAAATCCTCTCCAGTAATAATTACATCATAAACATGTTCTTGATAAATAGCTCGTGTCCCATCAGATTTATCTTCTCCTTGGTAAATAGGTATTTTTAGGTTATCCTCCTTAATTCCGGGTCTGATTTGTTTCTGAGTTTTTAAGTTATTTGCTATTCCTGTAGCAGGTGTAGATAAATTTCTTTCCAAACCTTTTATACTTCTCAAAACAACTTTCCCTGAAGCACGACTTTTAATTTCTACACTAATATTGTAAGGCAATGTTGCACTTCCAATTTTTGAGCCTTGAATGATTGTGAAATTTGACGGTTCACTTGGTAACAAATCTCCATGTTCGTTATAAGTATATACATTAAAAAGATTAGGTTTTCCCAAATTAAATTTCAATTCAATTGCTCCAGCTTTTTCTCCTTTATCATTCTTTCCGTCAAGTTCTATTTTACCACTTGACCAAGCTTTATCACCTCGAACAATTTCAACAAAAACTTTATCAGGGATTTCACCTTCTGTTTTATCTTTAAGTACAATAACTGAAATTAACTCTTCTTCATTCACAGTAGTTGCTTCATAACCCAATTGTAATTGAATTTTTGTTCTATCTCTTTGTTGTTCTTTTATCTCATCAGACACATCCACAGTAGAAGCAAATAATGCTGCACCTTTGGAAACAACTGTCATTGGGTCAACGCTTACATCAGGTTTTATAATTTGTTCTTCAAGCATTTGCCTTAAGATGGGAGAATATGTAGGACCACCAACAAGAATAAGATTATCCAATGCATTTTTCGCTATATTATTCCTTTCTAAAAGACTTAATGATATATTTATTGCTTTTTGGAATATTGGTTCAAGCGTTCTTTTTAATGTTTCTTGATTTACGGTTAAATCAATTTCAATTTCCTCACCCTCATCATCATCACCAGCATCTCCCGGGTCAACATACAAATTGAATTCTTCTTTAAAGGATAACTGGTTTTTAATTTCCTCTGCCCAAAACTTTAAAGCATCTTTATATTTTTGAGAACTTTTATCACCATTTAAAATTTCTGTGATTGAATAGTTTTCCTGAATATGTGGTATCATTATTTCTTCCACAATTGCATAATCAAGGTTCTTACCTCCGAGATAATTATCTCCTTCTGTATCGATTACCTTCATAATGCCATCTTCAACCTTTAAAAGGGCAGCATCAAAAGTTCCACCGCCAAAATCAAATACTAACCAATGGCCATCTTTACTTTTGGCATCTAAGCCAAAGGCCATAGATGCCGCAATTGGTTCTTGCAATAACTCACAATGTTCAAAACCTGCTAATTTCGCTGCTCTCAAAGTAGCATCTTTTTGATTAACAGTAAATTTTGCAGGAACAGTAACAACTACTGAATTAATACTTTCATCTGTAACATATGATTTTAAACCCTTTAAAACTTCCGCAGATAAGTCTTCTGAGCTATATTCCTTTTCCATATGGGAACTAAAATATTTTTTATCAGTTCCCATAGTTCTTTTAAATTCTATGAACGAATTAATATCTGTTTTTTTTGTTAGTGCCTTTTGACATTCACTTCTATAGGCAGCAAATGCTTTATCACCTATTCTTAATGCTTTCTTGGGATTAAATGAGACGCAAGAAGGTGCTGTATCTTTTTGTTCATCTAATGTTTTCTTTATTACTGGTTCTCCATTTTCCATTCTTGAAATTGCGGAATTGGTTGTTCCTAAATCGATACCGTAGTCTATTTTTGTTCTTGCCATAATATTAAATGTGTTTTTATTTTAATTCTGTGAAACATCAACCTGTGCTCTTTGAATTAGCACATCATTATAATTAACTTGCGGCTTTATAATGCGAGTTATGATTTTTTTACCGGACGGAATAGAATCATCGTCAATAAAATTAATCACATCAATGTTCATTCCATCATCATATTCTTTGTCTAATAGCTGAACCATATCATAACCATTTGCTTTAAAATTGTCTTTGATTCTTTCGATACCTTTAACAAGAGGTTTGATTCCTTTGGTATCAGTATCCATTTTTGAAATATTCTTTTCAATACGTACAATTTCATCTGCGACCTTTAATGCCAGGGTGTAGTCTTCTTCTTTTCCTGGACCAGAATTACTGTTATTGATAATTTTCAACTGTGTTTCAAGCACTTCAATCAGTTTATTGTCAAGTTTTACGCCTTCTTCTTCAAGTGCTTTTCTTGTATCTTGCAAATTGCTGTCTAAATCTGTTTTCTGCTTAAAAATCTGTTTTCTTAATAAAACAAATACAATTAAAACAAATAGAGCGACAACTAAAACTGCAATTATCCAGTAAAGAGTGTTTTGACTAACTGTCTTATTTAAATCTGTTATATTTTGATTTGTAGCTTTATACGTTTCATCAATTTTAACACCTAATTCATCCGCTGTAGTTTTTATATTCGCAGAATTTGAGCTTATAATTTGTTGTAAACTATCAATTTTTCTTTCGGCACTTTGCTTGTAAGCATCAAAATCCTTAATTAATTGTTGATTCTCCCTTCGAAGAACATTTTGCACATTAATCAAAGATTGACTTTCCTTTGCAAATGCCTTATTTTCAGTCTTGATTTGTTCAATACCCTCTTCTAATAAATTTACCTTATTGGAAAGTTCATTTATTTCTTTCTTCAATGATAAACTATCAGTTTGAGCAAAAACATTGCTTACTGAAAATGCGATTAGTAATAGTATAAGTTTTGCTTTCATATTCCTTATTTGTTAGTTAATTCTTTTAATTCTCTTCTTTTAATCACCAATTGCTCTTCAATTTTAACTATCTCCTGTTTTTTCTCCTTCTCACCTTTAGCTTTTAATTGATTGATTTTTTGGTTTTGTTCTGTTATTTGCTTTTCTCTATTTTCTCTGCTTCTGAACAATTGCCATTCTTTAATCCTTGTCATTTGATGATTTAGGTTTTGCAATTCCGTTCTATAATATTCTTTACTTTTGGTTTTTGATAGTTTGCTTTGCAGATTACTTATTTCATTTTCTAATTTTGCTTTTTCAAAATTGAATTTTATTGTGTTAGTAACTGGTAATAATGAAATAAAAGTTGTTTTTTTCTTATTAAAAAATTCAGTATTTCGAAAAGATATCTTGTTTATTATTTTATTTAATGCATTGTAGAAATCATTAATTAAATTATTTTTATCTGATTTTGCAATCTTTTCTAAAATTTGCTTATCAAACAAAGGTATTGCTACTTCCATTATTTTTTCTTCATTAACTACTGTTCGTCTGCCACTAAGTAAAGTATCAATCCCCGAATTTTCTTTTTCAACTTGCTCAAAAACACCAATGATTTGATTTAAAAACCCGATTATTTCATAAATATCCCTATAACGCATTTCTTCAAGAGTACTCAACGCTTCTAAAACCCTACTTTCCGTTTGTCCTGTTGGTTTAATGCTTTTGGCATATTTTGCAACTTTTAAAGCATCCTTGAAAGGGTCATAGTCTGCTAATTCTTCTTTACTAATTTCGTTAAAAAAATCAATAGAGCATTGCAAAACTTCATTAGCTAGCTTATTTGCAATCATTTGAAATTGAACATTTTCAGACCCCATCATTCTTTTCAAACTAGACAAGTCCTTTTTAGTTTTTTCATATAGTTCTTCCCCATATTCTTCTGCATCTCTCGGATTATCTTTTCTTTGTCTTGATGTTTTTTCAATATTATTTTCAATGTTTGAAATAGGAACCTCTGTAAATTTTGAAGAGATATATTTTTGAGTGCTTGAAGGAAATGAGTCAAAAAAATAAATCAAGTCATTTGTAGAAAAACCGTTCTTTTTATTTAGGTATGGTTTTAATAGCTCAATTAACTCATCTACAAACTTTTTACTAATCTCGAGGGGGTCGTTTGAAACTCCGTTTCCTGTTACAATTTTAGAAAAATCTTTAAGGCTGTCAGAATGTATTAAATTGCCTTTTAATGAAATCCCAGCTTGTAAGATGTGTTGGTCAACCTTATCTTCAACCATAGATAAGGCAATATAAAGTGTTGAAAGGTTTAGATATGAAGAAAAATTCTTACTTGTAATCTGGTCTTTTAGAGTTTTGTTCCATATTTCTATGGCTTTTTCTGTATCATTTTCTTTGAGGTTGTTAAAAGCAATTTCATCAAATTGTGTATTTTTCACGAACCAAAATAAAGAATAGAGCAATTTTTTATGGGATTGTTCAATTCTATTTGATGCTTCTTGAATATCATCAGGTGTTCTAGAAAAGTCCCCTATAAATTCAAAGTCATAATCAAATGATTTTGTTTTTCCTACTTCCGCGTATCGTTTAATAATACCAATTTGTTTTTGCAATTCTTTTTCTGTTGCATTTCCAGTCAGACCAAGGATTCGAAAAGGATTCTGTTTAATTATATTCATAATGTCTTGTCTTTTGGGTGCGTCGGCAAAATTTCAACTCTTTTGCAATTTTTGGCTTGTGTGTCAGCCAGTGCGGATTGCAAATGTGTTGAAATGTGCGTTGGCATTTTATGTTTTATTTTCATTATTTCCAGTTTTTATTCATTGTCTGGGTGTTTTTTAGCCTTGCCCATAACGGTCACGTATATGAAACGTTTGGCATTTCGAAGCACTTTCCTGTCAAGTTACAAGTGCCTTTGATACGAGTTGAAGCGCTCGCTAACACACTGACTGCCAAATGTTTTATATACGATGTTGGCGTTTCGTTGATTTTCAATATTTTATAATAAAATTCATTACGATATAAGGCTGAAGGTTGTTGTGAGTATTGCTGCCGCCCGTGCTGTTAATGGAGACCGCATGTGAATGAGAGCCGCTTTGCATAACACTAACAGCATGAGTGTGCGTACCCGCAGTATTGATAGAAACAGAATGAGCATGACCACCTGACGCTCTTGCTACAGTTGCTCCAGAACCTATGCCCTGCTGAATGTTTATCGATCCCGAGTAGTCCGAAGAACCGGTACTCCCAGTATGAGAGTGATTTCCTGCCACACCGGTTGAAGCAGCGTGTGTATGCGACCCTGAAGTGGATGTAGATCCTCCATGAATGTGAGCAGGCATTTCACTCACTGTCAGTGCATGGACTTTAGCTCCTCCTGTCTTACCTAGTTCGTCAAATTCAGGTTCGGGTGATATGCCTACAGGTATTCTGCTTTGGAGATCCGGAAGATTAAACGTAGTGCTGCCGTCTCCCTCACCGTAAGCTGTACCGATTATCGCAAACAAATCTGCATATTCCGTCCGGCTCACCTCACTGCCGTCACAGATCAGGTATCCATCAGGGGCAACGCTTCCGGCAAATATGTTTATAACACCGGCAGGCATAAAAATGGAGTTAGGAACCCCGGTCAGGCTGCTGAACTCACCGTCAAATTCACTTTTTGCATCCCAGCTTTCTATGTCCTCTTGTATTATACCACTGGCAATAGATGAAGTAAACATGGGATCGGCTTCTTCGGTAATATATTCTGCCTCCGCATGGTTGCCCCAGCCGTGAGCTTCGTTCCAATTAGTGGTATCTCCTGCAGTAATGTCACTTGCTACTGATCCAGCATAAACTGGGTCGGTCTCGGATTCTAAATATCCTTTTTCTGAATGGTTGCCCCAAGAGTGAGCCTCGTCCCAGTTAGCAATGTCTGCAGCCTTTATACCGCCTACCGGGCTTGCATCAAAGATTGGATCGGTTTCACTTGTTAAAAATCCGCTTACATTAGGAATATCAGTACGTATTTGAGTTGCAGTATCCTGAATAGCTTGTGTGTTTATAGCAATACCACTAATATCCTGATCGCCGGTATTTGTTCCCGATAAATTACTCAAATTGGCAATGTCGGTAGCTGTAATATTCGATGCCTCGCTGATGGAAAATGTGGGATCGACCTCATCTTCAATGTAACTACCCATATCTAAAACCTGACTCTCAGTAATGGCAATACCTGTGGATTTATCCCAAGCAGTAAAAAGAGGGTCCGTTTCACTGCTTACTGTCTCTGCTGTTCTTGCATGCAAAGCATAAGGAACACTCATTAGCTGGCTTGTGCCGGTAATGGTATAACTTGTACCTCCTGCCGGGTCGGTTTCGGTTTTAATAAAATAGGGACCGTTTGCCCAGTCAATACTTGAGAAATCATCTGAAGTTGTTCCTGCACCAATTTCCAAACTGACTAATCCATTGGCATTTGTACTTGGTGTTTGTGTTTCAACATAAACTGCTGTGCCATTTGCAGAACCATGCAGAATGCTAATCTGCATGCCAATTTGTGTATCAGTAACTAATTGGTCGCTACTGTTACGGATTACTGCCTGATAGCTCATTTTTTCCGGCGATTGAGCAAATAAACCTGCCGTTAGTAATATCCCGATAGCCAATGGGACTAAAAGTGTAAATACTGTTTTCATAATCGATTAGTTTTTAACAATTTTAAATGTTTTTATTTCTTTTTTTCCCTGAATTACTTTAACAAAGTAGACGGCAGGAACAAGGTTGCTCATAACAATGCTTGTTTGGTTGCCTGTAATTTTTTTGTTTTTTAAAAGTTTTCCATTTATATCATACAGTTGGTAAGATAAATTTGAAAACTCAAATTCAGTGATACTCAATGTAAGATAATCGGTAGTAGGGTTGGGATAAGCCGAAACAGAAAGGTTTATGCCTTTGGCTTCTTCAATTCCTGTTACCATCGAAATTTCGTAAGGTTGTTGTACTCCCTGTGCTACCGAACTGTTTGTGCCGGTGTAGGCTTGGTACGCAACCTGTCCAACGGAATAGCTCACCGAGCCATCGACTCCTGAAGAATTACCGCCTGTGGAATTAACGCTTTCTTGTGCTTGTAATCCTGTCAATCCAAGCGCTAACAAGAGTACACCACTAAATATTAATCGCTTGTGTTGCATTTCTAACCTCCATTTTTAATTGTTATTATTCATTTTAATTTGTCTGTTTTTGTCAATGTTTCAATGCTATTGCAGGGTCTTGTTCCAATGAACGCCAACGTTTTGCGTGTATGTGCAGTAGCGGATTAGAAGCACTTGCCTGTCCGTTTAGCACAAAATTTCTTAGAAGCACAGACCTTCGATTTGCCACTTCACCCGCTATTGCCACATACACGCTGTTGTGCACTGTAATATTTCAAGTGAATATATGGATATTATCGTTCCAACTTTTTTAATGCTATTCCGATTGCACCTCCAAATGGTGCGGTTAAACTATTATTCTTCTCATCATTAACTATTTCGAAGAAAGATTTTTTATCATATATAATCTTATAAAAATAATGATGAATAATTTCTATAAATGTCCAAATACTTATCAACCAGTAAATATCATCTACTTTATAATCGAAATGGCTTAATGATGTAAAATTTGATATTAATTTAAAAAAAGTCATAATAATCAAAATAATAAGGTATAATTGCCCCAATTTGATACTTATCTTTCCTAATATTATGATAAATCTTTTAGGTAATTTTTTTCTTATGTACAATAAGTAAGTTAACCAAAAGAGTAGTACATTAATCATTACAATACCCAACAAAATAAATGGGAAAAAGTATAATGAAAAAAACAATTGATTAGTAGTTGCAAATAATATCAGAATCGAAATAGCAGTAAGGGTTAGTATAGGTGCAACTATTCCACTGTAAAAATTCCAGGTCAATTTCATATTTTATTTACTTGACTTTCTGATGTCTCCTCATGCAGCTTTCAAATGTTGATGCTGCAAGAGGTTGATGATTTTGTTGTTTTTATTGTCTGATTTCATGATCCTGACTATCAATTCGTTGGAATCGATATCGAAAAAATCTTTTATAAGTTCGATAAGTTCAAGTATGAAACCCCAAATACGTTGGACGATCGTCAGTTCAAGGATATCTGCTTTGCTTTCTCTGAAAAGCTGGCCAAGGGTTTCATAGGCTTCAAATCTTTTGGCAAGGCTGAAAATGTTGTATTGCATCATCGATATGGTGATATCAGCAATTTGTGCATCAAAGTCCTGCGATTGACTTTTACCCATTTGGAAGTGTTGCTTGCTTTCTTTAAAAAACACTTCGATACTCCAGCGAATACTGTAAATCTGATACGCTTCAACCACATTCAGTGATAATTTGGTGGTCAATAGCAAATGCCATTGTCCCTTTTTGGAGGTTTTGCAGAAAAACAACTTAACCGGAATTCCCTTGTACTCTGCCTGTGTTGTTGCACAATACATGCCAATGGATTTAATGCGCTTTACCTGCTTTTTGTTTTTGAGTAAACGGGCAAGTGCTTTGGCGCTGATTTCTTTACCTTCAAAGTTGTATTTTGTTGTGCCCACTTTAGCCATGCCCAACAAGTGGATGTTTTGACGAAGCCCTTTGATAAACTTAAGTATCCGTTCGCACACAAACCAACTATCCATCAGCACGTAATCTACTTTTATCTTTTTATCCAGTGCCCGGCGGATCATCAAAATGGCGTTGTCTATTTTATTCAATTTCAGTTCCTGTTCTCTGGAATATCCATCACTGTAAAAGTCACGCTTCTTTTTGTATTGTTTTGCCAGTTGGCCTGGTTTCAATCCGTAGGGCTTCTTTTGGTTTTTGCCTTTTTCTTTATGCAGTGAAAAATCAAGGCCGAAAAAACTCTTTCCATCCCAATACCCAAGGAATAATCCCTTAAAGCCAAGTACGGTTTTGTGCTGAACATGTGACCAAATTTTACCGATATGCTCAATTTGCAAGCCGGTCTTTTCTAAATTGGTATCATCCAAACACAGGCATCTTGGTGATGTGGTAAATTCTTGAGAGTGAATTTCAACTTTTCGCAGCAATTTTTTATTGAGCCAATACAGCATGTTGCGCCAGACCACCCGGCTATCATTCTTAAACTGGTAGAAGGTGTCTTTTCCTGCACTCAAATATTTATACAATGCACTCTCGTAATAGCCTGATACTTTGTTAATTGAAAATAGAGGAAAAAGCAATAGCATATACAGCAAATCTCTTTTATCGTGTTGGGTCTGATTGGGCTGAGTCACATTGAGCTTCATCTTATTCAATTTCAGGTAGGCAAACAAATTGCTGATTTGCAGAATGGCTTTTTCCTGTGATGTGAAATAGTTATTTATCTCTGAAAAAATCTTTGTACTTTTACCGTGCAGCATGATTATTTTTGTTTTGTTGTTCACCCCTAAAATACTATATTTTAGGGAACTACAAAAATTATTATGCTGCTTTTTTATCATAAAATTTTGATGAAATTAGACTTCCGAAAGTTAAGTTATTTATTGCTTTTCGAATGTGCATTCTTTTTTTCATGTTATTATCAAAAGATGCTGTGCCTTTTATCATTATAGTGCACAACGGTTACGTATATGAAACGTTTGGCATTTCGAAGCACTTGCCTGTCAAGTTACAACAAACTTTGATACGGGCTGAAAAGCTTGATAACGCACTGACTGCCAAATGTTTTATATACGATGTTGTGTGCATGTGCCTTATTTTCTGTATGTTATTTTATCCATTTTTTCTTAATATTCAATAAGCTAATCCAAAATAAGATTAAACAAAAAGCCAGAACAAAAATCAAGTCTAAATATATTGATATTGAATTACTTCCAGAAATAGAAAATCTCAAAATATCAACTCCGTATGTTACAGGTAAAATATATGATAAAGGTTGAACAAAAACTGGCAATGACATAACTGGCACAAATAATCCACATAGAAAAATCATCGGGAAACGGAAAAAATTAGAATAAGTCTGTGCTTCAAATACCTCTTTCGCAGAAACAGAAATAAAGAGTCCAAGCAAGGTTGAAATTATTGATAAAAGTACTATCCCTACCGTTAGCATTGTCCAGTTAACAACTGTTGCTTTAAAATACAAAACTGAAAACAAAACAGGAACAATGCTGTTAAAAATTCCAAATAATATAGCTCCTGCTATTTTTGCCATTATAAGCAATTTAATACTAATCGGTGCTAATAATAATCGTTCAAATGACCTTGATTTTCTTTCAAATGTAATTGTTACCGAAAGCATTGATGTTGTTCCAAAAAGAATTGACATGCCTACAATTCCCGGAAAAACTTCTTCAATGTTAAATGTGGTTTTGGTTTTTATAAACATCATCAACATCCAAGCAAAAGGGAAAATTATTCCCCAACTGATATTTGGCGGTTTCAGATAATAATTTCTCATGTCTTTTGAGAGAATATTCCAAAAAGCGATACTTGATTTCATTTCTTCTCTTTTTCTTTCTTCATTAAATCAATTTCAATGCCTGTCATTTTTACAAAAGCATCTTCAAGTGTCGGTCTGATTAATTTTGCTTCTGTAATGAAAATATTCTCCGATGCTAAAAATGATACAATAGGCGAAATATCAATTTTATCAAGACTTAAAATCTTAATTGTATTCAGGTTTTTCAAACTGCATTCAATACTTGTAAATCTTTGATTCAGTTTTATTAATAATTCATCTTTGTTATTGCTGTTAGTTTCAAAAACCACCTCAATTATATTTGCTTCTTTTGTTTCATTCAATAAATTTCCAACTGAGTCAATTTTTATAATTTTTCCATTATTTATAAATGCAACTCTATCGCATAGTCTTTCAGCTTCTTCTATGTAATGGGTTGTAAGAAAAACAGTAGTTCCGTTTTCATTCAACCTTTTTATCATATCCCTTATTTGCCTTACACTTGCAACATCAATACCTGTGGTTGGCTCATCTAAAAATAAAATTTGTGGATTGTGTATTAAAGCTGCTGCAATTGTTAGTTTTCGTTTCATTCCTTTTGAATACGCTTTAAATTTTTTGTTAGCAGCCTCCGTCAATTGGAATATTTTTAATAATTCGGTAGCTTTTGTTTCTCTCTCCATTTTTGTAAGACCATATAAAGAACCACAAAAACAAAGGTTATCATATCCGCTCATTTCATCATATAAATTGCTTTCATCAGCAACAACACCAATAATTTCCTGTGCTTTTTTAATATTTTTTGTCAGGTCTTTTTCATTATAATAGATATTGCCCGATGAAATTTTTGCCATTCCAATCAGCATATTTATGGTAGTTGTTTTTCCTGCTCCATTTGGTCCCAAAAACCCAAAAATTTCACCTTTATTTACGTCAAATGATATGTCATTGACTGCAATAAAGTCATCATACTTTTTGGTTAGGTTTTTCGCTGTTATTATATGTTCCATCATCTATTATTCCAATGTTTCTATAGTTGCTGTTCCGTCTTCTGGCATTGCACACAACGTTTCGGCTGTATGTTTAGAGCCGGCACTCGAAACGTTTATTTTCATTACCT
>CAZGTU010000062.1:0-26662 GCA_964528675.1 uncultured Bacteroidaceae bacterium
CAAGTTACAATTTGTAAGTAATATCATTTTTAAGTTGACTTTTTAGACAGCCTCATTGAAGCAGGGGCTTTTTTTTCATTATAAATTACCTGCAATAGTTATTTCTAAAAGATTTTATTGCAATAATTTACAATAGCAAAATTTCAAAAACGAAACAAGTTACTTAAATTTCTTTTACATAGTCTTACTCGCTTTGCAGAATGAAAAACCTGTTTGGTCATTTGTTGATTGAAATTTATTTGTTATTTGTTTAGTTGTGGCTCGTCCACGTTAGGTTTTAATAGATAAATCCCGGGAGGAAAGGATTGGCCTGAACATCAAACTGAACAGGGACAACAACGAGGGAAGGAACTTTTACACCTTCAACTTTTGCCGGTTCCCACTCACCGGAAGTCTCCCTGATTGCATCAACCAGTTCCTGTTCCAGGTCTTTCAGAAGGTCTTCACGGGAAGTTTCAACATCTTCATTTATAGCAACAAAAGGAATTTCTCCATTTTCATCAACCACCACCATTCCGAAAAGGGTACCTTCAACGCCCCAGTTCTCAGCTTTATCAGGATAGACAATGTGCCTTTGTATTTCACGGCGAAATTCTTGTTCACCTCCGACAGGTTTCGCTTCTTTATCAACTGAATAATACACTCCTATACGATTTTGCTTATTTTTAATCTTATTCCTGTTACTTTTCAGATCCATGAGCATAACACTCAGCCTTTTGCGATCCATATCATCATCCACACCGCGAACAACGACATTTTTCAGTTCACCATCTTCAAATTCATATTCATAAGAAAATGCAGGATAATCACGAGTGATACGGTATATCCTGTGAAGGATTTCGACATTTTCATCCTCTACCTCCTCGAGGTAAATGTAGGACATTTCTTTATCCTGCGCATCAACCTGCTGGTAAGGCATAAAGATCAAAGTGATCAATAATGTTTTAAGTAATGTAATACGTACTAATTTTTTCATAATTAAATAAATTTTATGTGTTAGACTATATGAGGATTTGTAAAAAAGCCCAGTACAACAAGTACGAGCATAAATATCAGTAAAAACCAGAAAAATGTTCCAAGCGCCAATGCTGAGTTATTATCACTTTCTTCTCTTTTTTCTGCTATTCTACTTCGTGTTTTTGGGCTTGGAGTGGTAGATGCAAGCAACAAAGCAATAATTAAACCCACTGCCAGCGGAGGTAACCAGTATACGTCCTTATAGTAAGGTCCCATTGGCTCCACCCATGCCTCGCCTGCAAATACAGCAAGAAGAATAATTAGAAAAAAAGTCCAGAAACTACCCCAGGGACCCTTTATCCTTAGTATATGTGTGAAAAAAAGAGTTATTACCACAGCGAGTGAAATGAGATAAAATAAGCCCAGCGCATTCATTTTAATTTATAATTTAATTGTTTATGCTTTATAATGGAAAATTCATGCCAGCCTCATTTAGAATCAATACTTATTCCCCGGCGATTCTATATAAACTGAATCCTCATCCGGTTAAAAGTCCCTCTAACAGAGCAGCGATAGCTATAGACAGTTGACCGAAGTACATTTATCCTATGAAATAATTAAAAAATGATCGGAGAAGAAGTATAGTGGTCAAATGAGGAATAATTTCACAAAAATCTAAACATTTCCACAATATAACGGATCCTTTATATATCACAAAGTTTTCAAATATCAGGATTCCGGGAAGCTGGATTATTCTTTTGCTCTAAAAATATAAGCCTGAGATAATTATTATTTTGAGTCGGCCTTACTGATGGAGCCGGTATCAGCATTTCCCCTATTTGCATTCAACAGAAACAATAAAATCAAAGCAATTGCACCAAGCGGAATATAGGCCAGATTTGTGACAGCATGAGCCACGATTGAAAATGCTTTCCCTGTTTCGGTTTCAATCCCGAACAGCAACAGGCATTGGATTACAACGAAATGCCAGGCACCTATACCTGCCTGTATTGGCAGGAGGAATGCAAGAGTTGCAAGTCCGAATGTAAAAGCAGCCGCCCGGAAAGAAAGATGGTCAGTAGGGGGATACGCAAAAAACAACACGTAGAGCATCATCAGCCATAATCCATAAATAAGAAAGGATAAGGTGAAGAAAAGTGTTTTATTTTTCACCCTTGAAAGGGATTGAAAGCCTTCTGCTATATCCAGTTTTATCTTTTGAAGCTTTTGTCTTATCTTTTTAAAAAACTTAAATCTTCGGAAAACAAACCATATTGAAATAAAAAGCAATACCACTATCCCGGCAATCAGTAATCCTTTTTGCCAACTGATATTCCCGGGATTTATTTCAGGTAATGTCAGTATCTTTTGGAACAAAGAAAATTGCCAGATAACCAGAGCAATAAAAATAAGTAACAGAATGATCAGATCAATTAGTCTTTCCACCAGGGCCGTACCAAATAATTTTGCAAAGGGTATTTTTTCATACCGATTTATGGTCCCAAGTCTGGCAATTTCTCCGCCACGGGGAATAATTTGATTGGTAAAGGCAAGAATAAGAATTGAGAAAAAGAGGTTCGAAGTTCGGGGAGAATAATCAAGGGGTTTGAAAAGAATTTTCCACCTTATTGCTCTCACCAACTGACTCAAAATGTTCAGAACAATCGAGATTCCAATCCAGAACCAGCTAAACTTTCCGAGTTCTTTTCCCAGGTTGTTCCAGTTTGTGTCTCTGAATACATACCAGAAAATGGCTACACCGATAATCAGGAATAAAATTGATCTGTATACCCTTTTCCTATCCATTATTTCTCAGAAGCACCTGAATTTTCTCGTTTATTTCATCCTGTAAATTCTTAAACCTGTCCCTAATTTTATCTCCTTGTTCCTCAAAGGAATTCCCAATTCTTTTGGTAATAAGATCATAATTTTGAAGGAGTGTAACTGCAATTTCTTTTCCTTCACTTATAAATTCCTGAGTTGCTTTACCAGAACTGGTTTTGTCATACTTAGTAGGATGAATCAAGCCTTCCAAAAGGGTATACTTCACGATTTTACCATGAGCCTGAAAATAAAGATTGATATAGGTTTCCACACCGAAACGGATATCACGAATATTTTCAAGTATGGGCACCAGGTCCTTTTTTCGCATTGCTCTTTCTCCGGTTAAACTTTTAAATGGATTTATCCGATAGTCGATCAAAGTTTCGGAGGGTGACCCGAGAACCATATCAACAGGATTCGTCTCACTTAGCACCGGATCCAGTAACTGATGGAAATGAAGTTCCTTAATACCTTTTACATCTGCATCGAAGAAAAGAATTACTTCCTTTGTTGAATTTTCAACCCCGACAACCATGGCATTGCTTTTACCTTTATTTTCATCTAAACGGACATTCTTAAAAGGAACTTCTTCATTCAGTTCCTTGAGAATTTTTTCGGTGCTGTCAACAGAACCGTCATCTACCACTACAATTTCGCTATCAGGATTGAATTCATGGCATTTTCGAATTACAGTTTCGATTGTCTTTTCTTCATTGTAGGCGCAAATAATAATACTGACATTTTCTCTCATATCTTGTAAATTTAATAATTATAGCTGACCGGGAATGTAACTCTCCTGAATATTGTGCTTCCCATGGGTACAAGTGTAAATGACTCCTTCTTCCCATCATCTGTTTCAAGCCATACTTTTAAGCCGGTCTCCGGTTCGTCCCAGGGAATATCCACTTTTTTATTATCATCAAGGGGAATAAATTCCATATTTTCAGAGGTTATGATGTGATAGCTCCATGCATCCTTATTTTTCGCTTTAATTTTATAACGATAAAATCCGCTGTTGCGATATTCTTTTACCTTTTTAATTTTATGCTCAAAAGGAAGAGCATACACCAGGGCTCCTCTTTTAAGATAAATTCCGCCTTCTTTTACGCTGCGTGACGGAGCCTGTTCAATTTGCTTAATATCGAAATTAAATTTCATTTCAACTTCGTCGCCGGTTTTCCATTTGTTAGTGATTATAAATCGATCTTCCTTCTCGACAAGTTCTGCTCCGTCGGGAATTTTTATTTCGACATTCTCACAATTATGAGCTTTTCTCAGGATTAAGGGGAATTCAACTTCTGACCCGGGTTGGAAAATAAATTTCACTTTATCAGAAAAAGGATAACCGGTTTCTTCAACTATATTAACATCGACACCTTTAATATTTGTTGTCAATTCATTAGGCCCATAAAATAAAGCAAGCAACCCATCATTTCGGGTATCCTTCATCCATATTCCTTCCACAAAATAGGGCATCAGTCTTCCACCGTTGAGTACACAGCATGCTGCAGCAAGATGTGCGGCATCATAACTTTCTCTTTTAGCAATTTCACGATGGTTTATTTTAATTCTGTTATCAGAAGTCAAATATGAAAGGGCCTTTAAAACCGGAAATCTTGATCCCTGACCGGCATTGAATGTCATGGTTTCAATACTGTCTGCCAGGCTAATATTCCCGGTAAAGGAGATGATTTTATTCAGTGGACTTACCATTTCAGCTATTCCACAATACTCATAACGTTCATCGGCACTTCCCTTTCTACCCCGTATCCATTCATCGCATCTCATAGCTCCGCCGGGCGTAATATGTTCAGAAAGTTTTTCTATTACTTTTTCTGCGGCCTGTTTATACTCTGGTTTTTCCGTTACAGTAGCAAGAAATTCAGGAACAAATAATCCTTCAGCAATGTGAGCTCCATGTTTCATAAACAGGAGGTCTTCATCCAGTAGCCTCTCTGTTTTCAGATCATCATCCCTAACAATCCCATTGTTAAAGTTATCATACAATTTTTCTGCAAACTCAAGATATTCATTATCTCCGGTAATGCGGTAAAGCCATTCAAGGTTTTCAAAAAATCCAATGCCGTGACTCACTCCTCCCCCTTTGGAAGTCACCGCGAAATAATTCACATCCCGATAGTTGTTTATTATAAGTTTAGCGGCATTTTCTGCCGCCCGGAGGGCTTTTTCGTCTTCGGTATATTCATAATAAGCCAGCAATGCCATCAAAATACGACTGGTAGCCCATAGTTCTCCATTTCCTCTTACATGATAAAACCGGCAATTAGGTTCATCGCAATCTGCATAGATACCAATATAACCATCCTGTCCTGTATGCTCAATAAGTTCATCAATCCATTCTTTCGCTTTTGCTTTATATTCTTCATTTCCGGTCAGGAAGGCCATTCTTATAACAGCATCTTTCCAATACCCTTCATGTTCTCCACTCCACCATTCTTTTCTCAGGCCGAACTTTCGCTTACTTAAACGATTTTGTTTGATGAAAACATCGTTATTAACAGTGGGATGAACGGTATGAAATTTACCAATATACCCTTCCTTAAGATCCGTTTCCATCTGTTTTTTAATCCATCCCTGCGGTTTTATTTCTCCTGCTTTCAGTATTTCGTATTTATAAAATTCTTCCATTCGGTGGTTCCTGTTTTGCGCATTTATCCTCTTATAACTTAATAATGCGAGTAAAATTAGAAGTTTAAAAAATTGTCTATTCATTTGGATCGTTCATTATTCTGGAGGATTTTAACCATTCAAATATTTCCTCCGTATCTTCTCTTCTACATAATTGTGACCCCTCGGTAAGTGTAGCAGCCGTTCCTGCAGCCACACCATACCGGGCAGCTTCGGAAACATCCAGTCCCTGAATTAAACCGGTAATGATACCGGCTACCATTGAATCTCCCGCGCCAACAGCACTTTTCACAGGCATAGTGGGAGGGATTATATATTCAGGTCTTTTGTTTTGCTGAATCAGCATGGATCCCTTTGATCCAAGAGAAAGAACAATAACTTCACATGGATTATTTTCCAGGAAATCCCTGGCTTCCTTTTCCATTTCCATTCCTGAAAGGTTTTCTTTTCCGATTAGAGAAGCCATCTCTCTGAAATTTGGCTTGAAAAGATAAACTCCGGCCTGCAATGCCTTTTCAAGTGCCTTACCCGAGCTATCAAGAATGAATCTGGAACCAATGGATTGGCATTTTTCTGCTACCCTGGCATAAAAATCATCAGGGACTCCGGGTGGCAGACTACCACTGGCGACAATATATTCAGGATTTTCATCAAGATCCGTAATAGCTTGCAGGATCTCCTTCCAGTCTGACTTTGTAAACTCAGGTCCTGCCATGGTGAAACGATAATTCTCTCTGGTACTTTTATCAAAAACCATGAGGTTTTCTCTTATGTCTTTATCGGTATCAAATTTTCTCTGATCTATTTTTTCTTCTTCAAGAAGATCATAAAGCATGTCCCCGCTTTTCCCCCCTGCAAGATACCAGGTAACAGAAGAATTCCCGAGCTTTTTTATTGCCCGGGAAACATTTATTCCTCCTCCGCCCGGTTCGTATGTAGGGGAATCACATCTATTCTTTTTTTTTGGTAATACCATATCTGCCTGTGTACTTTTATCGATCACAGGGTTCATAGTAAGCGTTAGAATTTTCATTTTTGTTTGTCTTTCCGTTAACTATTTTCAAATACAATGATGGCTTCGGGGCTATTCACCCTGAAGGTAAATGAGCTTGTGAGGTAAAGCTTTACTTTCTCTGCATCATGGTGATCATATCCGATAGAGATATCCTGACCAAGAATGAGTTCATAATCTTCACCACGCTGACTCACGAGGAAAGAATCCTTATTCGCATGATTGATAAACACCTGTCCTCCGAGAATATCTTCCAATTGTTTTAACACCGGGTAACCCTGTGACAGATTAACCAGACGTATCCATTCCCGGGCAGTGATAATCAAAGCATAAGGTCCCTCAACAGCATTTCGCTGTAAATTAAGCACCTGTTTGCCTATCTCTTTAAGAAAACCATCATTCTTATCAGGGAGTTTGACAACATCATGCTCCGATGCCTGTCTTAATCCTTTTATTCCGGCTTTTTTGAAACCTTCATAAATTACATTTTCTTCAAAAAGAGCAATTTCTTCCGCAGCATCTTCAAGAGAAGAAAGATCGACATCTGTAGCTCCTCTTTCAAGATTATCCATTTCCCACATATCAAGTTCGAAAGGTTTACGTATTTCAATCAGTGGTAAAAATTCCCTGATTCCGTAATTTACACCATCTTTCGATTGATTGCCCGGAATGGTCAGTCTTCCGGTGGAAATCCCTCCATATTCAATTCCATTTGGTCCATCAATATCAACGAATTTCCTTGCTGTTTGATGGGTATTCAAAATATCTTTTAAAGTGTCATTAATTTCTGCCCATGCATTTTCGGTTAGCGGGGCAAGATTTCTTTTTAAAATATTCATGTTTTAAGATTTTTTTATTAGTCATCTTCAATTTTGGTTATATCCTTATCTGAAAAAAGATAAGTTTTGAGTTCATCATCCCATCCATCCATATTTCTCCTCAGCCATTCCAGCATCATACAGGCATGTTCAATTTCTTCATCCCTGTTATGTTTAAGGACTTTCTTTAATTGCGCGTCTGAAGTGGCATCCATTCTCTGCTGATACCAGTCAATGGCTTCAACTTCTTCTTTTAATGAATTTAACGCTCTTACATAATCACGGGTTTCTTTGGTAAGATCCGCTGTAGGTTCATGATACATTGACATTTTTTTTAAATTTTAATTTATTATTAGATTTCTATAATGTTTACCTGTTAAAGAGTTCTGCAACTCTTTTCCAGTTCACTATATTCCAGAAGGCCTTAATGTACTCTTTTCTATTGTTTTGATATTTGAGGTAATAAGCATGCTCCCAAACATCCAGGCACAATATCGGGGTTCCCTGAATATCACTTGTGTCCATAAAAGGATTATCCTGATTGGGTGTTGAACAAATGATCAATTCGCCATCGTTCCGTTTCAAAAGCCAAACCCAACCTGAGCCAAAATGATTTGCAGCGACTTCAGAGAATTCATTTTTCATATTTTCAATAGTTCCGAAATACTTGTTTATGGAATCAGCAAGATCTACATCTTTTACTTCCTGCATTTCCGGACTCAAAAACTGCCAGAATAACAGATGGTTGTAATATCCTCCTCCATTATTTCTTATATTATCAGGGTATACAGAAACTTTCTTAAAAATTTGCACGGGAGTTTTATTCTCCAGTGGTGTATTATCTATGGCTTTATTAAATTTATTAAGATAGTCGGCATGATGCTTTGCATAATGAATTTCAAGGGTCTGAGCATCAATATATGGTTCAAGCTCATTAAAATCAAATTCCAGTTCTGGCAAAATAAAAGACATAATTCTTTCTAAATTTTCGATTTATTTTTGTGTTATCATTATTTTATTTTTCACTTCTCTGGCACCACCTTCCATGGCATTTATTTCTGCATGCATTTTTTCTCTCCTGGTATTCACTTCTCCTTTGAGTATTGCAGTCCCATCATCAACAGTAACCTCAATCTCATCCTCATTCACAAAGGGTGACCAGAAAAGTTGATTCTCAATCTGCTTCCTGATCTCTTCATCATCCATAAACTTCTCATTTACCTCAATCTGATAAGGAGGAAGAAAAGTATTCCAACCGTAATAATTGAAGAAGTAAGCATCATCACTATCAAGCACAATCAGATTGTTTTCTACATCTATAACTCCCTGTGTTCTTGATGCAATATCTTCAGCATGCAGTTTCTCAAAATAGGAATCCACAGAACCGTTCAAGTATACAATCCCATGATCGGCAACTGTTTCAATCTGCCATTTATCAATAATCGGATCTTTTCGCAGCGATGCTGAAACAGCAGATTCAAGTTCATCGTCATCGGGAATAAACCTGGGACGGACAATGAGATTATTGTTAACATGGATCACTCCCACTACATTTTTAGCATCCTGTTCTGCGGCCTGTTTTGCCCTAAGATTATCGACACTTCCCGAAAGAGTTACAACCCCTTCTTTAACTGTAACCTCAGGATTAAAGGATATTACCCGGGGATCATAAATAAATGCATCTTTTACCGCTTGCATGATTTCATGATCTGTTTTTTCTATGTATTTTGATTTTCGAAGGTTCTCATCTCTTGCCCATTTTTTTACTTCAAGTTTTTCTACATTAACCGATTTTACACCTATCACTTGAGAAAGAGTTTCAGCAAGAGATCTTTCAGCAGCACTACCTACCACACCAGAGACTTCAGCATTTCCGTCTTTTACATTTACGAATACCGCACCGTCATCAATCCGGTTGTCATATCTTAATCTTCTGGTGATCTCCTCTTCAATTTCCGCATCTGTTCGCTCTGCTTCATAATTAACGACAATATCATTTTTTATTTCCCTAACACCTTTCACTCCTTTAGCAACATACTCAACAAGTTCTCTTTCCTGAAATGATTCAACAATTCCCTTTAGTGTTATTACTCCATTATCTGCATCAACATCTACCTCGTAGGAATCTGTAGCCGGATCTTTTAACAGTTGCTCCTTTACCTCATCCTCAACAACTTCATCGGGACGAACAGGGGTATTAACCTTTATATTGTTAATAACAGCTCTCACCCCTTTTACAGTGCGGGCAATGCTTGCCGACCTGTCACTTGCCCTGATGTCATTTACCGATCCGGTAAGTGTAACAATGCCTTCACGGGTTTCAACATCGATTAAATAAGCCGGTATTGTGGAGTTTGATCTTAGCTCTGTCTGAACTGCAGTGGTAATTTCATTATCACTTAATTGTGTAATTCCTTTCAGATCATTACCGGTAACCGTCAAGCTTAAGGTTAAATAAATGAATAGAACGGTTAATCTCATTTTCATAAAGAAAAAGATCCTTTGTTTTCTATTATGGATTTTTAGATTTTTCATCACAGTTTTTATTCTGTTTGTTTTATTTACATTTTAGTTATGAAAAAGCCATGCCATTAATACAAAAAGTCCAAAAAAAACCTGCTTCTGGCGTGTTCAGAGGCAGGTTCAAGGGGAAAATGGTTATTCAAATGTTGCTCTTTATACCCATCCGTGGTAGTTACCCCACAGAAAACCTTCAAATTTTTCCTGCTTAATCCCGGAAATGCGGTATTAGTTTTGATCAATCATTTTCTGAAGTTTCTTTTTGGAAATGAATATCCGGCTTTTCACTGTACCGATCTTTAAATTCAGTTCATCAGATATTTCCCGGTACTTATAACCAGATAGGCTCATTTCCAGGGGAACTCTCAGATTACTATTTAAATTTTTTAAAGTATTCTTTAGTTCATTATCATAATAATAGGATTCGGGATTAAAATCCTTATGGGTAGCTTTCATGTTTTGGTCATAATCTGTTTCACCCGGTTGAAAAGGGCCGTTTTTCTTTCGTCTGTACTGATTGATAAAAGTGTTCTTCAATATCGTATAAAGCCAGCTTCTTAAATTATGTCTGTCGCTATTAATAAATCTTGTACGGTTTTTCAATGCTTTAAGATAAGTTTCCTGTACCAGATCATTCACTTCATCTTCATTTCTGACCAGACTGTTTGCAAATAACTTTAAACTTTCTTCCATTCCAATCAGTGAGCGGTTGAATTCCATTTGTGTCATATACATAGTTATTTTATTAGTTAATAAAAACTAATGCATAAAAGACTATGCCACAAAATGACCACACAGAATTATTGATTTATTAATATTTGATTTTCAATATCTTAATAAAGAAGAGGAGTTTTTTTAAGGATGAGGTACAATGCTGAAAAATTCCCCAGTTTAGCCAGATATTCCCCAATTCAGTATCACATATTGCATTATTTCTTTTATCCGGGTTAAACTTGTATTGAAATTTCAATTTGCAGAAAGATTATTCCGTACGATCCTGATTTTTTATTGAAAAATAATAATCCCTGTGTGCATGCCCAGGAGCAGGTACCCCCAGTATGTCTTGCTATTCTACATTTACTCTGTCTTCTGCGGTTCAGAAAACCCTTTTCATTCAAACATACTTGTAGCTAAAATGGACTTGATTAAATATATATATGGAAGGTATCAGTTTTTCTCCAGCTCTATGTTATATTGCTTAATTTTATTATAAAGCGTCTTGCGATCGATATTCAAGAGCTTTGCTGCTTTGGATTTATTGTAATTGGTTTTTGACAAAGCATCGGAGATAACTTCTCTTTCTGTAATAAGTGTGGCTTCTTTAAGATCTGTTACTTCTTCCCGCGTATTTACTTTGGCAGCGCTCTGGCTGGGAGAAAAATAACGTATTTCCTCCGGAAGAACATCAGCAGATATAACATCTTTTTCGCTCAAAAGAACAGCCCGGTTTATAACATTTTTGAGTTCACGGATATTCCCATACCAATTGTAATCCAGGAAAAGTCTCAAGGCATGATCTTCAAGACCTTTTATATTCTTATTGAAAGATTTATTGGCTTTTTCCATAAAAAAATGGGCGAATTCCATGAGGTCCTCTTTTCGATCCCGTAAAGCCGGAATGGGAATTTTGAAGCCATTGAGGCGGTGATAAAGATCTTCGCGAAACTCATTTTCTTCCACCTGTTTTAATAAGTCATCATTACTGGCGGAAATGAGTCTTACGTCAACTTTTATCGTTTTATTGTCACCCACACGGTTTATAATTCTTTCCTGCAGAGCTCTAAGTAATTTCACCTGATTTTCGTACGGAAGGTTTCCCACTTCATCCAGAAATAATGTACCTCCTTTAGCCTGCTCGAAATATCCCCTCTTATCATTAATGGCACCGGTAAAAGCCCCTTTTATGTGCCCGAATAATTCACTATTTGCCAGCTCTTTCGGGATGGCTCCACAATCAACAGCTATGAAAGGTTTGTCTTTTCTTTCGCTGGCATAGTGAATGGCTTTTGCAATATATTCCTTACCTGAACCAGTTTCTCCTTCAATGAGGACTGTAAGCTCAGTAGGAGCCACAGCTTTCACATGTTTCATAACTTTTGCAATGCCCTCACTTTTGCCGGTAACGAATTCATCTTTAAAAGCAGTATCGCTAACAGGTTCTTTATCCTGGGAAGTAGCATCATTGATCAAGCTCAGTATTTCCTCTGGCTGTATCGGTTTAGTAACATAATCGAACGCACCATTCTTAATTAATCTTACAGCCATTTTCACATCGGCATAAGCCGTCATTATAATAACTGCAGTAGCGGGTCGCCTGGTCTTTATTTCTTTAAGTAATTTTAATCCGTCTGAATCGGGAAGTCGATAATCACAGAGAACGACATCGAAAATATTCTTTTCGATAATTTTTAGAGCTTTGTTACCTGTAAATGCTCCCTGCACTTCATTCCCTTTCTCCTGAAGGTAATTTACTAAGAGTTCGCAAATATAGGTATCGTCATCAATGACAAGTATTCTTTTCATAGTGTTTTTTCAAGTGGAAAACAACATGGTTTTCCTTAAGTTATAAACCCTTCTATTTTTCTAAAATAATCAATAAAAGTACCTTACAAAGTTAATAATATTTTTTTAACGGGATTCATGAGAATCTATAATGAAATTTTTTCTGATATATTCACTCTTAATAAGACCCTGATAAGTAGACTCATTGCATTGATGGATTATTTATAACTGAAGTTTCGCACTCATCAATCAATGTTGCCACAGATTACTCACAGCCTTTGGCTGTTCATGAGATCGTTATCGCTAAGTTCACAGATTAAGAATATTAATTGCATTCGTACTAATAAAATTAACACAGAAATCCTTCTGTAGAAAGAGAAAGGAATCCGCGAAAAGTAATTGCAACGATTATAATAATAGTATTAATCTGTGAACCTGTCCACCTTTGGAGGATCTGTGGCAACATATCTTATTCATCAAGTGTGAAACTTAAGTTTATAAGTTTAAACTATAATTAATATAATTTATTAATTCATTTCTCTCTTCAATTCTGGTATCAATTTTTCGATTTTTTCAATAGTAGAATCAACAAGTAAGGGTATTTCATTATAATCAGAATCAATAAGGGTTTTTTCTTTAATTTGTGTTAGAAGATCAACAATATGATTCACCTGTAAGTGACGATATGACGGAAGAATTTTATGGGCAGCTTCTCCGATTTCTGTCCATTTTTCCTGAGGAACCAGGGTGTTAAATTCATCAACGGTTTTTTCGGAATTCTGGATAAACATATAGATCATCCTGTTGATGAAGTCCTGATTATTGTCCGACATTTCCCGCAGTTCACTTAAATCATAGAGTTTCTCTGTGTTTCTGTTTTCTTCCTTCATTTCTTTTATATATGTTTTATCCTCTGAATGATAGTTTTTAAGAGGTCTGATTCTTTATAAAGTTTAATTAGAGTCTGTCCATAATGTCCGATATCTGCCCCGATGGCTATCGGGGCTCATCCATATTTATTCCAACATTTGACTGTTCAAAGAGTTTACTAAAATGATCGGGGTTTTACAATTTATTTATTTAAATTTTCATTTGTCGTTTCCAGATAACCAGATCATCATTTCCGAAGTAGAGGAATTCAACAATAAATAAGCGGAGGTTTAATGCTCTCATTTACTAACATAAGTTCATCCGGAGAAATCTATGCCAGATCAATTTCCCTGGTAAGATACACATCCTGAATCAGATTGAGCAATTCAACACCTTCATTAAACGGACGCTGAAAAGCTTTTCTTCCGGAAATCAGGCCAGCTCCCCCGGCGCGTTTGTTAATAACCGCGGTTTTTACAGCCTCCCTGAAATCAGATTCACCGGAAGCACCGCCCGAGTTAATTAAACCGATCTTTCCCATATAACAATTTATTACCTGGTAACGACAGAGATCAATCGGATGATCGGATGTAAGATCATTATACATAGCTTCATGCGTTTTGCCGAAATTTATCGCTTTGAACCCCCCGTTTTTATCGGGTAATTTTTGTTTAATCAAATCGGCCTTGATTGTGACTCCCAGATGATTAGCCTGTCCGGTAAGATCAGTTGCTGTATGATAATCGGTACCATCTTTTTCAAAATTTTCATTCCGTGTATAACACCATAAAATAGTAGCCATTCCCAGCTCATGCGCCCTCTCAAAAGCCCTTGAAACCTCAATCAATTGCCTGTTGGATTCTTGCGAACCGAAATAAATGGTAGCACCAACCGCAACAGCCCCGAGATCCCAGGCTTCGTCAACGGAACCAAACATCACCTGATCGTACTTATTCGGATAGGTCAGTAACTCATTATGATTAATTTTTACAATAAAAGGAATTTTATGAGCATATTTCCTGGAATGTAAAGATAAACCGCCAAATGTTGTTGCTACGGCATTGCAGCCACCCTCTATGGCAAGGCGGATAATATTTTCAGGATCAAAATACTCGGGATTCGGTCCAAAAGAACTTCCGGCGGTGTGCTCAATGCCTTGATCTACGGGTAATATCGAAAGATAACCTGTATCACCGAGCCTTCCGTTGTTGTAGAGAGCTGCCAGCGATCTCAATACTTGAGGGCTCCGGTCGCTGGGCTCGAATACCTTATCTATATGATCCGGACCTGTATGATAAATTTTATCTCTGGCAAGGCTTACAGATCTGTAATTAAGAAGGTCTTCATTATCTTTACCCAGATATTCATTAATCTTATTCATTCCTGTTTTTGGTGTATCCATAATTTTTTATTTTAAAATCAGTGAGGTCGTTTTAAAAAGCATCTGTTTAGATTTACTTTTCAATATTTTGATAAAACCATGCCAATGATTTAATTCAAGCTTTATATGCCTGACTAACTGTTTATTGCCCGAATATCAACAGGGGAATGCAATGAGTGATCTGGTCTGTGTGTGGAAATATTACCCAGGGATAGAAAATTTATTCCTCAGGTTAATTCCGGTTTTTCTATTGCCATCTCTTCGGCTTACTTCGGCTACACAGTAACCGGCGCTAATGGACCGCAAGCAAAGTCGGGGTTAATAAGTTTCATTGGAAGCTATCTGAGAAGTCATTCCAGGTTTATGCCCGTTTATAAAATTCTTTTCTAATCAAGATAAGTTTTAATACAGGCTCTTACAGGAAGTAAGATAAAGCAATCTTCATTTCAAATAAGAACATATTACAATACTGTATTCATGATGGTTACATACTCATATGTTGTATTTTACAACATTGTTGTGTTTTTCATCACTCGTCTGTTTATAATTGTTTTTCAGCTCGTTATAAAACTTTAAATATATCTGGTGTTTTATTTTTCAACACTCCGATTGAGTAACAAGAAGATGAACAGCCCTCTATGATACTGTTTTAGTGAACTTTACGCTTAACGGCATCAGGTTTGAGTTACATTTAACAAATAATTATCAATTGGAAATTTAAAAACCTGGTGAAATGAAAAAATTAATAGCTTATATCGGATTACTGGGACTTATCACTGCTTTCATGAGCATAAGCGATATGTCCCGGGTGTATGGCTTACCGGCTGAAAAAGAAATTCAGATCTGGTGCAGTCCCGATCTTTCGCAAGTAACTGAAGACATGGTTAGTGCATACATGAGAATTCATCCTGAAGCAAGGATTAATCTTGTGGATGTCAACAAAAATAACTATTCGGAAATGATCCATGATCCTGACGCAATCGGGCTTATGAAAAGTGAATATTTCTCACCCTACAAATCTGAGCAGGTATGGCGAATGGTGATAGGACGGGACATATTTGTGGCAGTGATGAATCCTGAAAATCCCCTTGCAGAAGAAATTAAAAACAAGGGCTTATCTGCACGCGAATTAAGAGCGATCTACACAGGGGAAGAGCATAAGTCCGATTCTGATGAAAAAACGTCGTGGGCATTGAATTGTTGGTGCCTGGATGCTGACTCCAGTATCTGTTGCCTTGCTAAATTCATCGGTACTGATCCGGAATCAATAAAATCTGCCAAAGCAGAAAGTGCTGAAGAATTTATAAACAGTATCTGTGATGATAAGTATGCGATAGGTTTCTGCAAGCTTACAAAAATCATAGATTCTTCGACACAGCTTATTGATAACCGCCTGGTATTTGTTCCCATCGATTTGAATGATAACGATAACATCGATCATTTTGAGAATATTTATACCAGCACGGCAAATCTGGAAAGAGGAGTCTGGATAGGAAAATATCCCAGGTTATTGTACAGCAATATACTGGCTGTTTCAGGAGCAAAGCCAACGAGCCCCCAGGAGAAAGCATTCCTTGACTGGTTATCAACAGAAGGGCAGCAATATTTAAATGAAAACGGATATTCAGGATTGATTTTAAGTGAAAGAAAATCCAATCTTGAAGAAATATATGCCGATCAGGTCAATATTGCAGGCATAGAGGAAAAACCTTCAGGCATTGTCAATGCATTGCTTTTTGCCGGATTGGCAATAATTACAATATTCCTGATCTTTTTGATCGTACGCTTCTTCAGTTATGCCAGGAAAAAAGAAGAAGTTCCCACATCGGGAATATCTTCAATGTTTGGAGAAACATCCGTTAAAATTCCGGAGGGTCTTTTCTTTGATAGAACACATACATGGACCTTCATGGAAAAAAATGGTAAAGTAAGAACAGGGATTGACGATTTCCTTCAGCATGTTACAGGAACAATCACCAGGGTGATTATGAAGAATCCGGGTGAATCAGTAGTAAAGGGAGAAGTATATCTCACTCTTGTACAGGATGGAAAGCAACTGGAAATACAATCGCCTGTATCCGGCACAATCGTGGAGAAAAATTCAGATCTTCTTTCAGATGCATCGCTCCTTAACAAATCTCCATATGCGGAAGGTTGGATTTACACAGTTCAAACCCGAAACTGGATGAGCGAACTCAGTTCCTTTTTTATGGGTGATTCTTACAGGAACTGGCTAAAACAAGAATTTTCACGTTTAAAAGATTTTCTTGCTTTTACCGTAAAGCCTCATGATTCAGAGCACGTTCAAGTCGCAATGCAGGACGGTGGAGAATTAAAAGAGGGGTTGCTCGAATTATTTGGTCCGGAGGTATGGGAAGAATTTCAAACCAATTTTATAAATAATTCAAAATAATCAAGCTAATCCTGAAGCAACATGAATATAAACAGACGCTCTATAATCAATGCGTTTGAAACATCCCAGGAAGATGTTTATGTGAAGAATCATGGTATGCATTGCTGTCAGCCCGGCAGCGGATCTGCCTCTCTTACCATTCCTTGAAAGTAGGGTTAAAAATTATTTCGAAAAAGCTTGAATTAAGATTATTTTTTCGTAATTTTCAGTATATTCAATGCCTGTGTTAATGTAGAATTACATTCTATAACACAGGCTTTCATTTACTCTGTTTAAGGATTTTATTTTATGCCTCTATGAAATTTTCCTCAATTTTCCGGCAAGGTAAACAAACACCGATATGATTCAAAAAATAAAAGAAACACTGAAAAAGACAAAGGGGAAAGACAAGTCGAAGAATGCCTTCAAATTGAGATCCACAATTTATGGACGGGTGATTCTTATCATCAGCATTTCATTTTTGGTGTTATTCATTTTATTCAATCTGGTTTTCCGGTCTGTTTATGTTGAATTCTTCAATACTACCGTAAGACAAAATGGTGACCACATCAGTTCCATTGTTGAAGGGGCCCTTTATTATTCCATGCTGGAGAATGATGAAGCTATGTTACAACAAACTCTGGATGTAATAAGTACCATGTCGGGTATTGAAGAGGTAAATATGTACGATGATCAGCATCACCTGGCCTATACCTCATTGCAAACCGGTCTCGAGAACCAGGGAAATCCCAGGTGTATTGAATGTCACAATGATCCCGCAGCGCTTTTTGAGGAAGGGCAAAAAGCTTATCGCATTGTTGATTATATCCCAGAATGCGGCATTCATCAAAACAACGAAGGAGAACGCCATCTCCTCATAAGAAAGCCGATATACAATGAAAAATCCTGTTATACCTCATATTGTCATGCACATTCCAGTGATGAAGAGATTCTCGGATCTCTACTTATAAATCTGCCATTGAATGATCTTGACAATTTTGTGGAAGAATCATCAACAAATTTCTTTTTGCTTGCTTTATTGATCATCGCCCTGTTAATGACCTTACTGATCATTTTTACCCGTAAGAAAATCAAAAATCCCCTGAATTCAATAATAAGTGCCAGTGAGAAGGTCTCGAAAGGAGACACAGCTATCAGGCTTGATATTTCTACTGACATGCTTGATGATATGACTAAAGTCTCCCTTGCCTTTAATAATATGCTGGACAATATTGAATCGGCTACGCGGGAGTTACAAAACTGGTCTCAGCAGCTTGAATATAAAGTCCAGAAAAAAACAGAAGAATTATCGGAAGCACAAAATGAACTCATACACGTAGAACGCATAGCATCGCTGGGAAAACTATCCTCCTCAGTAGCTCATGAACTTAATAATCCTCTTTCCGGAATTCTTATTTATACCAAATTGATTTCGAAACAACTAAACAAACCACAATTCTATCATGATAAAAAAGATTCTATTTTAAAACATCTTAATTATATTGAATCGGAAACCAAGCGATGTGGTGATATCGTAAAGGGATTGCTGGATTTTTCAAGGAAGGATCAGGAAGATTTTGAGCCGGCCAGTCTTCATGAAATCATGAAAGCTACAGCCACGCTGATGAGTCATCCTTTAAAGATAGCCAATATACAATTTGTAAAAGAGCTAAATGCCAAAGAGGATGAAATATTTTGCAGTCCGAATCAAATTAAACAAGCTTCGGTTGCCCTTCTCGTAAATGCAAAGGAGGCCATAAAGGAACAAGGAGAAATAATCTTAAGGACAAGCAATCCGGATCAGGAGCACATCAAATTGGAGATCCTTGATAATGGATCAGGTATAGCACCTGATATTATTTCACATATTTTTGAACCTTTTTATTCAACAAAACGCGATACCAGTGGAATCGGTCTTGGCCTGGCAATTGTCCATGGGATAGTTGAGAATCACAAAGGTAAAATAGAGGTAGATTCGGAACTTGGAAAAGGAACCACTATGACATTAATTTTTCCTCTTAACAAAGGGAAATAAATTTTAAAGACATGAATAAAAATGTTTCCATATTAATTGTCGATGATGAAGAATCTGTGAGGGATTCACTTTATAACTGGTTTATTGATGATGGTTATGATGTGGAATGCGCAGAAGACGCGAAGACCGCATTGTCAATGCTTGAATCAAAGGACTTCGACATTGTTCTTGCCGACATTAAAATGCCCGGAATGGATGGAATGGAAATGCAGAGGCGCATAAAAACCATGAACAAGGAACCCATAATTATTATCATGACTGCTTTTGCCTCTGTCGACACCGCTGTACAGGCTCTTAAAGAGGGAGCATTTGATTATGTAACAAAACCTTTTGATCCTGATGATCTTTCCCATCTTATCCGTAATGCGGCAGCACAGGCAACACTGAAAAATGAAAATATAAATTTGAAAAGCCGCCTCTCCTCACTCGAAGATATTGAGGATATTGTTGGAGAGAGTGAAGCCTTGAAAAAAGTCCTTCGGGAGGTTGAAAGCGTGGCTCAGTCCAACTCTTCTGTTATTATCACCGGCGAAAGCGGAACTGGCAAAGAGTTAATTGCCAGGGCTATCCATTCCAATTCTCCACGAAAGTATTTCCCGATGGTAAGTGTTCATTGTGGTGCGCTCAGCGAAAGTCTTCTGGAAAGTGAACTCTTCGGTCATGAAAAAGGAGCCTTCACCGGGGCATCTTTTAACAGGAAGGGGCGATTTGAAATGGCAGATGGCGGAACCATATTCCTGGACGAGATTGCTACCATCTCTCCGAAAATGCAAATTGAGCTCTTACGTGTTCTGGAAACAAAAACATTTGTCCGCGTAGGAGGAAATAAAGAAATTACCTCCGATTTCAGAGTAATATGTGCCACCAACCGAAATCTGAAAAGCATGGTGAAAAACGGCACATTTCGTGAAGATCTTTATTACCGTTTAAATGTTGTTAATATAAGAGTGCCTCCTCTCAGGGAAAGAACAGAAGATATTCCGCTCCTGGCCAATCATTTCATCAAAAAATACTGTACAGCAATGAGCAGGGATGTTATTTCTATCGAACCTGCAGCGATGAATTATTTGAAAGAACTGGAGTTTCCCGGGAATGTAAGAGAACTTGAAAATATGATTGAAAGAGCCATCGTGATCGGAAATGGCAAAGAAATCAAACTTAAAGACCTTCCCATGGGTAAGGAGGTAATGAGCCGTTCAATTGAAAGTCTCGATGATCTTGAGAAAAAGCATATCCAGAGCATACTTGAAAAATATAGCTGGAATATTTCCCGTGCTGCAAAAGCATTGAAAATAGATCGTGTAACCCTGTATAATAAGATCAAAAAATTCAAACTCAAACAAAACAAATCCTGAGTTCTCCTGATCCTTGATCACCAATCATTATCCTTTATTAATAATTTGCAGAAGACTATTGTTTTGGAGAAAAGAGAAAAGATCATATTGATATCCTGCGGGTATTTCGATAAAGAAATATCGGATAAAATACTATTCGACATTGAAAGGATCTTTCACTATCCGGTCTTTTTTAAACAATGTAGTCTGGACATTAGCAATTTTTATAATCCGGGCCGAAGACAATATGATGCCAATCTGATTCTGAAAACAATAATGGAAAATGCACCCGGTGGTTTTATCAAGACCGTTGGATTGTTGCGGGTGGATCTTTTTATACCCATCCTTACTTACATATTTGGTCAGGCTTTTTTAAATGGGAATATTGCTATCGCTTCACTTTACAGGCTTAGAAATGAACTATACGGACTTGAAGTAAACAATGAGCTTTTGCTGGAAAGATTCAGCAAAGTGGTTATCCATGAGCTGGGTCATACCTTCGGTTTAATTCACTGTCATGATCCCTTTTGCATCATGCGCTCCAGTACATATGTTGAAGACATTGATCAAAAGGATATTCACTTTTGTCACACGTGCAGAGAAATATTAAGTAAAAACAAAGTTCAGTAGAATTGATTCTTGCATCCAACATAATAACCGAACCCTTATGTAAATTCTTTGTTAGGCTATTATAAGCACAAAAAATAAACACTTTTAAACAATTAAAAACAACAATTATGGCTATTACCAAAGTTTGGATCGAAGAAGGATGTACATCCTGTGGCTTATGTGAAGAAACCTGTCCGGAAGTATTTGAAATGCCCGACGAGGCAATCGTAAAGGAAGGAGCTGATTTTTCAGCCAATGAAGATTGCATAAAAGAAGCAGTTGAAGAATGCCCTGTAGAGGTGATTCATTATGAGGAGGATTAACATACTTTTTTGGATTAATTCTTTGACCCTGTCAGGATGTGCCGGTTTTTTCTGAAGAAAACCATAAAATTATTCTTTAAGATTACTGGTCCCTGTCAGGGTAATTTTATGTTTTAAAACAAATATTCACAAAAACATTCATTAATAAGTATATTCAGAGCATTAAGAGCAAAAAAGATTTTCTAAAACAAAATTTAAACAGAACCAAATATGCTCCCATCGGTTGGTTTTATAAATATATTAAAAACTTAACCATTCAAACTATGCTAGAACACCAAAAGATGGTCTTAAGAGCAGTTTCAGATAATAAAGTGCTCTTTAAGAAAGAGGTGAACAAGGCCCTGAGGTGGTTAAAGCCCAGAGAAAAGCTTTTATTTCGAAAATGGCTTAAAGACAATTTCGTTAATCAGTATCCCGATCTGATTGAAACCTCAGGGGAAGAAATACCTTCGTAAAGAAAAAAACACAGATAAACCTGGTTAGCATGCAAAAGCTTGACCAGGTTTTTTATTATAAATGAGTGAAAAACTTCTTATACCTTTTCCAAACCCTCCCAGTGTTAAGTGAAATGCAAATTGTCAATTCCCTTCGCTCGCTTCTCTAACACCCTTAAAATCAAAATCAAAATTTTAATGTTTTAAGACAATATTCTATAACATTAAAATATAATTACCTCATTACCTTTATCTTAGAATTATACATTTTCATCCATATTATTTACCATGAGGTCAAAAAAGCATAACATATTCAAAATTTTTCCGTTAATATAGTGATAATTTTTTTCTGCCTGGAATTTCTTAAAAAAGAATGCCCTATGTTAGAACACCAGATGACTGTTTTAAAAGCCGTAGCGGATAATCACGCTCTTTTCAGGAAGGAACTTATTAAATCACTTGACTGGTTGGATTTTGAAGAAAAAACGAAACTAAAAGCATGGTTACAGGAAAATTACTGTGGTGAATATTCAGATTTGATCAGTGAAACATTTGCGGGAAAAAATCCCAGCGCCTGACCCTGAGCATATACAGAATAAATTCAGACAGCAATTTTCTTCAGTTCTTCTGGGAAGTCGATGTTGTATTTTTTTTTTAAATCAAACGAATCCATAAACCTAATATGATTTGATGCAAATTTATGTCAAATTGTCACAAAGATTCAGATGTTGTGTCATTTTAATCACAATGATCTGATTATATGGTGATAGCAGGGATACATCTATTTTTTTTGAAAATCAATCATTTATTATTTTAACAGCACTAATACACGAGTATCTGGCATCTTATTTGTCATGGTCAAAATAGATTAAATGTCTAACCTTTAAAAATTTATGGAGGATTTAGTCATGACAATTACAAAATTTTCTGACAGCATGTTCCCGAAAACTCCTTCTTTTTTTGACAGGTTTTTTGAAGGAGATATGATGGACTGGAATAACCGGAATTTTGCCGGAAGCAATTCCACCCTACCTGCAGTGAATGTCAAGGAAAATGATGATGAATTTATACTTGATGTGGCAGCACCGGGTATGAAAAAAAATGACTTCAAAATTAACTATGACAATGGCAGGTTAACAATTTCATCCGAGATCAGTAATGAAAACATTGAAAAGGAAGGTGAAAGAACTACTCTCCAGGAATTTAATTATCGTTCCTTCCAGCGTTCGTTTAATGTTCAGGAAAATATAGTTGATCCTGACAAAATAAAAGCCAGGTATGAAGATGGTATTCTTCATGTAACACTTCCCAAACGTGATGAAGTTAAGCCAAAGCCCTCCAGGGAAATCAAGATTTCTTAAGGGATGATGATCACCGGATAATTTTTTCATTTTGGATGACCTTCCGTTTCGAGCTGTGTAAAAAGCCGGCTCAGGCCTGGTTGGTTGCTGTTTATTGCGTGTTTTTCAAGGCTTTACGAAAAAAAGCAGACCCTGAGGGTTTAAGACCCTCAGGGTCTGCTTTTTTCTCAACATCGCATTATTTCCTCATCTCCCGAAGCTTCCCGAACATCTCTTTCTCCTCTTTGCTCAGATTTTCCGGTATCTTCACATTCAATATAACATAAAGATCTCCCTGTTGACCGGGTTTATTGTATACAGGCATGCCTTTCCCTTTAAGCCTTAGCCTTTTTCCATTCTGAGAACCTTCGGGGATATTCAGGTTTAATCTCCCTCCCGGCGTATTCACCTCTGTTTTACCCCCGAGAACAGCAGTATAGAGGTCAACATTGGCAGTATGATAGATATCATTGCCTTTAATCCTGTTTTTACTTTCAGATCTAATCCTGATTTTAATGTAAATATCACCTCTTTCACCTCCACCAATACCGGGCTGTCCTTTACCTTTTATCCTCAGTTCCTGACCATCGTAAGCTCCTGGCTTAATATTCAGCTTAAGTTTTTTCCCTTCAACATTTAAAATGCGGGTTGTTCCATGATAGGCTTCACTGATGCCTATTTCTGCTTCAGTCTTCAAATCCCGGCCCTTTGCAACACGACCCTGGGTGCCAAAGCCCTCAAATCCGCCAAAATCTCGGCGTCCTCCTCCCATGTCTCCAAAGAAGGCATGGAAAAAATCTGAAAAGTCTGATCCAGATCCACCGAAGAAATCCCCAAGATTGCCTTCATAATGATAGGATCTTCCTCCACGATTTGCATTTGCAAAATCAGAGAAATCATATCCGCCGGCATCAGCATGCTGATATTGCTTCCAGTTGGCTCCAAGCTGATCATACTTCTTCCTTTTTTCAGGATCAGAGAGTACCTCGTAAGCTTCCCCGGCTTCCTTAAATTTCTCTTCAGCCTTTTTATCATTCGGATTCTTATCCGGGTGATATTTAACCGCCAGCTTCCGGTATGCCTTTTTTATTTCTTCCTTGCTGGCATTCTTTGATACTCCTAATATTTTATAATAGTCTTTATAGTCCATATTCTTTAAGTTAATCTATTCGTATATAAAAAGTTCCTTTAAAAAAAGTCAATCCATATACAATCCGGGTACAAAAAGTACCACCTGAATTATAAGCAAAATTTGAACCAAATTAGGAATTGGTCAAATGTGTGTCATTATGGCGGTGGGGAAGGAAGAAGGAGGAAGTAGGAAGTAGTAGGAAGTTCCTTAGCGACGAATCCGCATATCCGGGTATCTAACTTTTATAGGCAATACTCAGAGTAATCGGTGATCAGTGATCGGCCTGCCCGCCGAAGCGATGGCAGGCGGGTAATCAGTTTGATCTCATAATACGGAAGTATTTTTCATGAATTATGGTAGTTGGGCGGCAGGAGGTTGTTGAATGCTTATGCGGCAATAATTCAGTCCTTTACAGGATTTAGTTAGATAAAAGTAGTAGGAAGTAGGCAATTTCTGTTGACCCTGTAGTGATTATTACCTTATCACTGGCAGGATTCTGGTATAACTTTATGGCATTTCCTGAAAAAAGTTTTCCATGGTGTGTCACCGTTCCGAATTCATGGACTCCCATATCATTAAGGGAACCATCACTGTCGGTATATGCAGGATCCGGATGCCCGGCATCAATGCAGGCCTCATCAACCATTATAGTATCGCCATTATTTGCTTGATTAATTGCTTGCTGTATGGTAGAGAATTCTGTTGGTACTTTTAATCTTTGACCTGCCAGCTGAATAGCCGGACAAAAAAGCAGGATGAAAATGAGGGCTTTTTTCATGATGTCGTTTTTTGGTGATCACACTTAAATGATTTTTTAACAATGAAGGCTTTGTTAAATGAGATCAATTTTTCGTGTGAATAAAGAACTAAATCAGGTGTGATAATAGATTTACGGAATCTTTTCTATACTTTCAATGAAGATCAGCAAACAATGACTGACTGAGGCCGATGCTCATTTAGAATCCTTTTTTAAGGATGTGTTTTCAGGACATCTCAGATTTAAATAAATACTTGGCTATTAGTCCTTTTATAATAATACAGCATTTTTCCATCATAAATGCAATACAAAGTTCCTCCGGGCTGAACCTGTTGTCAAGCGATTTCAGTATTTCTTATAAAGTTATGATAATAAGAGAGTTTGGGTATTTTTCGGTATGATAGTGATGAGGCATAAACTTAGCATTTAAAAGCACGTTATCACTGAGGTCAATTGAGTCATTTCAAGCCCCCGGGGATACCTGAGAGTTCATCTTCCCTTGAAAAATTCTTATCTTTATAAGAAAAAATATAAATTATGCATCCTTCAACCATCAAAACTATAAAACCCCTCGGCTTCCAATGGGAAACGAATAATCCATTTCTATTTTGTGTTCATCACAAAGATGCTTATCCCAAAGGCAATGAAGAAATGGGACCTGATGTATCACTTGCCGGACGAAGTATTGGTCATGATTTTGTGCCCAAAGACGGCTGGCGAATGTATCATGGAGAAAAGATCCCGGGATTTCCGGTGCATCCTCATCGCGGTTTTGAAACGATTACCATCGTGCTTGAAGGCATGGTGGATCATGCCGATTCCCTGGGTGCAGCCGGACGCTATGGAGAAGGCGATGTGCAATGGATGACAGCAGGATCGGGTGTACAACACACCGAAATGTTTCCTCTTTTGCACCAGGATAAAAAAAATCCGCTTGAACTATTCCAGATCTGGCTTAATCTTCCTGCAAAAGATAAATTTGTTAATCCCTACTATACCATGTTATGGAAGGAGGATATTCCCGTTATCAACCATGAGGATAAAAATGGAGCAAAAACAGATATCACCCTGATTGCAGGAAAGCTTGACAATGAAACAGCCCCTTCACCCCCACCCGATTCCTGGGCAGCAAAAGAGGAAAACTCCTTAGCCATCCAGCTAATCAGGATGGATCCTGAAGCAAACCTTAAGCTACCTGCCACCCCCGAGAACATTGAACGTTCACTCTACTTCTATAAAGGAGATGAAATAATTATCAATGATTCCGAGGTTCCTTCATACCAGGCTATACATCTATCACAGGGAGGAACAATCAATATTCAGAACGGAAAGGAGGAATCATATCTGCTTCTTCTCCAGGCGAAACCGATTTACGAAACGGTTATGCAATATGGTCCCTTTGTTATGAATTCGAAACAGGAGATCCAGCAGGCATTTGAAGACTTCCGTAAAACTCAGTTCGGAGGCTGGCCATGGTCAAGATCCGACCAGGTGCATGACAGGAATTTAGGCCGTTTTGCGAAGTATGCGGATGGAAGGGAGGAGGTGAGGTGAGGATGGACCATGGACCATGGACCATAGACCATAGACCATGCCTGCCCGCCGAATATTGGCCAGCGCGTCGACAGGCAGGGACCACGGACGATGGAACGAAGGAAGCGACCGAAGCGACTTTAGCGACGAAAGCGAATGAAGCGAGGGATTAGAACATGGAGGAGGGAAGCGACCGAAGCGACTTTAGCGACGAAAGCGAATGAAGCGAGGGATTAGAAC
>CAZGTU010000062.1:26762-27643 GCA_964528675.1 uncultured Bacteroidaceae bacterium
ATGGAGGAGGGATAAGGGAGGAATCCCAATATTTTAGCCTGGATTCAAGAGATTTCAAAAGTTTCAGGTACAAAATACATCGGTTATACTGTAGAGACGCGATTTATCGCGTCTCATGAAGGAAGAAAAAGATTATAGACGATGGACCATGGAAGATATGTTGCAGGGTAATTTAGGTTAGCAAAACCCTACATTGAAGAATTTATGAGAGAATTAAGCAGAGAGAGCTCCCTCCCTTCGGTACCAATGACATACTTTGTGTTTTTTGGAAGACGAATGAATAAAATGCACAACCAAATGACAAAATTGAATCATACTAAATTAATTTTTCTTTTATCAATTATTAGTCTGAATGCTTTTTCTCAGGAAGATTTTGATGATAAAATATCCTCATTATTGGAAAAAGAAAGGAAAAATTTGCCGGTTGAAGGCGAATTGCTTTTTGATATCAAAGATTACGGGTGCCAATCTCGAAATAATTCTGGGCATCTAAAGAAAAAGCGATAGATACAAACCAGCTAAGAAGGACTAATTTTTTCATTTTCATCTTTCCTTTTATTTCAAATAGAAGAAATAGAAATTAAAATTGAAACTATAAAAACTAATCCAAATTTTAAACTAATTTATCAATAATTACTATTCCATGTCAGAAACCGCAATCAATTCATCTATTGTCCGAAATATAATTGCACCTTCTGCAATTCCCGGAGTCACAAGACTTACGCCACCCAGGGGGATCTTTTTTATTAATTCATATTCTTTCCCGGCTTTTGCGATATACAGCTCTCCTTCTTCCGAGATCAGATACAGCTTTCCATCCGAGGCTACCGGTGATGCAATAAAGCTTGTGGGCCTTATGGTATGATTATAGATTTCTTCTC
>CAZGTU010000063.1:0-27230 GCA_964528675.1 uncultured Bacteroidaceae bacterium
GGTGAATAGCGGATTGATGATTAATACTTTAGAAAGAACCCCCAACCCCCAATCCGCAATCCCCAATCCCCAACCCCCCAACCATGAAAATCATAGATTTATCACACATCATTAATAATGACATAACCGTATTTAATGAAGCTGAAAAGCCGGAAATCACTATTTCATCCACCCATAAAAAAGATGGTTATGCACAGAAGAAACTTTGCATGTACTCTCATAATTCCACTCATGTGGATGCTCCTTTCCATATAATACCAGGTGCTGCTACCCTGGATGAGCTTTCCCCGGATACATTTTATGGTAAAGCTGTGGTAGCAGATTGCCGTTATGCTGGTAAAGAGATAGAAATACGTGATCTTCAGAAATATGCAGACAGATTAAAAAATGCTGATTTTATCATTTTAAACACCGGCTGGTATGAAAAATGGAATACACCAGAGTATAAGATTGATTTTCCTGCACTTACAGAAGAAGCTGCTGAATGGCTATTGCAGTTTCATTTAAAAGGCATTGGGCTTGATACAATTTCCATTGATCCTTTTGAAAGTACTGATCTTCCCGTGCATAGAATAATCCTGGGAAACAACATGATAATCATAGAGAATTTAACGAATCTGGAATCTCTTTTGGACAAGGAGTTTACTTTTAGCTGTTTTCCCCTGAGGATTGAGGATGCGGATGGTTCTCCTACAAGAGCAATAGGAATCAGGTAATTTTATTTTAAGAATATTATCTTTAAAGAAAAAATAATTGATTTTGAAAAAATTTTTGATCCTGCTAATTGCGATCATATCATACTTGTGATTGCTATTAATCTATATCTTTGGTAAAACATTCAAATACAACTATCATGAAAAAACTAATTGGCACTTTTTTCCTTTTTGTTTTTCTTACATCTCATTCTCAAACAAAATCCATTCAGGAAACCCCTCCTTTGTCACCGGCTGAACCTGAAAAAATGGGGATGTCACCGGAAAGGCTTGCGAGGATCGACAGGATGCTCATGGAGGCAATTGAAGAAGACCAAATTCCGGGTGCTGTTGCACTTGTAGCGAGAAATGGTCATATAGTTTATTACAAGGCTTTTGGAATGGCGGATGTGAAAGAAGGAGAAAAACTCAGGAAGGATGATATTTTCAGGATTGCATCCCAATCAAAAGCTATCACATCAACTGCAGTAATGATGCTGTGGGAGGAAGGTAAATTTCAACTTGATGATCCAATTTCGAAATACATTCCCGAATTTAAAAACCCCCAGGTTCTCAAAAGTTTTAGTTATAGCGATACTTCTTATACAACTGTTGCCGCTGAAAGAGAAATTACTATCAGGGATCTGCTAACACATACTTCAGGAATAGGATATGGGATCATAGATGCGGATGAACGAATCAAAATGATCTATCAGAAAGCGGGAATAGTAGATCTGTTTACCACAGAAGATATTTCGATAGAGGAAAATATTAAGAAGCTGGCAAAACTTCCATTACATCATAGTCCGGGAGAAAAATATACTTATAGTGAAGGCTTAGATGTGCTTGGTTATTTTATTGAAATAATGTCAGGTATGAAATTTAATGAATACCTGAGAGAGAATTTATTTGATCCTTTGGATATGGATGATACCTGGTTTTATTTACCGGAAAGTAAAGAAGAAAGGCTGGTTCAGGTTCAGAAATGGGAAGAAGGAAAATGGGTTCATTACTCAAATCCGCATTATGATGTAAACTATCCCGTAGAAGGTGCCCAAAAGTTTTATTCAGGAGGAGCCGGATTAAGCAGCACTGCCATCGATTATGCAAAATTTCTGCAGATGTATCTTAACGGAGGTGAATATAATGGCGTAAGAATACTCAGTCGCACCACGGTGAGAACAATCATGGCCAATCAGATTGGAGATCTGTGGTCCGGCGATTCCCATTATGGACTTGCCTTCGGAGTGCTTAACGAAAAAGGAGTGGCTAAAGGCGGAATGGGTAGTGAAGGAACATTTAACTGGGGTGGTTATTTTAATACTCAGTATTTTGCCGATCCGGAGGAGGAGCTGATAGGTATATTGATGAAGCAAACAAGGGATACCAGGAATGATCAAACAGGATGGAAATTCCGCCTGCTTGTGGGACAGTCCATAGATGACTAATGTTTATGATTTGGAAGTAGTGAAAAGATCTGTACTGATTCTTCCTGGTTCCAGGTCTTGCCGGAAATGAAAAGTACCTCTGCTCATTCAATTTTTCTTTTTTTTCCTTATTTTCATAAGCTCGAAAACCAAACTTCATTAAATAAACTAAACTCATGAAAAGACGCGACTTTTTACGTAATTCTGCCCTGGCAGCAGGAGCAGCTTCAACTTTGACAATAAACAATGCTTTTGCCGGCAAAGCAAGCAAACCTCAAGGAGAGCCATTTAATCTTCTTTATGCTCCCCATTTCGGGATGTTTAAAAATCTGGCCGGAGAGGATCCTGTGAACCAGTTGAAATTTATGTATGATGAAGGTTTCAGGGCCCTGGAAGATAATGGAATGAAAAACCGTAGTATTGACGATCAGAAAAGGATCGCTAATACAATGGAACAGTTAGGGATGAAAATGGGTGTTTTTGTTGCTCATAAGATCTACTGGAAGGAGCCTAATCTTGCCAGTGGAGATAAAGATAAAAGGGAAGAATTTCTTTCCCAGATAAAAGAATCTGTAGAAGTGGCAAAGCGCGTTAATGCAAAATGGATGACAGTAGTTCCGGGTCATGTTGATCTAAGGCAGGATATGGGCTATCAGACAGCGAATGTAGTTGAGTCTTTGCGTCGCGCAAGTGATATACTGGAACCACACGGATTAATTATGGTCCTTGAACCACTGAACTTTTATAATCATCCGGGCCTGTTTCTTAAAAAGATTGCTCAGGCTTACGATGTATGCCGTTCTGTTGACAGTCCGTCCTGCAAAATATTGAATGACATCTACCACCAGCAGATCCAGGAAGGGAACCTCATCCCGAATATTAACAAAGCCTGGGATGAAACAGCTTATTTTCAGTGTGGTGATAATCCCGGAAGGAAAGAACCCACCACAGGCGAAATAAACTATTACAATGTATTCAAGCACATTTACGAGAAAGAAGGTGGCAGAGATATGATCGTAGGTATGGAACACGGCAATTCAAAACCGGGCAAAGAAGGTGAGATGGCGGTGATTAAGGCCTACAGGGAAGTGGATAGCTTTGTTTAGTAAGCAGCTGTTAAAGATAGCTATCAGCTATCAGTTTTCAGCTGTCAGCTATCTTCAGTTAGCAGTCGATTAGCGGCGGGGCGGCATAATTAAGTATCTGACTATTATTAGCTGAATATCAGTAGGCAGTGGGCAGGGGCAGTAGGCAGTGGCTTTCTACAATAAATGAATATTTTTCATACAATTTGACGTAAAAGGGAGAAGATTGTTAATGTGTATGCATTTAATATTACGCACATTACAAACTTTAGTTAGATAAAAGTCGGCGGGGCCGCATCACCCGGAAAGGATAACAGGTAGGATTGTTTACTACGATTAAAATCTAATCAATAGTTCCAAAGTCTAATGAAGTACCTAAACGGTTAAATGATTACCTGCCCGCCGACGAGCTAACCCTTGCTTCGGCAGGCGGGAACTCACATATCCGTTTTTGTGTAACTTATAAAATCTGTTATATGATAGATATTTTTATTAAAGAATGCCTTCCTTTCCCTGGGATATATTGAACATGGTTTTGACGATACTATTCCAATGTGGATTTTTGTAATGATGGTTAGATCGACCAAAACCGATACTCATTCCTGCTGTAAACGTACAATAGCCCCCATCGAATACGGAACCTTTCTGACAGAAAGGATTCTGCGAAAATTCCCTGACCCAACCAAACAAACAATTCTTCATCTGCGAACCTGCCGTTTTTGGAGGATCTGCGGCAACCTTCTTCACGTCGATAATACCATCGGTATAACCTTAATATCCCCGATTATTCCTTTTTATTCAAATCATATTCACGATCTTCTACTTCCCTCCCCCCAGCCCGCTGCGCGGGTCTGGGGGGAGGATGGGTTGGTGGGTCCCGCAACCCCGGGTTCCGTGAGGAAAAAAATAAAGGGCAGAGGCCTTTATTTTCTCCCTCACTCCACCCGGGGCTATTGTTGTTTGCCTCCTCCGGAGGCCTGCTTTTTTGAAGCACCCTCGCTCTAACTCATCCCCTTTTTATCCCACCCCATTCTCAGTTGGCGTTTGGCGGTTGGCAGTTTGCTTCATCCTACCTCATTCTCTTCCTCTTCCTTCCAGCTTCCAGCTTCGAGCTTCCTCATACCATCATCTCCACCCTGTTCGCCCTAACTCCCTTCACTGTAAACACTGCATATTCCGATTTTTCAACTTTTTTCACATCAAAATTGATCTTTTCGCCATTGAGGGAAAGGTTGGCTATGCTCGTTCCCAAAGGAATTACCAGTTCAACCAGTGTTTCGTCTGCAGTACCGGTGAATTCAATCATATATTTTCCTGGTAGCTTTTTATAATTATAACTCAGGTATCCTCCCGATGCTTCATATTTGGCGGTGGCAGATACTTCCCTGCTCCCGGCAAATTCCCAGCGGGGAGACAGGGTGGCTTTATTAAAGGCAAGACCTGTGTTTTTGATGCCGACCAGTCCTTCCATGAGTCCATACATGCATTCGGCGGCTCCCCAATGATTGGGAATGGTGGAGAGTAAATTTGGTTCGAAATAAACTTCTTTATCCGAAAGTGTAAGACCGATGATCATCCATTTGGTATCATCTTTTTGCCCTTCAAGCTCGATTTTAGTTACTTCTTTTTCAGGTTGTGGATTATTCATTCCGTAAACTACAACACCTACTTTAGGACTGTGGTTGTTTTTGCCAGTCCAGGCAGTGTGGAGGGTCTGCATTGCTCCCCTTGATTCGGGTATATCAGGAGTCCACCAGTTTGCAATGGATCTCGGCAGTCCTCCTCCACCTACTGAAGAAATATATTTTACTACAGAGGAACCATCCCTGTAATGCCAGGTCATATTTCCTGCTATCGCGCCATTTCCCATGCAGTGGAGGAAATAAAGAGATCCGGCTTTTCTGTTGATATCCAATACCACTTTGTTCTTGTAGCCTTCACTTCCCGATAAGCCCAGCACTGCTCTTCTGTTATTTCGTGAAGGATCAATTATATCAAAAGGAATATCCTTAAAAACCTGTTTTCCGGTTGGGAATTCATGAAGATCATTATCCCCCTCGTTTGTCCATCCCATAACACCTTCCAGTCTTTCACTGTCCCCAACAAAATCAGCATTGGCTTCCTGCCTGAGATCAATAGGGTGGAAGCTTCTCTCGGGTTCTTCCTCTATGGCTCCCTTATAACAACCGTAAACAAGCTTTCCCTGTTTATCAGCAAGTTTTTTCACCCGGCGTAATATATCCACGCCATAATCTTCATAACCATGTTCAAAACAACCCAGGGAAAGTTCTCCGGCAGCAATGGTTGTTACTCCGCCATTCATATAGTTCCATTTTTTGGCGCTCCAGCCTTTAGGGAAAGGTGGATAACAGCAATACCATTCGCCGGGTGAAGTTACGGGCATTTCATCTTTAATACGTTGATAGGTCTTAATTATAGACACTATTTTATCATGCGACATCAGGCCCCTGTTCAATATCCATGTATTTGAAAGGGTAACCTGTTTACTTTCATTAACATCCCCGAATCCCCTGTCTATTCCTGGTTCTTCAGGTACCCAGTGGCGATAGAATTCACCATTCCATGAAAGATCATCTATTCGTTCTTTTATTTCAAGGGCAGTGTTCTTAACCTTTTCAGCTTCCTCTTTTCTACCGGCGTATTTAAGCATTTCAGATAGAAACATACAACTCTGGGCGAAACGAATATTATCGGCATATGAAATACCGAAATGGGATTTATCGAGGTAGACTCTCATGGTATCTCCCGAGATCCTGGTGTCGTAATTGGACTGGAAATCCCAGATATCTATGGTATATCCTCTTTTTGTAAGATTGAATTTATCACTCCAGCGATAGGGATCTGTGAGGGTGTAATTCATGGCCTTCAGCATACTGTCAAGCCTGGATTTCATCCAGTCGTCATCGCCGGTGATCTTCCATGTTCTGTAAACACTTTCCATGTAAGTGAATTCAGCCATATTTTCAACCGGAACCCTCACATAAATAGCGCTTGATGTGGGATCTTCAGGTATTTTAACAAAATTTCCGTAGTCGAAACGCCTGGACCATGCCCCGTTCTTTTCCCATTTATGCTTGTAATTATCATGGATCATGCCGTCTTCTCTCTGCCCTTCGGTATACAGGTCCACTCCTGTTTTCAGTTCATCATTGAAATACCGCATACCCAGCATAGCATACATATGATCCTGGAACCAGCTGGAAAAGATAGTGTAAAGTTCTCCGTTCATCCTGCGAACCTGGCCGGCATTGTAACCTGTACTGGTGAGGGTATAGCGTAAAGTGGTGAAGAGATCTTCAAATTCGCCTTCTTCATCTTTTATCCCTGTTTTGCAATTCACGGGGAAAGTGGCCAGATCGGTGATCCTGTCTTTTTTGTCCAGCAGGATCACCTGGTGGACTCCCAGACTGCCGGCCGCCTGGAAATTTATAGCATCCGATGCAGGAGTGTCATAATAGATCCTTCCTGCTCCATCCGTAACTATTACTTTACCCTTCTCAGCACCTTTGACAGTAATTTCTTGAAGGGGTTTGAAGTATAATTTTCCAGGTGATTTAATATTCAGGATCTTTCCGTCAACGGCCTGCTTTTCTCTTAATTCTGAATTGAGAGCGAGAAGACTGTTTCCCCCGATGGCTGCAATTCCACCGGTTAACATTGATTTTTTGATGAATTCTCTTCTTCCGTTCATAGTGATCAGGATTTATAATCTTTAATAGCTTTACCGAAAGCACGTGCATTCTCAGGTTTCAGTTCATCCCATTCGCGGCCTACCCAGAGGCCGTCGACCCCTGCTTTTAAAGAAGCAATAACAGATTTATAAACTTCTTCAGCTTGTACATTGCAATCGTATCCGGGCATATCAAATCCCGGACGTGAGTAGACCATTGCTGTTCCGTTAACAGCTTTTACTGCACGGCGACACTCTCTGTAAACATAATCGTCTGTGAAACTGGTATCATGCTTTTCATGGGCTTCGAGAGGAGGTTCTGTTTTCGGATCATAACCAAGCATGCTGAGATACATAGGATAGGAGATATCTTCGGTAGCATCGCCAAAAAATATTTCCCGGTAGTTCTTGTTATAATGATTCATTGAACGACGACCCATACTGTCGAAATAGACAGCCACACTCAACCAGTCGGAATAAGGACCCATTTCAGCATAATCCCAACTTGCCCGGGTAATCAGATCCCAGGTCATACCATGGTCAATATGCCAGCCCACCTGCACGGAATCACGGATAGATTTAATTTGTTTATACATTCTTCTGCGCTGATCCTCCCGGGAGTCCATCCAGAACTTCTCCCAGGCAAGAACTTCAGGATAGTTCATCAGATGGCGCATAAATGTTACAAAGTTGCCATCCACGGGGCGGTTTCCTTCCCTGATATTTTGAACATAGTCCTGAATTTCAAGCAGACCTTTTCTTGCTTCCTCAGGATCCAGTTTCTGTTTTTCCGCTTTTTTCCTGCAATATTCGCAGAAACATTTTCCAGGATGATTTTTTCCGAAAGCACTGAAGAGAGGACCTCCTCTTTCCTGGCCGAACTTGAAACCATGAAGGTAGGGATGAGACTTTATAAGGTCTTCGGTAACTGATTCCCAGTAGCGTATGTATCCCGGATGGTTAAAACAGACATGATTGGTTTCTTCTCCATTGGCATCTACTTCCCGCCAGTTTTCAAAACCCGGGATTGCACCGGTTACTACATAAGGTTCGAGTATGCGTGCATAGACTTTCATGCCGCGGGGTTCAGCTTCTTTCCAGAGATCGTCCAGGACATCTACACCATCATATTTTTCATCAGGATTTCTTCCCATTAATTTTGGATCCTCATAATATTTTGCATGGGTCTTCACCCATACGCTGGTGAGTGGATTATCATTAGGGTCTTTTTTGGCTTCGAAATTCTTTTCATATTGTCTGAACACATGATCATGACTGAAGGTCATAACTGTGTTAATCCCGGACCTTTCCTGCATGGCATCTAAGGTGTCAGCTATTCCTTTTTCATACAGATATTCAGGAAGCACGGGTGTTCCTACAAACATTTCATTTGATTTGGATTTTTTTTGCGATCCGAACAAAGAACGAGTGGGAGCAGTTGTAAGTGCTGCTGTTCCGAGGGTTGTGTTTTTGATGAATCTGCGTCGTTTCATGTGGGTTGGTTTGTACGGGACTCAAACACGAAGAGGTAATAAACGTAGAGACGTACGGCTGTACGTCTCTACATGTAAAATCTCCAGAGTGTTATGCGATTCATATTTATGCCGGAGCACTTCCCGGTACAGGAACAGTCCACTGGCTCATATCATATTTACCCATTCTCAGTTCATCGGGTCCGAGTTTGAGTTCGGAAGCCATCATTTCCTCCCAGGTAACCTCTTTGCCGGTATAAGCTGAAATTCTGCCCATGATCCCTGCAAGGGTAGATTTAGCTGTAGCTTCGGTCTCATTGATTGGTTCTTCGTTGCGGATGGCAGTAACCATGTCAATGTGTTCCTGATCATAAGGACTGATCTTCACATTTTTCATTTGCTCACCATTTTCATCGGTCGGATATTCGTAGCTCCAGAGAACTGTACCATCAGGTTTATAAATGGTATTCCGGCAGTTGGTATAGCCTTCAGTACCTCTTATATATTCTGAAACATTGTTTGCACAATCGTTGATCTGGCGGCACATGCTGTGAATATGCATATCATTGTCATAAACAAAATCCACGCTGAAATTATCATACTGGTCGCCGGTCACTCTTCTGTGACGTGAGCCGAAGCCTACAGCGCTAACAGGATATTTCCCGCTAAACCAGGCTGCTACATCAATATTGTGAACATGCTGTTCCACTATGTGATCACCGGAAAGCCAGTTCCAGTTCACCCAGTCACGGATCATAAATTCCATATCGGTCCAGTCGGGCTGACGTTCCCTGTGCCAAAGCTTGGATTGATTCCAGTATACATTACCAGCAACAACATCGCCTATAGCGCCATTGTAAACTTGCTTATAAGTGTCGATATAATCCCTCTGGTGCCTTCTTTGAGTGCCGGTAACGACTGTAAGGCCGATGGTGTCTGCTTTTTTAGCAGAAGCGATAATGGATCGTATTCCTACAGGGTCAACAGCCAGGGGTTTTTCCATGAAAACATGTTTACGGGCTTCAACAGCTGCTTTAAAATGTTCAGGGCGAAAATAAGGAGGTGTTGCCAGGATAATAACATCAATATCTTCTTCCAAAACTTTCTTATAAGCATCGAATCCGAGGTAACATTTTTCGTCGGGTAGTTCGACTCCGGCCTCTTCTTTGAGCTTTTTCCTGCAACCGGACATACGATCTTCGAACATATCGGCAAGGGTCACAATGCTGAGTCCGTTTCCTGCATTTATAAAATTAAGCGCTGCACCGGTGCCACGACCACCGCAACCTACGAGTCCGGCTTTCAATGGTCTGCCATCAGGAGCTTTTTCAAGAAGGGGAGGGGTTCCTGGAGGGGTTTCATTTCCTACTTTACGTCCACAGGAACTTACAAGATATCCCATTCCTATGGCTCCGACGGCTCCGATAGCAGCTGCATCGCCAAAGAATTTTCTTCTGCTGATAGATTTATTTTGTTTAGTCATGATAAAAGAGGGTTTAGTTTTTATTATGTTTAGTTTTCATCGTATTCACATACAACTCTGAAACCGACATGTACAGCATCCGAATACCACCAGATACTCTTTGGCATTTGAGGATCGGTTTTCAGCCATGCTTCAGTTTTTGTTTGCTGGCGGTTGGCTACTCTGAGATCTGAAGCGTCGGCATTAAAAGATCCTCCACGAATAACAAACTCATCGCCCATTTCAGGACCTCTGGGGTTTTTGACTCCATCTTCATATTGTTTATAAATATCGGGAGAATAAAAGTCACTGCAAAATTCAGCTACATTACCCAGAATATGCTTAACCCCGAAGGGATTTGGAAGTACTTCATCAGGCAGGTGAGTTCGGCCATGGCTGTTCTCTTTATAAATCACAAAAGTATTTATCGTCGAAGTGTCTGCACCAAATACTTTGTTCCAGAATGTCTGAGTACTATAATCTTTAGGTCTACCTTCAAAGAAATAAGGTCCCTCGGTTCCTCCTCTGGCAGCATATTCCCATTCGGCTTCAGTGGGGAGCCTGTATTTTTTTCCGGTCTTAACACTTAGCCATTCGCAAAATACTGTGGCAGCATGATGTGTCATTGTAATGGCCGGGCGATTGTTTCTTCCCCATCCCTGGCTCGGATCTCCCCATGGAGGGGTAGGTCCTGTAATACCATCCACCTCAATTTCCTGTAGTTCTCCCTCCGACATCCTGCCTTCACTGCTTGTTTCGCTGAAAAAGGTCATATATTGCTCCCAGGTTACCTCTATTTCTGCCATAAAAAACGGAGAGATCTCAACTTCAACCTGTGGTCCTTCGTCATTTTCGCGAAAAGCCTCATCCTCAGGACTTCCGATCCTGAAACTGCCGGAAGGAATAGCAATCATATTAAAAGCAATACCTGTGCCCGGTATTGTTTCTGTGAAATTCTCGAACTCTGTGATTTCAGCAGCTAACTGATAAACCGTATCAGTTTCTTCCTCTTCACGACCAAAATCCACATTTTTAGCGTGAATGTTGGTTTCAGAATAGTGGCCTACGGCAAGGTGGCAATTGATACAATGTAATTCATCCTTGTGTTCGTCATAATGAAGGTGAGCATCTTCTCCTTCTTTTGTGAGTCCAATTGGAAATAGATTTTCATGACAGGCGATACAAGATTCCTCATAAGTGTGGTTTACTGCCACCTCGAGGGTGGATTTAAGTTCCCAGTTGAGTTCATCCACATCTTTAAAGAGGGTTCCATAAACATCGCGCATGCCTGTTCTCACCTTTTCTGTGAATTTATATAAGCCTTCAGGAGGCAAATGACATTCAACACAATGGACCACTATACCTCTTTTATTGTCGTAATGTGTAGACATTTTCCAGCTTTTGGTTGCATGAGGATGCACATGACATGAATTACAAAATTCGTCTGTACTTGTTGCTTTGTAAGCTTTACTACCTGAAAAAATCAGTAAAACAGCTACCAGGAATCCTGCAAGAAACAGCAAAACCCCTTTTCTCCTGAAAAAACGAAATATCTTCTTCACTCTCTTTTTTAAAATGTTAGGATACTTAATTCCAATATGCAATTTGTGTGAGCCGGGATATCATAATATCCGATTCATGTATTAACTATTCTTTTTCAACACACTAAATTTCACAAAGGAATAAATTAGTCAAATTGCTTGGTTAGTTGAACACATAAAGGAATAAAATCTTGCGGATGTTTCAAATTTTTGAGCTTTATTTAAAATGATTCTAACCATGGATAATGCCCGCGCTTATCATTTTTCTATTATTTCAAAATTCACATTCACGTGATTGCCATTTTCATCCATAAGGTTCAGTACATGTTTACCTTCTTCGGGAAGCAGTGAAACCTGATGAAACATTGTTGTTGAAGTGATATATTCCTCGTCAATGCTCCAGAATATAGTAGTTTCGGGATTTCTGTGTGCGGCTTCAAATATTACTCTTCCTTTTTTGCCGTCAAGTTCATAAGGAACATAAATAACTGAACCCGGATCGGGATAAATGATCTGAATCTGTGAGATTTCATCTGTATGTTTACAATCTTTTGCCATGGGAGGAAGATCAACATAGGATGGATCTCTTTGTTTGTAATACCATTCCTGCAGCGGAGGTAAAATAAACCAGGGTTTATGGGAGATGGAATTAACAGGATAACAACTGCTGTTTACTCTGAATTTTCCTTCTTTATTAAGATGAATGATCTTATGGTAGCTGCATACAGGGGTTTGAATTCCTGCCGGACTGACAAGAATGCTGTCTTTTTCATGGCAAAACTGCCCTGCAATATGTCCTGAATTTTTACATATTTCCAGCCATCTGAGATCATCATAAGGCGGATCGAACCATGAGGTATTAGGGAGAACATTGAATACGTCGAACAGAATGGGTGCTGCAGCATTTAAGCCGGTCAATCCCGGGCGTCCTTCTCCGTCAGCATTGCCGGTCCAGATGGAAACCACATACTCGGGAGTGGTTCCGATTGCCCATCCGTCTCGAAATCCGAAACTGGTGCCGGTTTTCCAGGCCACCTTACGGCTTGAGGAAAATAATTTCCAGCCATCCTGAGAAGCAGGACGATCAACTTCTCTTAATGCTTCATAAGTGAGCCATATTGATCCGGCTCCCATGAGCCCCTGTTCTTCACCTGAGGTATAATCAGGTTTAGGATCAGCTTCTTTTTTTCTGATAGCCTGTACTTTTTTCCAGTCATCACGAAAATATTTCCCTTCGCTAATATTAAAATGATTTAAAATTCTTGCCATAGACGAATACACTGAAGACAGATCTTCCAGGCTGCATTCAGCCCCTCCCAGAATGAGACTGAGGCCGTAATAATCTCCCGGTTTATCAAGGGTTCTTATCCCCATGTTCCTAAGATCATTTAAAAAACGCTCATTTCCGTATTGATGTAACATGCGAACTGCCGGAACATTTAATGAGCGAGCAAGCGCTTCCGATGCTTTTACAATTCCGTCATATCCTTTTTTATAATTCTTGGGGCTATAATTTCCATATCTCGTTGGTATATCTCCAACGATAGTATGGGGAAGGATTTCGCCCCGGTATTGCATCATCGCATAAAGCAGGGGTTTAAGAATACTTCCGGAACTGCGAGAGGATGTGATAATATCAACATCCCCACCGAATTCAGGATGATCCGGATTCCTGATATTGCCGACATAGGCCATTATTTCACCTCCTTCTACCCTGGTTACCAGGCACGCGGCATTATGTATGCCCATGGCATAGAGCCTGGTTTTCGAACTGTGTATGATTTCATTTATCTTTTCCTGCAGTTCTTTATCCACCGTGGAAAATACAGGTTTTCCCTTTTGCTCCCGGTTAAATCGTTCAGTAAGGTGATAGGCTGTAGCTGGCAAATCCCCGGGGGCCTCAGGCAAGGGTTCACTTTTAGCGAGTTGATAATTCATTTCTTCAATGAAATTTCTGTCCCTGAGCTTTTGCAAAAGCCGGTTTCTTTTGGCCAATAACAATTCCCGGTTTTTTCCGGGATGCATAAGAGAGGGAGCGTTTGGTAATACCGCAAGAAAGGCAGTTTCTGCCCATGAGAGATTAAAAGGATGGGTACTGAAATATCTCCACGCTGCAGTTTCCAGTCCTACTACATTACCACCGAAAGGGGCATGGCTGGTATAAAGATTCAGTATTTCTTCTTTTGAGTAGCGAAGTTCAAGTCCAAGGGCCAGTACTATCTCGATGAGCTTTTCCCTGATCGTACGGGCTTGGTTTTTCCTTGAAAGTCTGATCACCTGCATGCTTATTGTGCTGCCACCGCTGACAACTTCACCGGCTCTAAAATTTTGAATAAGCGCCCTTCCGAGAGAAAATGGATTAAAGCCGGGATGTTTATAGAAATGCCGGTCTTCAAAGTTTATGATACAAGTTTTAAAATTTTCCGGTATGCTGTCCGATTGCGGGAATCTCCATTGCCCGTCTTCTGCGATCCTTGCACCCAGTAGTTCACCATTCCGGTCATAAAGAACTGTTGATGAGGGATCATTAAAAAGGGGATAAGGCAAAATGTTCCCGAATATGACACTGATTATGATCATAACCAGCAGGATAGGAAGTATTTGCGATCTCTTTCCGGGTTTGATTTTCATTCGATCTCACAATAAGTATTGATTTTTGACGTCCTTAAAAATAATAACTATAGGGAAAATCTTCATCACGATAACTATAATTTAAATGCATTTCTTTTCGGGCATGAAAATTATTTGTCATAATTGAACTATCATTGCTGTAATTATGTTTGCTTTTAAGTTAAAAATGTAATATTTTTTCAGATCTAAAAAGTGAAGACCAGAATGTTAGGCGTGTTATTCAGTTTCCGGTTCGATGAAATTAAAGATTTAAGAAATTGGGGGGGTGTAAATGAGACAAAATGTGAGAAATTCAAGAATAATATTGGGAGCGTGGTTTTTGATGATAGTAATGTTTACCGCCTGTGTCAAGGAAGAATTCACTCTCAGCAAACTTGATACATCTGTTGATCTGGATCCGGCTCTTGCAACTCCTCTGGGTTATTTTGATTTCCGGATGGATGAGAATCTTCAGACTTCTGAAAATGCCATTATATCTTCCAACCCTGACAGAATTGTAAGCTTGAACTATTTCGGAGAGATTATTTCAGAACCCGCAGGAAACCTTTTCAGTTTTGACCCTGTGAATGAAAGTTACTCTATACCTAATCCGACAGGAGGCGTTATTGATCTTTCCAGGACTTCATATGAGGTGGAGCTTTCGGACAGGGTTCCCTTTTTTCTTTCTAATTCGGGAGGTGACGCAAAGCTTGACAGTGTATTGCTTGCATCCGGCATTGTCAGGATTTCAGAAATAGAATTTCCTGATGCTATTGGAAGTGTACTTCTTGTCATCCCGGGCCTTAAGCTTAATGGTCAAAGCTTTGAGGTAGAATTGAAACCACATAATAACTTCGTAATGTCGGAGATCAACGGATATACCCTTGAATTGACCAGTGAAGAAGAACGCAAAAATCTCATAGATGTTGAACTTTATGTAAGATATCCACGGCAGGCAAATATTCTTTTTGCGAGTCTGCCTCTTGTGAGCTTTGATTTTGAGATTATCGCGCAGGAGTGGGAAATCATTTATGGTTATCTGGGGCAGGAGTATATTGATTTTGGGAGGGTAAGTTTTTCCACGGATCTTAAGGAGAACTTTCCCGGAGGAGAATTTTATTCTATCGATCCGAGACTCACATTTAAGATAAGTAATTCATACAGTGTGCCTCTTGCCATGGGACTTTCTAATATTGTTGCCCAGACAAATGAATCCGGAGAGATATTACTTAAAGGAGATGGGATTCCGGAGCCTCCCGATTATTTTTATCCGGCCTACCCGGAAGCTGCTTTCAGCATTGAGGAGGCCCGGGATAGTTTTATTATTGACTCCGATAATTCAAATCTCGAAGAAATTACCACCTCATCTCCCACCAGGATTGATTATGGTGTAGAGTTTTTAACCAATCCGGGAGAAAACAAATTACACAATATTGTTTTTTTCGAAAGTAAATATGTCACAAGGGTAGAGTTACAGTTGCCTTTTCACGGCCGGGCAAAACTTCTTTCCGTCCAGGATACTATGACATTTAATTTTTCACGGTTGAATTTTCCTGTTGATGAGATGATTAAGCAGGTGGTTTTCAAGTTGTATTATGAAAACTCATTTCCTGCAGAAATTGACCTTCAACTTTATCTTGCCGATGAGAATCTGGAGGTTACCGACACCCTTTTCAATACCTTTACAAAAGTGAAACCTGCAAAACCTGGCGATAGATTTGTTGAGGATCCTGATTTCGTTTCCGGGGAACTGGAAGCCTATTTGCCCGGTGATAAGCTTCAGAATGTAAGAGATGCCCGCTACATTATCGGTGAAGCACTCTTAAGCACGAACAAAGATTATGATGTCGTAAAGATCTTCGACAATCAGAACCTTTTCCTTAACATGGGAATTGTATTTGATATCCGCACCAGCATTGAGGACTTTTAAAATTTACATAAAATGTATCGCCGGCGTTTTTCAATATTTGAATTTCAACCGGTTGAGATTCTTGCCTGTGTTTGTTCTGTTTCTTAACCCGGTATTTGCCCAGGACAAGACCCAGTACCTTTTGCATGAGATCCCTCAGACAATTTCATTGAATCCTGCTGTTACCTACAGTTGCAAAAATTATATTGAATTACCCATAATTTCTCAGATACAGACTTACTACAGGAATTCAGGCTTTTCTCATAAACAGGCTTTCAACGGGGGTAAAGGGACAACCGGCGATACAACACAGCTTGATCTTGACGGACTTGCCAATGCCCTTGGAAACCATAATCATATCAGGGTGGGAGGAAAGGTGAACCTGCTTGGAGTTGGTATTGGGTATAACGACTGGTTTTTCTCCCTGAATATAAATAACAGGTTAAGCTCGCGTTTTTCTTTTAACCGTGATATTGTTGATGTCCGGGATGGGAACTGGGATCTCACGACCAATCTGCCCAGAGAAATTAATATTAATGGTACGGGCTTCCATCTTATTAATTTCACCGAAGTAGCTCTGGGGGCAAGCTTTTTGGTTTACCCGGGATTATCGGTAGGAGGCAGAGTGAAATACCTTCTGGGATCTGCTCATTTACAAACTCGCAGGTCTGACATTAGACTTCTTACTTCTGAATCTCCAATAGAACTTACGGGTTTATCAGATCTTTTGATTAGAGGGAGTTTGCCGGCAACTATCCGGGTGGGAAATGACGGATATGTTGAAGGAATCAGCCATAATATACAATCTATTGGTGACCTTATACCTTTTCTTTTTTCATGGAATCATGGAATAGCAATAGATGCCGGTGTTATTTACGATTATTCAGATAAGATTGAACTATCTGCAAGTATTCTTGACCTGGGTTTCATTCACTGGAGAAATAATATTAATGTGATTTCCCAGGAAGAAGATTTCGTTTTTCAGGGTATTGACCTGAACAATTATTTGTTAATGGGAAATGAAACCGATTTTCTCCAGGCCCTGGAGGATAGTATTTATTCCAGTTTTAGTCTTGATGCATCCACAGATCCTTATTTAGCTACAACACCCACAAGGATTATTGCCGGTGCCTCTTATCAATGGAAAAAGAATATTCAACTGGGAGCTGTTTTTGAGGGAGAAGTTTTAAGCAGCAGATTCTATCCATCTCTTACTTTGACTGCTATTGGCAGACCTTCTGAAAAATTAACCGCTTCCCTTTCTTATTCTTTTATGGACAGGGGATACAATAGCTTTGGTTTCGGGCTTGTATTCGGGAATGGCCCCCTTCAACTCTACCTGGTTTCTGATAATATACCGATCAATTATGTGCGGGAAACAGAATTAGGGTTTTTCTGGCCTTATAATTCACGTACCATGAACATCCGCGCCGGCATAAATATCATATTCGGCTGTAAAGATAAAACTTCGTTTTACCACAGGCTGAAATGGAGGAAGAGCTGCCCGGCTTACAATTAATCTCCCGGCACAAGCACTTCAACCCATTTACCCGGAACCAGGGCGGTAATATCATCACGGTACATTGCATCACAGGAAACGCCGGGTAAATAGTATCTTCCAGCGTAAGTTGCTGTCAGCTTAAATCCAAAACGTACATGTTCATTTCGTGACAGATCAAAATAGCTGTAAATTCTATCATCTCTGATATCCTGATAGGTGGGACGGTCAAAATCCCCAAAATTTGACCCAAACATTCTCATATTCTGAATTTCCCAGCCCGAAGGAAAAATCTGGGTCAGTGCGAGGTCAGTATAATACCCAAGCATTCCGGGATTATTGACATGGACTATGGCAATAAAGTCTGTTCCTTGTTCAAGGCTTGAGATATCCAGTCTGTTGCCTTCCATATCCTGATACTCGATGCTCATTTGTAAGTTACTGCTGTAAGCTTTTTCTTCTCCTGCCAGGGGAATTCCCGTTGAGGAGAGCCTGACATATAAATTACCCTCACCTGTATTCGTAATTATTAACTCTGATGCTTCTCTTTCTCCCATGTCCCGGTTAATGTTAGCCACAGGATGAGAGGTTTCAGCATGTTTTTTTTCCCGGCTATCCCATTTATAATCAAAACTCACTTTTTTGGATGTATTGTCGGTTCCGAGATATTCCGAAATAGCCATAAGTGCATAGCCTGTGCTCTGTGTACTATACCAGCGGTTTGAGCTTAAACGTTCTGAAATATATTGAAGTACCGGTACCGCCTGTTCTTTTTCATCAAGTGCTGCCATGGTTTCAAGTATTATGGCTTTGTCTCTCAATGATGAACCATAAGTGTAATAACGGGTGATATTATAATCAGGAGATTCAGTGCTCAGCCCTCTCATCATTTCTTTAGCCATATCCTTCTTCCCGGCAAGAGCATATGCTGCAATTAGATGCCATCTGGCTATATCAGGGTTCTGTTTTTCCCTTAAACGGTTCATGGCACCCATTTCAGGTTCTCCGGCCAGGGCAAGGGTGTATAAACGGTATGCCTGGCTCATAAAAAGGGCTCTCCTGTGCCATTCAGACTGATATTTACTGCCTGTCCATCGTCGTGCCACTTTTCGTTGATATTTCAACCATTTGTTTATCCATGCCTGGGGTACATTATATCCTTTTTCTTTTGCTTTTAAAAGGAAATGTCCTGCATAGCTTGTTCCCCAGTCATTTTCCATGGTTGCTCCCGGCCAGTATGCAAATCCGCCTGATGGGAGCATGAAATTCCCTATTCTGTTAATAGCAGCTTTCACATTTTCTTCCGTCATTTCCAGCATTTTTTCATTTACTTCCATTATTTCTTTCAGATATAACTGGGGAAATGCTGCTGATGTGGTTTGCTCCACACATCCATGGGGATAACGTAATAGACTTTTCAATCTCCTTCCAAAGTCAAACGGAGGTATGGAAAATACTTCAAGAACTGAAGAATTTGTTCCTTTTATTCCCGGCAAGTCAAACTGTTTTTCCCAGCTTTCCCCGGGTTCAATAATGGTATATAGGAATTCTGTCACCTCGGGATTGGGTGATCTGATTTCCAGTTCAACCTCATGATGTGCTGTTATATTTCCTGAGCTTACAGTGACCTTCACTTTTCCAATGCCGGTTTCTTCTTTTACTTTCAGATCAAAATAAACATTCTTGTCTCCTGTTGTTTCGAAACTTATATCTTTATTTCTGTTCCGGATTTCAAAAAGCTCATTGGCTTCCACGCTTACATTCACCTCTTTCACCTGATCTTCCATGGCAAACACTGTAACCGGTAAGCTCACTTCTTCTCCCGGACCCAATACCCTTGGGAGGGTTGAAAGTACCATAAGTGGTTTTCTGACAGGGTTGGTTTTTTCTGTATGTCCATATGCTTCATCATGGCCTGCAATTACCATGGTACGAACGGAACCAATATAGTTTGGTATCCGGATGTTATGTGTGTTATTTTTTCCTTTCTTTAAGTGGAAAGGACCTTCAAATCGCACCATAGGGGGAAAGCGATTGGCTCTTTTTTTCGGTTGTACATCTCTTTGCATTTCCGCAGCTCCCCCAATGCTGAATACTCCGTCAATACGGCCTCCAAATGCGCCCAGTACCAGGTTATACAGGTCAAATGTTGATACTCCGAGGGCTTCTCTTCTGTAAAAATGACCCCAGGGATCGGGGGTTTGAAATCCGGTAAGATCAAGGAGGCCTTCATCAACAATAGCAAGTGTATAGACCATTTCTTTTCCATCCTGTTCGGATATTTCTATTTCTGCTTCGGTTTCAGGCTCCAGCACATCAGGCATCTTAATGATGGGTTTCAGATGAGTTTCCGGATCTTCTACACTTATGGGGATAATACCATACATTCTTATTGGCAAATCGTTCTTCGTGTCTGAATGCGGCTGAATAAGGGTCGCATGTATAAAGACATTGGGCGCCATTTCAGGGGTAACTGTAAAACTGAAACCGGTCTCCTCACCTGTCGACTTCAGCCAGTAGTGATCGATAACACGGGTTCCGTTTTCGATGCTTAAGAAAATCCTTCCATCTTTTGATGTGGGAATGGTTATTTTTGCACTTTCACCCACTTCATATTTGGTTTTATCCGAACTGAATGGTAAAATGCTGGCAGCATTGGGGTCTTTTCTGCTTGTTCTGCCAGCCCAGCCCGGCCAGTCGAAGTAGACTGTACGGGTGGTTGAGTGCCCTCCTGAAGGATCTTTGACAATTACGAGATAGCGGCCCCATTCGGGATATTCTATCTGAAAGCCGAAACTTCCCCGACCGTTTTCTGATGTGCTCAGTGTTTTTGTATATACCGGTTTATGAGCCGGATTGCCGGTGTAGGAAGCCAGATTCTCACTGGCACTGTGCCACCACCATCTCCACTGAAGCTTGTATACTTTAACCTCAAGGTTTTCTCCTGGCACAGGGTCTCCGGTTTCATTCAATGTGACAATATCAAAGTTGTAAAGGCTATCAGTCACCAGCATCCCGTAACGATTTCCTTCCGGTTCTTTCAAACCCACATATACCGGATATGGAGAATAAGGAATTGAGGAACTGACAATGCTGAAATTTCCCCCTTTTTCAAAGGCCCGTGTGGTGAAAACTGCATTAAGCATTCCGGGTGCCTTTTTCTTTACGTTGAAATCAGGACGGATAACAGCCTCTCCCGAAGAATTCAATTGCCCGTCAAAAATCACCTTCTCCCGGCTTTGAAAACGCCGTGAACGATCAATGAAACTATAATCACTGTATCCTTCAAATGTTGTGCTTTTTTGATTAAAATTCACTTCAACTCTGGCTCTCAGGTCACCGGCAGGTGCCCCATGCAGCCATTCCACTTTGAGCTTGGCTCTTAAGTTTTCGATATCTGAATAGATCATATCCTCACCAAAATCCAGGTCTATTTTCAGGCGATTGGGTTTCACCGTTTCAATCCTTAGAGACTTATTGAAGATTACTCCTCCAACCTGGACTTTTAGATTCCACATACCGGTAGGGTCTTCCGTATGGGTGGCTGTATGAAAGGCATAGAAGCCGTTTAAACCCCCGGATGAGGTTCTGGATTTTCGTAATTTCCCTCTTGGATCATATAGCTCGAATAACACGGGGTGGTTATCGGGAAGGTTGTTTTTTTTATCTTCCAGGATGAAGGTTGTGAAAATACTGTCGCCTGGTCTCCATACCCCTCTCTCTCCATAAATGAAGCCTTTTATGCCTTTCTTTGTTTCAGAACCTGAAATATCAAACTGGCTTAATGAGAGTGAAGAACCTTTGTCAATTCTAAGATATCCTTTCTGTTTGTTTTTTGTAGCAATGGCCAGGTAAGGTTCATTTTCCAGATCCACAGAAGTAATTCCATCCTGATTGGTCGTTAGTGAAGCAAGAAGCTGCTGCTGAAAATTGAAAACATCAATCTTTACCCCCTGAATGGGTCTGGTTGTTGCGATGTCGGTTACGGCAAAAAGTATGGATTTATCTCGACCTTTCTTTGCAATTATTCCGATGTTGGATGCCAGTATGTTTCTTGCCACCTTCCTGCCTGGATAATTGAAATATGAATCCGTGCAGGGATCATCCCTTTCATAATACCTGTAGCCCCTGTAATCATAATTGTAATCATAATTGCCATAGGAGGCATCCCAGTAGGCAATTTCATTTTCTGTCATCTTTTCGAAGTTATCCTCTTCATCGCTTAACTGATCTGTCTGATCCTGATCATCGCATGGGTAAAGTGAATGTTTTCTTCTGAAGCTCAATTCTACCCTGTATATGGCCCCCGGGTCAGGTTCAATCAAATTGGTCAGATCAAGGGAAAAAGCATTCCATTCTCCAAAGTTTATAGGCCTTTCCGGGATCAGGTCTACTTTCTTTTTTAAGACCAGTCGTCCTGCTCTTTTCAACTGATTATTTCCGCTGAGGCTGTTCACCTGGAGAAACTGGGAGACATTGTCTTCAAAGATCTTGATGACCTTTACATCCACCGCCTTGAGATTTACTGCTTCGAACGGAAAAAGAAGTCCTTCAGATCCCGGAATAATGACACCTTCACCGATTAGTCTGACAGCGGGTTTCAAATCTTCAAAATTCATTGTCAGTTGGTGGGTGCCCTGATACTTATAGTCCAGAATATTACGAATTCCTGATGAAATATTCAGGTTTATTGTTCCACGCTGGCGAACATTGGGAAAAACCTTTATTTCATTATCCTGTATTGTATAACTGAGCGTGGTATTATTCTCGAGCTTGATAAGACCCTGCAGGTCCTGGTCGGCTTTCAGGGGATCGGAGAAAAGCAGGGAAATATACTGTTCCGGGTGCTGAATTATTTTATGCTCCATGAAAACAAATTCGCCCAGAGCCGGTACGCTATAGTCTCTTGATCCTTTGGCATTTATTCCCACAGGCTTACCGTTCCATCTGACATTTACCTCATCCCTGTTCTTTTTTCTTTCCACACTGTCAATTACAAAGGAATGATCGGTGGTTGATTCATGGTTCCAATCGATGTTCAGATTTTGTCCATCCTGAGAAGCTGCCAGGATAGTCTCCAGATCACTGAAGTTAATCATATCCGATACTCTGACCTTACCTTCTATTCTGTTCCATTTCAGATCTGTATTGCTGTAGGATTTCAGGCCTGCAAAATCGACTTCAAGATTCAGAGGGATTGTGCTGAAAGTGAAACTAAAATCCTGGGATTTTTTGTTATTCAGAATTTTTGCGAGCTTTAATTCCATGGTGAAATCTTCACCAGAGGGAAATTTTTCTTCAGGTCTGAATTCCAGGGTTCTGTTGTCTATCCAGTATACCTCACCATCAACATCGGGTTTTATTTTGTAATTATCCTTTGGAACAGGTTTAACCGGATCAACTTCACCGGGATAATCTGTATTCAGTTTAACTCTTATCGATGACTGATTTGAGATCAGTCCTGAGGTAAATGCTGCTACATCAGGATTATATTCAGGACTGGGAGGGGAGAGGGATTCGCTTTCTTTTTGTTTGCATGAATTAATCAAAATCAGAAATAAAAAACCAATAACAGTCAGGAAAATATGCTTCAGGTGCATGGCAGGTATTTTTTGGTTATTTTTTAAAATTAGGAAAAAGATGAAAAGGATGAGAAATTTTTTCTCAAAAATATTATTAATACTGTTTTGATAGATTGTGGATGGCTTATAAATTCCAAGTTCTTTTCTAATCAAGTTGACTTTCCAGCCAGCCTCCTTTAGATCCATTGTCCTGGGAGCGTCAGGTCTGTTGCGATTCTATCCTTTAAGAATTTCCGTCTCAATTCTCCTTAGTCCTGCAAGGATGCTGTTTTTGATCCTGGTATAGCTTTCAATATCTTCAGCTATGTAGATGATAAAGATGTTGAGGGAAATATTTTTTTCCCTGGCGATACTTTGAATTTCCTGTTTATTTAAGCGGTAAGCTTCTCTTAACCTTCTTTTCAGTAAATTTCTCTTAACCGCTTTTTTGTGCTTTTTTTTTGCGACAGATACCCCGCATTTGATGGGAGGAGTTTGTTTATTTTCTTCCTGACGGGAGATATAAAGGATTTTTACCGGGTAGATATGAATTGATCTGCCTGAATTGAATAGTTCGGCAATGGATTTTCGACTTTTCAGTCTTTCGGTTTTAGCAAATTGAAATTGAGACATAAAAAAAACCTCCCTGAAAGTATACCCAAAGGTAAAGCTTTCAGGGAGGAAAATAAATATTATTAAAGAAGCTTACTTTTTAGTTCCGTTTTTGTTATAGTCCTTGATAAACTTTTCAATTGCCATTGTCATTGAAGGGGCATCTGGTAAAGGTGCTTTGATGTCAATTCTGAGTCCTGCTTCTTCAACAGCTTCAGCGGTTCTTGTACCCCATGAAGCAATTTTTGTGTCTTTTTGTTTAAAGTCCGGAAAATTCTGAAATAAGGATTTGATTCCGGATGGGCTGTAAAACACAAGGATATCATAATTTACCTCGGCAAGATCGGAAAGATCACTACTGATTGTATTGTAGAGAATTGCTTTGGTAAATTTGATACTATGTTCTTTGAGAGTTTTGGGAATTTCCTCTTTATGGGTGTTCGAAAGAGGTATAAGAAAGTTTTCATTTTTATGCTTCAGGATACTTTCCATTAAGTCAGGAAATTTTCCAGTAGCGCTGAAGAAAATCTTTCTTTTGCGGTAAACAATGTACTTTTGCAGATAGTAGGCTGTAGCTTCTGACTTGCAGAAATACTTCATACTATCCGGAATTGCAATTCTCATTTCTTCCGCGATACGAAAGTAGTTATCAATCGCATGCTTGGAAGTAAAAATCACCGCAGTGTGTGCCAGAAGATCAATTCTGGATTGACGGAATTCTTTCACCGAAATACCTTCCACCTGTATAAATGGCCGGAAGTCAATTTTTACATTGTTGTTTTCGGCTAGTTCGAAATAAGGGGATTTGTCTGATTCCGGTTTGGGTTGCGAAACCAAAATCTTTTTAATTCTTGTCATAAACTTCTTCTACTTAATTGGTTAAGGCCCTACGATAATGACAATACTATCTTTACTATTACCAGTAATGGTATAATTTCAAGGGTACAAAGGTATAAAATAAAATAGAATATTAAAAAAACTGATCTTAATAAGAACACGAATAACCTGATTATCCGCATTATATTAAGGGTCAGAAATACGAACAGCCCCGTAGTAAGCGAGATATCCTGATATAGGTCACGGGTGTATGCCAGCAATAAAATAAATGGAATGATAACTATTCCTATGATTTTATTATACAGAAAATTATGAAAAATGGCCTCAGAGAACAACTGTTGACGGTTAAAGAGGTAGCCGGTTATTTTCATAACCGTATACCTGAAAAGAGAATATGCTAAAAGGAAACCTGTTACTGCAAACAGAAGATTCAAACCTTTTAGTTCAAAAGGATAATATTGAAAATAATCGAGGACAAGGTAAAAGAATATTCCCGCAGTCAGGTAATAGAAGATATTAAGAAAGATGAAGATCCTCTTTTGAATAATACCCGGGGCATTGAATACTTTCAGAGCCAACTGGTAATTAAAAGCAGATTTAAAAATACTCACAATGAACTTGGAGTAAATCAATCTTAACCATGCAAGAGCGATTAAAGAAACAATTGAAAAATAAAGCACCCAGTCAGGAGTGAGCTCTCTGTCAATGTCTTCACCAATTTTATAATTCACCGGGGTTTCCTGAACTTCATTTAAAAAAACTGACGAAGGTTTTTCCTCCTGTTGTTGAACAGAATCCTGAATTACAACTGTTGTGTCAGATATATCACCCTGTTGCTCCTTCATTCAAATTATTTTTGAAAACTATCCCAACTGTTAATAACTAAAATGTATTCCTCCTTCTGTCTGAAAAATGCAGTACAGGCCTCAAAAGTATTTTTCTCCTAAAAGATTGTTGGCAAGCCTGCTGGCTCCGATCCTGAAGAGTGAAGAATTCAACCATTCTTCTCCGAGCACTTCTTCTACAACAAGATAATACTGAAGGGCAGTTTCTGCATCAGAGATTCCACCGGCAGGCTTTATACCAATTTTTTTGCCGGTTTTATTATAAAATTCCCTGATGACCATGCACATCACATATACTGCTTCGGGAGTAGCGCCAGGTCCATTTTTGCCTGTAGAGGTTTTAATAAAGTCTGCCCCTGCATCAATGCTGAGTATTGCAGCATTTTTTACTTTTTCCGGGTCATCCATCATTCCTGATTCAAGAATAACTTTTACATGCTTCTTTCCTGTCAATTCCTTGATTTCACTAATCTCTTCATAGATTTCATCATATTTTTCTTCAAGGAATTTGCCCAGCGGGAGAACTATGTCAATTTCATCAGCTCCTTTTTCAAGAACTAATTTCACTTCGTTGATTTTTATTTCTTTAAAAGTTTGGGAAGAAGGAAAAGAACCTGCCACTGTTGCTTTGCGGACATTCTTATCTTTGAGGTTTTCAACCATCAGTGTTACAAATGAAGGATAAACACAAAGTGCTGCAACATTAGGCCAACCTGGATAATTCCCGGGAAAATGATTTACTTTTTCAATAATATCCCCAACTTTTTTGTTATTATCCGCCACATCCAGCGTGGTCATATCAATTAAACCAAAGATCTTCTTCCTGAGTAACTCATTTGCACCTGATTTTGCTTTTTCGGCGATATTCTTTGTCCTTTGCTCAATATCTGCTTTATCGATATTGATGTTATAACTTTCTCCTGTATTCATATATTTTTTATTTCGTAAAATAACTTAAATAGTTTCATTTACCTTAATTTCTTATTCTCTTTATGTCTTTTATGATCTCTGGATGTTTTTTTCTGTAAATTATTTTCCAGGGCTTCTGATAAATCCACTCCTGTTTGATTTGCCAGGCAAATAAGTACAAAAAGTACATCTGCCATTTCATCAGAGAGAACTTTTTTTTCATCAGAAGCCTTGAATGATTGCTCTCCGTATTCTCTTGCAATTATGCGAGCCACTTCCCCTACCTCTTCGGTCAGCATGGCCATGTTGGTAAGCTCATTGAAATACCTCACACCATGGGTTTTTATCCAGTCATCAACCCTTTTTTGTGCCTCTTTTATGGTCATCATTCTTTATTTTTTGTGTCAATAATTATGGTAACGGGTCCATCATTCACAAGCTTGATATCCATATGATCCCCAAAAACTCCTGTTGCCGGGGAGTGACCACTTTCTTTAGAAAATGTTTTTAAAAATAACTCATATACAGGGATTGCCTTATCCGGTTTTGCGGCTTTGATGTAGGAAGGGCGATTCCCTTTTTTGGTGCTTGCATGAAGGGTAAACTGGGATACTACCATGCTCTCTCCTTCAATGTCTTTTAGCGATAAATTCATAACACCTTCATTATCATCGAAAATCCGGAGATTGGCTATTTTTTTTGAAAGCCACCTGATGTCTTCTTCACTATCCTCATTTTCGATGCCCAGAAGGATTACCAATCCTTGTTGAATGGAATCTTTATGACCGCTCTCTGTTGTTATGAAAGCGTTTGAAACTCTTTGAATTACAGCTCTCATGGTATATTTGGAATAATTGGCAAAGATAGGAAAATATAGGAGAGAGGCCGCTGAATTTCACCAGAAATCCCACAATGATGACTTGTTCTTATCAACATTATGCTATAAGGAGCCTCTTTGATCCATGGCCACTAAATCCGCTTACCGTTTAACTGTTCACTGTTTACCGCTTACCGATTACCGATTACCGATTACCGCTTACCGCTTACCGCTTACCGCTTACCGCTTACCGCTTACCGCT
>CAZGTU010000064.1:0-2060 GCA_964528675.1 uncultured Bacteroidaceae bacterium
ACAAATACACAGGAAAAGCAAACTGACATGACAAACCCTCTGTTAACTGAATTTGACACTCCTTTTGGAGTGCCTCCTTTTGATGAAATTGAGCTTGAACATTTCGCTCCGGCAATGCGGGAAGGAATAATCCGGCATAATAAGGAGATTGAAGAAATTGTTGTCAATAAGGAGTATCCAACATTTGAAAATACCATAGAGGCGCTGGAATACTCTGGAAAGACCCTCGACAGGGTTCAATCTGTTTTTTATAACCTGAACAGCTCCCTCACCAGTCCGGAAATGCAGGAAATAGCCCAGGAATTGGCACCGGAATTATCAGCACACGGAGATGCCATCCGCATGAACACCAAACTCTTTGAAAAAGTGAAAGCTGTTTACGAAGCAAGGGAAGAAACAGACCTGAATACCGAACAGAAAAAGTTGCTGGAAGAAACATACAAGTATTTTGTCAGAGGTGGAGCAAATCTGCCTGCTGAAGAAAAAGAAAGAATGCGGGAAATTAATGAGGAACTTTCTCTGCTATCCTTAAGATTCGGACAGAATGTACTTGGCGAGACCAATAACTACAAACTGGTTATTGAAGACGAAGCTGATCTTTCCGGACTTCCCGAAAGCGTAATAGCCGCAGCAGTTGAGGTGGCAAACGAAAAGGGAGAAGAAGGAAAATGGGTGTTTACAGTTCAAAAACCCAGCATGCTCCCATTCCTCACTTACGCAGATAACCGCGAATTGAGAAAAGAATTGCATAACGCGTATATCAATCTTGGCAATAATGATAACGAATATGACAACAAGGAAATCATTCGCAAAATGGTTAAGCTGAGAGCTGAAAAAGCCAGGATCCTCGGTTTTGACACCCATGCTCACTTCATTCTTGAAGAAAACATGGCTAAAACGCCCGACAAGGTTTATTCATTCTTGAGGACCATCTGGGAACCAGGATTGGAAATGGCAAAAAAAGAAGCATCTGAACTTCAGCAACTGATCAACAATGAAGGTAATGATTTTGAACTGGAACACTGGGACTGGTGGTATTATGCCGAGAAACTCAGGAAAGAAAAATACGACCTGGATGAAGAATCAGTAAGCCGGTATTTCGAGTTGAACAATGTAAGAGATGGAGTATTTCAACTCGCAAACAATCTTTTCGGACTAACTTTCGAAGAAAGTACAAATATCCCAAAATACCATGAAGATGTTCAGGTTTTCGAGGTAAAGGATGCTGATGGTAGTCACCTCGGAATATTGTATATGGACTTCTTTCCCCGCGCAAGCAAACGTGCAGGAGCATGGATGAGTGAATACCGCGGACAAAAAGTACTGGACGGAAAGGATATTCGTCCGATAGTGACCACCAATTTTAATTTTACAAAACCCAGTGGAGACAAGCCTGCCCTGATCACAACCGATGAGGTGCTCACCACCTTCCATGAATTCGGACATGCTTTGCATGGCTTGCTCTCCAATGTAACTTACCCGAGTCTGTCCGGCACCTCTGTTAGCCGTGACTTTGTTGAGTTACCCTCACAGATCATGGAGAATTGGGCACTTGAACCTGAAGTTTTGAAAACTTATGCCACCCATTACGAAACCGGTGAGGTGATTCCCCAGGAACTCATCGACAAGATCAAGGCCAGCAGTAACTTCAACCAGGGATTTGCAACAACCGAATACCTGGCAGCTTCCTTCCTCGATATGGATTATCATACACTCACTCCGGAGAATGCTGAAATTGAAGTTACAGAGTTCGAAGATAATTCACTCAATAACATCGGACTGATTGAAGATATAATCGTACGTTACCGCTCTACCTATTTCAGTCATATTTTTGCCGGCGGTTATTCTTCCGGTTATTATGCCTACATCTGGGCCGAAGTGCTCGATTCCGATGCATTCAATGCCTTCAAGGAAACCGGAGATCTCTATGATGAAAGCACAGCCGTCGCCTTCAAGGATAATGTCCTCTCCAGGGGAGGCACCGAAGATCCCATGAAACTCTATGTAAATTTCAGAGGCCAGGAGCCGGATGAAAAAGCATTATTGAGAAAGAGGGGATT
>CAZGTU010000064.1:2160-25566 GCA_964528675.1 uncultured Bacteroidaceae bacterium
TAAATTTCAGAGGCCAGGAGCCGGATGAAAAAGCATTATTGAGAAAGAGGGGATTACTGAAAGAATAAGCATTTGACTTAATCCGAACAACGGATAGCACAGTTATAATAATGTGTTATCCGTTTTTTGTTGCTGTATAGATTTATTATGCGCTGGTCAACAAATTATTCCTGTGTAAGTCCTTTGGATTTCCTGAAATCAACATGACATTTTATCTAATTATGTTGTTTGTATTCATTGTTTTCGTTTTATCAGTATATCCAATTGGCTTGTGTACAAGGTGTAAGTACTATGTGGTAATTAAACTTATAAACAACTTGGGTTAATTTGGGATACTTGCCCATATAATAAAGATAGTAAATCAAAGCCACAGCCAACATCCGGCAGAGCATTTGATCCGCTTTATCAATAAACGAAGGATTAACGATTCAATTTTTGCTCATGAAGATCAAAAATCATTCTCAAGCAGTAAGGAGCCCTCACTCTCCAGTCGCACATAGTCTACTGACCCGGTTCCATAAAAACGGTATATAATTCCCTTAAGCTCACCCATATTCTCGGTATAACTTTCTTTACGTATAAGATCATTTTCAAAAAAGACACTGACCACTCCGTTTGAAACCTTCAGTTTGATATTACACCAATCGGAGACATCTCTTGCAAATTCTGACAGGTCATGAAATCGGCCAAAATACTTTTTTTCACCCACATTAAACCTGGCATAACGAAAACAACCGGGCTCCAGGAAACGTACCACAAGATCGCTGTTCTCTCCCTTGAGTATGATCTCCACATCATAGCATCGAATACCCCCTTCATCGGGTGAGTTTTTTACACAGCTTAATAATTCCAGATTATCGAGAGAAACATGGAATTTATCAAAATATCTGTATTCAATGAAGCAGTTCCTTTCATCAGGAGGTAGTAAATCTTTGAGTTTTTGAACAGGAATGAACAATCGATCCCGGGAATACATAATTTCCTGGTCTTCAAAAGGACGATATGCATAAACAGAATCGTTTGGTGAATAGCCTGATTGCCATTCCCCGGATATTAAATGGATTTTTTCACTGGCAATTGTTTTATCTCTCCTGCTCACTCTGACTGTTGTATAGTCCACCCCCGGATAAAACTGGGTGATCATTTCCCTCCGGGGAGAAAGAAAATAAACTTCATTATTCCCAAAATTAATATGAATACTATCATTTGTATTATTCAATTCATATTTGAATACTGCAGTGAATGGAACTTTCCCGACACTTTCTTTCACATCAAATTGAACAAGAGGATTTTTTGAAAAAATATTATTGGAAATAACAAAAAACAGGATGATAATAACCCCAAAAGTCAGAAAGATTAACATAGAGTAATTAAGCCTTCGCCCTTTCCTTCCTGGATGGGACTTCTTCTTAATTATTTTGGTATCCTCAGCTTCTTTGGAGTGTTGCTTTTTAAAATCATCCCAATTCGTATACCCGAGATACTGAACCAGGATATTTTTTGTATAGATATGTGGATTATAAAAATCCCTTTTTGTTTTCTTCTTCCCAAAAATCCTTTTCAGGGTGGAATCGCTGATCCTTTTAGCTGTGATCTTTTCTATTCCATCACTTAAAAGACTAAAATTATAATTGGTCCATTCATCTGAGTTCCCCCATCCGGTTTTTTCTTCAACCAGCCGGACCAACAATAAAATATAATTCTCATCTCTCATAGAAAAGATTTATGCAATAGTTCACAAATTTAAAAAAACTAAATTAAGTATAATGACCTAAAATGACCAAATTGTGACCTTCAACTGACCATAGGTAATACAGGCAATATGCCCAAAAAAATTTAATATTGAAAAAACTTTCTACCAATGTCTGAGCTTTCCTTTAAAGAAAAATCGGGTTATGCCCTGGGAGAAATTGCCTCCAATATTATATGGCAAACCCTGATGTTCTTTCTGCCCATCTTTTACACCGACACTTTTGGCCTTCCCGCTGCTGCTGTAGGTACAATGCTGATCGTGGTGAGATTCTTCGATGGAATAAATGATCCGATTATGGGGTCCATTGCCGACAGGACCAATACCCGTTGGGGAAAATACAGACCATATATTCTCTGGATGGCTGTTCCCTATGGTCTCGCAGGCTTGATCATGTTTATGACGCCAAATTATTCTATGACGGGGAAACTGATCTACGCCTATTCTACATACATTTTCATGATGATCATCTACACTGCCATCATGATACCCTATAACGCACTCTCCGGGGTAATGACCTCCGATTACCTGGAAAGAACACATTTAAACTCATACCGGTTTATAGGCGCATTTGTTGGTGGATTGTTTATCCAGGGGCTTGCATTAATGATGGTAAATAACCTGGGTGAGGATAATGAATCTGTAATCCATTGTAACCTTAACAATAATCAGCTTATCGTAAATGAGGTTTCAACCGGTACAGCAAAGGTTACCATTACAGCTAAAGATCCTGAAAACGGACAAACCAGCCAGGAATTCCTTGTGAAGATCTTCCGCGAAGGAGAAAATCCCCCCTATTCAACAGGAGAATTAACAGAAATCTCTGTAGAACAGGGATTCGAAGTTTACAAAAAGGACATTTCAGGACTCTTCAAGGATATTGATAATGACAAACTTGATTTGAAGGCAATTAGCAGTGCAAGTCGGGTAATCGATCCTGAAATAAAAGGTGACACTCTGATATTGAAGGAGAAAGGATTTGGAAATGCGATCATTACCCTTTCAGCCACAGATGAAACAAAGAAGGTTGCCACCCAGGATGTTGTTGTTAAAATCAATAAATCAAACAATAACCCCCCGGTTATTAAAAACAAAATAGAAGATAAAAAATACCGGCTTGAAAAAGAATCTCCCACCGGCATTGAAAGGATCTTTTATAATTACCAGGAAGAAATTATAGATCTTGATCAAATTTTCTCCGATCCTGATGGGGACGACCTTTTTTATTCCGCAACAACAGATAATCCCTCAGTTGCAAGTGCAACGGTTATAGAAGAAAATTTATACCTCAAACAGAAAACTCTTGGAGAGGCGGAAATTTCCCTTGCAGCAAACGACGGCTCGGGCGGTATTGCAAAATATTCCTTTACCGTGAGAGTCACTGATGACCGGAATTTACCCCCCAAAACCACCGAAAAGATTGACGATAAATTTCTGCAGGCCGGTTTTCAAACGCTTACTATTCCACTTCCGGAATACTTCAAGGATCTGGATGGAAATCAACTTTCTTACACTTTCCAGGTAAATAATGATGCCAAGGGTTTCAAATTGACCATGGCAATATTTGGCTTAATGTGTGTATTCCTTTTTATGATCGGATTTGCAACCACCCGGGAAAGGGTCAAGCCGATCAGTAAAGAACAATCGAAACTAAGGGATGACCTTAAAGACCTGACTAAAAATGCTCCCTGGATCATTCTTTTCGTGGTTTCTTTAATAACATTGATCTATGTTGCCGTAAGAAGTGCAGTCATTGCATATTATTTTCGTTACTATATTGGTGAACCCGGACTAACCGCAGCTTTTCTTGTCATTGGTTCTGTTACCATTATATTGGCTTTGCCCTTTACACGATGGCTCACCAAAAAGCTGGATAAAAGGCTTTTGTATATCATCTGTATGTTATTGGTAGGAGCTTCAATATCAGGATATTATTTTACACAGCCTGATGACATCCCCATGATATTCTTTTTGCAAATTTTACAGGCACTTGGATCAGCACCCACAATGCCTTTGCTCTGGTCGATGCTCGCCGACTCTGCTGATTATTCCGAATATAAAACCGGTAGAAAAGCCATGGGATTAACCTATTCCGCATCTACCCTGGCCCAGAAAGTAGGTTTTGGTCTGGGTGGAGCAATTGCCCTCTGGCTGCTGGCTTTTTACGGTTATCAGCCCGGAGTGGAACAATCACAATCCAGTCTTTTTGGAATGAAAATGATGATGAGTATTTATCCGGCCATAGGTGCCGTTCTTTGTGCAATCCTTATCAGTTTTTATAAACTGGACTCAGAAACCATGGAAATGGTAAATAAAGAATTGAATAAACGAAGAGAAACAGCTAACTCTTAATAAATAGCAGGTTAGTGGCATGAAAAAAGAATTTCGTTTCAGAATAATCGCTGCAGGCATGATTGCCAGTGAGCAATGAATCAACCAATCAATCAACTAGCGAAAAGGTCGGCAATGATGCCGGCCTTTTTTAATTAACCCATGTTAAAATATTTATTAAAAATTATTATATTTCTAAAAATTCAACTGAATTGTGCAGCAAAAAATAATCTAGTTAATCAAATACAATGAATAAGGTTCTGATTTCCTGCGGCCTGTTAGTTTTTTTACTTTTCACATCTTCCTGCAGATCCAAAAACGAAACTGTAAACACCCCCAAAGGCCCTTCAAGGCCGAATGTATTGTTGATCATCACCGATGACCAGGGCTGGGGAGACATCAATTCACATGGAAATGACAGTATTTCCACTCCCAATCTCGATAAACTGGCAGCTCAAAGTTACCGCTTTGACAGGTTTTATGTTTCACCTGTGTGTGCACCTACAAGAGCAAGTGTACTGACAGGAAGATATCATCTTCGCACCGGTGTTCACGGAGTTACCGGAAGAAGAGAAGTAATGAGAAATACTGAGTTTTCTATTGCCGAGATTTTTAAATCGCAGGATTACAAAACAAGTTATATTGGCAAATGGCATAACGGAGCACAGTATCCTCATAATCCTGTAGGACAGGGTTTTGAATACTATTTTGGGTTCTGCGCGGGTCACTGGAATAACTATTTTGACACTCATCTTGAATATGAAGGGAAAATGGTCAAAACAGAAGGATATATCACTGATGTCTTAACGGATTCGGCTATTGCTGAAATTAAAAGAAATAAAGCTTTACCCTTTTTCCAGTATATTTCCTATAACACACCCCATTCCCCCTTCCAGGTACCCGATCCGTATTTTAATAAATATAAGGAATCAGGGTTTGATGATAAAACTGCAGCTATTTACGGGATGGTTGAAAACATTGATGACAATGTGGCTCGTTTGATAAAAACACTTAAGGAAACCGGACTTGAGGAAAAAACCATTGTAATCTTTATGACAGATAACGGGCCAAATTCCTGGAGATTTAACGGATATATGAGAGGCAAAAAAGCCTGGGTTGATGAAGGTGGTGTCCGTGTACCTTTCTTCCTGAAAATTCCCTGGCTGAACAAGGAGGAAATCCGTATTGAGGAAATGGCCGCACATATTGATATTCTCCCCACCCTGGTAAATCTTTGTGAATTGGAATTACCTGTAGGCCTTGAACTGGATGGAATCGATCTGGGTCCTTCTTTATATGACCGGGAGAATAAAATTCCGGATCGATTTATTTATACAGACCGCGGACTGGGACCTAAGAGGCCCTGGGCTTTGCGATCGGAAAAATATTTACTTACAGTTAAAAAGGACACCTTTCTTTATGACCTTAAAAACGATCCTTATCAGAAAATTAACATAGCAAAAGATCATCCCAGGATTGTTGAAAATTATATCAACAGGTATAATAGATGGTACAAGGAAGTGACAGCATTTGGAATGAAACCTCCTCCCATTGAGATTGGGCATTTAAAAGCGCCTTTCACCAGGCTTCCGGCGCATGAGGCAAAAAACTCCCACCATGTAAACTTCAAAGAAGGACATGGCTGGGCAAATGATTGGTTCATAAATTTTAAGAATCCTGAAGATTCGATTAGCTGGAAAGTGAAGGTGATACGTGAAGGAATTTATAATGTACATGTATTGCTAAATTCACCGGAAGAAAACATCGGAAGGGAACTAATCCTTTCCAGCAATGTTAGTAAGGAAAAGCAGGCACTCGAAAAAGCCTATTTAGCAAAGGAAATTCCCTCGAGAGACCGGGTGGAAAGGAAAGAAGTATACGAGAGAGACTGGCCGGAATTAGTATTTCAGGAAGTTTATCTTGAAAAAGGGGAATATAAACTGGGATTAAATCCCGGAAGAAAAGGCTTTCCTGAAGGAATGGAAATAAAATCATTAATCATCAAAGCACAGAATAACTAAAAAATATTTGAATATGAAAATTGCTATTTTCCAGGTAGATGCTTTCACCAATGAATTATTTAAAGGTAATCCTGCAGCTGTTTGCCCGCTTGATGAATGGCTCACAGACGGAATGCTGCAAAATATTGCTACCGAAAACAATTTACCTGAAACCGCCTTTTTTGTGAAGGAAAAGGAAGGATTTCACATACGCTGGTTTACCCCTTCCACGGAGGTGTCGCTATGCGGTCACGCGACCCTGGCTGCAGCTGCTGTTATCTTCAGAAAATTAGGCTATAAACAGAACCAGATCACCTTTAATTCCCGTTCGGGAGTTTTGAATGTAAAAAGAGATATGGACAGCTTTGTTCTGGATTTTCCATCCGACAAACCCGCTGCCATAGACAAAGACGAAGAAATATTGAATGCCATTGGAATGGAACCTGTTGAATGGTTCAAATGTGCAGAAGATTACCTCCTTGTGTATCAAAATGAAGGAGAGATCAGCAGTATTAAACCCAATTTCAGTGAACTGGCAGGAATAACTCAAAGAGGTGTGATTGTTACAGCACCCGGCACACAAACAGATTTTGTTTCCAGGTTTTTTGCTCCTGCCATTGGCATCAATGAGGACCCGGTAACAGGTTCGGCACACACCGCATTGACACCCTACTGGGCAGAAAGGCTCAATAAAGAAAAACTCAACGCATTGCAATTGTCTCCCCGGGGAGGTCGCCTTAGCTGCACTAATAAGGGAGAGAGGGTTGAAATTGGCGGAAGAGTTGCCTTTTACTTGCAGGGATTGATTGAGGTTTAGCAGAGGAAGAGGTTTATAGCTCACACATTTTTTATTTTTAATTGACTTAGCCCTTCTGGGTTCAGTTAATTTTTGTACACGCTACCCCGTCGAACATTGAATTTAATATTTTATTATTATAAATTTGTTTCAGTAAGAAAAAAATGAATTGTGGCAAGAATAATAATAGACATACCGGATAACAAAGTTGCATTTATGCTAGAACTTGTAAAGAACCTTGGAATTAAAAAAGTTCAAACAATAAGTGTCAATCAGGTGCAGAAAGAAAAAAAGAAATCTAAAGAATATAAAATGGAAGATGCAGAAGATGAAACCCTACTCATATCAGAAAGAAGCCTGGCCGAAGATTGGCTCTCTGCTGAAGATAACAGGTGGGACGAAGTTCTATAAATTATGAAGTATAAAAAAGGCGACATCGTTATTATAGGTTTCCCATTTTCAGATTCGTCCAAAACAAAGAAAAGGCCGGCACTCATTATTTCCAACGATAGGGTAAACAATACCGGTGATTACCTGATGGTTCAGATTACCTCTAAAGTCCGCAATGATAGACTTTCTCTCCTTATGAATAAAAGCGATTTCGTTAATGGCGAAGAACTTCCTTTACAAAGCTGCATCCGGTTACACAAAAAATTCTTATTAAACGAAAGCTTGATTATTTCTAAAAATACGGCTGTAAATCCCGGTTTTCTCGAATCGGTTATTGAAAATATTACAAAGCTTATAAAGTAAGTAAGCATAAAAAAACCGGGTAATTCTCCGGTTTTTTGCTTATTATATCTATTTCTCAATTATAATGAGCCTATTATTAGCATTATGGATTTTTGGATAGCTTTCCTCGACTATCGCTCGGGATTAAATTCTTCAAAGGAAATAAAATCCAGATCTGAGGCGATTACATTTTCTTTTACCTGTTCGGGATTCTTTGCACCAGGAATTACCACATCACAGGCAGGATGTGAGATGCAAAACCGCAAACTCAACTGAGCGGTGGAATAGCTGTTATACTTTCGAAAAACATCCTTATACTTTTCAGCCCTTTTGAAATATTCTTCCAATTTTTCCCTGGAAAGATTGAATTTTCGATGGTCATTATTATCAAATGTTGCATCAAGATCAAATTTTCCGGCCAGGAATCCAAAAAGCAAAGGAATGCGAACAATAACGCCCGTTCCGAACTTCTCTGCAAGTGGAAAAAGCACTTTTTCTGCTTCCCGTTCCAGCAGATTATAACGAACCTGTATAACATCGATAAGATCATGATGACGCTCAAGAATATGAGCCTGATCGGTTTCCTGGAAGGATTGGACACTCCAGCCCGCATGTTTGATTTTTCCTTCCTGCTTGAGTTTGGTAAGGGCCTCCCAGGGCTCATCTCGCTCCAGAATCTCAATCTGTGGACTATGTAACTGCAGAATATCAATACTTTTCACTCCCAGGCGCTTTAAGCTCTGTTCAACGGCAAACTTAAGATGTTCTTCCGAATAGTCGGGATTTGCCGGAGTTACATCAGGATTCTGGTTGATGAACGGATAAAAATTATTACCCGCCTTTGTGGCAATCACAACCTTTCCAATCTCACCCCTCTCGTCGAGAACTTCATGAATTAATTCCTCCGAATGACCAAAACCATAAACATCGGCAGTATCAATAAAATTCACTTCATGATCAAGAGCTGCATGAAGGGCTTTTTTCGATTCCTCTTCATTTGTCTTGCCCCAATCTCTGCCGCTTAATCCCCATGCACCCAGGCTTACGGTAGAAACTTCAGGACCCTTTTTTCCGAGTTTTGTGTAATTCATATTTACAGCTTTTAAGATCCAAATTACAAAAAATAACAGGTTCTCCCCTGTCTTCCCTGCAATTATTCATTACAATTAAAATGACACAAATGTTTATTTAGAGCCAAACAAAAAACCTGCTGAAGGAAATCATTGCAGACGATCTAAAACCCAAGATACCGGGCTATAAATAGTAAAAAGGCTCAGTTTCGGAATTTCAGATATAAAAAACTTTTATCTTCAGTCATTATTTGTCAAAAGCTATCAAAAGTCTATTTAACAAATACTTAACAATTGATTTAAACAAATGTCTTGATGTAAATGTTATAATTATTGATTATCAACATTACAAATGCATAGTATTCCTTCCTTTCTGTTGCACTGAGTTGACGGATTACCAGGATAAATAAATGGATGTGTAGCTTTTTTTATAATCAAAATGCGAAAAAGAATAAAATTTAATATACAGGACCGACCTGAATTCATAACCGAATTAAGGTCGAAAGTTTCAGAATATTTTAATCAACAAAATATATCACAATACGGAAATACAAATTTGTTTATCAAAACGGTATTCATGTTATCCTTATATTTATTACCCTATCTCATGATGGTTACAGGTGTTATAACCTCATTTTGGGGAGTTATGGGAGTATTTATCATCATGGGAATTGGAAAAGCGGGTGTGGGAATGAGTGTTATGCATGATGCTAATCACCGGAGCTATTCCGGAAATCAGAAAGTCAACAAATGGCTTTCCAAGACAATGTATATAATAGGAGGTTTTCCTTTCAACTGGCAATATCAGCATAATGTAATGCATCATGGCTTTACCAATATTGAAGGACATGATGAAGATATTGATCCCGGTGGCTTTCTTCGGTTTTCTCCTCATAAGGAGCTCAGGAAAATACATAAATATCAACATATCTATGCCTGGTTTTTGTATGGATTAATGACAATTTCGTGGGTGATAGGTAAAGACTTCAATCAGCTAAACAGGTACAGGAAAGAAGGAGTCAAATTAAACACCAAACTCTCTTATCAAAAACTATTTGCCACCCTGATCCTGGCGAAGTTATTTTATTATACTGTTTTCCTGGTGATTCCAATCTTTGTGATTCCTCTGGCATGGTACTGGATTGTACTCTTTTTCTTCCTGATGCATTTTACCACCGGTCTTATTCTAACCACAATATTCCAGACAGCACATGTGGTTCCTGATGCCGAGTATCCATTACCGGATAAAGACCTTACTATAGATAATAACTGGGCCATTCACCAGCTATTAACAACCTCAGATTTTGCACCTGATAACAGGATATTGTCCTGGTTCATAGGGGGGTTGAATTACCAGGTTGAGCATCATCTTTTTCCCAACATCAGTCATGTCCATTATCCCAAAATTTCAGAATTTGTAAGAGAGACTGCCAGGAATCATAATCTACCTTATCATGTTCAGCCTGGGTTTATCAGGGCTGTAATTGAACATGGCAGAATGTTAAAGAAACTTGGAAAACCTACTATATAAAACGTTCAAGAGTTTGAAACAGCTCTTTTTTATTAATCGGTTTGGTGAGAAAATCATTGCACCCGGCAGATTTTGCTTTTTCCTCCTCACCTGTAACAGCGTATGCAGTCTGGGCGATTATAATTATGTCAGAATTAAATTCTCTTATTTTACGGCTTGCTTCATAACCATCCATGACCGGCATTTTCACATCCATTAAAACAATATCAATATCCGGATTCTTACGAATAACTTTCACAGCCTCGTTTCCGTCAGAAACCTGAAATACTTTTTTACAACTTTCACTCAAAATTTCATTCAGATAAATTTTGCTGTTCTGGTCATCATCAGCAATCAGTATAGATACCTTTCCCAATCTGGATTCAACTTCGCTGACCGGCTCATTTATAAGGTTGATCGAAGCAGGTTTCTGATTCAAAGGAGCATATGGAATTGTAAAGTAAAAAATGGATCCTTTACCGGGTTCGGATTCCAGCCATATTTTTCCTCCCATCATTTCAACATAAGCTTTAGAAATTGCCAGTCCGAGCCCGGAACCTTCATAAGCCTTCTTAATGTTTTGATCTGCCTGAATAAAACGATTGAAAATTAGCTTTTGCTTTTCTTCAGGAATGCCGATCCCTGTATCCTTCACATAAAAGAGCAGTTTCTGCTTATATAGCCTGCAACCTATTTCAATCTCTCCCTTGTCAGAATATTTAACTGCATTTTTCACCAGGTTGCTAAGCACAGCAAACAGTTTCTCCCGATCAATAGAAAAATCGATCATTTTTTCATACAAACTATTATTCAAAGTAAGTTCAATACCCTTCTTTTCTGCTTCTGGTTTAAAAAAGTTATATGCCTCTTCAAGAAGTTCATTAAGTATTGTTGAAGAATTAAAAACTTCCGTTTCTCCAGCTTCAATGCGGGAAATATCAATTAAATCATTGATAAGATTAAGCATCCTGGCCCCGCTTTTTTCAATAATATTTAAATACTCTATTTTTTTCTCTTCTGTAAGTATAGTTTCTTTGATTAGATTAGTAAAACCTAAGATTCCATTCATCGGGGTCCTGATCTCATGGCTCATGTTGGCGAGAAAAGCTGACTTCAGGCGATCACTTTCTTCGGCTTTTTCTTTAGCCTTTTGTAAATCTTCTACCATCAGTTTCATCTCAGTAACATCTTCTTTCACTGCAACAAAGTGAGTTATATCACCATTTTCATTTTTGATGGAGGAAATATTAGCCTTCTCCCAGTAAGTAGTATTATCCTTTTTTCGATTCAGAAATTCTCCAAACCAGACTTCCCCTCTCTTTATGGTTGACCATAGATTTTGATAAAACTCATCAGAATGCCAGCCGGATTGTAAAATATTTACCTTTTTACCTATTACTTCTTCAAATGAATAACCGGTTAAACGGGAAAACTCCGGATTAACATATTCGATTAATCCGGTTTTATCTGTAATAACAATACTGACAGGACTTTTTTCTACGGCCTTATGAAGCTTTGCTGTTTTTTCCTCTGATAACTTTCGTTCTGTTACATCCAGGTGAGTCCCCAGAGCTCTTAAAGGCCTGTCTTTATCATCCCATTCAAGTACTTTACCCCGATCATAGATCCATTTCCAGCTTCCATCTCTGGCAGCCATTCTGTATTCATATTCATAATGCCCTGTTATCCCTTCAAGATGGAGTTGCAGAGATTTCATGACCTCATCAACATCATCAGGATGAATCAACCTTTTCCAGAAATACATTCTTGGCTCTACTTCACTCATTTCATATCCCAGCATGTCAGCCCAGAGATGGTTAAATCTGACTTCACCGGTCTGGATATTCCAGTCCCACATTCCCAGACCGCCACCTTCAAGTGCAAGCTGCAGACTCTGTTTGCTTTTGGCCAGGTCGCTCTGGACATTCTTAAGATCTGTTATATTCTTAGTGATGGAAAGAAGCACCTCCTCTTTATTGATCTTCATAATGGCAGCAGACATCAAACCGGCGAATATCTCACCATTTTTCATCCTGAATTGAGCTTCAAAATTAATAACATAACCATTGGCATGAATTGTTTCCAGTAATTTTCTCCTGGCTTCAGAATCATACCAGATGTTTATCTCCACCGATGTTTTCCCAATTACTTCTTCAGCACTGTATCCGGTAATCTGGGTGAAACCATAATTAACATCAATATATCTTCCCTGATTAAAACTGGTCAGGCTTATAGCATCGGGATTGGTTTGAAAAGCTAAACGGAAAAGGGATTCACTCTCTCTTAGTTTCTGTTCTATGAGTTTCCGGTCTGTTATTTCCGGCGTTACCACAAGAGCTCTGATGAAATTTTTCCTGGAATCATCTACGATCAAATTCATATCCAGGTATTTGATTTTCCCCTTCATGGTCCTGATTTTCACCTCTGAACTGAACTTAGTTTCTCCATTTCCCAGATGAACAATTTCTTCAAGAAATACATTATATGTATCTTCATTGATTACAGACTCAAGGTTATTAAAAAAATGTTTTTTGTTCCTGGCTTCAAACAGATCTATTGTTGCATTATTAACATCTCTGTATTTAATTTTGCGTACACAAGAAATAAGTTCGTTCCGGTTTTTCTCGAAATACGATCTGAGATCATCAATACCATCCTTTTTTAACTTATCCAGGTATTTAAAAAGTTCGGTAAAATCCTCCTCCCAGAGAGGAATTGGAGAATCATCAAATATAGTCTGATAGCGCTCCCGGCTTTCATAAAGTAACTTATCAGCCTGTACTCTTTCGCTTATATCCCTAACAAATTCAACAACTCCCTTTAGTTCACCAGATTTCAAGTCCTTAAGAGGATAACTATATAATTCAATCCAGCTTTCGGGATCGTCCAGGGCGGGAACAACATCAAACTCAGTCTTGCCGCTCTCCATCGCTCGTATGGTAGGGCATGGATCACAAGCTTCCTTTTTATTATGATAACAGGCAAAACATTTTTTACCAACCAGAGGCATGTTCCTGGAATACCATGACTCCATGACGGGATTGACATATCGAATGGTAAGATCAGGATTCAATACACTTATACCATCCTGAATATTATCCAGAATCGCTTTCATAAAACTTTCAGATTCCCATATCTTTAAATCCTGACCGGCTTTTTGATAATTGTAAACTTTTAATTCCAGCTCCTCTACCTTTTGAGATAATTTCTCATTTTCTCTCAATAGTTCCTCATATGATGGTTGGTCCTTCATTTTTTGTTAATTTCAGATTAAAGTTACACCAATCATTCATCCAATGCATAATCTTAATACCTGTTTTTAAATAATTTACGATTTTTCAGATCCAAAGCTCCTTGATTATTAAAATCATAAAGAGAAAATAATGTGAAATAAAAATTATTTTTGCAATAGGTATTTTTAAATAATTAATTCTTTTTCAAAAATAATTAGACAATAATTATTTAATTCTCTCTGAAATGTATTTAGCAACATAAATATATTTCACCATGTTAAATTTAGTTTTAAAAAATGAAAAAAGGAATAAAGATCATAGGCTTTGATGCAGATGATACATTATGGATAAATGAACCTTATTATCTGGAAACAGAAAAGCAATTTTGTCAATTATTAAAGGATTATCATGATTCAGATAGCGTTTCAAAGGAACTTTTTAAAACCGAAATGGAGAATCTGGATATTTACGGTTTTGGAGCCAAAAGTTTTGTGTTATCAATGATCGAAACCACTCTCAAAATAACAGAAAAGGAAAATTCAGGTTATTTCATTGAGAAGGTCTTACAACTTGGAAAAGAACTAATTCATAAGCCCCTGGTACTTCTGGAGAATGTTGAGGATACGCTTAAAACCCTGAAAAAAAAGGGATACAAGCTCATCGTAGCAACAAAAGGGGATCTTTTGGATCAGGAAAGAAAACTACGTAATTCGGGTTTAGAAGAATACTTCCATCATATTGAAATTATGAGTAACAAAAAGGAAGATGATTACAGGAAATTAATAGCTCACCTTGATATAAAAGAAGAAGAGTTCATAATGATTGGAAACTCACTGAAATCAGATATTTTGCCGGTGATCAACATCGGAGGTCAGGCTATTTACATTCCCTATCATACAGTTTGGTTACATGAGCAAATTGATGAAGAAAGTATTGAAAATAACAATTTCCATAAAGCAGAAAACATTTCAGAAGTGCCTTCATTAATTGAAAAATAGATTTTCAGGAGTATTTTTTAATCTGAGGATGTACTGACATAACCGGTATTGCATTAATTTCATGTTTAAGGTTCCGGAAATAGTTACAGTAGGGATTACTTTCCGGGATGACATGATCATTGCAAAACTCAATGACGTCATATTAAACCATCAAGCCTTTCCATTACAAATTTCATAAACATAAGCACTTCATTCTCAAGGTAAAATTTCATATGAAGAACAGAATAAACTTTTCAAACCTGAGGTAAAATATCAGTCCAGGGGGACAGCAGGGGAAACCGGAACCGGTCTAGGACTCGTGCTGTGTAAAGAATTTGTGAAAAAAAACGGGGGTAAAATATGGTATGAATCCGAATCAGAAAAGGCACTAGCTTTTACTTCACCATACCCTCAGAAAATAAATGAAAAAGCTGTCTGATTGTAAAGAAATTTCATGAATTTTCTCTACAATCAGACAGCCTCTCTTTATAAATCATAACAGATCCTGAAACCTTAATCTTGCTTAAATTCGAGTTCAAGCTTATTAATCCCGGCTGGATTATATGGGGCAAGGTTTTCGATCCTGCCAAGGAGTTCGTCATATTCATCTCCCGGAGCTGTGCCTCCCTGGATAAACCCGTACTCATCGAAGAACCCGGGAGCTTCAGTATTATAAAGATAAGCTCCAACCGTTTCCTCATCTATAAAGGGCCAGAGATTGTATATCTGACTTGAAAATACTTCCTTGATGGCGTAATCTTTCAAAATGACTTCACGCGACGGTGTGTCGAGATTTGAAGGGGGAAGTCCAACTTCAGCAACTCCAATATCAAGCTTTTCATGACCTGAAGCGATAAATGCCCAGTTAAAGCCGGTTGTAGGGGTGAAAAACACTGCATTGGGATGATCGCTGTTTCCATAGATGTCGATATTCTCTCCTTTTTTGCCCACAAACATTTTCAATGCTTTCATACTGTATGGATCCTCAAGCGGATGAGCAAGAGGGAGATCAGAAATTGCAACAATCATATGAGCATCGTAACCGTGTTCTCCGGCTTCACTGTAATCTATCCTGAATATTGCTTCAGCAAAATGACCATCGGATGTTTTATCAATGTTGACGGGCTTGAGCAAAGCAATGCCTTTCCTGGGATCATTGTTCCAGAATATTTGCATGGCCAGACCACCATCTTCATTCATTTCAGATTCGGCATCTGTAACAGTGAGTTGAAACTTCCAGTTCACTCCGTCATAAAAAGAGTTCTCAACAACTACAAGGTTTTTCACTCTTCCGTCATCTTCACTCTCATAACTCAGACTGAGAGCTTTGTTGATATCATATTTTCCAATGCCAATGATAATATCCTCAACAATCTCAGCCGCACTTTCACCGATATGAATAAACGACCCCAGATGCTGATACACAGCATTTCCATTTAAGGTGTCTACAGCAGCACCGCTTTTCTTTGAAGAGTAATCACTGCTTAAAGATGATGGGATGTCAACAGAAAATTTTTCAGGCAGAATATTATTATCTGCCGGTCGCAGGTCTACATTTTCTTCGCATGAAGAAAATAGTAAAGCAAATACAATTGCAAAACTTAAGGAAATTGATTTTAAATTTTTCATGACTTTGATGTTTAATGGTTCGTACTTTTTTGAATTCATTTTCTTACTTGTTTATTACCATCACACATCAAGTATTTTTTACCCCTATTTAAATTAGGATTTTTTTTGGTATTTTTTGAGAATAATATACTGAAGTTTGGCACTTATCAATAAATGTTGCCACAGATCCTCCAAAGGCGGACAGGTTCACAGATTAAAATTATTATTCTCATTCGTTACAATTAATTTTCGCTGATTCCATTCTGTTTTTACAGAAAGGTTTCTGTGTTAATCTAATTAATGCGAATGCAATTAATATTCTTAATCTGTGAACATAGTGATAGCGATCTCATGAACATCAAAAGGCTGTGAGTAATCTGTGGCAACATAACTTATTAATCAAGTGCGAAAGTTTAGCAATATATTAATACATTGATAGTCTGAGCTTTAATTTCTCATTTTTTCTTCATTTTTTCTTTATGTGGCCCTTCGATTACGCTCAGGGACCGCTTACCCCGGTTTTGCTATATTTCATCATAACGATGTGCAATAGTGAAGCTGGAAGACGTTGAATAGTAATTTACACTGATTTTGTAAGCGGTCCCTGAGCGTAGTCGAAGGGCCGCATTTTTCGAAACTGTAGTCTACTACTACTCAAAATAAACCGTATCTGTAAGAACAGACGAAGCCGCGAAAAACCCTGCCCCTCCCCTGCTGATATTGGTGTATAAATTGCCCGGAAGAACATCGAACCATCCACCTTTCCATTCCGTTTCACTCAGCATGCCGCGAATATATTTCTGATGGGCGGGAGAAAGTGAATATTTCTGCCGGATTATTCTTGCATTCCCCGGGAAAACAAGTGTTTCAGAGGCGGGTTTGAAGAATTCATTCACATCGGCAGTATTCAGGCGGTAATGGTAGAAAACAGATCGTCCTGATTTTCCCTTTTCTTCCCATTCAATAATATAGCGGGTCATTGAAGGATCGTTGCCGTTTTCAGGATGGATCCTGTAAAGATCTTTATCATCATCTACCTGTACATAAGAAAATTCACCCTGTGGTCCAACCGGAAGCATTACAGCTCCGGCCGAAAAATTGTATTCTCCGATTTCAATCGATAAATAATAAATTTTATTTACCACTGCTCTTACATCTTCCCCGGGATAATAAATTCCCGAATTATCATCTTCAACCAGCCTATGATAGTTTTCACCATCTGACACAAAAACCCTGGCATCGGATACCGGCACAGGTTTTTGTCCCTGCTGCGTTATGGGCAGGGATAACTTAACATAATTCAATTCCGGATTATTGGTAATGAATCCTTCAACCACAAGTCGAGGGACAAATTCGGTTTCCTGATCCCATTCCGTAACTTCCTCACAGGAAATCAACAAATACAATGATAATATGTAAAACCACAATTTCTTCATTAGAATTCAAAATGATAACTGATTGAAGGAATAGCACCAAAAAGATACATCATAGTTGTTTCAAGTTCCGGGATTGATGAATAATTCTTTGGTACCACAATATTTCCATTTCCATCCTGCATTTTATTAAAATTGATATTAAATGGATTCTTCCTTCCGTAAAGGTTGAACACAGATAAGTACAGTACATGTTTATTTTTTGCTTCCGGCTTGTTCAGTCTGATGCTAGTGGAAACATCCAGCCTGTGATATTCAGGTAATCGATCATTATTTCTTTCAACATAATAAGGTACCTGGTGATCCAGATAATAATAATATCCCGTAGGTGAGGTAAATGGAGAGCCGCTGGCATAGAACCATGAAACTGAAAAATTCCACCTGGGGCTTATATCATATTCTGCAAATATATTCAGATTGTGGGGCCTGTCATAACCTGCCGGAAATTCCCTCAGATTATTAATATCCTGAATTTTTAAGAGGCTTCTTGTATAGGCATAACTTATCCATCCTTCCCATCTTTCCCCACCGGTTTTAAGCACAAATTCAGCTCCATATGCTCTTGCTCTGCCGTAGCGAAGCTCTTTTTCCACATTAGGATTAAAGATCATGTCGGCATGATCTTCATAGGAGATAAAATTGTATATTTTTTTATAAAAAAACTCTGAACTAATATTAATATTCCATCCGGATGGGGAAAAATCAACTCCTGCCGTCAGTTGATCTGAAAACATGGGTTTAATGTTTGGTCCTGCCGGTAACCAGACTTCAAGGCTGGTAAAAGGACTGATGGAATTGCTGATAAGAAATTCAAACTGGCTATTCCGGCTATAAGCCAGTTTCGCCTTCCAGGCCCTGCTGAAATGGAATCCAATACTCATACGTGGCTCAAAAAAGCTAAAACGGTTGTATATTTTGTTATCTCCATAACTCAGGGTGTCGATGACTTCACTATTTTCGCCATACACAAATTCTGTGGTTGCCCCGATATTATTCCAGGTACCGAAACGAATACCTGTACGGACATCCACAACTTTACTTAATTCAAGATTATAACTTATATAAAAAGCATTCTCCCGAGTAAATTTATTGGGGACCCCAGGCCGCAGCGGATCCGGATCATCACCACTTAAAAAGTGCCCCGGGAAATAAGAATGAGCTCCAAAATAAACACCATATTTCAGGGTATGAGAAGGATTGATATAAAAACTGAAATCGGACTTCAGTGCAAATAGAGAAATACCTGCATTCCAGCGCTGATTCAGTTCATAGGATGTAAAGAGATTATAATCATAATTGCTGGCAATTAAACTGGTATTGCTGAACAAGCGGTCTCCGAAAACATGATTCCAGCGCAGGTTTCCGGCAAAATTTGTCCATGAAATCCCTGAAGACCGGAATCTTGCTTCCCTGTTTTCAAATCTGTCAATTCCACTGTAGAAAGACAGAAAAATCCGGTTGTCGGGATTAAAACGATAATTGGCTTTGAGATTAAAGTCTGAAAAATAAAGTTGTTCAATGTTTTCATTATCCCGCCCCAGTAACCATTTCAGATGTGATCTTCGTCCGGAAACAAAAAAGCTGCCTTTTTTACGGAGCAGCGGTCCTTCAAGGTTTAAGGCAGTAGTAACCGGTCCGGTATTTCCATTGAAAGATATTCTCTCAGAATTTCCTTCAATAGTTTTTATATCAATTACAGAAGATAACCTTCCTCCATAAATTGCGGGCATATCACCGCGATACACTTCAACAGAATTAAGAGCGTCAGGACTGAATACAGAGAAGATACCCAGCATATGAGCAGGATTATAAACAGGAGCCTCATCAATCAATAACAAATTTTGATCTCTTGCACCACCACGAACATGAAAAATAGTTGAACCATCACTGTAAAAATTTATTCCCGGAATGGATTGCAGGCTTTTGATAACATCAGGACTTCCGGTCAAGCCGGGCATTCGCTTTAATTCGCTAACAGAAAAAGAAGATTTACCTAGGTGCAGGCTTCGGTAGCGCTGTTCCGATTCATCAACTACAATCGTCACTTCCTCTATTTCCTGTTCCTGTTTTTCAAGACTTATATTCAGAAGCCGGTCATCATAAAGCTTTACTTTTTTCTTAATGGGTTTGTAACCTATAAAAGAAAAAGTAAGATCGTGGGCCCCCTGTTCCAGGTGCAGGGAATAAAATCCATAAGCGTTTGAAATAGTTCCCTTTCCACTTGATTTAAGAGCAATGGAAGCACCAATAAGAGATTCATCATTATCCTGGTCCTTGATGTACCCTCTTAAGGTGAAATATTTTTTTTCTTCTTCAGGTTCAGGAATATCAATCTGTTTAGCAATAAAATGCTCGCTTCGTTTAGTTAAACCTATACCGGATTTTTCCAGAAGGGATATTATTTCCGGCATCTTCATTTGATGGGAAGGCAGGGTAATTGTCTTATTAATGGGTATTTTTGATGGGTTATATGAGAATTTATAATCACTGTTTTTCTCAATATGTTCAAAAAGATCTGAGACCGTTATCCCGAGTTCTTCAAAAGAAAATTCACCCGGCAGATCCGGCTGGGCATTTATACCATGGGGCAAAAAAAACAGAAAGCAATGAAAAGCTATTATTTGGGATATTTCTTTCATTCTTGTCAGGTCAACATCCCGATCCGTCAATGAAATATCCGTTCTCTGTTTTAAGCAATTTAAGTCCGAGTGTTTCAGTTATTGTTTCCAGAACATAGTCAAGACTTTTATTATTAAAACTTACAGTGATCCGGCATTCATTCAACATGGAATTCACAAGTGTTATTCTTTCCTGGTAATGTTTTTCGAGAAGATTTACAACATATTGTAAACTTGAATTTTCGAATTTCAAAATTCCTGTTTTCCAGGATTTATAGTTAATATCAGTATTTGGCTGGATGGCTCTCACACCGTCTTTTCGGGAGTAGATCATCCTTTCCCCTTTCTTGAGAAGATCCTTTCTCCCGGAAAAATCATCATCATTATATACTGCTACTTTACCTGACTCAACAATCACCTGGGCCACATTTTCTTTTTTGAATGCATAAAAATTAAAAGATGTTCCTACCACTTCCACAATCACTTCACCTGACCTGACAATAAAAGGACGATCCAGATCCCTTCTTACATCAAAAAATGCTTCACCATTAAGTGATATCTCCCGTCTATTGTCAAATTTTTTCGGATATATCATTTTAGTGCCTCTATTAAGGCTAACAGAACTGCCATCCGGTAAACTTACCTCTAACACTTCATTTCTGGCGTAAAGCTTCTCGTATTTCAAGCCCTGATATACAAAATATCCACTGATGCTCAGGATAAGACCGGCAATTATTATAGCTGCAATACGCACCAGGGGTTTCCAGGTAGCAACTCTGTGTTTCTTTCTGTAGCTCTCATTTTCATGATCAATATTCTCCAGAAATACATTCCATTCATTTTCAATGTCTATATCGGCAAAGAGGCTGATCTGACCGGTTTTTTCCCAGATTGTTCTATACTCGTCAAATACTTTCCTGTTATCTCCCGATTGTGATTTCCATTTTTCAAGATCGATAATATCGTCTGTATTCGCCTCACCATTAAGATATTTGGCGATCAAATCAACAGGTACTTTATTTTTTTCCGGTATATCCATCTAAACTAAAACTCTTTCATAAAGAAACACACTTAAATCAACATTTACCCCTATAAAAAGTTAAAATAAAAATAAATAATCCACAAAATTATTACATTAACAATATCTAAAAATTTTTCTCTGAGTATTTTTAGCGCCTTGGACATCTGAATTTCAACTGTTTTCACAGAAATCCCCATGATTTTGGCAATTTCCCTGTATTTTTTATTTTCAAACCGGGCTAATTTGAAGACTTGCGCACATCGTTCCGGAAGATTATTGATTTCTTTCCATATCCTTGCTTCAAGCTCCGATTGTTCCATCTCATCGTCTCCATCTGCCACTTCCATTTGATTTTCATTGAGATTTGAAATATCTTCATGCACAAATTTCGCCCTGTCCCTGAGATAATTTAAAGAACGATTACGTACTGCTGTAAATAAATATGAACGCAAAGGAACGTTGCTATGGATCTCGTTTCGTTTTTCCCATAATTTGATAAAAACAGCATGCACAATTTCTTTGGATGCATCCATGTCTTTAACAAATTTCATGGCATAATAGCTTAAAGGAATAAAAAATTCTTTGAAGACTAACTCAAAATCCTCGATTCTTTTAATTGAATTTATATCACGATTTTCTTTATCCATGAAAAAAACAGGGATCACTATTTATGAAAATGAATACGAAGATTAAATTAGAAGGTTTTTATCAAATAACCAGTATATAATATTTTTTAACGTTCTTTTGTTTGAGGCTCTATATTTTTCATACTGTTCTATTATTTCTTTTTCATCCATTACATAAGCTGTACCATCCATTTCCTCCCGGCAATGATAACATAATGCTTTTGCACCTTCAAGCTCCATCTCAAGATGAAACTGCAATCCCAATACCCTTTCCTGGTAAATAAATGCCTGATTTTCTGTTAACTCAGACCTGTAAAAGGAAATAGCGTTTTGAGGTAAATCAAAGGTTTCGCCATGCCAGTGAAAGACAGTGATATAGTCAGGTAAAAAATTCAATATTCTGTCATTCGTTTTTTGAACAGGAAACCAGCCAATCTCTCTTGACCGGCAAGGATAGACTTTTGAACCGAGAGATTCAGCGATTAACTGGGCACCCAGACAAATACCGATTACCACTTTATCATTTTTAATGGCATTTTCAATAATTGCCTTTTCCTCTTTCAACCAGGGGTAGATATCCTCTTCATAAATATTCATGGGTCCTCCCATAATTAAAAGCACATCAAAATCTTCCTTTATTAATGCAGGTTCCCGGTATATTTGAAGATAACTTACCCGGGCATTATAGCCCTTAAATATTTCACTGAAATATCCGGGATTTTCAAAGGGAACATGTTGTATTATGGTGATATTCATAAAGAGTTTAAAAAAACAGACATTCAGTAATCTTAAAAGTTCGAATATACATAAGAGCTTCCAATCGGGAAAATTATATATTTGTGTCAGATATTTATAAGAGTATGCAGGAAAGACATAAAAAGAGAGATAAATATTTCGCCGAACAATCCTATACAACGGAAAAATATGTTATCCCCTTCATTGAAAATGTAATGCCCATTGGCAGGGATACGGAAATACTGGAAATCGGATGTGGAGAAGGAGGGAATTTAAAGCCATTTCTTGACAGGGGAAGCAAAGTTACAGGGGTGGACATCCTGGAGACCAAGATTCAGAATGGGATGAAGTTTTTTAAGGATCACAAAAACAAAGACAGACTTCAACTTATCGCTTCCGACATATACTCCCCTCCTCCTGAACTGAATAAACAATTTGATCTCATTGTTATGAGGGACGTTCTGGAGCACATCCATGATCATGAAAAATTTCTGAATTATGTGAAAAAATTTCTTAAGCCCGGCGGCCATTTTTTCCTCGGATTTCCACCATGGCAAAACCCTTTCGGAGGTCATCAACAAATGTGTCACAACCGGATCCTGAGCAAAACCCCCTGGTTTCATCTTTTGCCCGGAAAATTGTACCCCGGTCTGATGAAAGTTGCCGGAGAGCCCCCTGTCCGGATCGAAGAGCTTCTGGAAATCAAAGATACCAGGATCACTATTGAGAAATTTGAAAAAATCATAAAAAGAGAGAATTACAGGGTTCAAAAAAAGACCTTCTGGCTCATTAATCCGAATTACGAAATAAAATTCAATCTCAAACCGAGAAAAATGAATCAAATAATCTCCTCAACGCCCTATTTTCGTAATTTTTTCATCACCACCTGTTATTTTATTCTCACAAAAGAAAATTAACCCAACTTGGGTTTTTTTCCTCGAAAAATGTTAAAAAATCAAGAAAATT
>CAZGTU010000065.1:0-25316 GCA_964528675.1 uncultured Bacteroidaceae bacterium
CAAGTTACAATTTGTAAGTAATATCATTTTTAAGTTGACTTTTTAGACAGCCTCAATCTGCGAAAATTAATTGCAACGAGTGAGAATAATAATTTTAATCTGTGAACCTGTCCGCCTTTGGAGGATCTGTGGCAACATTGTATTGATTTGTGCGAAACTTCAGTTATTAAAATTTCGAATAAACTGCCCTCTTTGATAAAAGCGTCATCGTAAGTCCCCGCGAAACCATAAATAATATAAATGCCAGCCATAAACCATGATTCCCAATAAATTTGCTTAAGATAAAATATGCAGGAAAAAAGATGAGCACGGTAGAAATCAGCATTGCATTGCGCATTTGAACGCCTGCTGTGGCACCGATGAAAATTCCGTCCCAGATGAATGCCGCAAAAGACAGAACAGGAATAAGAACCACCCAGAAAAAGTATGGTTGTGCATTGGATATTATTTCAGCATTATCGGTAAGTAATTTGAAAATACCTTCCCCGGCAAAAAAATAGATAACAGTAAAAAGAAAACTTATTCCTGCTCCCCATAGAAATACCAAGCGGATGAATTTAAGGAGTGAACTTTTGTTTTTCGAGCCTATATATTTGCCTGCCAGGGCTTCTGAGGCATGTGCAAAGCCATCGATAAGAAATGAAAAGAACATAAAAAACTGCATGAGAATAGAATTCACGGCGAGTATCGTGTCTTCCCCCTGATCAAATTTATTAGCGCTGGCTGACCTTGATGTGAAAAAGGTAAATACAGCGACAAGGCACATGGTACGAATGAAAATATCCTTATTCACTGAAAGAAAAATCTTCAACTTATTCCACCCTGTGATTGCCTGAATGGAAACATACTTAAATAACCTGCTGAAATATTTTCTGAGAAAATACAGGGCGATAAGCAGACCGGAATATTGTGCAATAACTGTTCCCAGGGCGACTCCATTGGATCCCATGCCGAACTTCATAACAAAAGTGTAATTGCATATTATGTTGATCAGGTTTGAAGAAACCAGAATTGTCATAGGAAGTTTTGCATTTTGCATACCCAGGAAAAAACCCAGAAGGGCAAATTGACCCACGGTGGCAGGAGCTGCCCAAATGCGGATCCTGAAATAGGCGGATGCCAGTTGTTCCACTTCATTTTCACCTTTTAACAGCCAGAAGCTTAACAGTTCAATGGGTTTCTGAAGAATTAAAAGTGAAAGACTTACAATCATAGCTATAAAAGCAGCTCTTGAAAATACCCTGATGGTTTCGGGTAGATCCTTTCTTCCCCAGGCCTGAGCGGTGAATCCACTTGTCCCCATTCGTAAAAATGCCAGTCCCCAGTATATAAAATTAAAAATAAGCGATCCCAGGGCTATCGCACCAATATATGCATCCGATTCAAGGTGTCCCATGAGTGCCATATCCACAATTCCCAGCATAGGAACCGAGATATTGCTGATAATATTGGGTATGGCAAGATTCAGGATCTTTCTGTTCATGGCAGATAAATATCCGGCGAAGATAGTTTTTTTCCGGAGCATATTGAACGAAAAGAAAAGTTCTGGTGTTTATATGTTTATAGCTGTCACACTATTAACTATTAAACACAAAAACCCGCCCTATGAGTAATTTTCATATCAAACACCTTGAAGAGTATTACCAGGTTTACCGTAACTCTGTTGCCAATCCGGAAACCTTCTGGGAAGAAATTGCAGAAGAACATTTTTTATGGAGAAAGCGCTGGAATAAAGTTCTGGAGTGGGACTTTAATAAGCCGGAAGTCAAGTGGTTTGATGGTGCAAGGTTAAATATTACAGAAAATTGCATTGACCGTCATCTTACCACCAATGGAGATAAGGCAGCAATAATTTTTGAGCCCAATAACTCTGATGAAGAAACGGAATATATTTCATACCGGCAACTTCATGAACGGGTCTGTAAATTTGCAACCATTCTTGAGGATGAAGGGATCAAAAAGGGTGACCGGGTTTGCATTTACCTGCCAATGATCCCTGATCTGGCCGTTGCCCTGCTTGCATGTGCCCGTATCGGGGCTATTCATTCTGTTGTGTTTGCAGGTTTTTCATCTGCTGCACTTGCTACCCGTATCAACGACAGTGCCTGTAAAATGGTAATTACCGCAGATGGCTCATTCAGAGGAAATAAAAAAATCGATCTGAAAGGAATTGTGGACAAGGCCCTGGAGACCTGTCCTACAGTTGAGAGCGTTCTGGTTGCAAAACGAACCCATTCTGAAGTTCAAATGAAGGATGGGAGAGATAAGTGGCTGGCTGATCTTATTGCCAAAGCTACAAAAAGCTGTACCATTGAAATCATGGAGGCTGAAGATCCCCTTTTCATTTTATACACCTCAGGATCAACCGGTATGCCGAAAGGAATGGTCCATACTACAGGAGGTTATATGGTATACGCAGCCTTTACTTTTAAAAATATTTTTCAATACAAAGAAGATGACATTTACTGGTGCAGCGCTGACATAGGCTGGATTACCGGTCATACATACATAGTATATGGTCCTTTATTGAATGGTGCAACCACTTTAATGTTCGAAGGCTTACCCAGCTATCCCCATTACGGGCGTTTCTGGGAAATTGTAGAAAAACATAAGGTAAATCAATTTTACACTGCTCCAACGGTTATTCGTGCCCTTGCGAAACAGAATCTTGAACATGTTGAAAAATTTGATCTTTCCTCACTGAAAGTTCTTGGTTCTGTTGGAGAGCCTATTAATGAAGAGGCATGGCACTGGTATAATGACAATATAGGTAAAAAGAAGAGTCCGATAGTGGATACCTGGTGGCAGACAGAAACCGGCGGAATAATGATCTCTCCGATTCCATTTGCCACTCCGACAAAACCCACCTATGCCACCTTACCCCTTCCGGGTGTACAACCTGTCCTTTTGGATGATGAGGGCAATGAAATAAAGGGTAATCAGATCAACGGGAATCTTTGTATAAAATTTCCCTGGCCTTCCATTGCTAGAACCATCTGGGGAAACCATGAACGATTCCGGGAAACCTATTTTTCAAGATTCAAGGATGTCTATTTTACCGGGGATGGTGCTTTCCGCGATGAAGTTGGCTATTACCGCATTACCGGAAGGGTGGATGATGTTGTTATCGTTTCCGGACATAATCTGGGCACTGCCCCCATAGAAGATGCCATCAATGAGCATCAGGCGGTTGCTGAATCTGCTGTTGTTGGTTTCCCTCATGAAATTAAAGGAAATGCATTGTATGGTTTTGTAATATTAAAAGAGGCAGGCGAATGGCGGGTTCATGAAAATGTGAGAAAGGAGATTAACCAGATTATAGCTGAACATATCGGTCCCATTGCCAAGCTGGATAAAATCCAATTCACCACGGGATTACCCAAAACAAGATCGGGTAAAATTATGAGAAGGATCCTCAGAAAGATAGCTGCCAATGATTTTGAAGACATGGGTGATACAAGTACTCTTTTAAATCCGGAGATCGTACAGGCTATTATAGAAACTTCACTGCATGAAAAATAAAAATTAGCAGGTAGATTTTTTCACATAAAAATTACAATTACCTTCCTGATTCTCCGTTTATTCCCTAATTTTATGGCGTTTTATTCAAATCGACCGGAACCTGATACTTTTTAATTGAACAACAGCTAATTACATAAGCTTTATCCATGAAAATATTACACTCAAGTTTAGGGATTATTTCCGTATTACTAATGTTATCGTCATTTATGCCTTCAGGAGTATTGTTTGCCCAGATAGAAGAGGAGATAAGCATTGATGATCTCAGCCAGATTAAGGTAGATGATCTTAGCGATCAACAAATCCAGCAGTTTATTGACAGGGCTGAAGAAAGTGGCATGACCATGTCGCAACTTGAAGCTGCGGCCCTTTCAAGAGGTATGCCTTACAGTGAAGTTGTGAAGATGAGAAGGAGGATACAGGAGGTGAGAGAAAAGGGCATAACAGAAGCTACAACAGAAAAAAGGGATCAACTCCGACAAAAGGTAGAGTCGGATCTGGACCAGCGACAGGACTTTTTTGATCTGATTACAGAGGACGAGGAAGAAGATGTTCCGGATCCTGATGATATGGAGGAGAAAGAAAAAGAAGAAGAGAAGGAACTCGGGGTTTTTGGCCAGCGCCTCTTCAAGCAAAAAAATCTAAGTTTTGCTCCAAACCTTAATATTCCAACACCGCGGGATTATGTTCTTGGAGCCGGCGATGAGATATTGATTGAAGTTTATGGAGCTTCACAGGAATCCTATGCCCTCACTATAAATCCTGAAGGATGGGTAAGCATTAACAATCTCGGTCCTGTCAAGCTAAGTGGGCTTACTATTGAAAAGGCAACTGAAAGATTGAAAAACAGGCTCAGTAATATTTACTCAGGAATGAAGGGACCCAATCCCAACACTTTTGCTGAAGTTGCCCTGGGAAACCTCAGAAGTATCAGTGTAAATGTTACCGGGGAAGTCAATATGCCGGGAAGTTATACCTTGCCGTCCTTTGCTACTGTTTTCAATGCCTTATATCTGGCTGCTGGACCTAATGAAAATGGAAGTTTCAGGAAAATTAGGGTTGTCAGGGACAATGAAATAATTGCACGGGTTGATCTATATGATTTTTTGTTAAGTGGTATAGCGAAGAATAACATTCGGTTACAGGATCAGGATATAGTATTTGTTGAAGCCTATGATTCCAGGGTTTCTTTGAAGGGAGAAGTTAAACGTCCGGCCATTTACGAAATTGTTCAGGATGAAAGCCTTGCTGATCTGATAGGCTATGCCGGTGGATTTTCTGAAAATGCTTTTCGTGGGAAGCTCACAATAACAAGGAATACTCCTCTCCAGAAAAAGATCATTGATGTGAGCATGCCGGAATATGCATTGACTTCAGTTCAGAATGGTGATGAGATCCTGGTAGGGAAGATCCTTTCGCGTTTCGAAAACAGGGTAAGTGTAAAGGGTGCGGTATACCGTGAGGGAGATTATCAGCTTACTGAAGGTATGACATTAACTGATCTGATTGAGAAAGCTCAGGGGGTGAGTGAGGACGCCTATTTACCCCAGGCAAGTTTGTACCGTTTACAGGAAAATATGAAAATGAGTGTCATCCCGGTTGACCTTGGTGAGATCTTAAGCGGTCAGGAAAAGATTGTACTTCAGCCCGAAGATATGTTATATGTCAGTTCAGTATTTGAGCTCGAGGAAGAATTCAGCATCAGGATTAGCGGGGAAGTTCAGCAAGAGGGAGAATACCCTTTTTATGAGGGAATCAACCTGGGTGAATTAATAAGGATGGCGGGGGGAATAAAGGAATCTGCCTCACTAGCCAAGCTCGAGGTAGCCAGACGTTTAAAAAACAGGGAAGCCATTGAGAAGAGCCCCAGGATAGCAGAAGTATTTACTTTTCAGTTACCAGATGATTTTTCTTTATCATCTGAAGCTATGTCTTTTCAATTAGAGCCCAATGATATGGTTTTTATCAGGAGGTCACCGGGATATGAAGTTCAACGGCTGGTAAGTGTTGAGGGTGAAGTGGCATTTCCCGGGAAATACAGTATGACGAACAATCAGGAAAGGTTATCGGATATTATTAATAGGGCCGGTGGATTAACGGGGGAGGCTTACCTTCAGGGTGCAACCCTGTTTAGAAAGACCGAAGAGGCTAGTCCTGAGGTAAGAGAAAAAGTGCTCAGTCAGCTTGAGGAGGCATCAGAAGATACCCTGCAGATCATTGACGAGGAATTTGATAAGGAACAGGCCATTGGAATAGATCTTCCTTATATCATGGCTCAACCCGGTTCGCCGGAGGACCTTTTGCTAAAAGATGGAGATAGGTTAGTAATCCCTACAGAGCTTCAGACAGTGAGGCTTAGTGGTGCATTATTATATCCTGTTACAGTGAAATATGAAGAGGACAAATCATTATCCTATTACATTGCCAATGCCGGAGGGTTCAATGAAAATGCCTTAAAAAGGAAGACATATGTGCTTTACGCGAATGGCTCGGTGGACAGGACAAGGAGTTTTATGGGAATCCGGAATTATCCGAAGGTTGAGCCGGGGGCGGAGATTATTGTGCCCAAGAAGCCGGAGAAGGAGAAGGTAAGCGCACAGGAGGCTATCAGTGTAAGTTCTGCGATTGCGAGCATGGCGTTGGTGTTGGTTACTTTGATTGGGCGGTTGTAAATAAATATGAAAAAAGTTTAGATATTTAAAAGGATTGTAAATCAATCGTTTTTTGTCTTTTTAAGTATTTTAAAATATTCATCAATAACAAATTGCTCGTTAAATTTTTTCTCTGCCAGGAACCTTGATTGGACTCCCATTTCAATTCTCTCTTCATGACTTAGATTAAGAAATTTTTCCATTTTTTCAGCGAGATCTTCAATTGATCGTGGTTTTACAATAAAACCATTTACACCATCAATAATTGTTTCTTTACAGCCAGGCATGTTAGTGGTAATAATCGGTCTTCCTATTGCCAGGGCTTCCAGAAGACTTTTAGGAGTGCCTTCACGATAATAAGAAGGAAGAACCATCACATCGGATTTTTTTATGATCGGAATAACTTTGTCTGTTTTTCCCAGGTAATCTATATAACTTTCTTTATCGTAGTTTTCAATAAAGGATTTTGGAATTGCATTAGGATTATTAACACCAAGTTCTCCAAGAAGGAGTATTTTGAAGTTTGTATAATTTTTATCTCTAAGTAATTTAGCCGCTTCCAAAAGTTCTTTGATGCCTTTGGGATAAATCATTCTTGCCATAAGTAAAAATGTAATTATAGGCTTTTTTTCAACGTGTGTAAAAGTAAATTCATTAAGATTCACTCCAGAACCAGGAAGCAGGCTTGATTTTTCTTTGCTTATTATATTATCTTTTAATAGCAGCTCATAATCTTCCGGATTTTGACAGAATACCCAGTCTGCTCTTTTTTGCGAGATCCGGAAAAGAAATTTAAAAATGAACCTCGACAAAGAACTTTCATCAAAAAATGTTCCTCTGCCTGCTATATTATTGATGCAGCTTATTCCCAGGCTTGATGCAGCAAGGGTCCCATATACATTTGGTTTAATTGTGAAATTGAGCATCACATCTGGTCGTATTTCAGCTAGTTTGTTTCTTATCCTTCGTAATAAGAATAAATCTTTAAGAGGATTTTTAGATTTTGCATCGAAGTCTAGTTGGTGATACCAGCAACCCATATTTATTAATTTCTCGGAATACTTGTCATATGGTGCTATCGTATGAACCTCATGTCCACCAGTCAATAGTGAAGATATCAGATTCTTCCTGAAATTATATATATACCATGAGGTATTGAGTAAAATTCCTACTTTCAAAATTATATAGTTTTTGTATTCATTATATTATTAAAGTTCTTGAAAAGCAATTTATAGGCATTATTCAATTGACCAATTTCACGAATCCGATTATTGAATAATAGAATTAATAATCTGGAAATATATTCTAACATCTCAATGATAAAAGCAATCCATGCTGCAAAAAGACCATTATGTTTTTTTTCATATAATAACCAACTCCGTAGACTATAAAAAAGGCGAAGATCCTTAACTTGGTCTGATGTCCCTCCTCCTTTATGATATATTTTACTATTAGCTAAATACATGTTTTTAAATCCGGAATCAAGCGCTCTTTTACAAAAATCAACTTCTTCAAAATAAACAAAAAAGCATTCATCAAATCCCGAAAGTTTCTGAAAAACTGAGGTTTTCACCAGGAAGAAAGCCCCCATTAGCTGATCAACTTCGCGAGTTTCGTTATGATCCCAGGCTAGCATTTCTGTTCCCCAATCAGGTTTTATTTTTGATAGCCCTGTAATTTTAGCCAATCTACGGCGTTTAGTTGGTAAATATCTACATGTCTTCTCAATTTGACCTTTCTCATTTAACAGTTGAACTCCCAAAACTCCAAACTTTTTGGGCGGTTTTTTAATGAATTCAAAGACATAATCAAGAGAGTCTTCAAAAAGTTTTGTATCTGGATTCAGAAACAGCAGATATTTTGAATTAGAATATTCAGCCCCTTGATTGCAAGCCTTAGCAAATCCATTATTTATATTGTTTTGTACAAGAACAATTTCATATGAGGATTTATTTTTCAAAGAATTATCAAGAAATTTTATTGATTCATCACTGGAGTTATTGTCAACGACTATTATTTTCCCTAAAAGTGTTGATGAATAGCGAGTTTCTTGTATTGATTTTATACAATCACGTAATAAGGAGCCTGAATTCCAGTTTACAATTATTATATTTAATAAACACATATTCTTCCTTTAGAAATCCTAACTGTTAAAAATATCTCTCCAATAATCAATGGTAGTGGCACTATTAAATTTTTGTTCCCACATTTTTCGTGCATTTATCGCTTTATTTTTCCATATATCTGGATTTTTAGATAATGATAATATTGATGGTTGCCAATCATTATAATGATTAATAATTATTCCATTATACCCGTCCTTTATAACGTCATTATTAAAACCAACATTTGATGCTATTGAAGGTAAACCAGAACTTATATATTGGACAGCTTTAAATCCTGCTTTTCCTCTTGTATACTCATTATCTGGCATGGGCATTATTCCAATATGGGATTGACTTATTATATTAAATGAAGCTTCTGGAGACCATTTGATATTATGAATTTTCAGGTAGTTAGAGTTATAGTTTAAATTTCCATTAGAAACTATATAAAGTTTCATTTTTTTATTCAGTAATCTGGTACATTCGCGAGCAGCATTTTCAATAAACTCTATAACATCATCCAGGAACATCAAATTTCCTTTTGTCCCTATCCAGCATATATTTATTTCTTCATTATAAGATTTCATTCGTTCATTAATTAATCTGGTAATATTTGTTTTAGCAAAAGTAATATCTGTTGTAGGTAGCAGAACTACTTTATTTTGGAATCGAGGTAGTATAGTTTTTTTTAAAAAGCTGCTTGTAACGCTAATCTTAATAGCTTCTTTTTGCAAAATTTCCGCTTCTTTTTTGACTATTTCCTTATCATAGATAATATTGTCATCGAAATCCCAGTAGACTTTTTTATTTTTTAAATACTTTTTTAAAAGACGTGTTCCCCAAAAGGGTATTTTACGAGGAAAAAATCTCCTTATAACTATTAAATTATCAGCTTTGTAATAAAGCATATCATATAGAATAAAGAATAAAGTACGATGTACACCTGTAAAATATAGTATGATCTTAAAAAGAGACTTTTTCAACTGTGAATTTTGAGGAAGAGCATTATAGGGCTTTATTAGGATTTTTGGAGTATATGAAAATATTTTAAATTCATACGCTTCTAAATAAGGTAAATATTGGAGAAAACGATAGACAGAGGATGGTACTGTATGTTTGTCTCTTATAAATATTACAGATTTTTTATTTTTGCTCATTGCTCTATTCTATTGATCGACTTGTTCAATGCATTTCAATATGTTCAACTTTGATGCAGGTTTAGCTTTATCCTAAATGATTTTAGAAGCTTTTCTTCTATAAATAGCTTGTTTATTACCAAATTATCAATTTATTAAATTTAGTTTTATGAAACATTGCTTTACTCACTCTCTAAAGAATAATATCTCTTTTTTATAATTCCTTGAGAATACTGACTGATAAGGACTTGTGCCCCGTGGGCTTTGTATTATATAAACCTGGAACATTAAAAAAGCAGAGATTAGTATAAAATATGTTAAGATCTGGTTATTAACTTTCTTTAATATTAAAGGAATACTTATACATTGGGACATTAAAAAATAATTAGCAAATCGATCGAGGTTTAAATTACCCGCTGAAAATAAGAATACAATAATTCCAAATCCGGTTAGAGTATATAGAACAGGATTATCTGCATCTTTTAAATGCCATAAAATTAAGATAATAATAATAATTAAATAAATAAATCCTAAGCCTGTTCCAAGTTCCTTTGAAACTAATTGATCTTCCATTTCAGCATAAAAGGAATATACAGGAATCAAATTGAAAAACTTAAGCCTTAAACTTTCCCAAAATCCTGTAAAATAACCAATAATAAATATTAGAATTAAAATAATCCATACCTGAAATTTTATTTTCACACGAGATAAAAAATAAAATGGGATCAAGAAAAGGGCGGAAAAATGAAAAAATCCTGCAATTAATAAAGTTAAAAGGAATCTAGGGAAATTTCTTTTCTCGATATATTCTATTGAATAAAGGAATACAGCTACAGCAGCTGTTTGCCTTATTTGATCAAAAGAAGTAAAAAGATAGTTATAACAAATAAATATAAATAAGCCAAGGGATAAAATATTCCTTGACAGTAAGGTTTTAAAGAGAAAAAGCAATGTTACGAGTGAATAGAAACCAAAAACCAGAATATAACCCCTTGGTGAAAAAGAGAAAATTTTGCAAATTAGTTTGTATGTATATTTATCAGTAAAGCTAAACCCTGATTGATTGTATATGTTTTTAAAAGATATCACATAATTATAATAGTCATGGCCAACGTTAAAACGTAGAAAAGAAATTGAAAAGATGACTATAAAGGATAAGAAAAGGAAAGTATTTTTTAGCTGATCTGTTCTCTCGCTTAACCATGCAAAAAGGACGCCGAATAAAAGGACATAATTATAGATGATAAATGTTTCAAACATTTATTTACTTAGTTTGTTTAGGTTTCTGTTTATCTTTGTAATAAATTTATTTTTAAAACCAGGCTTATGTTTTACATAATTAATTCCTGGGTGATTTCTGGCTGAAATATCTTTATTAAAGAGTGTTTCACAAACTAAATTATGTTTCCAAAGTAAGAAAACCAGGCTTAATTGATCTCTTTTCGAATATTTCATGTACATATCCCACCAGGCCTCATCAAGCTTAATGATTTCAGGATCCATATGTTTTCTGAAAATAATGTTGTTTTCAAAAAGACCATAATTAGCAGGGAAATTTTCATTTTTAATAAAATCTATTTGTTTTTTAATTATTGATTGAGAGTCTCTTCCATCTTTAATACAAGAAGTTGCCTCATCATAAAGGCAATCTCTAAAAGGATGTTTGGGTATAGAAATTAGCACATTATTGAAAATTAACTCATTCAATCTTTCCTCTATGCTTACATCATTAAAACCAATGTTTGCATCTATCCATAAACTGTGTGTATAATCTCTTAGAACTTTATGTGGATTGAGCTTTGCAAACCTTGATAATCTTAATTTATCCTTACTTACTTTGGGAATGTTCTTTATTTTCCATATAGAATCCTTAGTTGATTTGAAATCATTTGTAAAACATATATAATCCCAATCTTTCAGAATATAATCAGGTTCATCAAGTTTATCATATTTACCAACTAAAGAGGTATATATTACTTTTTTATTCATTGATAGGTAATTTTAATAATTTGCCGAGTTTTTCATCCCATTCAACAGGGCTAAATAATTCATAACCACTTCCATGATGAAAAGTTATTTCCCCAAAATAAATGTCATTCTTAAAGTTATAAAGATCAACCCTTGAATAATAAAAATCCTCTGATAACTTTTCTACGCACTCAATCATTTTATTAAGTTTTTTAGGTTTTTCAATTTTTTTCTCAATTCTCGGGAACAATTTTACTTTTGGATGCCAATAAAAGGGTAATAATTCCCATTCTTCATTATAAAAATTTCTTTTATGGTTACCAGATCTATCATAATCTACCTGAAGGAATTCCATTTTACCATTGAAACAATGAAATTTATAATCATCAGGTAATTGCCCATCCTTATCTACTAATAATTTTTCGACTAATATCTCTGGATCTATATTTTTATATTGCCATTCTCTTGAACGGTAATAATAGTTATCTTTAAGCCAGGTTTTTAATTTAGCTCTTACTTGCTTAAAATCGGTAATTATCTTATCACTTATAATAATATTTCCTCCACTGTTATGATTGGTTTTAATAATAACAGGGTAATCAGGCAAATTTGAAATATTTATATCGTCTGGATCTTTTGTAGAAAAAACTAGTGGAATTAAATACTCTTCGCTAAGCTTTTCTTTCACTATTTCCCTTACGGCTAGCTTATCTGCACATTTCGTTTGAAAATCATTTCTTTCATTTAGTTTTAACCATATTATTTTCTCATTCAATGTTTTTGGCTTTTTTAAGTCTGGTTTATAACCATGATGCATATAAAAATTTCTTTTCAGATAACTAGAATCTGATTCAAATCGATAGCGAAAAACGTCATATATTTTTTTTAGCGGAATGGTAATGTATCTAAAAATCTTATAATTCAGGTATAATTGTTTAATATTTTTCAATAATCTTACCATGCTAAATTATTTTTTTGAATTTCTAATTTCAGAAACTTTATAAAAGTTTGTATTTCTTAACAATATAAAACCTATATAAAAGCTCAAACAAATAAACCGTTACAGTTAAAAGGATATAAAACATAAGGAAATCTGTCCATGAAAAAGCGTAACCTAAAAAAATCATAAACACATAAAACAATGTAGTAAAAATCATACTTTTCAACATTAGTTTATATTTTCCCAATGCATTTATAAAATTAATTCCAAATGTTAGGCTCCAAACCATTATTAGTGAGGATAATAATAAAATTCTTGTAGGTAAAACAGCTTTCATTAGCCCTTCACTCAGTAAATCAATGATGAAAGGAAGGAAGGGCTGAATAATAATAATGATTACCAGCATAACAATGAAACTAAATTTTGCAGTTTTAAGTGCAAGTCCAGTATTTTTTTCAACAGCAACTCGTGGGTATATTGTTCGGTTTATTATATCCAAAGGTTGAATAAACAATTTCATGATCTTGATTGCAATATCATAAATAGCAACTTCTCTCATTCCCAATATGGATCCTATAAAAATAATATTGAATTTATCCTTAACTGAAATAATTAAGTTTGAGCCAAATAAAGGCAAGCTCTCTCGAAAGTAATATTTAATGTTAGTCCAAGGTTGAAGAGAAAATTTGATTTTATGCTCTTTAAAAATAAGAAATAATGCAAGTGTGCCGCCGAAAAAAGCTCCCAAACCATTGAATAATGGAACTAGTAAATAATCGGATTTTTCTCTTACAAAAATGAAAATCAGGCATAGAAATAGTAAACGCGCAACTAAATTGAAGATTGTTATATATTTCATCTTCTCAATTCCTTGAAAGTACCATTGAGGGAATAAGAATTCATTGAAGCATATTCCAAATGAGAGTAGAAATAATATTTTTTCATCTTTGAATGTTGGTATGAATGTAATTAAGGCATATAACATTGATAGGGATACAAGCCAAAGAAAAACTTTTATTATTAAGACTGATGATACAATATTGGACAATTTTTTTTTATCCTTACGGTGAATAGAGATATCCTTGGTTGCTGAAATCTTAAATCCAAAATCAACCAGTATTCCAAAATATCCAGCAATAGCCTGGGCATAAACTACAAGGCCATATTTCTCGGTGCCGAGTATTCTGATTAAGTAAGGAAATACAATAATTGGCAGCAACATGTTAAACGCTTGTAATGCGGATAGATAAGTAAAATTTTGAACTAAAACCTTATGTTGTTTAGTTTTTAGTTTAACTTGACTTATAATTTTTTTTATTTTTATCAATGCCGTTCGAAATTAAATAAATGTTCATCAAAAAATGTTCATCATATTTAGGAGGGATATTAATTTTTATCGCTTTTGAAGGTTAAATGAATTTACAATACTTTACATTTGTTTCTAAATTCATTTTCTAAGACATCTAAGTCTTATTATTCATTATACCATTGCTTTCTGAATCCGGATAAAAATTGTTTTAAGAAAATTACTCCTACCCCGATGATAGCACCTAAAGAAATCCAAATTGTTAAAATTAATAATCTTTTTGGTTTAGATTTTTCAATTGGCACGTTGACTTCCTGAATAACTGAGAATACAGGAGCATCTTCTTTTACTTTTATTCTGGCTTGTTCGACCTGTTTTGCAAGCTCTGAATAAATGTCAAATGCTAGTTGGTATTCATATTCGAGTCTTTCTTCTTCGGTTCTGGCGAGTGAACTTGTAATATTTTTGTTTGCATCTCTGAACTCAGCTAACTTTGCTTGAGCTAGCTCAAAGTCATCTTTCTTTTCATAATATCTTGCCTCTATAAATTCAAGTTGAGAAAGTGCCTTTTCAGTTTTAAGGTTTGTTATATAATCTTGTAATAGTTTTTGGGCTTTTTGTGCTACCTGGGCGGATAGAGAAGGTTGATGGAATTTTGAAATCAAAATCAGATAGCCTTCTTTGTCATTAATCTCAATTTTTATTTTTTCTTCAATTGACTTTCTTATCTCATTTTGTTCTTCAGTAAGTTTGATCGTATTTGTATTAATTGTATTGAGTGAATCAATCTTCTTTTTTCGAATGCCTTTGAGGATAATAGAAGGTACACCAAGGGTATATTTCTTAATAATCTCAAATATACCTGGTTTATAAATATCCATGTAATAGTTATATAATGTTTCAGGCTCCTGTAATTCCTCAAAATAGTATTTGGCATTCATTATCTCGAGTTGAAAAGAGGTGCTGTTAATAATTTTGGGATATAATATGGGGGAAATATTAAATGCATCAGAATTTATATCAAGGTTAAAACCTGCAAGAGATGCAAGAGATGATAATCCTCCTAATCTTCCTGAAGGAGAATTTATTTGTGGCACCAAGGTAGCTGACGCAGTATATTGTTTATTGCTAAATAAAGCAATTGTTAAACCAATAATTGTAAAAAATATAACTGTACTGATAATTGTCCTACGGTTAATCCATATAGTTTTGATAAGATCAATTATATTAATCTCCATGTTTTTTTCTGTGTTTTTAAGATGCTGACCTGATTCTTTCATTTTTTTTATTCTTTCAAGAAATATAATCAGATAATAATAAGTTTTGATTATTTTGCATTAATCAAACGAAAACAATGTATTTTTTATTTTTCATTATTTTGTATGCCAGGTAATTAATGTTGCCAAAAAAAATCTTATCTGCAAAATGATAATATCTTTTTAAGTAATGAATGCACTGAATATGATTCTAATTTATTATTACAATTTTCCCTTAAAAGCAAGGTATTTCAATTTTAATCAAAAGTAACTTATTTTCTGTCAATTAAAACAAATGCTTAATTCCTCAAAAGGAAAATTAATAATATTTTATTGATGCTTGTATTCATCAGAAATTTTGAACACTCACTACGCAGATTTCATCCCCATAAATACACTTCTGATTTTAAATTCTTCAGAGCTGTTTTTTAGATTTATTTCTTTTTTTCCATTTTCCGTTTTGAGGATTCTCTTCAAAACATACCTCCTCATATTCCTCTTCAAATAAAACTCCGGATAGTTCCATACAAATAATGCTAGACTTATCACAACTGCGAGACTAATATATTCCGAGAGGAACTTTGAGGTTAACTGGCTTATGATGAAAAATCCGATCGAATAAGCCACGAGGATCATGGTAACAGTTCTGTGGGAAAATCCCAGCTTAATATAAGTATGATGAATATGTTCTTTGCCCGGGTGAAAGGGAGAACGTCCCTTTAAGATCCGTTTGATGAATACATGGATCATGTCGAACATAGGAACAATAACCAGTGAAAAAGCGGTTACCGGACTAACGGTTATGGCTTCACCTACTTCATGATGCTTTAACTGCAAGAAACGAATGAGTGAAATGGATATAACCATACCCAGCATCAGTGAACCGGAATCTCCCATGAAGATCTTATAATTTCGTCCCCAGATATTAAAGATCAGGAACGCAAGGAGAGCAAGGATCATAGGTAAAGTGAGAATGAGATAATCCAGGTGATTTGTTTTATAAAATATCCATGATAAAACAGACAGGATTAATATGCCCAATGCTCCGGCCAGGCCATCAACTCCGTCAATCAGATTGATCGCATTCAATATCGAGAGAATTACAAACACGGTAATGATAAATGAAAAAAGTCCATTTATTGAGGAGATGGACAAAAATCCATGCAGATTGGTGATGGATAACCCCTGGCTTAAAGAAATAATTGATGCAAGAATAATAAAAGCGATCATTTTCCACCACGCCCTGATGTCTTTCAAGTCATCCACAAGACCAATCACAAATATTAACAAAATTACCAGCGAAACTTTGAAAGATTCAAGGTATCCTGCATACCTTAACAACAGGAAAGAGATCATAAAACCCGCATAAATTGCCACCCCTCCCAGTGCCGGAATAGGAATGGTATGTGAGGATCTTTGATTCGGCACATATACCAGCCGGTATTTCCTTGCAAAAGTGGTGATAACAGGAACCGACATGAGTGTGATCACAAAACCCTGTATCAGGAAGAACCAGTACCAGTAGGAGATACTGTCGGCCATGAAGAACAAAATAAAAGTACCCGACTGTGGAAAATTAATCCAATTCATTACTCGTCATTTAATTTTTTATTCAAAACTGATGCTATGCTTATTGCTTTAGTTGCTTTTAATCTGATTTTTTTTGTTTTTTTATTGATCCTGTACAATAAAATCTTCTCTGTGCCTACTAATCAATGGATCCGATATTTCTTCCATATTGTTCAAAAAGTCTAAAAATCGAGGTTTCTCTCTTCATATTTTCCATTGTTTTTTAACCGGATTTTTTCTGATTATTTATTTTTTATATCTGCGCAGGTTCATTCTGTACACCTGGATTTCCCGCCAAAACCATACAGGGGAAAACCCTGAATTCTGCTATATTTATTGTTTATTTCATTCATTCAATCCCAATTGTTTCATCCATCGTATCATTATACCAAAATTATTACCGTAAAAATCACCTCTGTCAATTCCTATATCCAGTTGCAATACCGAGTTTTTCAATAATAAATCCTCTTTCCATAAATTCAGCAAAAACATAATATCGCTCGAATGAGGATTGATCTCATCTGCATATGTTCCTTTATTTATTGTATTGGACATGAGAATTTTGTAATTGAGAAATCCCATATCTCCACCGAATCCCAGATGTATTGCCTTGACCCTGTTATTAATGATTTGCATGGGGTTCTCTTTATCGCCATAAAATGCAGGTGAGCTGATAAAAGGAGTGCCAACGGTTCTTTGATGGGATGTCCAGCCCATCTGATATATGTAATTACTGAAATAATTATCTCCCCCGGTATATGGAATGTTATTTACAGTGTCAATTATTATTGGTCCGCTTTGATAGTCGGAGGCAAAATATTCTAATACAACCTCATTCAACCAGTTTTCTTCATCTTTAGTTTTTAACCCGAATGTATAAAGTCCATCCGGAAAGTTTCTGAGTTTGCGACCACTGTTATCCTCAAATATATGTTGCCAGCCTAGTCCAATTGAAAATTTATCAAAGTGATAATCGAGGGCAAGCTGATAACTGCCAATATGATTTCCGATAGCATTTATTTGCTCGTTTTCAGGATATTCATCAGCATCTCCACTTGCAGTTATAACCTTCCAGAAAACATCAGGGTTTACAGGCATTTCTCCAAAATATTCAGAATCTCCTCCCCACTGTGCAAAATGTTGCAGTCCTGCAGTAAATTGAATGGGAATGTTATCCCCGGTTCTAAGACTTAGCCATTTATGATGAAGCAATACATTTTCAATTCCAGGGAAGTCATCCATCCATCCGTGACTGATCCCCCCATCAAATGTCAGCCATCCTGAAGTGAATGGAACATCTGTGAATTCAAAGGTAGAAAGTGTAATTTGAGGAATGGGCCTTGCATTGCCAGACCATATCATATCGCCGCTTCCCAGCTTATGGTTGTAATCTCTGAAATATTTACGTTTTGCACCTGCCTCAAGCTTTAAGAAGTGAAATTTTATTCCTGCATAATACTCCTCGAAATACAGTTCTGAATTTGAATTTAAATTACCTGCCAGTGAAAGTCCATAGGAAAGACTGAAATTACTTTCTGAATTCATTGCATCCTCTATCATAATCCGGCCATATAATTGATTCAGGTCATTGGATACAATCCCAAAACGATTTGTCTGCAACCAGAAAGGCAGATTTTCACCACTTCCTGCAGCTATACCTGTCTCAAACCTGAATAAAAGAGAATCCACCTGGCCGTAACTCCAATGGGATATAAGGATGCAGGTGAAAAGAAGCTGATATTTAAGATTTTTCTTAGGCATAAAAACTTTCGGTACGTCGTTTTAAAGATCTGGTTGCATTTTTTTTATTCTTCTTAAAAATAAATACATAATATATATTTTGTTAAATCCCGAAAATTTATCATTTCTATAATTAACTGAAATACAATCTTTTTAAATTATTTTTCAGATTTTAGACTGTGCTTTTTTCTTATATTAAAGCTAACGAAAAAGGAAAGTAGAAGATACCGTGATCAGGGTGATATTCCTCACCCTTTCAAATAATTATAATCACTTTGGAGTATTAAAAAGTTTTAAAAGCTAATAAATTAAACAGCTTTGATGAGGTTTCGCTGCTTAATTCAGGGATCAGTTTATTTTTTATTTGCGGAAGCTTTTTTTAAAAGCTCTGCTGCATCGTTGTGCCCATTTTGCCGGGCAAAACTTTCTGCCGTATCACCATCTTTATCTTTCAGATCCGGATCAGCGCCATGTTCAAGCAAAAGACTGATGACCCTGGTATTACCTTCTGCACCCGCAAACATCAATGCCGTAAAGCTTTCAACATTATCGATAATATTGGTTTTGGCTCCATGAGACAATAAAAAATTAACAGTCTCGGGAAAATGCCCCGTTGATGCATACATCAAACTGGTTCTGCCCATCATATCTGTTTTATTGACTTTAGCTCCTTCCTGAATCAATTTTTTCACAATATCGGTATGCCCGTTGAAGGAGGCAAGCATTAACCCTGTACGGCCATTTTCATCCTCGGCACTTATGTCAACACCCTTGGTGATAAATTCGTTTACATCTTCTTTCTTGCCTTCAAGACAGGCTTCCCGGAAAATTTGATCATCAGGGATGCCGGGTGAAATAGCTTGAGGAGATGGCTGTTGTTGCGGTTGCTGAGAGGGTTGCTTCGGGATCTCGTCTGGTATTTCAACATCGGTTGTCCGGACACGTGTTCGTTCATCTCCTTCCTGCTTACAGGATACAATGAAAAATACAAAAATTGCAATTAAATAGTATGGCTTATTCATTTTCAGAGTGCTGGTATGGTTGATTAATAATAATATATTTGCATGCCTTGCTACTATATAACGAAACATTCCTAAAATATTATCCTGATCTATAATTTAATTTCTATTGATTGGTTGGCAGCTTTCCTCGATTCAAACTCGATTTTGACATTTCCCTTACCTGAAACAACAAATTCGTATTCTACATGTCCGAAGCCCGGCACCTGGATAAATTGAATATCAGGCCGATTGTCTTTATAGTTCACTTTATCCCGGTATCGATCCTGAATTTCACCTCCTGTAATTACCTCGATTTTATTCCCGCTGATTTTGAGAACGTCTTTTGGATGAATTTTATTTTTTAAACTTTTATAGGTCACCGAAGGCATTGCTTTATCATTTGATAATCTTACCCTGATTCGGGAGAGATCTCTGGAAATTTCTTTTTTCTCAAAAACCTCCATTTTAACCTCCGGGGTCTGGGTTGCCGAAAAGAGCACTGCACTTGCGTTTCTATGGACCAGATCCTGAAGCATAAAAGGATGTGGCAATCTCGAACTCATCTTAACCCAGCCACCTATTTCAATTTCTCCATAAGTGGGATGGTCATAGCTTTCCCATTCTTTATATAATTCTCCCTGTGCCACATAATCGTTGAACTTGAGCTGTTCCCTGTCTTCTTCAACATCCCCCTGGAAAGGATTTTTTTCCTCCTCTTCATCCTTTTTAACCGGTCCATAGGTCTGGGATTCACGCTGGAACAGCTCACCGACAAAACCGTAGGAACCTATGATGTTATCGGTAAAATCGGTAAAATCCCCGTAGGTGGAATAAAGGTCTTTCCAACTGATTAGATAGCGATATCCCGGAATGATATTCTCTGAATTTTTTCCGAGGTAATCATAAACTGCCAGATCACCACGATCGAATTCGCCGCCGGCTTTGGTTGAGGGCCCTCTGAGTATCATGCCTCCCATGTTATGAAAAGCCCAGACCATGATGATATTTTTTCTTTCCAGGAGAAATTCAGCAATAGCCTTTGTACCTGTACCTGAAAAAGGATAATAACCGGCACCTCTCTGAACGTAATTTGGTGCCCAGTTGTAACCCCAGTTCCGGTTAGGGTCGACATAACCTTCGGCGTCTTCATTTATTTTTCCGTCCCCGTCATTATCAATACCTTCCTGTCCCAGCAGAGTGTATTCCCCTTTTTCACCAGGTTTCACTCTGACAAGAATTCTCGGATCTTCCGGGTCTGGTTTATAATCGCCATTGGGATCTTTTTTCCTCATCTGGGTAATATTCCCGTCTCCATCCAGATCATCCGGGAAGTCTTCATCGAATAAACCATCCCGGTCATCATCTTTTGGACGCCTCAGACCCCGATTGGTACTGGGTGTGTTGGGATCTTCGAAAAAATGATATCTGCCATCTACATTCACGGATGGAATAATATAGTAGGCATTTTTATCTACAAGCTCTGTTATTTCTTCATTTTCACCATATTTGGCAAGAAGCATATTGGCCAGGTATAAACAAACTTCGGTAGCCTGGATCTCATTTCCGTGGATATTGCCATCCGCATATACACCGGGCTTTTCAAGATGCTTTCCTGTTTCAGGATTATTAATGGTAATGGCCCAGATATCCCTGTTTTCTTCACTTTGCCCCACTACTTCAATTTCTGTTAATTCAGGATATGCTGCATGAAGCTTTTTTATGGCGTCTACCATCTGGTCATAATTATAATAATGATCAAATCTTAGTGGTACATTTATTTCAGGTTCGGTTCCTGAAACCGAAAAAATGATACTTACTGATAATAAAATTGATATTATGGTTTTCATTTTATTAGCCTCCAATTTTTACAGTTTGCTTATCATCGCCGGCAGATTTGCTGGTGAGATCGATTATAAGATCTGTTCTTTTATCTGCCTGGATCAACCAGCTTAGTTTTTTTCTTGATTTGCCCTTAACAGCATTTACCGGGGTGCGGGATAGTCCGGATAAAAGGGTGAAATCATCCCCGGATAAAGTGATAATCGCAGGTGCAGGTTGCTTATTTCTTTCCCCCATAGCTGTCGGGAAGGGAATATAGGATGTGTTTTCAATCCATAGCTCCAGCTCGTATACTCCGGCACCCTTGAGGTTGACTTTTGTTTCGTAAATTGAAAGTGAAGGCAGTTCTTTCACGATCTCGAATATCCATGGGATTTTCAGATCAATAACAGAATCAGCAACCGAAAGCTCCGGTGTAGTTTGCAGAAAAGGGACAAAACCACCGATTTCGACTTCACCAAGCTGGAGATGGTTCACCTTTTCCCATTCAACAAAGCCTTCTCCATTTAAAACCTTATCGGAATAGTCCAAAAGCGCTTTTTCCTTAGGATCAGCTCCTCCTTCTTCCAAATCTTTTGCCGGCATTTGCTTGATCATGGAAGCAATTCTTTCAGGATTCAATCTTCCACTTTCAACCATGCTTATCACTCCTTTAGCTGTAAACTGATCCGGCACTCCTGATTTCTTCAAGAAAGCCTCAATTTTTTCTTCACCGAGAGCAAGGAAATCTTCAGGTGACATTTTTTCCAGTTTATCGACTGTCAATCCATCTTCTTCTTTCTTTTCCTTTTCCGGTTTTGAAATGGACCAGAGATCCATGCTGAATACCGGCACCCCCAGATGATAATAACTCCAGAGTTCGAAAGAACCGTCCCTGGCTTTTTCAGGATCGAAGCGTTCCTTTTTTCCTGCTTTTTCTTCCAGATATTTTTGATAATCGTCAGTAAATTTTTTATAAAAAACAAGATCAGCATCAAGTGGGTTCACCACTGCGCCCAGGCCCAGGAAACTGGCTACCATTGATTCATCCACGGTCATTCCGGCAGGAACAAGAGGCTGTACCATTTCGATAATCTCCTGCATAGAGTAGCTTTTGTCCGGATCGGCTCCGATCATTCCGGCCATTCTTTCCGGGATTTTGATATTATTCATATCTACTTCGCCTTTGCGACCGCCTTTTGGAGGTGTATAACAAAAATTAGTTGCTCCGAAAGAGAAGGTCATGGCTATTTCGGGATGTTCAAATGCAAACTCAATGATTGATCTTGCTTCCGGAGAAGATCCGGGATAGAGACCGCTTTCCGGCAATGAAGTTTGAAATAAATGGGGGAAGTTTCTGTTTACATTGGTTCCGCCCGGAAGGTCTTCGTTATATTTCCCATCCTTATCATCATCAATTCCTTCTGTATAAATTTTATAGATACCCTGTTCTCCTTTTTTTGGATCTGCTTTTCGCATCAGGCGCGGATCGTCATTAACAATTAACCATTCTCCTTCAGGATGTTTAACTCTCATACTGGTTATGATGCCATCATTATTCAGGTCGTTAAAATTATCTTCGTCCTTGAGATGATCGAGATCGTCATTATTCATAAGCCCGTTTCGCTGTCTTTCATATACAGGGGCAGAAAAGTAAGCATAATGTGCATCAGGATTCCCTGCCGGGATAATATACCAGGTATTTTTCCGGTAATGTTCTTCTTTAATAATTTTTTCTGCCAGCCTATAAGCTCCCAGACTTGCTATAGGTCTTGTGCCTTCTAGGTTGCCGACAACCAGGATAGCAGGAATAGCTTTTTTTTCTGATGATGTTTCTTCCCCGATCTCAATCATGAGCACTTCATTATTTCCCGGGGAATTTGCCATTTTGTGAATTTTTGTAATGGAAGAATGGGAGTTATGAAGTTCTTTTAATGAAGTATTGAGCTTTCCGGGGTCCGGGTATTCATAATATTGGCTGAATGCAATATAGCTGCTAAAGATATAAGCAAATAATAGAGGAATATATTTCCTCAGAGAGTTTTTCATAGATATTGGTTTTAATTCAGGGATTAGAAAATTCTTTTAAAAGTAGGGTTTATTTTTTAGTGATAAAAAACCAGAAGCAGAAATTTATTAAATACATTTAATAATCAGTAAGTACAGATTAATCGTTCCCATTATAAGGAAGTGTAAAAAAGAATGTAGCCCCGGCACCCGGTTGTGATTCAACCCATATTTCTCCTCCCAGCAAATTTACCAATCCTTTTGAAATAGAAAGTCCGAGACCTGTGCCGCCATATTGAACTCCGTCATTAAGATTGGCCTGCTGAAAACGTTCGAATATCTTTTTGTGGGATTTTTTCTCAATGCCAATCCCTGTATCCTTTACAAAAAATTCAAGTAGATTATTTTTGCGGGTATAACCTAATGTGATCTTTCCCTTATGAGTGAATTTTAGAGAGTTCGAAGTAAGGTTGGATAAAATCTGTGTAAACTTTGAGTAATCTGATTCTATCATAGCGTCATTATTATCGAGTCCATTTATGAGTTCCAGTTTTAATCCGGATTTTCGGGCTTCAGGTTCAAATAACAAGTAAACATCTTTCAGCGCTTCATTTATGTTAAATTTTTTATGTTCTACATTGACCTGTTGAGTTTCAATAGTAGATATCATAATTACATCATTTACAATTGAAAGAAGTTGTTCTGAGCTTTTAATTATGGTATTTAAATATTGTTCGCTTTTCTCTTTCGAGTTCAACTTTTCTTTCAATAACCCGGAAAATCCCATGATCCCGTTCATAGGAGTTCTGATCTCATGTGACATATTCTGCAAAAAAGCGGTTTTTAGTCTTTCGCTCTCTTCAGCTTTCTGTTTGGCAATTTTCAATTCTTCAATATATTTTAATCTTTCTGTAATATCTCGAATTATTCCCAGGTTGCCTATCCATTCTCTTTGACTGTCGTACAATTTTGCTGCGAATATTTCTCCGGGGAATACCTTATTGTTTTTGTGCCTGAACCTGGTTTCGAAAAGATCATCGGCACCTATTGATTCCCGGCTAAAGACCGCTTTGCCGGTTTCCCGGAAAATTGCACTGCTTGCATACAGGATTTGTGTAGATTTTCCGATAATTTCTTCAGGTTCATATCCAAATGTCGTTTTTATGCCTTTATTTGCAAGAATAATTTCCCTCTTGTTATTTGTGAGAACAACACCATCGGTTATGGTGTTAAACATGGTTTCAAGTAGTATTTGCTGTTCCCTGATCTTCTCTTCAGCATTTTTTCTTTCAGTGATATCCATTATGATGCCATACCATAATGTGCTTCCATCTTCCAGCAGTTGAGGATGTGCATCACATTGTCTCCAGCGGATTCCCTGCCGGGGAAGTTTCACACGAAACTCACTGTGATAATCTTGCTGTTTTTTGGCGGATTCATTGATTCCTTTTACGACATATTCCAGGTCATTCGGATGAATTCTGGAAAATGCAGGGGTCGCATCATCACGAAGATCCTCCGGTGTGAGTTCGACGATCTCGTATATCCCCGGACTGGTATATGGGAAAGAGGAACTGCCATCCGGGAAAAGCCTGAACTGGTATACTACACCTGGTACCCGGGCGGCAAGATTGTTTAATAGTTCACTACTTTCCTCCATTTTTTGAAATGCCCGGGAAAGATCTTCATTCTGGGCTTTATATTCTTCATATAGAGAATAATAATCTTCAGTTTTTTCTTTTAATTGTTCTTTGGATTTTTTCTCCTCGGTTATGTCTCTGATGATGGAAACCACAAATTTCACTCTATTCGGATCTTCAAAAACCGGAAATAAGTTTTCGGATAAAAAGCGAGGATCTTTTCTGGTATCCCATTTATTTTCGGGTATATCGGGATTGAACAGGAAGGAATGCTGGTATTTCTGACCTTTGTATGATTTTTTATAGACCTTACTCGCTCCTGTCTTTATGGCCAAAGGATCTTTTAGGATATTGTATTTTCCTATTACTTCATTCTCATCAGGAACTCCGAGTAATTCTTTTTGTTTTTTGTTTAATTTATAAGCATATCCATTTTCATCGTATACCTGGATGCCAAAAGGTAAATTCTCAATTATTGTTTCATAGAGAGAATTCTCATTTTTAAGATTCCTGAGCTTTTCTTCCAGCTTATGGATTTTTTGCTTTAAGTCTTTTATTTCTTTTTCGCTCATAAAAACAATAATGGATTCATAAGTTTAACATATTAAAATTAAACTTTTCTTTTAAAATTCAGGAATAAAACTTATGAATCCTTTTCAA
>CAZGTU010000066.1:0-24787 GCA_964528675.1 uncultured Bacteroidaceae bacterium
TGCAGTTATGCAGTTATGCAGTTATGCAGTTATGCAGTTATGCAGTTATGCAGTTATGCAGTTGTGCAGTTGCTCTATTCCCTGTGACAAATATCCTTGTATGGGCAATACCGGCAACGTTTTTCATCTTCGGTTTGAATGAAATCCGAATTTTTATCAAATATGCTTTCAATCATATCTTTCAACAGGGTCTCAAATTCATCTGAATATTCAAGGAAATTATTGATGAATTTTGATGAAGAATTATCTTTCAAATAAGGAGAGAAATTTTCGGAAAACAATTCTCTTGTCAGATATATAGCAGGTGTGATCAACTTTTCATCGGGATGTTCCTTTGAAAACAACCAGCAATACATAAAAATCTGAAAGATACCTTTAAAATAATCTGAATCCCGCCAGCTATCTCTATCGAAAATTATTTCCAGGGAGGAGAACTCCTGATTTACTTTTCCGGTCTTATAATCTACAAGATGCAAAAAACCATTCCGGTAATCCAGGCGGTCAATAGTTCCACCCAGGTGAATATTTCCTGCATTCTCAAGCTCCAGATCCGTATTGATTATTTTCTGTTCGGTATCAATAAATTTAAAAGGGGTGATATCTTTATCTAATTCAAAGGTCTGATTTACCAGTTTTTTTATGATCTCGTAAATAATGATATTTCGACCCTCCGGTTTTACCACTATATCAGGATCTTTTGATTTTAAAAATTCTTCACGAAAAGCCTGATCCAGGTGATACTTTATATTACCAGGCTCCATTAACTCCAGGATGTTTTCCCGGCTAATTTCCTGGTTTCTTTTGTTCCTATAGATTAATTCAAGGGTTTTATGATACAGGCTTCCAAAACCAGAGGCATCGATTTCTTCACTGGCCTCATCCTCTTCCCTGATGCCAGCTACATATGAAAAGTAAAATCTCAGAGAACAATCCAAATAGGTTGTGAGAGCCGAAGGAGAAAGGTATTCTTTTTTTTCAGGGTCTGTATATTTGCTCAAGAGAGACATTACCTCATCGGACTTCTTTATGCTTATATTAACCGCGTCTTTATCAAGCACACGGAATGCCCTTGTATATTCATTTATATCCCAGTCAGTAAGATAACGCAACTGATAAATATAACGCGTAGGTTCTCCGGATTTTACACCTTCAGACTGACTGTTATACAGAATATTTATATTTTTTGCGCGGGGCAAAAGCCGGTAAAAATAGTAGGCGTAAATGGCATCTTTATCTTCTCTTACCGGCATGCCGAAAGCATATTTTAAATTAGCTGGAATATAGGAAAAATCAGCACCTGAGGCAGGCATGATCCCTTCATTCATTGAAAGAAAGATTAAATTTTGAAAATCCAGCAAACGTGATTCAAGAATTCCCATAAATTGGATTCCCTGCAAAGGCTCGCCTTCAAAAGGTATTCGGAAATCGTTCAGTATTTTGCGAAAAAGTCGTATAAAACTCTCCAGGCTTAAATCAAGTACCTGTTCTTCAAGAAGATTTCTTAATTTATTAAGTCGGGTCCTGATATGAAAAATATATTCTTTTTCGATCTTAAAAGCAGGATCCTCTCCGGGAAAGGCATCCAGTACAGCCCTCAATAGCTGTAAAAGATAATCTGTAACATCATTTACAGAGTCAAGTTTCTTGAAGAGGATGGAAAAGAGTTCATCTGCAGCCAATTCTTTCTCTTCAATATAGATCTTATTTTCCCGGTTAATTTTTTCAATCAAACTTTCAGTCTTTTCCTGGTAAAAAGATTTGATATACTGGTGATTAAGAACTGTTAGAATATCCCTGAAATAAAACCTGGGGTTCTTTTTTCTCCGGGTAAAATTCAATTGCATTCTGAGTACCGAATCCACGAAGCTGAATACAGGGGTTTGCGAAAGGGGAAAGCCCATGGTGATATTGAGTTTGCTCACTGATTCAGGAAGAGAGGTTAGAACTGCCGGCAAAAGTGATTCATCACCAAGAATCACCGCTATTTTATTAAAATCATATAAAAGGGAATCTTCATGATTGGGTTGGGTATTTTCATGCAGGTCTGACAGAATATCATAAATTTGCTTTGATTGAAGTACATCCGATGGCAAATTGAATACATTGACTGTCCTATTGCTTACTTCTTCTGAATTATAGGGCCTGAAATCATCATCTGCAGGAAACTTTTTGATATTTTTCCTTAGAAATCTTCCGGCTTCATGAACAGGATCATGAATGAAAGATGGATCAAAATCCCAGAAAAATGCGGCTGTTCCATTATCCCGCATCCAGGAAAATAATTTTTCCTCGGCTTTACTGAGTGCATTAAAACCACAAACGAAAATTTTTTGCCAGGGCAATTGGAAATCCTGCTCGTTAATTTTTTCTTCCACAACGGTACGATAGATCATGCCTTCATATCCCAGTCCTTTTTTCCTGAGGTTTTCTTTCACCTTTTGATAAACAGGATGTAGAATTTTCCAGATGAATAAAAAAGATTCTTTCTGTCCGCTTAGCTTATCAGGATCAAAATTTTTCCAGAACCTGCTAATCAACTCCTTTTGATCAGGTTCAAGATAGTCAAAGACCTGGTCGATCTCTTTCAGGTCATTAACATTGGTAAATAATTGTTCAGCATTTACAAGATATTTATCTATATCATTGAAGTCGCTGATCATCATTTCTCCCCAGGGATAAAATTCATCATAGGTTTCCGGAGATTCTGTCAAAGATTTATAAGACCTGTATGATTCGAAGGAAAGTTCAAGGGAATCAGCAGGTTCCAGACCTGATAGTTTTTTCATGAAATCGTCAATGGTCAGGATTTCAGGAAGCCAACCCGGATTTTTTGTAAGGGAAGCATAATATTTCTTAAAAAACAATCCGGCTCTTCTGTTGGGAAAAAGAATGCAATAGTCATCCAGCCCATCGGGGTATTTTTTATTTATGTGAAGGGCCAGTTTATATAAAAAAGATTCCATTTCTATGCTTCAGGTTATTCATGAACAATATTTACGGCCTTGCCAACTGTTTGTTTCTTCTAAATGTTTTTCGAATCGTTTTAGGATCTCATCATAACGCAATCCCCAACCCGCCCTGAGATTATAACCCGGGATCGTTTCGCCTGCAATTCTTTCAATGACAATCCCAGGTTTTAGTCTTTCAATAAACTCCCTCATTATTTCGAGATATTCATCTATTTCGAAAAACGAGAATGATTCGGGTACATTCTCATACTCTTTTGCCATCAGTGATCCTTTTACAATTTGTAACTGATGAAACTTTAGTTGATTTACCCGCAATTCAGAAAGTATTTCAGCTTCTTTCAGAATTTCATTCCTGGTCTCCCCGGGAAGCCCGATAATCATATGCCCGCCAGTACGTATATTCCTCTTTTCACACTCTTCCAGAGCTTTTTCAGTGGTTTTAAAACTATGCCCGCGGTTAATCCTTTCAAGCGTCCTGTCATAACATGATTCTATTCCGAATTCAACCGTTAAATAATAGTTCTCACTCAACTTCGCAAGGTAATCGAGGATTTCACTATCAACACAATCAGGACGAGTACCAATGATCAACCCTTTAATTTCTTCATGGCCCAGGGCTTCTCCATACCTTTTTTTCAGGACCTCAAGTGGAGCATAAGTATTCGAATAAGCCTGGAAATATGCCAAAAATCCAACAGCTTTCCGGTACCTTCGACTATGAAAATGAATTCCTTCCTTTATTTGCTGACTTATGGGCTTATCCGGTTCACAATATGATGGATTGAAGGCATTATTATTACAATAAGTACAACCTCCCCTGCCCTTGAGTCCGTCACGGTTAGGACAGGTAAATCCCGCATCGATACTTAATTTCTGAACCCTGCCGCCAAATACATTCCGAATATATTCTGAGAATGCATTGAACCTTCGATTATGACCCCAGGGATAATTTATTTTTTCGCTCATACTTCAATCTCCTCAATTTCATTTCTTCTGTAATACCAGAGATACAGCCTGATCTTATCATAACCTACAGATTTCAGAACTTCATAATACTGATGCAGTTGCTTCTTATAGGCTTCTTTTTTCTGAAAACCAAATTTATAATCGAGAACAATTACAGAATTATCCCGGATCATGACCCTGTCGGGGCGCAGGATATCATCCTTATCATTGATAATATCTTCTTCCACTTTACATTTCCAATTTCCTGAAAACCAGTCTTTGAAAGGATCTTTAAGTAAACGTTCTGCCAGTTCATTTTCAAGATGATCACGTTCTTCACTGCTTAAAAGACCTTTTAACCAGGCATTTCGAGCGGATATTACAATATCATCGTATTTTATTATTCCGGAAAGTATTTCATGCATCTGGGTTCCATATCCCGTATAGGATTTTTCATCCTCCTTAAGATCTGAAAGGTATATATTCTTATGATTCAATACGAGTTTGGTTGAGGTTTCTGTAACCGGATATTCGGTCAATAAATTTGTTGCCAATTTATCCTCCTTTACTTTTCCTGCCGCTTTGAACCCTGGTTTCCCAAAAGAAAAATATAAAGCTTCTTTCTGAAATCCCTGGTTTAGGTCAGCTACCGGATAGTTTTTATCAATTTCCGACTCATAATATTCATTCATAATTTTAAGTAGCATATCCCCAACATTTTTAACACCTCCTTTATCATCGCTCAAAACTGATAGAGAATGCAGTTCAGACTCTGCCCGGGTAAAAGCAACATAGAGCAGATTCAAATTATCAATATAAGTCCGGAACAATTCTTCATAGTAATCTTCTTTAAAATGGGACTCTTTCATGGCAGATCCATAAACTACCGGCATATGGCTAAATTCCCGGTAATCAGTTGTTTTGGTATCAGGCCAGAGCATGGTTTTCATGTAGCCGCTGTTTCCGGGTTCAAGTCCCCAATCGCAATAAGGTATAATCACGACTTTAAATTCCAGCCCTTTTGCTTTGTGTATGGTCATAATACGAATTGCATCCTGGGTTTCTGATACATTCAATGTTGCAGAAACAGATGCATTTTCCCAGTGATTCAAAAAAGCAGAAATGTCACTGCTTTCTTTCCTTATAAAATCAAGGACAAGATCCTGAAAAGCCTGAACATAAGCAATTTTATCATGCTTTTCATTCAACCGAAAGATCTTTATTAATCTTTCTGTGAGATCATACAATGAAAGTTTACGTAAATTGGGAATGTCATTTTCAAAATTGCGGAAATTATCATCCATTGGATCATTGGATGGATCTTCACGTGTAAAAACCGCATGCCAGTTGATATCTTTTCCGGAATCCTCCCTTACATAAGAAATATATTCATGCCGGATATAACTGCTATTTATTTTATCGGATGAATGATTAAAAAATCTCAAAAGAGCTGTGAGAAAACGGACAGCGGGATTTTTCCCTATAAAAAGAGAATCACTCGATATAACATTAAAATTATATTTTTCATTTTCATTATTATCCTGATCCATTAAAATACGGGCCACCTCCCTTCCTTCCTTTCCTTTTCTGACAAGGATCGTAATATCACCTGCAGAATAGTTCCTGTCCTGGAGATTCCTGATAAGCCGCGGAAGCCATTCTTTCAAATAATCAAGCTGCTCACTTTTATTCTTTGGTGGCAGGAACCGATGGCTGACATATCCGAAATTTTCATCCTTTTTAGTAAAAGATTTTTGTCGTGGTTCTCCATAAATTTTATTTACAAGATTAAGCCAGTATTCTTCAAAATCAGGAATCTTACCATTTCGGATATTTTTTTCAATTAGCTGTTTTATAATCCCCGGGGCAGTTTGAAACACCGAGTTATTGAAAGCAACGATATTTCGAGTACTTCTGTAGTTAGTGTCAAGAGAGATATTTTTAATCCTTTCCGGTGAGATTCTGTCGGAAAGTTCAGTTGCCAAAATTTTCCAGTCGCTGTTCCTCCAGCGGTAAATGGATTGTTTGACATCCCCAACCACGACACTGTTTTTTCCGGTTGAAAGTGCGTTTTCTATTAAGGGGAAAAAGTTATCCCATTGAAAACGTGATGTATCCTGAAACTCATCCAGCATATAGTTTGAAAAGTAGTTGCCTGCCTTTTCATAAATGAAGGGGGCTTCATTTTCGCCTGTGATCTTCTTAAGAAAAACAGATGAATCGGAGATCAGGAAGAGATTTTTCTCTTTGCTGATCTCTCGAATCCTGTCGGAAATATCATTCAGAATACCAAAAGTGTACAAATTATTTTTCAAGGCGAGCGATGTGTAATACTCCGTTTTCTGACTATCCCATAATTCAATGATCTCTATCAACAGTCGGTTTAATCCAGCTTCATAAAGTTCATTGATTTCGTCTTCTTTAGGATCATTCTTTTTGACCCATGCTCTGAAATCATTTGCCCCATTTCGATTGGTATCAGAAATTTTGAGGTCGCCCGGAAGATTTTTAACTGCTTTTGTGAAAATTGTAGCCACTCCACGGGACCCGCCTTTAAAATCAGTTACTTGAAGTCCTGCAGCTTCAATCATACCAAGAGCCTTCTGCCCTCTGTTCTTTATCGCCTGCTCAAAACTTTGGATTGTGATATTGATTTTTTTGAGCAGGGAGTTAAACTTCTTCATTCTTTCTTCATAATTCTCCGCTTCACCATGAATTGATTGATAGCTTTCCTTAAAAACTTCCCGACCCAGGGTTAAAACATCTGCATAAAAATCCCATGATTTTCCTTCGTTGATCTTATCCTCGGCAAAACGGACCAACCAGGATCTGAGCTGTTCATCCTCTTCCATATCGAACATAAGCAGGTCAACAGCTTCAGACAATACCCTTGAATTATCCATCTCCAGGTTATAACCATTCTGCAAACCAATTTCCCGAACAAATCCACGGATAACCCACTGAAAAAATTTATCTATGGTTTGTACATAAAAAGCTGAATATTCATGGAGAATACTTCTCAAAAGGGAGTCAGACTTTTGTTTTATCTCCTCCTCAGAAGCAGCAACCCCGGAATCGATAAGATATTTTGCATAGCCGTCAGCTTTATCATCCCCCAAACTTAGTTGGTAGAGTTTTTCTATAATTCGTTTTTTCATTTCTGCGGCAGCTTTATTGGTAAAAGTTACAGCCAGAACATGCCGGAATGCAGATGGATCCTTGAATAACTCCCGGATATAATTAAGAGCAAGCTGATAGGTTTTTCCTGATCCTGCAGATGCGGTATAAACTTGGAGATTCTTCATTTTTCTAAACCCGAAAATAGATAATAATTATTAGATAGCGAAGGAGGAAAAAGATAGATTGGTAAAAGAATTTCAAAAAAAGGCATTTGGGAATAAAAAAATAACTCCCGTACTCAAAGACAACAAAATAGATAAAAATTACGTATCATAAAAATCAGTTCATTAATAAAGGACTTATAAAAATTTGCAGGATTCAGGAATTTATTTTGCTTTATGTTTACTAAATTGCTGCATTTTTACTGAAAAATAAGAAAAAGTTAAGCTGTATCATTCATGCAGATTAGATAATGATTAAACAAAACCCTGAAAAACCTAACTGACTATTTATCATCCGCAAATGAAAATAAAGCTGTTGAGCATAATTTTTTTAATTAGTTTTTTATCCTGTAGCATGAACAGCACCACTCCACTTGAGACAGTTGATCAGGTAGATCTTGAAAAATATTCAGGGAAATGGTATGACATTGCCCATTTCCCTTCCACCTTTTTAAACGGATGTAAAAATATAACTGCAGAATATACCGCAACGGATAAAAAATACATAGAGGTTTTCAATCGATGCGAGAAGATCAGAAATGGCAGCATAAAAAGCATTTCAGGAAAAGCTTTCCCTGTAAAAGGAAGCAATAATGCCAAATTAAAAGTACAGTTCATATGGCCTTTTCGTGCAAAATACTGGATCCTGGATATAAGAGGCGATTATGAATATGCCAGCATAGGCGGTCCGAATCGAGACTATGCATGGATCCTTGCCAGAAAGCCCCATCCTGACAAAGAGATTGTTCAGGAGATGATAGACAACCTGGAAAGAAAAGGTTTTGATGTATCCAGGTTTAGGTGGACGGAGCATGATGAGGAGGGGAGGGGGAAGAAGTAGGCAGGAGGCAGTTGGCATTGCCTTAGCAACACAGCAGTATATCCGGGTATCTAAATTTAATTGGCAGTGTTCAAAGTAAACGGTAAACGGTTTGATCTCCACAATACGGAAGTATTTTTCATGAGTTATGGCAGTTGGGCGGCAGAAGGTTGTTGAATGTTTATACTGCAATAAGTCAGTTCTTTACGGGATTTAGTTAGATAAAAGTCCGCCACGGCGGGGGCCGTATCACTCGGAGAGGATAACAGTAAAAATGTTTAATCGTTTAATCGTTGAGCCCACTCCGAAAAGTCTTTTCACCCCTAACCAGGACAAGCCAGAACCAAACAAATTTTTAAGTTGAAATATTTTTCATACTTATGTAGTGCCTGTCCCGCCCTAGCGGGAGGTTTTAGGGGTAACGACACTTTTCGGAGTGGACTCAACGATTAAACGATTAAACGACTAAACGATTAAACGATTAAACGACTAAACTTATATGTCTGTTTTTATATAACTTCAGTAACTTATAAAATTTGTTATATGATAGTTACTCCGATATAACTCCCGAGCCCAGCAATTCTTCATCCCTGTACCAGGCAACAAACTGGCCGGGGGTTATTCCCCGTTGGGGTTCTATGAATTTGACATATAATCCATCTTCTTTTTGAATCAGGTTTCCTTGCTGAAGTGGTTGCCTGTAACGTATCCTTATCTGATAATCACAGGAATCTCCGGTTTTGAGTTTCAAATCCTCTCTTAACCAGTGAATTTCATTGGAATTCACTTTCAGGGCGTTTCTGTAAAGACCGGGGTGATTCTGACCCTGGCCGACATATATAATGTTCTTATTCACATCTGTTGCAAGGACAAAAAGTGGTTCTTTCTTTCCACCAATGTTCAGTCCTTTTCTCTGACCAATAGTGAAAAAATGAGCCCCTTTATGCTTGCCGATCTTCTGGCCGTCTCCGGGAGTATATTTCCATGATTTTGCCATTTCTTTTAAATCCTGCCCCTCAATATTTTTTTTGTAAATAGGGGAACCGGCACCAATTTCCACCACATTACCTTCTTTTACTTCAAGTTTCTGCTGTAAAAAGGTGGGCAGATCCACTTTACCCACAAAACAAATTCCCTGTGAATCTCTTTTTTCAGCTGAGGCCAGCTTAAGCTTCCTGGCTATATCTCTCACTTCTGACTTCTGCAGATCACCGATGGGAAATAAGGTTTTTGCAAGCTGTTGCTGATTAAGCTGACAGAGGAAATAGCTCTGGTCTTTTTTCTTATCAGCACCGGAAAGTAAACGATAGATCCTGTTCCCATCTATTACTTTTTCATCTTTTTGACAATAATGACCTGTGGCTATATAATCAGCCTCAAAGTGTTCCAGGGCTTTAAAAAATTCATCAAATTTAATCTCCCTGTTGCAGAGCACATCAGGATTGGGTGTTCTTCCCCGTTCATATTCATTGAACATATAATCAATCACTCTTTTTTTGTAACTCTCGCTCAAATCTACCACATGAAAAGCTATATCCAGTTTCCTGGCTACCAGTTCTGCAAAAGTCACATCCTCATCCCAGGGGCAATCGCCTTTCAAAACTCCTGTATTATCATGCCAGTTGATCATGAAAACAGCAATAACATCATACCCCTGTTCTTTCAACAGATAAGCTGCAACACTGGAGTCCACCCCACCCGAAAGTCCTATTATTGCTTTTTTCTTCATTACCGGTAAATTGGGTGCAAAGATAATAAAAGAATGAGAAGAAGACTGGGGCTCAAAAACCCCTCACCCTCAAAACAAGATCCTCATCAATACAATTATCAATCATTTCCAACAGATCTTCATAAATTTTAAGGAGTTCTTTGCGGATATTTTCCCATGAAATTTTCCAGTTCGGATAAAAGGTTTTCAAATCATTGAGAAACACAATGCCTTCGACCTGCATTTTAAGGTAATTATTGAACTCTTCGAAACTTGAGGTGTTTTTTAGGCGGGAATAATGATCCTGCAAATGATTACGCAGGCTGGTAAGATTATGATTATCATAAAATGTGAGATCATAATAGGAAAAATCCGGATGACTTAAACTAAAATCTGTTTGAATGAGGCTAAAAACCGATCCGTGCAGGAATTTGGAGTTTTCAGAGAACTTTTCTTCTTCATCAGCAGTATTCCCTGTAGTAAACTCTACAATATTCAGATCTTTATATTCAAAAAGCTCTAATCTCATTGGATCTCACCATTAAAAAGGGTTTAAATACTTTTCATATATTTCCTGAGTTCTATCCAGGTGTTCCTTCATGATCCTGTAGGCATCATCATGGTTCTTCTCTATTATTGCCTTAAGAATCTTTTTATGGTATTGAAGAGTATGGTCCTTTTCCCCTTCAATATTCGCATAAATATAGTTACGCATTCTTGGAAGAAGCGAATAAATGGGTTCCATGGTAATTTGCATGATAGGATTTGCAGTCGATTTGGCAATCCCAAGATGGAAACGATTATCTATATCCGCTTCTTTCTGCGTATTATCTGGATCACATTCCTCAAAATCCTTAACATTCTGTTCCAGCTCACGAATATCTTCTTCACCACGATTTTTAGCAGCCAGCCTGGCAATCTCAGGTTCAAACAATCTCCTCACCTCAATAAACTGACTGAGCAAATTTCGATCAAATTTTAAATCATAATATAGATTCAAGGTATTGATAGCATCTTCAATATTCAGTTCATTCACATACATACCACTACCCTTCTGTATTCGAATCAAACCCCTTGCGCTTAAACGCCTGAGCGCTTCTCTGAGAGCAGTGCGACTTACCCCAAAAGATTCACACATCTCTCTTTCCGTAGGTAGTTTTGAACCTACAGCCAGTTTTTTCTCCCGAATAGCATTCTCAATTGCTCTTTCAATCTTCAGGCTAAGTGTCTGCTTATTGCCAATATTTTGAAATATATTATCCATTATAGTATTATATTTTAGCCTGAATAATTTTGTTCTGTAAAGCAAAATAGTTTCATGGCATAAAGATACATTTTTTTATTTTTTATTATCAATCTGAATTTTCAACCTTATCACCCATCGCTTGTTAATTAATTGTAAATATGAGCCTTACAAAATAGTTCAATAATAACCAGAAATACATTGCGATCAGGAATGGGGTTTATCCAAAGACTCAGAAAAGGATTTCCCTGCATTATCTTTTGAACATTCATCAATCAGATAAAGCACTGATTTATAATCTATCCCACTGGATTTGGAAAGCCCGATTTCACAAGTTCTGCTATTGGAAATACCGGAATTACATTCACTCACTTCTTCTTTTAAATTCCTAAGTGCCCAGTCATTTAATTCAGGAACCGAAAATCCTTTATCTCCGGCAAAACCGCAACAACCTACCTGTTCAGGAAATACAGGTTCTTCAACACAGCTTGCCGCAACTATTTTAAATTTATCTTCCAGATCCATCTTTACACTGCTACAGGTAATGTGAAATGCCAATTTTCCTTCTGCTTTCTTAATATCAAGATTATCCAATAAAAAATCATGAATAAACTCCACCGGTTCATAAAGATGAAGTGCCTTGTTCATCTTCTTTTTCATTCGGTAAATACACGGACTTGTGTCGCAAAGAACAGGATATTCGCCTTCATTACTTACTTTCATGAGCTCTTCTTCCAGTTCATGACTTTTTAAATCGGCAATATCCAAAAAGCCTTTACTTTCCCAGGGAGTGCCACAGCATAAATTATTCATATTTGAAGGAAATATCACTTCATAACCGGCTCTGTTAAGCACCCTGACTGTAGTATTTCCAAGTGAATCCATTTTTTTCTGATTCACTGAAGGCCCCATTGCCTGGTTAATACAGCTTGGGAAATACACTACTTTGCCTGATGTTCCATGAAGTATATGAATATCCTTTTTATTCAATACTGCAGGTCCCGGCATACTCGGATTCCATTGCGGAATTTTTTTAAACGAGATATTTCCGACCCCTTTCGCAAGGTAGTTGAATGCTTTTGTTCCGAGGGTTTTATGAAAGAAACTGATCATCCCAAGGCCATTTCTCATGAGGCCCAGGGTCAGCTTAAAATTATTAGCTATGGTCCTGGCCAGAGCTTGGTTGAATTTCCCGGTAGCATTTTTTTTCTCTCTGAGTTTTTTTATCAATACTCCGGTATCAATGTCAAGGGGACAAGTAACCGAACACAGCCCATCTCCTGCGCAGGTCTTGTCGCCCATATATTTGAAAGCGCTGTTTATCTCTTTTATTTTACCGGTATCTCCGTTATTTTCGGATAATAGTTTCAATTCTCTTTGTACCACAATCCGTTGCCTGGCGGAAAGGGTTAATCCGGTACTTAAGCAACTGATCTCGCAAAATCCGCATTCTATACATTTATCAACAGACTCATCCACTTCCGGAAGTTGCTTGAAGTTCTTAAGGTGGATTTTTTCATCATCATTTATAATGACTCCGGGATTGAGGATATTCTCAGGATCAAATATTTTTTTTACTTCCTTCATATATCCATATAGTTTCTCTCCCCATTCATAATTAACAAAAGGAGCCATATTCAGGCCTGTTCCATGCTCTGCCTTGAGTGATCCATTGTATTTTTCAACAATGAGTTCTGTAACCTGCTTTATAAGGTTTTCATATTGTTTCAATTCAGCCTGATCTTCAAAATTCTGTGAAAAGATAAAATGAAGATTTCCATCAAGAGCATGTCCATAGATCACGGCATCCTCATAACCGTTTGCATCAAGTAAATTCCTGAGGTCTTCAGCAGCTTCGGTTAATCTTTCCGTTTTAACCGCTACATCTTCTATAATTACAATCGTTCCTGGCTTTCGCATGCCTCCGACCGAAGGAAAAACTCCTTTTCTTACTTTCCATACTTCGAGGATCTTTTTAGGATCGCGGGTTAATTCAAAGTTCCTTTCCAGTTTGAAATTTGACAGGATTTGTTCTGTCCTGGCAGCCATTTCATCGAGTTCATTTTCACTTCCTGCCTCCAGATCGATCAGCAGGGCTGTGACATCAGAATGAAATTCCCTGATGTATTCAGGAATGCCTTTCTGTCCCTCAACAGAGGCAAGGGCTTTACGGTCCATGAGTTCAATAGCAGGTACGCCGGCTTCTTTTAAAAGCGGAACGGCTTTACTTGCCGCTTCAGGATTTTGGAAATAAACCAGTGAGGAAGCTCTGAAATTTTTTAACGGAACAGTTTCAAACACTGCCTCCGAAACAAATCCAAGAGTACCTTCCGATCCTATCATTAAGTGGAGAATAATATCAAAGGGATCATCAAAATCAACAAATGAATTCATGCCATAACCGGTGGTGTTCTTGATGCTGTATTTTTCTTTTATCAGGCTTACCAGTTCAGGATCGGCCTTGATTTTATCCCTTAATTCTTCAATTCCGGCAATGATACCGGGCTTCTTTTTAGGGAATTGTCTCCTGCTCTCTTCATTTGAGGTATCCAGCAGAGTGCCGTCGTTAAAAATTATCTTTGCTGAACGTATGGTTGAATAGGAATTTGCATGAGTACCACAGCTCATTCCACTGGCATTATTGGCAATAATCCCACCCACCATAGCAGAGTTTAAAGAGGCAGGATCAGGTCCGAATTTCACCCCGTATGGTTTTAAAACCTGGTTAAGTCTTAAACCGGTTATTCCCGGTTGAGTTTTAACATATTTCCCCTGATCAAGAACCTCGGTCCTGCTCCATCGATCACCGGCAGCCTGCATAAGAACCGAGTCGGTGATAGCCTGACCCGATAATGATGTTCCTGCGGCCCGGAAGGTCAAAGGAATTTTTCTCTCATGAAGTTCTTCAAGAATAAACCGGACATCATCCTCATTGCGTGGCTTAACGATCATCCGGGGGATCTTTTTATAGCACCCCGCATCAGCACTCCAGGCAACAAGGGAAAGGGAATCGACAAGCACCGAGGTTTTATCTGTTTTACTAACAAAACTTTTATATAATTCCTTGATTTCCGGGTTCATTATACATATAAAATTTATGTTTACTGAAAGTGCTAATTAGCTAACCACACCTTCCATAGTTTTTTCCAGCTCACGAGCATGCTCAAGGAATTCTTTAACATTCATCTCTTTGAAAAAGAGTAAGCCATGTGTTGTGCGTATCCTCGGACTTTCATTCTGGTAAAAATAATCTTTTCCTAAAATTAACTGAACATCTTTTAACTGATCTACCCAGATATTCCTGGCAAGCTCTGAAAATTTACCATCCAGCATATAGCTGGGGAATGAAGCATCTACCTGGCTAAGATAGCAATTGGTAAACGAATTATCCATCACTGTCATGGCATTGAGGGAAACCGGTACAATAACATTTGCTTCAGCAGCATGAAAACGGAACCATACATTCCTGTATCCCCATATCCGGAGATTGGAAAGGTCCTCTTCTTTCTCCCATAACCTGACTGCTTCAGCGATTGCCTGAAGTACCTTGTAGTGAGTATCGGGTCCGCTACCTTCGGGATCGAATGCCAGGCTTATCACCGATGGCTTAAGTTCTCTTAATTGCTCAAGGATAGGGGTAACATCTCTCTCCCTTTCAGGCTGTTCTGTAAATATATCACCGGTATAGAATCCTAATCTTAAATGGTGTACATTCTTCACCTGGAAACCAAAATGAGCCCACACAAGTTCTTCCTCAAATTCCCTGATCATTCCTTTAAGTTTCTGGATCTGGGGAGGATTCTTCTGACCGTCGTAACTGTTTCTTAAAACAGAAAGAATATCATCGATTTTATTTCGTAGTTCAGTAACATTCTTTACTCCATAGATCTCAGTTATTGCCCTTACCACCCTGTGACATAATCCGCGTATTCTTTCATAGGGTTCGCCGGAAGCAACTTTGGTAAGGTAATGATAGACATCCTTATCCCATTTGTAGCGGTAACCTTTGTCAAAGAAATCAGGATATTTGGTCATCTGTATAAGATTATTGTCCAGGAAATCCTTGGTATCCATCAGAACATCAATCACAAAATCATTTGTTACGGCTGTAAATCCGGAGGTCAATACCGAAAAATGTGCCTGGTTGGTTTCTTCTCTTGAAAGTCTGTGTACATGAGGAAGCATTCCCAGCATTACATCATCATGATGAGGACCGGTATGATAATACATTTGATTGCTTTCTCCCTCACATCCTTTATTCAATTTGGATTTTATGCTTTCAACAACCTCTTCCACCATTTTCAGACTCAGATTCGGATTTAAACTGCAGAAAGGATCACTTTTCAGGTCTTCAATGGTCAGTCGATGGGCATACTTATGCAATCTTTTGCAAGCTCCCAGTACGGCACGTTCACTTTTTTCCTGGGTCCATTCCCCTTCTTCGTAATAGCTTTTTACCTGATCGGTAAGCTTGATAGCTGCTCCTTTCGTTAGATAAAAACAGCTTTTTTTAAGTTTTTGCAATACGGTGGCGGGATAAACATTGGATTGCTCATTTTCCAGTGCATCCTGAATAACATCTGCCTTGGCCTCCCCTGCGGCAAATATTATGGCTACTGCATCAGGATTATAAGTGATAGTTTCAAGACCCACAGTTATTGCAAGGCGGTTCTTCGAAACTTCAATTCCTCCCAGATCGCTTGCTGCCTGTGCCTGGGTTTCGAAATTGGTGGGCGTCAGCCTGGTGGTGGAGAAACGATCAGAGCCTCTGACATTGAAAGCTATGTGACCATCGGGGCCAATTCCCCCAAGGAAGAAACCGATGCCTCCTTTTTCACGGATTTTCTGTTCATATTCGGTACACCAATCATCAATCATGAAAATAGATTGTTGCTGGATCTTTTCCATCGAACTTTTTGCTTCCCGGTAGCGAAGAGAGAGATCGACAATATTATCAGGAAATATTTCTGAAAAATGCTTTCCTTCATACAGGGGAATTTCATCGCAATTGATCAGCAAAGAATTTTTAGGATCCAGTCCGAAATCCCGAATATAAAAATTCATCACATAATGATAAAAACTATTATGTTGCTCAGAACTGATGGGATAAAACTCATCAATTTGAACAAAGGAGAGATTTTTTAAACCGGGCTTCTTTTCAATATCAAGCCCGTACTGTTCGCGCAGGGCTTTAATATCTTTGGAATTCCAGTTATCAAGAATATGCCTGGTCCACTTGATAAAATATTCAGGAGTTTTTCCTGTAGGAAGGCTAATCACTCCTTCAGGGTTTTCATTTACCCATTCCAGGAAGCGCAGAGCAGTGAAGAATCCCATTTTAGGGAAATTATCCACCAAAACATAAGGGATATGCGTTGTGATACCATCTTGTTCAGACAGTTCAAAAAAACGTTGCTCAACTTTTGATTTAAATTTCATAGCTCTGATTTTTATATTTTATTTATCATTTTCTTTTTTTCCAAAGCCCGGATCAATATTAAGAAAAGGAATCACCAGGAAGCTGGGTATAGTGCATATCATAACCCATACGAAAAAGTTCTGATAACCGATGATCTCCTGCAACCAACCACTGATCATTCCCGGTATCATCATTCCAAGGGCCATAAATCCGGTGGTAATTGCAAAATGTGCAGTTTTGTGTTTCCCTTCTGAGACGTATATCATGTAAAGCATGTAGGCAGTGAATCCGAAACCGTATCCAAACTGTTCAACTGCAATGGAGCTTCCAATGATCCATAGGGAAGATGGCATGGTAAAAGACAGGAAAACGTACATTAAATTGGGAAGGTTCATGGCAATTACCATCCACCAGATCCAGTATTTCAATCCTTTACGGGAAGCAGCAATACCGCCGATAATTCCCCCGAGAGAAAGGGCAAGCATTCCAATTGTACCGTAGAGCAGTCCCAGATCCCCGGTGGTCAAACCCAGACCGTTTAATTCCCGGGAATCAAGAAGGAAAGGTGAAGCCAGTTTTACCAGTTGGGATTCACCCAGTCTATATACCAGGAGGAAAATCAGGATCACGGCAATATTTTTTTTCCTGAAGAACTTTACAAAGGTTTCCAGGAAATCACTGAAGATGCTTTTCCCTTCTGTTTTATTCGGTTTGTCATCGGCAGGTCTGGGCAATATATAGCGGTGATACAGAAAAAAGGCCAAAAACAATGTGGCAATAATGGCAAATACTATAGTCCAGGCAAAAGGAATATTACCCGATAAGCCTGTAAAGTCTGCCTGTGCATATTCATCAAGCTGCGGGTCGAGTTGAAAAGCTGCAATCGCAGGGATGTTCCAGTTTTCAGTTGTAAACTCGTAACGATAACTTTTGACCAGGCTGATACTTTTATCTCCTTTTTCATGGGTGAAATTCAAAACGATGGTTTCTCCTTCTTCAGGAGCTTTATTGAGATAAAAATAAGTATATCCCAAATTCCCTGCTTTTAATTGCTCAACCTCCGGAATTTCCCTGTTAAAGCTTTGTTTAAGAAATCTTTCAAGAGGAGCAGTTATGGTTCTCCTCCACCAGGTATCTCCTTTTGACACCTGTGCAACTTCTTTTTCAGCTTCATAAAATCCATTTTCTATATTCCACTGTTCTAATTCTTCAAAAAATTCATTTACCCTTTGCTTATCTCTCTTTTGGGTGGAAATCTTGATATTCTCATCACTTACAAAATACATTGATGAAGAATTACTCTCTGTCTCTATTTGCTCAGGATTGAATTCAAGTTCTCCTGACTCCATATCTGTTACCGCCTCAACGCTCACATTTACAGGAGGCAGGCCGGTTTTTGCCTCAAAATAACCTGCAAAAATTACCAGGAGACCCTGTCCGGTAAGCATGGCAAAACGATAAAATGTACTTCTGATCCCGACAAAAAATGCCTGATCGTGTTTCGATAATCCAAGCATATAAAAGCCATCGGCTGCTATATCGTGGGTAGCAGAACTAAAAGCCAGTAACCAGAAAAAAGCCAGGGTATATTGAAAGAAATTCGGTACCGGAATTGTAAAAGCAACACCTGCCAGACCGGCACCAATAAGCAATTGCATAATTATGATCCAGAAACGCTTTGTCTTCAGAATATCAACAATCGGACTCCAGAGTGGCTTTATTACCCATGGCAGGTATAACCAGCTTGTGTATAAAGCTATATCACTGTTCGAAACTCCCATTCTTTTATAAAAGATAACTGAGAGTGTCATTACAATAATGTAAGGTATTCCCTCGGCAAAATAAAGGGAGGGAACCCAGAACCATGCATTCCTTTTGTTGCTTTTGTTACTTTTTGCCATAATGATGATTTAGAAAGGACACCTGTCTGAAATATTTCATGAATAAAGTTTAGTTATCACGGCATTCTGATAATAATGCTTAAGGATCTCCTGGTGAGAGTAACCCTTTTCACCCATAACAGCGGCACCTATCTGGCACAAACCAACTCCATGCCCCCATCCTGCTCCTTTCAGAATGAAACTCTCCGGAAAACCCTCAACTTCACCTTCTTTCTCAATGATGAAAGCTGAACTTTTGAGATGAGATTCACTCAACCAGCGACGTATAACCAGTTCTTTTCCAATTATCATTTCTTTCTTCTCACCAGCTATTTTCAATTTTATCAATCTTCCGGAATGCCCTCTTTTCACAGGTAAAAGATCCTTTATTCTCCCAAAATCAATTTCCGAACGCCTGGAAACAAGCTCAGATAAATCTTTCTGGCTATAGCGAACCTCCCACCTGAAATAATCCTTTTCAGAACGATCATAATCGTTCAAAACCTGCTGGAGAATTTTCTCATCTTTTGTGTCGCAAAATGCCGGTGGCGGATCTGTAATAAACTTTTTCACTGTTTTTTCATTTCCAAGGTCACCCGGATCAACTGTATCATCCTCAGAATCTATGACAGGAACAAGATAGGGATGCTTAATATCTTCCCAGCAACTCTCAAAGCTTTCAGACTTTCCACCACATGCTTTGGAATAACGGGTATCACAAATATCCCCCTTATAAGTCAGTACCCTGCCATGAGTTTCAGTGACTGCTTCTATAACACTCGGATTAGTGGCCCTGGATATTCCCTGGTAACGCTGGCAATGATCATCGGCACAAACATGAAAATCATGATGATCTTCCCTGTCATACCAGTGAATATAATCTTCGTCAGACGCTATGGTTTTATTTTTACCAGGAACTTTTTTCCTACCATCTTCACGGATCTGAGCCATCAGCCAGCTCCTGGAAATTATCGCATGTGCTTTCAAAAGTTCAGGGGAACTTTCAGCGTTCATTTCGGAGGAAATAACACTGATCAAATAGTTTTCGATGGGAATGATATTTATCACCTGAATTTCATCCCCGGTTAAAAGAAGTTTCAATGCTCCCCTGAAACTCTGGGTTTCTCGCTGTTCCCAGTGAAAATCAATACCAATTACTACATCATTCATCTCAAAGGAATCCGAAGAAATATTGCAAGGTAAAAAAACTACTTCCCTTGCAAAATTAAATTCTTTATCATTATTATGAATTTTAATCCCTTTATTATTAACTTCAGCAATACAAGCTCCAAAACAATTAGCAGATTTACCGCTTATTTCAAATTTTCCCGACAGGCGGAATTCAATTCTTTTCCCTTTTAAAATCCCGACATGAACATTAGGAGAACTATCCATAATCTTAAACTTAACTTATGTGTAAAAAAATATTATTTTATAAATTCTTTTGATACCTCCAGAAAACCCTGGAAATTTTGGCTCCGGCATAATGAGAATAGAAACTGACAGGTCCGACCCATGGAATCACGCATTGCTCGTAGCCCTTTCTCTTCATATCATCAAGGCATTTATACAATAAGACACCTCCTACACCTTTCCCTCTCAGATCCGGATGTGTACCCATCGGACCAAACCATCCTGTTCCCCTGTTATTTCCATCCCAGGCCGAAAAAGCTTTGATCATATTATCCTTCCTGGCAATGAAAATTGCAGGGGGTTCAGTCTTCATGGCCATTTTAAGCTCAAATTCCCATAATTTCCAATCCTTCGAAATAAAACCTATCAATTCTTCTTCGTCATTTTTTTCAAAACGACGTATGTTTATTGCATCTTTCTTCAAAGATTCCTGTTTTTCTGAAACATCCCAGCTTGAATATGAAAGATCCACATCCATATTTATCGCTTCATCCTTCTTAACAAAGCCTCTTTTTTCGAAAAAACAAACAGCCGGGGTATACCTTGGATCAACACCCGGCATGAAATAGTTCAGAGGAACATCAAATACCCTGAGGGTTGAAATGTTTTCTTTCTGCAAATATTCTTCGAATCTTCGAAGCAGTTCAGAGCCAATTCCATTCCTCCGAAATTCATTCTTTACAGCGAATAATTTAATATAGCCGTAGTCCTTTTCATTGATCTTTCTTTGAACTCCCTGCAAAAAACCAACAATCTCTTTATCATGCTCTGCAATGTAGGTGGTATCTGGATCCCATCCCGGATCCTCATAAAGTTTCTCACTTAGCAAAAATCTTTCAAGATTGTCATATTCAAGTTCCTCATTCAACAATACAAGTACATTCTCAAAATCCTCATCCTTGTATTTCCGATAAGAGATCATATTTACAGATATTTTTTGTTTAGAAATTCCGGCAATAATCTGAATTTATCTTCTGTAAGAGTTACCTGTTGGAAGATGTCACGAATATCTTCCTTTTTTATTTTATTAAAATCTTTTTCAAGCGGAGTTATCATTGTACCACCGAAATCAACAGAAGCCGGACTCAGTAAAATATTTTCACTACCCTCATCAAAAAATTGCCAGGGCCGGTGTTTTTCCCTTAAGAACACATACACCTGCCATGATCCGCGATAAGTTGAAAGGATATTTAACATAGGCTCACCTCCATTTTTCAAATCACTGCAAAAGCTGTAAACCAGGTTAAATATTTTATTTAATTTTTCCGGATCCCCAGATTCAAGAAAAAGAAACCTGCGAAGATCATCATCGATTGCAGTAACTATTGTGTCTTCTTCCTTTATAATTTTTTCTCCATACTTCTCTTTTAATCGATCTATTTCCTCTGTAACAGGCATAAGACCATAGTTCCCGGCCTGGAAATGTAGATGATCGGGAGCAGAAGCTCCGCAATGAGGTGCATTGTAAAAAACAACCAGATCGGGTAAATCTTCACTAATTTTTAAAAGATCTGTAAAGTAGCCCTGAATCTTTTGAGGACTATGTTTCAGACAGGAAATGGTAAAATGTTTCCTGAAAATCGGAAATGGATTACAAAGAAATTCGTATTTGTCACGGTATAAAACTCTTTTTTGCTCAACAGGCCTGTTCGATTCACAAAGGAAACATGCACGCTTGTTAATTGAATCTTTATCTACTTTAGCAGAAGAAGATGTGATTCGTTCAGGATTGAACTGAACTTTAATTAAATAATCCTTGAAAGAAAACTCCCGGATCCTGGCAGATTCCAGACCCTCAAGATTTTTTCGCAAGAGATCCCATTCTTTACTCTGGTCTTCAAAGAGTTTATTTAATTTTTCCTGGTAATTCATTATATTTTCAATCTTTTTCCCTGTTCAATTTTTGTCGGGCGGAAAGTTCAATTGTCCTTATTCTGTCTTTATAAAAATTATGTTTATTCATTGCTTCAATGCTCAAAGCTGCATCGGTATTGTCTTCCCATCTTCGGCAAAGATAAACAGGGGTGTAAATTCTTCCAATCCGGTATTTTCTGCTTATGGCCAGGCCTACTGCGTAGTCTTCACCATAACTCACATTGGGTATTTTAATCTCTCTCAATACCGGAGTTAAAAAAGCCCTTGGCGCACCCAGGCCATTGATTCGCAAAGCATTATTCCTCCCATTACCAGGTGTCCATTCCTTATGATCGATTATACCCGGGGGTATCTCCTCCAGATCAAAATTGGTCATTTTATAGGATCCGATAACCATGGCACATTTTTCATCAAAAAAAACCTTGATGATACTTTCCAGTGTATTCTCATCCAGGTAAAGATCATCACTGTCGAGCTGGACAGCAAATCTGCCGCATTGTTCATTATGAACGGCAAGATTCCAGCATCCGCCAATGCCAAGATCCTTTCTTTCGGGAATGAGATAGATCAGATCCGGGTATTTTTCTGCATAAGAACTTATAATCTCAGAAGTTTTATCGTTTGAATGATTGTCAACAATGATGAGATTATAGTTAAAAGAAGTTTTTTGCTTCATTACTGATTCAATAGCATCCGCAATAGTTTTCTCCCGGTTTCTTACGGGGACAATGACAGATGCAGTAACAGGGAAATCTCCTTTACTCAGATCAACCTCCTCGAATTCAGGTTCCAGATAGCCTCCTGTTTGCTTCAGAAATGATGTTGCTGCCTTTTCCATTTCGATTTGGACTGTCCTGTTTTTAGGATCTACGTAATCGAAAATTTTCTTCCCGGAGGTTCGTAAATCTTCCTGTATAACAGAATAAAGAAATTCCGGGATACGGCTAATGGAATTATCAATACTAAGCGCAAGCCTGAGCTGGTATAGCCCTGCATATTGGAACTCTTCAACCAGGGAACCCAGAGATTTTTTTAATACATTTGTATTGAAAAACATAATGGGTCCGAAATCAAAATCATCTCTCAAACTGCCGGGTTGATAATCAATTACCGGATGTGCCGAAGAAACTCCGTCTCTGATATCATGATAATCAGAATAAAGCATTGCCGAATCGGTATCCCGGGCAACTGAAAGAAAACGCTCGGCAAAGAACTGTCCGGGTTCAATTTTAACCTCGCTATTAATATATAAGGTATAGGCTGAATTTGATTCTTCAATAAGCTTTTTCAAGCTGCCGGTACTTTTAATATCAGGAACATCAAGATGATCAAAGTCTTCAAGCTTCGAAGGTAGAGATTCACCTGACAAAATTATTATTCTGCTGATAAGTTTTGAATCCCTCAGTTCATTTATGAATCGATCCGAGGCAATGGCTGTAGCAAGTGGAACAAAGCAGTCGATGTATTGCATAATAAATAATTCAATTTGTCTGTTATAAAATGATATTATTGGAGTATCCTGTTTAACAGGCTTTTTTTCTCAATCTTTATTGTATCAGATAACTGACTTTCATTGTAGAGGCGGTCGAGTGCGGAAACCCTGTATATACCTTCCGGGATCCTGTCATCCTGAAAATCAATGTAATTATTTCCGGTAATTTCGATAATATTTTCCGGACGTCTCAACATCCTGACCGCATTCCGGTCGTAACGATAGACAACAAAAAATCGGCCCTGATTCATTTCCGTGGTGTCTACAGCCGGATCCCAATATAGCCTGTTCCGCTCCGCTCTGAGTCCGGTAGGCATCTGCGGGGCAACATTGTCTATCCAGGGCATCCTGGGAACAAGTGCAATGTTTTCCAGGTATTTTCGACTTAACTTTCTATCGAATGATCTGAGGTCCTTTCTGAAAAAATGTTTACTGCTAAAAAAACCGAAACCATCAACCGGTTGAAGCGTTCTTATCAATTCAATCTGTTCAAAGAAATGTCTCTTTCGTTTCCAGAGTTTATAATCCGATTTTCTATTTATACGATAGGGAGCAAGCCCGTAATAAATTGCTCTACCATAATCCTGATCAGCCCACCAGTATGCCAGGGTGGAAAAATCTGCCACAGGATGATCATCCCTCCAGTACAATTGAGGCATGAGATAATCGATCCAGCCTTCCTGTTGCCATTTTAATACATCGGCAAAAAGGGCATCATAATTGGTTGTGCCGGCACCCGTTTCGGATCCTCTGGGATCTTCAGTTCTGTTCCGCCATACGCCAAAGGGGCTTATTCCGAATTTTACCCAGGGTTTCTCGGTTTTAATGGCATCACTCAAGATCTGAATAATTGTATCCACATTCTGACGTCTCCATTCGGCTTTTCTGTCAGGATAAAAAATACCACCTCTTTCCTCAAAGGCGATCTCATCAGGAATTTCAGCACCGGCAATTTTATAAGGATAAAAATAATCATCAAAGTGCACGGCATCTATATCATAATTTCTTACGACCTCAACAACCACATTTTTAACAAATTCCCACACCTCTGGCTTATCAGGTGCAAAATATAACCTGTCTCCGTATTCAAAAGTCCATTCAGGATGGTCATGAATAACATGATCCTTTGCAAGGGAATCACCAAGATGCTGTTTTATACGATATGGATTAAACCAGGCATGCAATTCCATACCCCTTTCATGAGCTTCATCGATCCAGAATTTCAAGGGATCATAATAGGGTTCGGGTTCTACGCCCTGTGTACCGCTAAGATACCTTGACCATGGCTCCAGGGAAGAGTTATATATTGCATCGGCGGCAGGACGCACCTGCAGAATGATGGCATTCATCCCACTTTCTTTATGATGATTAAGGATCCGGATAACCTCTTCCTGCTGTTCTGCTGTGGATAATCCGGGTTTTGAAGGCCAGTCAATATTTGCTACAGTTGCTACCCAAACTGCACGGAATTCTCTTTTTGGTGCCTGACTATAGCTTGAAACAGCACAAATTAATGATAGAACTGTTAATAGTAGTCGGAATCTCATAGAGCAAAATTTTTATATAAACATTGAATTCAACATTTAAAAAAGAACCTCAAAATGAACCATAAAACTACAAAATTATACATTAGTGTCCGGTAAAAAAAAATAAGAGGGTTGGTCTGAACGACCAACCCAATA
>CAZGTU010000067.1:0-23473 GCA_964528675.1 uncultured Bacteroidaceae bacterium
CCCAATCCCCAACCCCCAACCCCCTTTCCTTCCAAAAATATTCGAATTTTTCATGCATAATTCAAAGAATTTTTGTAAAATTGCACTCCCTTTTTGGGAGGTATTTAAACTAATGCCCAGATGGCGCTCCCGATGGTTATCGGGATGGCAGACGCGCTAGTTAAAGAGACTGGTGCACGTTCTTAAAAATATTAAATTTATGTATCGCCCAGATGGCGGAATTGGTAGACGCGCTAGTTTCAGGGACTAGTGTACGCAAGTACGTGCAGGTTCGAGTCCTGTTCTGGGCACATGATCAGAGTGAGAGTGAGGGTGAGAGTGAGGGTGAGAGCGAGAGTGAGATAGAGATTGCTCCGATTCGTGTTTTATGCAACCAGGTGAAGTGAGATGCACTTAGAACGCGACTTTGATAGATGAAAGTGGCAATTTTTTGTTTGAGGGTTATTTGATTATTATTATCTTTGCATGCCTTTAGAAAAAGGAAACTGAGTTCTTTTATAAAAATATTTAAATACTTTATCCTTTTTGCCCAGGTGGCGGAATTGGTAGACGCGCCAGGTTGAGGGCCTGGTGACCGTTTTAGGTCGTGCTGGTTCGATTCCAGTCCTGGGCACATTTCAAACCGCAGTTTTTAATAGCTGCGGTTTTTTTTTGTTGAAGTTTAGTGTAAATGCCTTCTAAAGAAAGCATTAAAAGGATATTCCGAGAAATAATTGTTATCTTTGAATAAAAGGAACATATCATGAAAGCGCTGGAATTCAAATCCAAGATAAAAAACAATAAAATACAAATCCCGGAAAATGTTCAATCCCAACTGAAGAAGGAAAACGATGTGAGAGTTATTGTTTTGATTGAAGATCCGGATGAAGTTTGTGATGACATTGACTTTAAAAACGCAGCAGCTTCTAATTTTTTAAGGGGATACTCTGAATCCGATACTATATATGATAATTATTAATGAATGATTCTTGCGAATTTGGCGATATTGTTTTGCTAAAGTTTCCATTTACTGATGGAACTAAAACCAAAAAAAGGCCTGCATTAATTATCAACGATTTAAATGATGGAGATATTATCGTATGTAGGATAACCAGTCATATTTATAATACAAAAAATGACATTTTTATTAATGAATGGGAAAAAGCTGGTTTAAAATTACCTTCCGTGATTCGAGTACATAAAATTGCTACTTTGGATAAAGAATTGATTGATACGAATATGGGACAAATCAATGAATCCACTGAGATGAAAGTTGAAAAAACATTTACAAAACGTACTTACTAAATCTTCTGTTAATAGTATCAATTTCGGTTTATGTAATAATCAAAAACCATCCATTTTTAGAAATCTTTTAATAACAACCTCAGAATCCTTCACCAGCCTGATAAAATATACACCCGATTCAAGATCTTTTATGTTTAAGCTAATTTCACCATTCAACAGGAATTCTTTTTCCAGCCTGCCGGTGGAATTGATCAGTTCAACTCTTACAGGTCCGTTTAGCCTGTCATATTCGAGGTAAAGAACGTCAGTTGCCGGGTTGGGGTAGATCTTTATTGTCGAATGGAGATCCGGTTCCAGACCAGTTGATTCATGAATACTGATATGGATTACCTGCTCATTTAAAAAAGCTCCTGTCGGATCCTTAAGGTTGAAAGTGAAATGATCATTACCAAGATTTTCAGATAAATGTGTGTATGCAATAAGTCCTTGGTTTATATCCGTTTGTAAAAATGTATCTCCCTGAGCAAGGATTTGCTGACCTTTGAAAAGTTCTCCGTATAGAGGGATTTCAGTTAAGGTGTAAGTGAGAGCGGAAGGATAATTTCCAGTTGCACGCAAAAGATTCTCTGAAATCACCCTATTACCCCCTTTGATTATTTCAACTGTATCCTTGTAAAGCTCAATCTCACTTAAAGAATCACTTCTCACAAAACTAAGAATAGGAGGGTTAATGCCTGCTTCCTTTGTATTCCATGGAATTTCTTTTTCGGTGGTTTCACCAGCTTTTAATATGATTGTAATATGCGGGTTGGCCCTGTTTCTTTCCCTGATTAGGTAATTACTTATGTCCCATGTAAAGTAACCTTCGGAATTGTCGCCTATGGTTATGTTATCCAGCAATTCTGATTCCTGCGGCCTGTTATCCCAGTTTAACAGTTGTTCTTTCCAGGAAGTATTGGTTGAGCTATATACTTCAATTGTTGTTCCGTTCACAATTTTACCGTAAACATGAAGATGGGCTTCTTCAATTTTTGTATCAATGAAACTGATATCGAATTTTAAAAAACCTTCCCGTGTAAAACTTTCATTCCCGGTAACTTTAGTGATCATTTCTGTCTGATCGCCGTAATTATTGTCCGAGTAGGAACCGCCCCTGGCATAAGTATCCGCTACCGGTATGATAGAATCTCCTTCAATATCAAAATCTTTTTGTCTGATATAAAAGGGAAAGTTGGAAATTCCCACATTATTGGCAGTATCCTTAACAAAAACATATAAACGAAAGGGTCCTGCTAAATCAGGCAACTGAAAAACGATGGAATCATCATAATGTTCCAAAACAAAATCTTCATATTTCGGAGGTTCAGTTTCTGCATCTCCTCCACTTGCACTGCTTCGTCCTTCTTCGTAAAGCACCCAGTCGTAAATCAGCTCATCATTATCAGGATCGCTCGCATTCACTGAAGCGGAATAAATACCGGAAGGAGAGAGGGTGTCGGCAAGTCCGGCAATCTCACCATTCAGATGAATTCTTTCTGCCTGTGGTGCCCTGTTTTCAGGCCAGCTTCCACTCCACATGTAGTGCATTACATCAACAGCTTCTGTTTCCAGTCCTTCTTTGGTGAAGAGATTTATCCATGAATAGGTGCGTTGCCATTTCCAGCCCCATTTGAAAACATATGATCCTACACACATGGCGGTATCATTGCTGAATGCTTCATAAGCAGATAGGTAGGTGGTGGCTTTTTGACTGTTAAGGGGCTCATATTTTGCGCCCCAGGGAGTCCCGCTTACCTGCCAGTGATTAACTGGGCCGAATTCTCCCATGAAGTATGCTTTATGCCACCCCGAATTTCTTATTTTTTGAGGCATTGTGATAAGATCATTCCCATATGCGTTAACCCCCAATAAATCAATTTCCGGTGCTTTGTTCTTAATATTATTTACAATAGAGCTGTTGATGTTTGCGGTAATGGTGGTGACTGGATGCTGGGGATCCTCAAGTTTTATCATTTTGGTGATGTCGCCAACTGCATCCCATACCCTGGTATCGTCGGTATTCAGATGAACTTCATTGCCTACTGCCCACATCAGCAGCGCTGGATGATCTTTAAATTTTCTTACATCTTCCCGGAAACTCTCCAGTTGAGCACTTACTTTTTCCGGATCACCGTAAAAATCTGGATTATGCCGGGGATGGGTAACCCAAAGTCCTAAAGTCACTGTTAAACCATGGGCGTGTGCTTCATCAAGTAATTCCTGTACGGTTTTCCCCGACTCCTGTGAGTCTTTGGTGCTCCAGAGCCTGATGGAGTTTCCGCCATATTCCTTCACCCTGTCAAGATAAACCTGTCCTCCGGCACCTTTAATAAAGTATTCTTCTCCGCCCCGATAAAGTATATACTTCCCGTCTTGTTCTATAATCTCAACGGGAATGGCTTCTTCATTTTTATGGCTCGTAGTGGTTGATTCTGTAGCTCCCAGACTGATATTTGTTATTAAGGTTAATATTGATAGTAATATCATTATTTTTCCTGCGAATATATAAATTGTTGATTTTATCATTTTGAAATTCTTTGTTAAACAAATTTTCTAATTCTTACTGAAACATAATGTATGGCCTCTTTTAAATAATAGAGTTTGACCCTATGGCTGATGTTAACAATTAGAAAATCATTCCTTTAAATAAAAGGGGTAATTGCTGATGGAAACATTATCATCTTCATCACTTACAAAAACATATAATCTAAAGTAACCGGTTTCATCTGGCATTTCGATGCTGACTTTCCTGCCTTCTCCTTCTATATTAAGATCCCTGATGAATGCTTCCGGTGTTTCAGGGTCGCCGCCTCTTGCTTTGCTTCTTCCTTCGGGATATAGCCTCCAGTCATAGTATAAGCTGTCAAAATCAGGATTATTTACACTTACAGAAACCGGGTAGGATTTTCCTGCTGTAAGAGTGTCTTTTTCTCTATAGCTTTGATCATCAATATGTATTTTTCCGGAAATGGGACTTCTGTCTTCCGGCCATTCACCGGTCCATAGATATTGCATGGCATCAACCGATGCTGTTTCATGACCTTTCCTTGTAAAAAGATTGAACCAGGAATACGTTCTTTCCCACTTCCATCCCCATTTGAACACATAACTTCCTATGCAATGAGCACTGTCCTTTTTAAAAGCAGTATAGGCATTGATATAAGCATCAACCTTTTGTTGCATTGCTGGCTCATATTTTGCTCCCCATGGGGTTCCTTCTACCTTCCAGTGTCCTGAGGGGCCGTATTCTCCAATGAAATATGCTTTTCCCCAACCTGATTCTTTAATTGATTCGGGCAGGTTGCTCAGATCATTGGCATAAGCATTTACCCCGATAACATCGATTTCCGGGGCTCTTGTTTTAATGGATTCTACAAGATCCGGGTTTATTCCTGCAGTTATGGTACTTACCACATGGTTTGGATCTTCTTCTTTAATCATTTCAGCGATATCGTTTACTGCATTCCATACTTTTATTACATCCGTGTGTAAATGTACTTCATTTCCCACTGCCCACATCAGTAAGGCCGGATGGTCTTTGTATTGTATTACATCCTTTCTGAATTTTTCCAGTTGTGCTCTTACCTTTACAGTGTCATCATAAAATGTTTTGTTATGACGCGGATGGGTAACCCAAAGACCCAGAGTAACAGTCAATCCTAAAGAATCTGCTTCATCGAGAAGCTGTGAGATGGTTTTACCCGATTCCTGATTTTCATCAGTAGTGCTCCATAGTCGGAAGGAATTACCACCGTATTCTGCAAGTCGGGGAAGATATTTTTGTCCTCCGGCTCCTTTTATATAGTAAGGTTCGCCATTTCTCAATAAAGTGTAATTCCCATCTTTTTGCACTATTTCTGTCCTCACGGGTCCTTTTTGACTTTCCGAACAGGAAACAGAGATTAAAATTATGCCTGATAACAACAACAGGATGTATAAAACATATCTTTGCATATTCATTTTTTTTCCAGGTTCTATGGTTATGAGTTCTATGTCAATGTATTTTCCAGTTTTAAAGAATCCTTCTTAACTGTATGGCATTTAGAAAGGGAAGACCCCGGATGGTTTCAAAATCAATGATCAGCCCTTCGTTATTTTTGACAAATAAACTTGTTTTTGCGGAAAATGCCTTTCCGGGTATGAGTTCAGATCTTGTACTTATATTATTAAGAAATAATGAATTATTCAGATAAACATTGAAAGACCTGTGCTCAAAGCTGGGAAGGCTTGTTTCTGTATCCAGGTTATAGGGTAAGACCTCTTTTTCTTCCGGTAGATTTAATTCTGCAAAATGAAGGATCACTTCATAATAGCCATCAGGGATGTCAAAACGATATTGCTCTATCCCTTCCAGTTTTGTTTGAAAAACAGGATCGTAATTTGTCCCGTAAACCTGAATATCGGAACCATAGGGTTGACGGTTGGTATTCTTCATTTTATATGGACTGCCGCCAATGTTACCCCAGCTATTCTCCCTGTATTCCTTTCCGGGTAACCATATGAGATCAGTCTCGCGGTCTATGAGATATCGCTTATCTCCCAGGCTAATGCTGACATCAATAAATTCATCTTTTTCATCATTTGTATAATAATTCTGAAGCTTAAATTCCACGGTCATATTATCATGAAATACCTCATCATCTTTGTAAGCTTTTGCCAATATTTCATTCTGTCCATTCCTGAACGGGACATTCCAGGAATGAACAACCCCTTCCTTGGCTGCTTTTTCAATCTTCCTGTTATTCAGAAATAAAGCAACAGAATCGAGATTGGAATATACCTTCAGCGGCTGAGTGCAAACACCGGAATTATTTTTGTCTTCAATACCTGATCTCAGTTTCCAGTCAGATGAAGCGATTTTAATATAGGGTTTTTTGTGAAGGTATGCATGATAAAGGAAATAGGTGTCCTTAGGGATTCTGTCCCATGCCAGAAGACCTTTGTTATTGATATTCGGAACTGCGTCCACCCGGGTTTCCGAATTGAAATCGGCAAAATTCCATACCATAGAAACTGCCACGAAAGGCCTTTCCAATATTGCATCCATGTATACCTGGTGAAGACGATTATTATACTCTACACTAAAATCGAAGCGTTCTGGCTGGAAGCTTCTGAGTCTGGGATCCGCTCCGCCTCCATACTCTGTTACAAGTAAAGGCTTATCCGGTAGTTCACGTTTATGTTTATCAAGGAATTTACCAAATCCTGATAAATCGCCCCCATACCATCCCTGGTAAAGATTCCAGCCTACGAGCATGGGGATATGTGTGAGTTTTGCATCTACGTAGGTGCTAAAAGCTCCATGGTTGGGAATCATTGTATAGCGGTGAGGATCTTCTTTCCTGGTCAGATTTTCGATGCGTTCTGCCAGAGCGGTTATGTTCTTTGCGTATTCAGTGTACCTTTCAGTGCCCTTCTCAAATCTTGGACGCAAAAGAACTTCATTCATATATGCCCAGATCACCACACTGGGATGGTTGAAATTTTGCCTGATCATTTCTTTTTGCATATTCAGACAATTGTTATAGAAATCTTCGTTCTCAGTTATTCTGTTGACGATCGGGATTTCCACTGATGTAAGTATTCCATAACGGTCGCAAAGCTCGAGGACCTTTTTATCCTGGGGATAATGAGCTGTTCTCAGGAAATTAATGCCCATATCCCTCATCATTTCAATATCTTTGATGTTAATCTCTTCGGGAATGGCGTTTCCATAGCCCTTAAAATCCTGGTGACGGTTTACTCCAATTAATTTTAAAGGTTTACCATTGAGATAGAAACCAGAGTCAGGATCAAACCTGAAATATCTTATGCCAAGAGGATTTACCACTCTGTCAAGAACCGTTCCTGTTTTTGCATCTATGATTTCCGAAACGACCTGGTACAAATAGGGATTATCTGGTGACCATAATTCCGGATCCTTGAAATTTCTGATATTATGTTCAAATGCAATGGTGGAACTTCCGCTTAATGTGTGTTTACTTTCTTTAATATATTCCGATTCACCGCTTTTATTGTAAATACCGGTGATTACTTTTAGTTTTTTTTCTGATTTACCGGTATTTTTTAAAGATCCTTTTACATTGATAACCGCTTTTTTCCTGTTTACATCAGGGGTTGTGATAAATACCTCCCGGGCACCATAACGATCAAAGGAAAAGTGAGTTTTTGAAAGTGAAATCAGATGCACATCCCTGTATATACCACCATAAAAAGTAAAATCAGCAGAGAGTGGAGGTATATTATCATTGTAAGCATTATTGACTTTTACCAGGATTTCATTCAACTTTTTCCGGTCTTCTTCATATAGCAGTAAGTCTGTAATATTGATGCTAAATCCCGTGTAACCTCCTATATGACTTCCGGCAAGTTTTCCATTCACAAAGACTTCTGCGACCTGGTTTACACCCTCAAAATAGAGATATATCTCTTTACCTTTTATTGATTCATCTACCGGCAATGTTTTTCTGTACCAGGATGTTCCCCTGTAATAACCCGGTTCTTCGTCAACTACATCATCATAATTCCAGGTGTGCGGAATTGAGACCTGACACCATTCCAGTTTACTTCTGTCGATATTAAGCATATCAGGAACATCTTCTTTTATAAAACTCCAGTTCTTGTTAATGCTTCTGCTATCAGGCATGGCATCAAGTTCCGGTTTTACTATCAAGCTTGAACCAATAAGCAGAAAGATAAATGTTAGATGTTTAAATGTATACATATCTTAAAGTGAGAAATTAATATTTTCAAATAGTTGATGATCAATTTTTACAACAGCATTGGATTCGTAAAGCTGTATTCTCTGGTTGAATATTTTTTCTATTTCTACTTCATTTTTCCGGGCACTCTTTCCCCCGGTAAAATGTAGGGAGGCAGGATAATAGTCAGAATATATTTTCCCTGATGAAGCGAGAGGAATACAAGGCTTATCCTCATAATGAATCCTGTTTTTTAGTTCAATAAGAAGGTTTGAATACCAGTAGTTAAAAAAGTTTCTTTCACTGAATTGAACCGGGCCGTATTTTATATTTCCGTTACCGGATTCTCTCCTTTCTTTGCAAAAATCATTGTATATTCTCAGAAAGTCAGCATAATCAGGAGATTCAATCACTTTCTTCTCATGCATATAAACCAGTCTGATCTTTGTTTGTATTGCTTTTTGAAGGGCAATTTCTTTCAGAAGGTCAGCGGGTTTTAGATCTTCAAATTCCTGTTCCCAGAAACCGGGGGGGATGCCGTTTAGATTATATTCCCTGATAAAATGTGAAACTACTTCAGTTCTTGATTCCTCCAGATAGGTTTCAAGTTCTCTTACAGTTAATGGAAAACCATTCACAGTTGCGATTACAGATCTTTCATTGATAGTGAAGGCGGAATCAGGCCTGCTCCATGTTGAAGAAAAGATGAAAAGAAAGAAAAGAATCAACCCTGTGAATCTCATTTTTTTACCGCCTAAATCAGTTGCAAAAAACCTGTTATTTCCTTTATGATCTTTTACGAACATTTTTTAACTCTTTCTGATTATGAGTTTAGCTGTCATCATATCTGAGTTCGAATACATTCTCACCAGGTAGATTCCGGGCGCCAGTGTTGCGTCAAGATCCATAGCATAGTCATTTTCTGAGCCCGTAAACAATGGGGTTTTATCTGTAATACAAATCTGACCCGCAAGGTTGAATATTCCGATATTATATTTTCCCGGTGAATCGGGAAGTGTCTGAAATATGATCTGATTATCGTTAGAAGGATTTTGAATTACACGTAAATTTTCTTTGTCATAATTTGATGAAATACCAGGAATTCCGGCAACTTCTGAATTTTTCTTTTCAATTGTGATTTCCAGAATGGGAGAGTTTGAATCACTCTCACGGCTGTTAAAACTTACATTGCCTTCTTTTCCTTCAGTAATTTTGAGGGCATAAGTAATTTCTGTTTCACCCTGATCAAGTGAGTTTTTTATATGATCTGTGATGTCGATTGCATAATATGAATCCTTTTGAAGCAGTGTTAAATTTCCAACCCGGTCTCCTTCAGGCCCATAATTTGTCCAGTTGATTATTTCCTCATTCCAATCAGAATCATAATTGAATAATGAAATATCTGTCAAACCTGAAGCATTGGAACAAAACATTTTTATTATGGCTGAAAAATTTTCTTCACTTTCTAACTCACTGATATCGAATGAAACAAGTGCAATTTTATTATTAGCATCAGCTTTAGTTGATATTTCGAGGCTCTGGAGATTACCAAAGTTCTGATTTTTTTCGGTTGAAGAAAGATAGGCATCTTTCAGGGCCGGAATGTCAAAACTTTCCGTAACAACTTTATTGTGGAATCCTATATTTGGTTTTTCTGTTGCTGAAACTTCATTGCCAAAATAATCTCTTCCACCGTTATCCGGCACAACTACACCCTCGTTTATTGCCGGGGAGCCTGATTTTAACTTGTAGCCGCCTACTGTTTCCAGCCCCATTCCCCCGCTTCCGGGATCAAGCAATAAGGGGTCCCCTGTAATTTTTTTCGGATCATCAGGTTCATTATCAGGATGATGACCGTAAAAAAGATTGTTGGAAATTGTCCTTTTAGCATTAAACCATAGATAACCGGCTGTGGGACTAAGGTTATATATCAGGTTATTGACGAATACATAGGTTTTATCCGCTTCCCGTCTCTCACTTATAATCAAGGGGGATAAATGTTCCGGTATGAATACGGTGTTATTATAAATGAATGTACTGGTATTGGGATAGTTTATGCAGAAAATATTGCCTTTGTCATTTCTGCTGATATTATATCGCACGATGACATCATGATCTTTTTCCGTAGTACACATCCAGAAAAGGCCATGTGCATTATCGTGACTATAGCTGTATTGAAAAATCACCTCGGGGCTATGCAGGTCAGCATCATAAAGGCTTCCGTCATAATCGGGAGAACGATTCAGGAATCCTTCATTATACTGAAATACCGTTCCCCTTGCACTTCTGGAAAATATTGTGTTCCCTGTTGTTTGCAAGGCGGTCTCATAACAAAGATTATGCTCCACAATACCTTTATCCGCCAATCTGACGATTAGTGCATTTTTAGAAATATGGTGAATAATATTATTATCAATCCTGAGTTTTGTAAATTTTCTTCTGTTCCAGTCTTCAGTTCCCGGGTAATCAGCATGTGAAACTTCATTATTATTTACAATGCCTATATTTTCAACATGATGTATATGGCAACCGGATATTTTAACATTATGAAATCGGGTAGGGACAAGCTCATCATCTACAGTGCCGATATAAATTCCTGCTGTTAGTTTTGCGGTAAGACTGTTGCCAGGTATTCCATTTATATGGTGGATGTGTAGATTTTCAAGGTAGATGTGTTCCACCAGCCCGTAATTTGCAGCTTTTACTTCAACCCCTCTTCTGTCTCCCTGGGTTGATGAGGGATTTGTAATTTCCAGATTTCTTATTTCCCAGAAAGACTGATTAAAAAGCCTGACCACTCCTTCACCTGTCATTCCCTGCCCGTCGATAAGCGGGAGAGGACCTTCTCCGTATTTATCAATTATATTTGGAGCATTGCCGTTCCCTTCTCCACCGGGTTTAAGTTGCCCGGTCCATATGCTCCCGGCTTTCAACAATATCTTTGATCCTGGTAAAAAAACAGCATTGTTAACCGGATCAAGGGTTTTCCATGCATTTTCCGGGCTCATCCCGTTATTACTATCATCTCCATTTTGTGAATCCACATAAAAGCACCCATTCAGGACCAGGCTGTCATTCGGGTGATTCAAAGAAGAAACAACAGAGAATTGAAAGAATCCCATTAAGAGAATAATAATAACCTGTAAGTTTTTCATGTAATTTAATATAACTGATGCCTGGAAATTTAATTCATTTGTAGCCTGGCTATTATAATATGAAAGGGTTGCCGGATCCTGATTCTCAATTGCATGTGATAATTTTTCAAGGAAAAACTGTATTTTTCGAATCCGGTCAACCCAATCATAAAACAACCAACCGACCAACTAAGAAAAAAAGTTAATGATCTTATTTAACCATTATCTTTTGTGTTATCTGTTCTTTATCTTCAAAGTTCACAGAGAGGATGTATAATCCTTTGGGCAAATCAGTTACAGAAACTGTGTTTGAATTTGCTTTTAAGGCTATTTCTTTTACTTTCTGCCCCACCAGGTTGGAAATAACCAGGTTTCCTCCATTCCTGTCATCAGGAAGCTGGATGATCAATCTTTCTGTTGCAGGGTTAGGATATACTTTCAGGCTTGCTTTTTTAATCTCATTTACGCCGACATAATTTTCCGGATCAAGGAAAGTCGGGTGTCCTGAGATGGCAATATCATCGAGATAGATCCTTGTTGCAGAATTTTCTGATGTTACTTCAAACCTGATTTGAACGCTGTCGCTCTCATTATCAATAGTATATCTTTTTTCCTGCCATTCTCCAGTGATATCTGTACCTGTAACAAGATTAGCGACTTCAGTCCAGAATATTTCATCCTGTGATTTTGTACTTACAATGAGTTGCTCACCTTCCTCAATTTCAGATCCATCGTTCATTTCAACCATAGTATAGAAGGAGATAGTATCAACACCATTATATTTATTTGTGAATACTGTACCATCCAATGTAGTAAATCTCAGGGCATTATCACCGGAGTATTTATCGTTGCTCTGGCTTGATGTTACATAGGTACCATCTGCTTCCCAGCCCGGAGCAGCCAGGTTTCCACCTGTATTCGGAAAACCGTAAGTTTCATGATAACCGGTAACGGTAAATAGAATCTCATAGGTTTGAGTTGTTTCGCCGTCAGGAGCGGTAACTACAACTGATGCTGTTCTCTCTTCTTCAGTGCCAAAATATTCTTCGGGCTGAGGCATATCAATTGTATAGGTAGCATCGGGATGGAAAGTTTCGGCCATTACACTTGCAACCGGGTAAGTTATTTCAGCCGTATAATTTGTTTCAACGGTCTGGAATTCGGAGAAATACATCCCATCAACTCCAAGATTGAACAGGTAAGCATTATCTTGCTCCGGTGTCATAGAGGTGAGGGTTACATCATCCAGATAGAAGTTTTTCAGGCTTGAGGTCCATCTTAGCTGCAAACTGGGAGAGTTATCATCGATTTCAACGGTATATTTGGTATATTCCATTTCATCTGTGCTGTTTACGGTTAAAATTTCAACCCAATTTTCCCCGTCTGCTGACTTTTCCACAATTACGTCTCCCTCTCCGGTCTGATTAGTGTATAACCAGAATGTAAGGGTACCTGCAGTATAATAGGGTTTTGTTGTGACTACACAAAGAGGAGCGTTCATTTTTACAGAATGAGAGCCTCCAAGGTGTTCGTCACTATCCACATTTCTGTTAGATTCGGTTGATGTCATATAAACTCCTTCCTCTGTCCATCCGGATGGAAGAAAGGGCCCGAAACCCAGTTCAAAATGTGTCACCTGAGCATGCAGATTTCCCGCCAGGACCATAACCAATCCCAGCATAATTGTCTTAAAGAATAAATTTTTCTTCATAATACTTAATTTTTAGTTAATGAATAAATAAATGTTAATTTCCAATTACTTCATATCCATCATTTTGAGGATATCCGTCTATTAATTCCACTTCTGTTTGTGGTATAGGTTTTCTTACGTGGTAAGGCTGAATGTTGATCCTGTGGTTGGGTTTGTCAGCTTCGCCACCGTAAGTTCTGACTCTTTCCACAAGAATTCCCAATCTTTTGAGCATATACCATCTATGACCTTCGAGGGCAAGTTCCCTGGCATGTTCTTCCAGCAAAATTTCTTCATTTATCTCGGTCAGATCAGGTACATCTGCTCTTTCTCTCAATGCATTGAGATATTTGAGGGCTTGAGTATTTTTGTCTTGTCTCATCATGGCTTCTGCAGCAAACAAATAGGTTTGAGCGAGCCGATATACAATAATATCTTTATAACTTGCAAGTGAGGATAGGGCCCTGGACTTATCAATATATTTTCTGGAGCCGGGGTGTAACTGCATGAAGAATGAACCGGGTGAAACTTCGACGGTGTCACCGATCTCCTTTCCTGGAGGCAGATTATCGGGATCATTGTATAAGAAAGTAATCTGGTACCAGTTTTTGTAACGGAGATCTGTGGTGTCATATAAACTGAGTACATAATTGTTTGGGTATGCTCGTCCCCAGCACAAGCCTCCGTATTCTAGTGAAGCCTGGAGGCCTTTTACCATATCATAGCGAGGCATGAAGAGCAAGGGAAATCTGTGAAATTTTCGATCATTGCCCGGTTCTGTAATATTAAAATGAGCTACGTGTAAGGCTTCAGCATGATCCAGATCATCGGGTTCAAATATATCTATGATATTATCGAGTAATTGATGTGGGCTTTCATTGATAACAGCCAGTGCCTGTCTTTCTGCTTCAGCATAATCTTCTTCCCAAAGGGCGAAATCTGCCCTGAGATGCCTGGCAGTTGCCTGAGTGTATCTTCCCACCTGTTCAGGTACCCAGTCAAGGTGATCAATAGCAAAATCAAGATCTTGTCTTATGCGGTCAAAGATCACGGACTTTGGTGAAGGAGAGATATTTATATCAACTGTGGTCCATGGTTCAGTAGTAACATATATATTCTCGTAAAGGCGGTACAGGTGAAAATAGGAATGAGCCCGAATAACACTGGCTTCAGCGATTAACTGATTTCTTTTTTCTTCTGTCATTGATACTTCTGCAGCATTCTTTATGACACTGTTTGCTCTGTCAATGATCTTATGATGATGTCGCCAAATTGAACTGACTGTCCAGTTGGTAGAATTCATATTTGCATCGTAATATGCTGCACCATCGTCTCCACTTGTTCGATAAACTGAAATATCGGTTCCCAGCATAATCGAAAAGGCATGCCTGCCCTCAGGATGAATGGTATAGTAATCTCTTTCAAGATTATAGAGACCAACCACAGCAGATTCCAGTCCTTCCTCTGTACTGTAAACTAAACCTGCGGTTAGTTCTGTTTTTGAAACCTCGTCGAGGAATTCTGAACATGAAACGGTGAATAATAATGTAAGCAGCGGTATGATAATTTTTTTCATGGTTTTCATGGATTTAAAATGTTACATTAATTCCGCCCAGAAAAGTGCGGTTGTCCGGATAACCACTGGGGGTAACCTCCGGGCTGTACGATTTATAATCGGTGATGGTAAATAAATTATTACTGGAAACGTAAATCCTGAGCTTTTCCAGTCTCAATGGTTCAAGCATTTTTTCAGGAAAATTGTAAGCAATGGTTAGGTTTCTTAATCTAACATAAGAAGCATCCTGATATGCACTGGTTGACTTATAGAGCGAACTCGTATTATCGAGATAAACCCGGGGAACAGTGTTTGAAGGATCTTCAGGTGTCCAGTAATCTCTCTTGACTCCGTTAAAATGTGCTACCAATCCTCCATAATTAAAATTGTAGAGATAATTATTTAAACGTGTAACTCCTTTAACGATATACAGATCACCGCTCAATTCAAATCCTTTGAATCTGAATGTTGATCCTATACTACCTATCCAGTCTGCGTCTCTTTCAATAATAACCCGGTCTTCTTCAGGAGTCAGAAGGGTATCTCCATTAACATCGGCTACCCTCACATGACCGGGCATAGCAAAAGGCATATGTGAATTTTCTATATCATCATCCATTTGCCAAATGCCGTCAAATTTATAATCATAATATACATTAATAGGTTCTCCGATGAACCACTGGTTAGCTATATCATCTACCGGATTTCCTTCATCGTCCACTTCACCGGAAATGGCAACAATCTTATTTCTGTTGCGTGAATAAGTGAAATCGAGCATCCAACTAAAATTTGTAGTACTGATCAAATGTGTGCTCAAAACAGCTTCTATTCCAGTGTTTTCTGTTTCTCCGAGGTTGTCCAGTACCCTGGTATATCCTGTTGTGGTAGGAACCTGTCGGCTTACCAGGAGATCGTAGGTACTTATTTTATAGGCATCAATGGTTCCGTTGATTCTGCCATTAAAAAGAGCGAAATCGACTCCAAAATTTGTGGTGGCAGAACTTTCCCATCTCAGGCCGTAATTCGGAAAATCATTTGAACCTGGCAAATAGCCGACTGTTACATCATCATCTCCAAAGGTATAGGAACGGTTTTCTGTTAATCCGAGCGTGGTATACGGACTTATGGCCTCATTTCCTATCAGCCCGTAACTGGCACGTACTTTAAGACTGCTAATAGCATCAATTCCTGCCAGAAAATTTTCCTGATCCAGTCTCCAGGCAAGTGCTACGGAGGGAAAGAATGCATATTTGTTATCAGGTCCAAATACAGAAGATCCGTCGACTCTACCTGTGAGGGTGATCATATACCGATCATCATAACCGTATTGAGCCCTTGCCATGTATGAGATCATTGCCCTTCTGAAAGCACTGTTGTTTACCGGCAAAATTGTCGTGGCATTTCCAATACCATCATAGCTCAGAATGTCATCGGTGAAATTTTGCGCGGTTATGGAGTATGTCTGACTGTTAATTTCATTTATTCCTTGCATTAATGTCCCCGTAATACTGTGAACCCCGTTAACATCTGTCTCGAAATCTAGAATATTTTCAATCAGATATTCAAATCTGTCATAGCTTCCCAGGATCGCTTCTCCTCCTTTGCCTGCCCCTTCTGCAAGTCTTCTGCCAATAGAATGCTCGGTACTTAAATATTCAGCACGTTCCTGAGAAATTGAATTTACACTGGAATTAAATCTGTATTTAAGGAAATCTGTTATCACAATATCGGTGAAAAAAGTAAGATTGAGGTTTGTGCGCTTTCTTTGATTTTCCGATTCATATAAATTTAATAAAGGATTGTAATGTTTGACATCGGTAGTGATGTCCATTTGAAGATTACCCTGATTATCATAGGGTTGCGAAAGCGGGGGTTGGGTAATGAAATTACGATCTTCGGTTTCAACATTCTGATCGGATCTGGTGATAAAGGTGTTGGCACCAAATGATAACCAATCATTAACCTCCTGATCAAAATTAAATCTAAAAGTACCTCTTTTAAAACCTGAAGTTGGAATTACCCCATCCTGATCAAAGTATCCAAAGCTTGCCGCAAATCTTGTTTTATCCGTACCTCCCGTTAAGCTCAAATCATGTTTGTGCATCCAGGCATCTCTGAGAACCAGGTCTTCCCAGTCTACATATTCTTCATTTTGCAAGGACTCAAGCATTTTACTATCAAAAATAACTTCATCGGGTAGGAATTCTCTCCAGTTATCAATTGTGTCAAGTTGTGGGGCCAGGTCGGACCTGACTGCCTGTCTTCTCATCTCAGCCCATTCGGGTCCACTGTACAATTCAAAGTTTTTCTGAGCCTGTTGTATACCTACATAATTACTGTAAGAAACTTCAATTTTTCCTGCTTTACCTCTTTTTGTTGTAATGAGAATCACCCCGTTAGAAGCACGTGCGCCATATACAGCCTGAGCAGAAGCATCTTTCAATACTTCAATGGAAGCAATGTCTTGTGCATTAAGGTCATTGATTCCTTCAGCCGGAGCACCATCTACAATGAAGAGAGGATTGTTGCCCCCGGATAAAGAATTCCTTCCCCTGATGAGAATTGAGGAGGAACCTCCCGGTCGGGCTGTTTCCAGATTAACTTCCAGTCCGGCAACTTTTCCCCTGAGCATTTCACCGACATTGGTGGTTGCCGTTTCCGTAAGTTCTTCAGTCTTAACTGATGATACTGACCCTGTAAGGTCACTCTTTTTAATTGTTCCATAGCCAATAACCACTACTTCATCCAGCCCTACCAGATCTTCTTCCAAATAAAAATCTACGTTGCTAACATTTTCTTCCACCTGCTTTTCCTGACTGGTGTATCCAACATAAGAGCATACCAGGACATCACCGGTGGATGCCTGAATACTGTAATTTCCATCTACGTCACTTATGGTTCCAATGGTAGTTCCTTTAATGAAGATGTTCGCTCCGGGAACACCCTCAGGGAAATCGGAGGCAGTTACCTTCCCTTCAATGGTTCGTTCCTGACCGAAAAGGGGATTAAGTGTAAATAAAATCAGGACATGAATTAATGTAATGGTTAATGGTAGTTTTATTTTTTTCATTTCTATTATTTTAAGAGATCTTGTTTTTAATCTTCAAAACGGTTGCAATTTACAACAGCTCTTCAACCGGATAAAGACCTGTTGTAACAGGTTTGTACTCTGTTGTAACAAAAAGAGATTTAACTCTTGCCAAAATCAAAAACGGCTTCCTGAGTTCCTGTGGAGCTTCACGAAAATTTTAATTTAGGTATCTTTTTTTTAAACTATCCAACTGGTGGATATTAATATTGTTTGTTAAACGGAAGTAAATATTGCTAAAAGTAAATGAAGATTGATCTTCCAAACCTGGCGGTCCGGTTGTGTCGTGAAAGATTCCGGAACTAATATTTGTGATTTACCAGAAGTTATTCTCTGTCTGATTTCAGTCGAAAGAAAGGGAATAAATATGATCGTTATGGATTATGTTATAAAAGGCAGGTCTTTTCCCTGGCAATCAATTGGCATACTTTTTTGCATACTCTTTGGGAGACATACCAAATTGCTCTTTAAAAGCTTTTGTGAAATACGTCCGGCTGTTTATTCCAATATGATAAATGACTTCCGATACATTTAATTTTCCATCGGTTAATAATTGAGAAGCTCTTTTTAAGCGGATGGTGCGAATGAAATCGCTGGGTGATTGATTTAGCAAACCTTTCATTTTCCTGTTTAGCTGCATGCGACTCATGCCCAGTTCTTTTGCAAGTAACTGTACATTAAGTTTCTCCTCCGAAATGTTCTCTTCAACAATTTCTTTTGCCCTGTTGATGAATTTATCATCCATTGACTGAATGTTTATTTCCGAGGGATCAAGTTTTAAATTAAGATTAAATACTTTCCTAAGATTTTCACGGTTTTGAAGAAGAGAGGAAATCTGGGTTCTAAGAAGTTTCATGCTGAAGGGCTTGGTAACATAGGCATCAGCTCCTTCTTCAAACCCTTGTATCTCATCACTAATGGAAGATTTAGCAGTGAGCATTAATATGGGTATGTGAGAGGTCTCGAATTCATTTTTTAACATTTTTGTGAGTTCAACACCATTCATTTCAGGCATCATTACATCCATGATGATTAAATCAGGATTATGGACTCTTGCCTGTGTCAAACCTTCTTTTCCATTATAAGCGCTGTAAATCCGGTAATCTTCTGATAAAGTATCCTTGAGATAATTATTTAAACTTTCATTATCTTCAACAATGAGCAATTTATATTTTCCAGATTTTTCTTTTTCCGGATCATTAGTTTCACCATTTTCTTCCTGGGGCATTATTACATCATGATCATATCCCGAATCATTCACTAATTCCTGATCTTTCACTTTTTCTGCCTCGTCAACCATTATATGTTCTTTGAGGTGTTCTTTTCCGGGTTTGATATTAATAATAAAGCCTACTCCCTTACCTTTTATATTTTTTGCTGAAATACTACCATGATGAAGATTTATTATGTCCCTTGCAAAGGAAAGTCCTATACCTGTTCCGTGATGGGGATCAGCCTGCGGGTTGTCGATCTGGTAAAATCTTTCAAAGATCTTTTCAAGTTTATTTTCCGGTATTCCGGGTCCTGTATCTGAAATCTTAATCTCAATATCTCCAGAGTTAATATTTTTGTATGCACTGATTTTTACTTCCCCGTTTTTGGGTGTATGATGAAAAGCATTGGAAAGTATATTTATGAATACTTTTTCCATCATATCCGGATCAATCCAGATGTAAAGAGGACTTATCTCGTGTGAAAACAAGAATTTAATGTTCTTTTTATTGGCAAGATCAAGGAATGAATCATTGATGCGGGACAGATAATTAAGCAGTTCAATTTTTTTAATTTTTAATTTCAATGCACCCGCCTCAATTTTCCGAAAAGCCATGAGCTGTTCAATAAGATGATGAAGGGTAATGGAATTTTTATGAATTACTGATAGTTTTTTGGAAATACCATCCTGATTATTCCTGAATTTTTCAACAAGTTCCTCCACAGGACCTATTATCAGGCTCAGAGGAGTTCTAAATTCATGAGATATATTGGTGAAAAACTTTAGTTTCATCTGATTGAGTTCAATGATCCTTTGTTTTTCCAGTCTTTCATATTTAAGCTTGTTTTTCTCATCTACACGTATTTTGTATGCTTTTAAAGCAATAAGAAATAATCCGGTAATGATTAAGGCATATGCGCTAAAAGCCCAGCCTGTTTTCCACCATGGAGGCAGAACATTTACAGAAAGCGAGGTCCCGGCTTCATTCCAGATATCGTCATTATTCGATGCCCTTAGTTTGAAGAGGTATTTCCCCGGATCAAGATTCGTAAAAGTAACGCTTCTGTTATTTCCCAGATATAACCAGTCATCCAGAAAGCCTTCCAGCGTATATTCATACTGATTTTTCTCAGGGGCTACATAAGATAATGCTGCAAATTCAATTGAAAAAACTGTTTGTTTATGGTTCAGCGTAACTTCATCTGCAATAATAATATTCGAATGAAGAGGTGAGTTTTGATCATTCAGGTTTACAGATTTATTGAATAGTTTAAAATCCGTAATTACAGCAGGTGGCATAATCTTATTTGAACGAATCTCATTGGGATGGAACAGGGTGAATCCTCTGTTGCCTCCAACCAAAATCTCACCTGCTTTTGTTTTATAATAAGAATTATAATTAAACTGATTACTCATTAAGCCTGAGTGACTATCAAAATTTTTGACAGAATGATCCTTAAGGTTGAATCTGGACAATCCCTTGTTTGTTGAAACCCAGAGATAATTATTATTGTCTGGTATTATTCCATAAACAACATTGTTTAGAAGGGCGTCCTCCTGGGTGAAAGAATTGAAAATATTCTTTTCCCGATCGTAATGAACCAGTCCGTTTTCATTAGTTCCGATCCACAATTTATCATTTTTATTCAGATAGAGGCACCATATTTCACTAAGCGGAGTATCATTGGCAATGGAATTGATAAATTTATTTTGATAGGTTTCAGGATTATATATGTTCAGACCTTTATTGGTTCCAATAATTAATAAACCGCTGCTATCTTCAACAATACTGTTTATATTACTTCCGGTGATAGTATTATCACCATTATCATAGGGAAAACGTTTAAAATACTCATTTTCAATGTTGAATTTGTTAAGACCGCCGCCATTGGTCCCCACCCAAAGATTTTTTTCGCTGTCGATGTAAATTGATCTGATATAGTTATTGCTGAGAGAATGAATGTCGGAAGGATCGTTCCGGAAATTATGAAAAGTGGAAGAGCCCGGGTCAAAATAGTCAAGTCCGGCTTCGATTGTACCAATCCATAGCTTCCCATTCTCATCAAGAGCAAGAGATTTGATAAAATTACTGCTTATGCTGTTTTTATGCGGATGATGCAGGTAATGAGTGAACTGGCCTGTTGTCCGATTGAAGAAATTCAATCCTCCCCCCTCGGTTCCAATCCATAAATTCCCATCCTGATCTTCAACAAATGAACTGATAATATTGGAACTTAAGCCGGATTCATTGGGTCCTCTTTCAGTAAAGTTTTGAAACTGTGAATTTTCCTGATTATAGAAATTAATTCCTCCGTAATATAATCCCAACCATATATTCCCATCTTTATCTTCAAAAATAGCTCTTACAGAATGAGCATTCAGTGTTCCCGGGTCATCCGGATTGTGTTTATAATGATGAAACACACCTGTGTTTTCATCAAGCAAAAATAGGCCATTAAGCGTTCCTATCCACAGGATTCCATTTTCATCACGGATTATGGTTCTTATGGTATTACTGCTCAATTTTCCATTACTCTCACTTCCCCCGTTATTTATATCAAAGTTGTTAGTTTCTTTATTGAAGGTGATAAGTCCCCCGCCATTAGTGGCCAGTAATAAGTTCTTTGATTGATCGGAGTAAATGTACCTTACGTCATTTCCGCCGGTTACTTCCTCAGGGTGAAAGTAATAAGACTTAATAATGTTTTTTTCCGGATCATATTTAGTGAGTCCGTTCCTGGTTCCTATCCATATAAGTCCGTTCTCATCTTCACGAATAGCCCTGATGGTATTACTTGACAATCGTTCCGAATTATGGCTATTTCGAATAATATAAAATGAATCCTTCTCTTCATTATAGTAATTCACTCCTCCGTTGAAAGTCCCTATCCAGTAGCCTCCAGAATTATCTTCAATAATGGTGGTGATAATTGAATTGCTCAGGGTTTTACCGGAATAATCTTCAAAGTTTATAAAGTTATCTTTTTCCCTGTTATATATGGAGAGTCCTTCATTCGTAGCTACCCAGAGCCTTTTCCTGGAATCCTGGAAAACACAATTCACTGTATTTCCCGGCAAAGTAAGTGAGTCTCCAGGATCGTGGAAGTATTTTTTGAATTCGTAGCCGTCAAAACGGTTTAAACCTCCTTGAGTGCCAAACCAGATAAACCCCTGGTAATCCTGTTCAATGCTGAATACCGTATTATGCGATAATCCCTGGTCGAGAGTGTAACTCTTGAAAAACAACCTTTTTTTCTGAGGATCATTCAGGGCATAGGAATTCACTCCGTTCAATATTAATAACAGAGTTAATAAGGTGATAGTGATGATATGTTTTAATATCTTCATTAATAAGCCGCTAAATAGACTGCAAAATTACAAAAATTCGATCAGATGGAGATTTATGAACAATAACGGTTGTAATGCACCTAAATTGTGCTCTTCATTTTAGAACCGATTTTCCGGGTTGACATTATCCAAATGGGAAAAATACAGTCTTTACAAAAAGAAATGATCTTGAAAAGAGGAATCGAAATTTACAGAAAATGAACCATTAAATTGCAGTATTCATTGCGCAGGCAAATAATACAATTAATATATTGGAAGATAATCGGGGTTATTTTGGAGCAATCGCTGAAACTCCTGAAACATCTGAAACTCTTTGCAACCTCTTGTATCCGGGTTAATTCTTAAAAGACGCGATAAATCGCGTCTCTATATTGTGATTAAACAATTTTGTGTCCGCAAATTTGAAACATCAGAAACCCTTTCCAAAATACCTTTCAATATTCCGGGAACTCCAGTCCGCTCATTCTCAGTGATCGGCCTGCCGCCACTCCTCTGGCCGTGCGATGGCAGGCGGGAACTTACATGTCTGTTTTTGCGTAACTTATAAAATTTGTTATATGACAGTTGTTTCAATTCCCGACTATTGCATCATGAAACGTTCACCGTTCATCTCCCTTCACATGCAATCCACACTCCTTATGCTCCGGTTGTTCCCACCACCATCGGCCTGCACGTACATCCTCACCGGGCTTGATTGCGCGGGTACAGGGCTGGCAGCCTATGCTGGGGAAGCCTTTATCGTGAAGCTTGTTGTAGGGGACATTATGCTCCTTGATATAATTCCAGACATCTTTTTCTGTCCAGTCAATGAGCGGATTGATCTTGATGAGACCGTTTCCTTCATCCCATTCAATGGTCTGAGTGTAAAATCGGGTTACTGACTGATCTTTGCGGAGTCCGCAGATCCATACATCAAGTCCTTTAAAGGCTCGCTTGAGGGGTTCTATTTTTCTGATATGACAGCAGCGTTTACGGTTTTCAATGCTTTCGTAGAAAAGATTGATGCCTTTTTCCTGCACCATTTCTTCAACCTGTTTATAATCGGGGAAGAAAATTTCAATTTTTATATCGTATTTCTTATTGGTTTCATCCAGTACTTCATAGGTTTCGGGAAACATCCGCCCGGTATCGAGGGTGAAGATCCTTGTTTCGGGATCGATTTTCACAACCATGTCGGTCAATACCTGGTCTTCTGCACCCAGACTTGATGAAAGGGCTATTTTTCCCTTGTATTCTGAAAGGAAATACTCCAGGACTTCTTCTGCAGGCTTTTTTTTGAAGCGTTCGTTCAGTTCCACTATCCTGTTTTTTATTTCTTCGGTTGCTTTCATATATGTTTTCCTGTTTTGGCGCTAAAATAATTAAAATTTATGAGTTTATGGGTGCATGGTTTAATGGTTTATGGTTTAATGGTTTATGGTTTAAGGGTTTAATGGTTTATGGTTTAAGGGTTTAATGGTTTATGGTTTAAGGGTTTAATG
>CAZGTU010000067.1:23573-24651 GCA_964528675.1 uncultured Bacteroidaceae bacterium
GGTTTAATGGTTTATGGTTTAAGGGTTTAATGGTTTATGGTTTAAGGGTTTAATGGTTTAAGGGTTTAGGCCTGATATTTATTCTTCTTTCTTTCAGCTTTCAACTTCTTCAGGGGTTTAAGTAATAGTCCAACTGTTTACCGTTTACCTTTCCTATGGTTTATGGGATTATGGTTTAAAGTTTCAGGGTTTCAGTTTCTTCAGCGCTTGATTGCCTGGATAAACTCTTTTTTGGATCGAAGGATTTCCTTTGCATGATCTATGGTCTAATAAGGCAATCCCTGAGACGCCCGGACCGGTAAAGTCTACAGTATCAACAATTAATTTGTACCTGAAAACAATATAAACCTTTACTAATCCATGATCCATTCCCCACACTTTCTCAGTTGACAGTTGCAGAGGCGGTTTACTGTTTACATTCTCCCATCTCGACTACCCTCGATGACCGGTTGCTATAATTGGCTCGATGACCGGTCTCTACAATTGGACTTATTCCCATTCCCACATTATCCCATCTCATTATTAATTAACAGATCCCTCGGCTGCGCTCGGGATTCAGTTCATCCACTGTTTCCAGTTCGCTGTCGCTTCTGGAAACAGGGATTCTCTGAACATTCTCCCTATCTCTTCACAGGTTTGCAACAATGTTTCTCCTTTACCGCCTCTAAATCGCATTTCTTGCAGATGTATTTAAGTTTCTTTCCCGGTTTGTTTATAGATAGTCCCTTTTTGCAAAGTTTTTTGGACATAGGATCTCGTTTGTTATTTTCGTGTTACCAGATAAGAACAACAATGTTTTATATTTATTGTTGAACCTGGTTTAGTCTAAAATAACCAACCGTATGCGGGCTGCAAAACTTTATAACCTACCAGCTTTTGACCCTTTGGACAATCAATGTAGAGGAATTCAGTTAACATTTTTATACACAATTAACATTAAATGTAAAAAAATACATATAATGTAAACGCTTAACTGGCATGAAGACAGGGCTTTGGTTATTTCGAAGGAAAGGGTTATAACCCTTTCAGGGTTTAAACCCTGAAGGGGATATAGCCCTTACAAGCATAAGCATCAACT
>CAZGTU010000068.1:0-4171 GCA_964528675.1 uncultured Bacteroidaceae bacterium
GAATTCCTTTATCAGGATTTCGTTTTCTCGAATTATTTTTTCCAGTGATTTTGTAGAGGTATTTCCCATTCTCAGCCAAATAATTTTGGGAGGTGATCCCCTGACCAAACTTAGATCATAGAAATCGGAATCAAATGTGACTATACAGTAATCGTTCTCTCTTGCATAGTCCCATATTTGACGATCTGTTGAATTTTCAAGCTTTAGATTTCTAACTTGTTTTGATTCCGGGAAAATATCTTCAAGAAGTTGTGTGATTCGATAGGAGATATTTTGATCGAAAAGAAGATTCATGACTTAATACGAATTTTTCTTTCCCTTTCAGCTGCAAAAGATAAACATGCTGATATATCTTCTTCGGTAATTTCAGGAAAATCTGCAGTAATTTCCTTATTTGTCATACCAGATGCCAGCCAACTTAGCACGTCATACACTGAAATCCGAGTATCACGAATACAAGGCTTTCCGAATCTTTTTTCGGGATTTATTGTAATGATATTTTGATAGTTGGTCATACTACAAATATAACATAATTTTCGTGTTTTGGTTTTCTTACGCATGTACTCTAAGGTAATAGTATTTTATCCATCGTTCATGCAAAATGCAACAACGCACTGGAATTTAAATTATATCAAATATAAGCTTTTTTAGATAAGAATGATGGATAAAATATTGTTGGACGATGCCGTCGGGCCTGAAGTTGCTGTCTTTCGATTCATCTCTATGAGTCTTTTATAGTTTGTTTTTATAATTCCCATTTCATCATTATGTCGGTCTGCAAATCTTCCCCTAATTTAAAAATATGTTTGTCAAATTCAACAAGGCCGTTCTTCTTATAAAAATTAATCGCTCTTGCATTCTTTTCCCAAACTCCTAACCAGATATAGTCAGCTTTTTTCTGCCGTGCGATTTCAACGGCTTTGTCGTAAAGGATCTGTCCCACTTTTTTTCCAAAAAATTCCCTCAGTACATAAATTCGCTCAATTTCAACCGCGTTATCTTCCTGTAACTCTGTCTGAGCTTCCCCAAGGTTTATTTTTAAATATCCGATTACGTTGTTATCCTCCGTGGCAAAATAATATTCAACGTTCCTGTCGTTAAGTTCTGTTTTCAATTTAGCGGTAGAAAATTCCTCGTCAAGATATTTTCTCATATTATCTTCTGTATTGTAAGAAGCAAAAGATTCGGAGAAAGTCATCCTGGCAATTTTTTGCAATTGATCAAGATCGGTTATGGTTACCTTTCTAATTTCAATCATATTCAAATATCTCACAAAAAAATGGTACTCCAATGAATTATGGTTACCCTCCCGGATCCGTCCACTGACTATTGTCTGCTGTCCCCAAGCACAAACCAGAACCTACTCCCCTTTCCTTCTTCACTTTCAACTTCAATACTGGTGCCGTGCCTTCTGGCAAACTCCTGGCAGAGAATGAGTCCCAGACCGGTTCCCCTTTCATTCTCTGTCCCTCTTGTGGTAGTGTTTTTATTAATATCGAATAATAATGGAAGATTTTTCTCAGGAATACCTTTCCCCTCGTCAATTATGCTGATCTCAGTACCATTTCCTGTTTTTCTGGCCCTGAATATAATGGTATTCCCTTTATATGAAAACTTTATAGCGTTGGAAAGCAGATTTCGCAAAATGATATTCAGCATTTTTACATCGGCAAACACGATCAGATCCTGATCAAATTGAGGATCAATATGAATATCTTTTTCTTCTATACTCAGCTTCAATAGACCTGTAACCGAATTCAGAATTTCCGACAATCGAATTTTGCGGGGTTCATAGACAATTTTACCGCTTTGGATCCTTGCCCAGTCGAGAAGATTATTCAGAAGTACTGCAGCCTCCCTGGAAGACTGAAAGATCATAGAATTATACTTCATCATTGTTTCTTGGTCAATGGTATCAGCCCGGGTTTTAATAAGCTCGGAGAAACCTCCTATGGCATTAATCGGGTTCTTAAGATCGTGTCCAATAATTGAAAACAGACGATCTTTCATGGAATTCAACTCAGCAAGATGTTTTTCATTTTCGCGGAGGGCTTTTTCTGATCGTATCTGCCGGGTTTTCATGTAAATGATCCTGGATATCTCCCTGAATACATTTATTTCCTCTTCTGAATATTGTTTATTGTAGCTATAGGTTTGTGAACTTAAAAAGCCTTCGGGATTTTGAGGGTCACCGTAGGGAATTACAAGAGAACTGATTGTGCTGTATTTTTTCTGAAATGGCTTTAGCCCAGGTTTCAGGATTGCCGGCATATCATCAAATGAAAAATAAATATAAGGTTTCCCCAGGTAAGATTTAAATATCCATCTTGGAATTCTGTCTCCTAAACCCAGCAATTTACCATCAGCTCTCCAGATCAATTTTACAAATACCTCTTTCTCATCTTTATCATAAGGCATAAATGACAGGTTCTCCACACCCAGAACCGGACCGGCTTTTTGTAATAAAATGGAAATTAATTCATCTTCTTCACTAATCAGGCTGGCAGATTTCCAGATTTCAGTTCTGAGATGCTCAAGCTCCAATCTTCTCTTTTCTTTGAGATCCGCCTCTTTACGCAGGGTTTCATCCCTTATTGCCCCCACCAGGTTCAAAGCATTCTGTTGATCATCATAAATCACGGAAACTGAAATGCTGGTCCAGATGGTTTTACCTTCTTTGGTGATATATCGTTTCTCAAACTGGGTGTGCTTTTCTTTTTCAGCAATTAAATCCTTAACAATCTCCATCTCCATCTCCCTGTCAGCCGGATGAGTAAATTCCATAAAATTCTTTCCAAGAATCTCTTTTTCACTGTACCCGATCAAATTTCCAAAAGCTTTATTTACTTTTAAAATCTTGCCATTTATATCAGTATATCCTATCCCTATTATAGCATTATCAAAAATGGCCTGAAGCTGTTGCTGATTCTCCCTTAAGGAGCTTTCTGCTCTTCTCTTGTCGGTAATATTTTTAAATATGCAGTTGGAATTCACAAACTCACCTTCATCGTCCAGGGTCACACTCCCCTGCAGTTCAATGACTATAAAAGCGTCATCTTTTCTTCTCAGTTTTAATTCTGATTTTTCACCCTTACCGGTTTGGACAAGTTTTTGGAAATTTTCACGGGCCAGGCCGGCACAGGACTCCTCAAGAAGATCGAAGAAACATTTATGGAGAGCCTCCTCCCTGGAATAACCTGTTTCTTTCATCCACATCTTGTTAACCTCGATAATTTTGCCTTCTCTGTTCAAAGACTGATAGGCAACAGGTGCATTTTGATAAAAGCGTTTATATTTCTCCTTACTTTTCTTCAGCAATCGATCATATTCATAGCGCTCCGTAACATCCTTCTGAATTCCGAAATGTCCCTTTATCCTGCCGTACTCGTCATAAATGCATATGTAATCTCCTTCAAGAACCATCAAAGACCCGTCGAAACGAGGTTTTTCAGTTTGAATGCGAACCCTTCCTTTATCAAATAATTTCCTCCATATTTTTTTCCCCTTATCAATGTCATCAGGAAAAAAAGCTGCAGGGGTTATTCCAAGCAAATCATCTTCCCGGGCCCGAAATTGCTTTACCATTGCATCATTAACGCGGGTGATCTTCTGATTTGAGAAAGCGTAATCCAGGATGGCTTCTTTATCCACATCATCATTCCATTTCACCGGTTTGTCGAGCATCATGAAAAAAATACCGGAGATTGACTGAGAAAATACTAATTCCCAATGCCGGTTGTTCTGTAAAATTTCTTCATCTCTGATTTTTGCCGCGGTAATATCCTCATATAACCACATATTCCCACTTTTTTCATCACCGGGATCAGTAACTATAAAATCACGGCATAAAATACGTCCATCTTTTAAATAAATCTCTTCCCCTTTAACTGTTTTTCCCCTGGCAAGTATCCTGGTCAGATTATTTAAAAAATCATCAGGATCTAAAAAACGGTCAGCAGAAGCACGGGCTGCCTCATCACAGTCCATGCCAATAATAAGATCAGGTGAAGGTATACCGAACATATCACAAAAAGACTGATTGGCATATAGAATATTTCGCTCGGAATCTTCTACCAAAACACCATGATGGAGATTGGAAAATAAACTTTCAAAACGGACAAGCCGCTCTTTACATCTCAAATAATCCTCCTGCTGATTTACACTTTTTAAT
>CAZGTU010000068.1:4271-24487 GCA_964528675.1 uncultured Bacteroidaceae bacterium
GACAAGCCGCTCTTTACATCTCAAATAATCCTCCTGCTGATTTACACTTTTTAATTTCAAAATCCTGTCAGGCTTTAAAAAAAATACAAATATTTAGATTCCTTATATTAATATCTGAAGTTTCGCACTTATCAATAAATACTGCTACTGATTACTCACAGCCAAAGGCTGTAAGTAATCTGTGGCAACATATCTTATTAATCAAGTGCGAATCTTTAGTTAATATCAATAATAATCCCGGCTAAACCTTCACCATATTATTCCTTAACGCATACATCACAAGGCTTATTGTATTTTTCACCCCGGTCTTGCTGATAAGATTGGATTTATGACCTTCAACAGTTCGTATACTAATGAATAATTTATCAGCAATCTGCGCATTGGTATATCCCTCACAAATCAATTTCAACACCTCGGTTTCTCTTCTCGTCAGTTTCGTTTCTTCTTCTGTCTGCAGCTTCCTCGCTTTCCCGGGCGACTGCATATTCAATATGATATCCTTTAATAATTTCTGGGAGAAATAGTTCTCTCCGTTAACCACTGATCTGATAGCACGCTCCAGTTCATTTTGCCCCGATTCTTTCAGGATAAAACCCATCACGCCCGCCTGTATCATCTGGTAATAATACTCCTCATCGCAATACATGGATACCACCAGTACCTTCAGGCCGGGGTATTTGGATGTGGCCTGTCTTGTGGCTTCAACCCCATCGAGCTCGGGCATTGATATGTCCATCAATACCAGGTCGGCTGATTGTTCATCCAGAACTTTTAAAAATTCATTTCCATTAGAAGCTTCGGCAATGACCTCAAAATCATCCATTTGATTAATAACAAACTTCAGACCGTCACGAAAAAGTTTATGATCATCTACCAGTATTACTTTGTAACTTTTCTCCATAAATCAATTTTTTAATGAATACCAGTATTTATTTCTTGATTTTCAAATCAATCTTAACATTAAAACCTTTGTTTATTGCCGAATCAAAATTCACCTCACCCCCCAGGGAATGTGTTCTGTTAATGACATTCATGATCCCCTGACCCGGGTTATGACCCAAGACCTTATTAATGTCGCAGCCTATGCCATCATCCGTGTAATTCAATTTCAAATGATCATCAACCAGCTTCAGTTCAATCAGCACATTGCTTGCAGATGCGTGCTTGATGGTGTTATTTATTAATTCAATAATGATTCTGAAAAAAGAAGCTTCTATGTTGGAGCTAAATCTTATGTCGATATCAGAAAGGAAATTGATGTTTACCTTTCTTGTATCATTGAATTTATTAACATAAGATTTTACCGCTACCACAAGGCCAAAATCCTTTAAAATATTTGGGCTTATATTATTGGCAATTTCTTTGGTACAACTTATGGCCTCGTCAATTGTCTCCAGGGATTTTTCCAGGGCAATTTCCTTATGCTGGGCATCCCGGGCCGACAAAATGGACCGGGTATAAAGCTTAATGGTTGATAACAGGGGACCCATGCCGTCATGGAGATCCTGTGCAAATCTTCTTCTTTCTTTTTCTTCTGTCTCTATTATGGTATTAAGGATTTTAAGATGCATTTCCTTCCGTTCGGTAACATCCCGCAAAATTGACAACACAGCCTTTACTCCCTGGTATTCAATAACCTGACCATTTATCTCAACAGTTCTTACTGATCTTTCGGGAGTGATAATCCTTACTTCGATGGGACGATTTGCCGGTATGGGACTGAAATAGCTCTGAAACCAGCCATCAAAAGCTTCACGGTCGCCGGGATGAACAAATTCTGTAATATTCAGATTGACAAGTTCTCCGGCAGATAAGTTCAGTGTTTTTTGAAAGGTAGGATTCGATTCCAGGATAGTATGATCTTTACCGGATATTACTATACTGTCTATACTGCTATGAAATATATTTCTGAATTTCTGCTCACTTTCGCGTAGTTTTGTTTCGTTTCGACTTAATTTCAGATAATTACGGATTCTCAGTTTCAGATCAAGATGATTGATAGGCTTGGTAAGATAATCGATAGCTCCAAGGTCAAAGCCTCTTATATAGCTCTGGTCATCATCTTTGGCTGATAAAAATATCACAGGAATGTCTGAAGAGAGAGGATCTTTCTGTAAGCGCTCACATACATCAAATCCATCCATTTCAGGGATCATGATATCAAGAAGAATAAGATCGATTTTTTCTTCATTTACCTTTTTCAGTCCTTCCTTTCCGCTGGAAGCAAATTCCGTTATATAATTTTCATCTGCAAGGATCTCGCTAATCAGGAAATGAACAACAGGATCATCATCAATAACCAGAATTTTTGCTTTTTGCTCCAGCAGGTCTTTCATTGTTCCCAATAACTTTTAAACTTCCTGTTAAAAAGGTTTTGCTTTTTTTGAAGAAGCTTTTTTGGTAATCACATGAATGATTTTCTTTTTTTTATCTGACTGATAAAACAAGTAACTGCGTCTGTTTTCATAAAAATCTTCCTCTTCTACGTATTCATAGTTCAGCTCAATGAAATCGCGCAATTTCTTTTCAAAATTGTTATCGCAATATACCGAATATCCATAACATCTATCATTCTCTTCCATGTAAAAAATCATTTCAGTCACACCGAGTTCATCCGAAAACTGTATTATATATTTATCATCATCTTTTTTGTTAATCTCAATGTTACATTCACATTCCCATTTTACATTTCGGCCAATTCGCTTGATCCCCCATCCAATGTATTGTGAATAGACAACAGAGCTCAGTGTTAATCCCAATATTATAAATACAAAGCGTTTTAATTGTATCATGTTGCCTGAAATTTAGAAGAAGCTTCTTTGCAACCACGTTTTTATCAAAAATATGCTTTTTACCATACATACAACAAGGGGAAAATTACCTATTTAAAGAGTAAAAATACTCCATTCCTGACAGGTAAAATTACGTGCTTATGCTATGGATAGTTACAGAAACTTCAACAATAAAATGGTGATATATATCAATCCTTTCTTATTGATTTATTCTGTAATTCTATTTAAGAAATAAAAAAGTTTGATTTCCTTGACAGATTCTATTCAACAACTTTGTTATTAAGTTCGAAGAAAATCTGCGTTCTGATTTTGATTTAATAATTTCAGATTCAGTAACAGTTATCTTATTATGATTTTTAATGGTAAAGTAAAATTTAGCTCCATTTCCGCTTTCAGACTCAACCCAGATATCCCCACCCATTAAGCTGATATAATTTTTTGTTAAGGTAAGTCCCAGGCCTTGTCCTTCTGTTAAAAAGGGGGAATGATGAGCTTCTTTCCTGAATATTTCATAAATATAATGCAATACATCCACGGAAATTCCAATCCCTGTATCTTTTACGTAAAATAATATTATCTCTTCAGGTAGTTCCCTGCAACCAATTTCTATATAACCGGAAGTTGTGAATTTTACAGCATTATGTGTAAGATAGGTCAGTACCTGTTTTAGTTTTCTCTGATCAGATTTTATAGTAATGTCCTTCCTGCCATCATTCAGGGATATATTTAAAGAAACATTGATTTTCTTATCGAGCAACCTGATTTCATTGGAAATGATAGCGGCTGTTTCATCAAGGATCTTAATGAGAGAAAACTCCTGCTTTTCAAAAAGGGTCTCTTTCCTGATGATCGAAGACATTTCAATTAATCTGTCTATTAATGAAAGTAAAACCTTCCCCCCTTGCTGAATGTCTCGATTATATTCTTTTATTTTTTCAATGTCATTTTCCTTCCTGATAAGCTCGGAAAATCCCAGCATCCAGTTCAAAGGTGTCCGGAATTCATGGGTGATATTTGATAAAAAAGCTTTTGATTGTAATTGCTTATTTTCCCTGATCAGAGCCGTAATATCTTCCATACCGGGATTTAAATAGACAAGAACAATTCCTTCGATTTCAAAATTACCTGTATAGACCGGCGAAATATAGACTTCGATATCGCTGGAAATCTCTTCCTCTTTATTATTTTGATGATAGTCTTTTCCACTGTATATCTGAACTTCACCTTCATAGGCTTTATTAACAGCTGCATGGAATTCCGGATCCTTCAGATTATTAATTTTTTGTACAAAAAACTTTCCTGCCAGTGAATTCCTGCTCGACTTCCATTTGCTTTTTGCTACCTGGTTCATCCAGATCAAGATCCTGTTTTTATCATAAAACTCCACAGCAGCAGGGAAATTCGAGAAGAAATTCCTGATATAATTATTCTTCTGGTTATTCCGGGATAGATACCTGTACCTGCTCCATGCTTTTCCGGCATTATCTTCAACTATCTTCATGATGTTTTTTTTAACCTGAAATTTATTTTCGAACTCCGCGATGTTTTTCTTGAGCACTACCGCCGCAAAAAATATTATGAGAGAGCTAACCCGCCATTAGAACAGAATTAACTGCATTCAGCAAATATCTGTCCCGAAAAGGTTTTTTAACTGTCAGTTCCACACCGAAAGATTTCATTGCCCTTAAGTATTGATCGGCAAGTGCTACCCTCTCTGATGTCATTGCAATAAGTTTTGTTTCCGGATAGTTCTGCCGGATTTCCGAGATTATTTCGAAACCATCCTTAACGGGCATCACAACATCTGTAAAGATCAGATCCGGATTAATATTTCTCATAACTTCCAATCCATTTTGCCCGTCGGTTGCAACAAAAACCTCATGTCCGGAATCTTCCAGCACCTTTTTCATATGCAGCATCATCCAGGGACTCTCGTCTATTAAAAGTATCTTTGCCATTGCTTTCCGGTTTAATAAAATAATATGTTAAAGATAGTTTTGGAAGTTTATGCTGAAAACAGGGAATCCACCTAAAAATGAAATATTCATTACCTGACTGGAACAGGTAATTGTACTGAAGATTTTGCGTAATTTCAGTAATCGATCAAATTATTATGATAAGCAAAAAGGGCAAGCTTCAGGGAATTGTCAGTGCCGGTTTTATTCAGTAAACCGGAACGTATCCCCTCAACGGTGCGCTGGCTGAGTTTTATTCTCTCTGAAATTTCTTTGTTTGAAAGACCATCGCAGATCATCTTTAAAATGCGATTTTCGCGCTTTGAGAGCTTGATTCGTCCAGCGCTGGGGTAATTTTCACAGTAAAAAGCGGGAAAAGATTTCATTACCCTGTTCATGATCCTGTTTGAAAAATGAGAATTTCCGGATGCTACATTCTTAATGGCTTCTATTAGTTCTTCAAATCCCGATTCTTTGGTAACAAATCCCTTAACTCCTGCTATTAGCATTTTCCGGCAGATATTATCATCAACAACCATGGTAAGTGCAATTATTTTTAAATCAGGATATATCTTTAAGGCCTGAATGCTTGTTTCAATACCATCCATTTCGGGCATGGAAATATCCATCAATACAACATCGGGGCTCTCCTCTTTGATTTTTCTCAGAAATTCGAGCCCATTCGATGCTTCACCACAAATATTCATATCATCTCTCTGATTCAGGATGAATTTCAATCCATCTCTGAACAGGCTGTGATCGTCTACCAGAAAAACTTTCCAGACTTTTTCCATCCCGTTTCAATTCAATTCATTATTTGCTTATGATGACTTTCTGCTAAAAATTCCCATTGATTTTTTCAATAGATCAAAATATAAAGTGATCCCCAGTATGATCGTGAATAGCCAGATCACACCCAGATTAAAAAACAGGGTATCAACCCTTAAGCCAAATAAATTTTTATATGGAGCATAAAAGTGTGCCCTGAAGGAAATATTATTTCCCGGATCAGGATCAAGAAAAACCGGATCAAGAACCTGATGTAAACGCTCATTTTCCACTACTATCTTGTTATTAGCCGCAGTTTTCTTCACCAGCGACTCGAGGAATTCATTATGATTACTCCTGTAAAAATCCCTGTAGCCTTCTTTTCCCATATTTTCTTCAAACTCTCTTATCTTCTTAGTTTTCTCTTCATTAATTATATTGTAAGCTCTTATATACTTATTCTTAAGCTCATCAATAAATCCATACATAATACCCGCTTTTGATGCATCAAAATCCTGTTCTGCAAAGAGATTGGGATCAGGAGTTTTAAGATCTCTGAACTGCAGACTTTCATTATTGAATTCATTTCGCAGCAGCATAAGATTATCAGCGAGAAGCGAAGATCTTCCCTCATTGTCCCTGCACAGGTCTTCACATTCACGGATCATCCTTTCAAGTTCAGGGATATAATAGGCCTGCTTATAATCAATCTGGCTTGCCAGCTTATCAAGATCATAAAAATTTTTCTCATAGGGATTTTCCTTAAACTGCGCTACAGCCAGTGCCTCATAAGCCCATCTTGAGGTCATAATATCGGCAATTACAGGGGCTTTTCGCCCACCCCCTCCTATTAAACTATTGAGCTTGTCAAAGCTGAACATTGCACCGCCCAAAATCATCTGGGGGATTACAAGCAACGGTATAAGAATGTAAATGGTAACCGCTGAATTAAAGGAAGAGGATATATTCAAACCAAGCATATTGGCAAAACATGCAGCCGCAAAAAGGACCAGCCAGTATTCCAGGAAAAGTCCGTGTATTTCGAGTATAGCATTACCGATCAGAACAAAAACCAGCGATTGATATGCCGAGAGACCGAAAAGTATGACAATCTTCGACATCAGATATCCGGAGCGGCTGAGGTTCAGAAAGGCTTCCCGTTTCAAAATTTTCCTGTCTCTGAAAATCTCTTCTGCACTTACGGAAAGGCCCACAAACAAAGCTATAATTATACTCATGAAAATATAGGGAGGAATATTTTCATTCTCCCTGAATACATATTCACCCTCAGGCCCGGAGGCATAGCGGATGATAATGGTTAGGATGAGAGCCAGAAGTGGTGTTTCCAGCAAGTTGATAAGCAAGTATTGCATATTGCTTATTTTGGAGAGCACATCTCTTTGAATGAATATACCAAACTGTTTCAATCTGCCGGGTATATTCAGAACCTTCTGTTTTATATTTTCAACACTTTCAATTATTCTTTTCTTTTTGTTGGTAAGGAAAAGCTCATGCCAATCCTTTGGATTTTTAATCCTGTTTCGGGTAAAACGACCATAATCATCCACCTCCTTGGCTTCAATGATATTGAACAGCAACTCAGGATTCACATTTCCGCAATAGCTGCATTCTCCAACATCCGCGTTAATCTGGTTTGTTATTCCTTTGAAATATAACAGCGATTCAACCGGGTTACCGTAATAGATGGGATAACCACCTGTATCCAGGAGGAACAGCCGGTCGAACATTTTAAAAATATCAGAAGATGGCTGATGGATGACCACGAATATTAATTTCATATTCAGGGACAGCTCCTTCAACAGATCCATAACGTTTTCAGAATCTTTGGAAGACAGTCCCGATGTAGGTTCATCAACAAAAAGCACAGAAGGCTCACGGATCAACTCCAGGGCTATATTCAACCTTTTTCTCTGCCCCCCGCTGATTTTTTTATTCAGTGGGCTTCCCACCTTGATATCTTTTATTTCACCCAGACCAAGACTATCGAGAGTGGTATTTACTTTTTCTGTTATCTGTTTATTATCAAGGTTCTTAAAACATAATTTCGCACTGTAGTAGAGGTTTTCAAATACCGTCAGATCTTCAAACAAAAAATCATCCTGGGCAATGTAGCCGATCATAGCTTTAGCCTGGCGAGTATCCATGTGTACGTCAATACCATTTATGTTTACGCTTCCGGTTTTTGGCTTTTCGATTCCCGATAATACGTTCAGCAAGGTAGTCTTTCCTGAACCACTGGCACCCATTATGCCTATCAGACCAAACTCTTCGACAATATCTACATTTCTCAGTCCTACTTTTCCCCCGGGGAACTCATAGGAAATATCATTTGCCTGGAATGAAATGTTTTTTACATTTTCATCCCTGATAAAACGTGATACTACATCACTGTAATAAATGGTGGTTTTGGGCAATCGAAGAGTACTTCCGGAAGGGAAGATATAGATGTTATTCTGATTGAACACCATTCCGTTAAGCGTGATCTCACTCAAGCCCTTATATTTCATAAAATATAGATCAACGCTCCTGATCTTCAGAATATAAATTTCCCGGTCAAGTCCGTTTGTCTCAATATGTTTTGTCTGATCCAGCTTATCTTTCAAATCCGAAGATTCATTATGGATGACCATAATTTCTTCATAATTCTTCTTATCCGGATCATCAAAGCGAATGAATGAACTGATAAGCTCAAGTTCTTCCTTTGTAACATTGAACACATCTGAGATGGTTTCAATGATTCCCATCCGCTGTTCGGTATATAATTGCTCTGCTTTCAGCAACTCAAAGATCCGGACCAGAACAATGATCTTTTGCTTCTGGGTAAGGGTTTTATTTATCTTCCTGCTGATGGTAAGGGTTTTTACGGAATCCCTCATCGCAGTCATCTTACCCCGGTTGATGCCCTTCTTTTTATTCTCCGCAGCCTTCTCATCATAAAATGCAAGGTATTCCTCTACCTTTTCCTTATTTAGCTGAGCCTTCAGAAAAGATTCAACATAATTCCTCTGATTTTCAGTTGTACCTTCATCCTGTTTGGAGATGATGGCAAAGAGCTGCATTAAGGCTTTTAGTATTTCTTCACTCATTGTTTTTAATTTAAGTTAGAGTTCGAACCCTTCGGGCGCGAACGTCAGAGCTAGAGAGTTAGGGCTGAAGTGTTAGGATCCTGCTCTGGCGGGACGAAGGAGAGCACGGGCAGGATAACCGGCTAAATTAATACAGCGAAAACTATACTGGATTAATAGCTATAAAACTGAAAAATAGCCAGTTGAAGCACTACGAAGCCCTAAGGTCCCCGTTCCGACGGAGACTCTAGCGTTTCCGCCTGCCAGGGCGAAACCCTAAGCTACCGCGGCAGGCGGAGGCTCTAACCTTCCTAATATGCTTCAAGCTCAAAAGGTATTTCAATCAATTCGGAGTACTCCTCCCCTGCTTCCTGTAGGTCAAGATCAAGTTCCATGTAATACCATTTCACTTTGAGAGGGACACCCTCTTCATATATGTCATTTATTTTCAAAAGAATATCCAGTATAAGCTTGGAGGAAGCGGTATTAAAATACTCTAGCTTGAATACGAATTCTGCGTTTTCAACCGGGTTTTTCTCAAATTCATCCAGCCATTCAAGAACCGGGGTGTAAAAACTAACCACATCTTCGGGCAGAGATCTGCCTGAAAATTCAAATACTTTATTTTCAGCATCAAGTGTTACTTCCGGAGTTTCATCCGTTGCTGCTATTTTAAGCGTTTCCATAATTCCTTATTTATATGTTTTTGATACGGTTATTAATAATGAGAACATTGAATGATTGCTGTCCAGCTCCTCGAAATCATAGACCAATTTGTTTCCCGACTTCCTGGCCATATCGATAATTCCAATGCCGGCGCCGCCAACCTCTGAAAAGGATCCGCTGAGTCTTACCTTCTTGTAAAGTTTTTTCAGTCCGTCGGCATTTAAAGAGTTGACTTCATCTAGCCTGTTTTTCAGCAGAGGGATTTTGTCATTGGTCATTTTGTTGGATGTAATCAAAAGATAATCATCTTCCGACTCTCCAATCATGAAAATGGGTGAATGTTCGGTATCAAGTTCATGATCCACAGCATTTTTACTGATATTCTGGAGCATTTCAACCATAATATTGAAGATTTTACGACGTACAATGTCTTCCAGCTCATCAATAGAAAATTTCTTTTCGGTGAAAGCCAGTAAAGTTTTGGTTAACTGCTGCGAAAAATCACCGGCATAAACCAGGATCACCTCATTGTTCTTCATGATCTCATGAAAGTCAAAAAAATGCTTCAAGGACTTTTGGCGACTAGTTGTCGTATTTGCAGGATTTTCCATTTATGATTTTACTTATTTGATTTAACAATTGTGCGAAGTGCGAAATAACTGTAATTCTCATCTATATCTTCGAAGTCGTAATCAAGATCATTCCCGGTCTTCCTGGCAATATCTATCAATCCTAGGCCTATTCCTTTCCTTTCTTCCATTTCCCTGGTCTGAAGCCAGAACCGGTAAAATTCATTGAGATCTTTTTCATCCATCTGACTGATCTGATCCAGCTTCTTCTTTAATTCAGGAATTTTATCTTTCCGGATCGCATTTCCACTGTAGATCGCGTATCTTTTACCGGCTCTGCCAATAGTAAACATGCTGGTTTTATAGTATTCATTCTTTTCAGCATGAAAGGTGATGTTCTGAAGACATCCGATCATCACATTGAAGATCTTTGTTTTCAAGCCACGCTCTGCCTGGGATGAATCCAGCTTTTTTTCTGTCATCTCGAGCAGAGCCAGAATAATCTGCTGTGAAATCTCGCCTTTATACGAAAGCATGATTTCATTTTCGAACATCTGCTTTCTGAATTTTGTAATAAAGCCGAGCTTGTTTTCAATTGTCTCTTTCATATTACATGTTTAAAATTTAAGTCCCATAATAAGAATATCATCAAGCTGCTCTACGTCTCCTTTCCACTCCTCATAAGAGTTCAGAAATAGCTTCTCCATCTGGAAAATACTCAGATTGGTATTCTCCTTGATCATAAGGCTAACTCTCCCACTCATAAATTTCTGTTTACCGGTAGGTCCGCCGTATTGATCCCCATAACCATCAGACATCAGGTAGAATGCATCTCCATGATTTATATTGAAGGAATGATTGGTAAAATTCTTTCGGTTTGAATATTGTGTACTGCCAACCGGAAAACGGTCACCGCGTATTTCTTTGAAATTCCCTTTATTCACGTAGTATAAGGGTCTGTGAGCTCCGGCGTAATTCAGGACTCCATTTTTCAGGTCAATCTTACAAAAGGCAGCATCCATACCGTCATTGATCATACTGTTTTCATCATCCTGTCTCAAAGATTCCACCACATTGTGATGAAGTTTATCCAGTATTGCCCCTGCATCATCGTCCGGATGCATATTGATGATCTGGTTTTGAAGGAAATACCCGATTATTGACATCAAGGCTCCGGGTACTCCATGTCCGGTGCAATCCATTGCCCCGAGGTAAACAAGGTCTCCTCTTTTCACCAGGAAAGGATAATCCCCGCTCACTATATCCTTGGGTTTGTAGATCATAAATGAATTGGGAATGATTTCTCGTAAAGTCTGCGCTGTAGGCATCAGGGCATCCTGAATGTAATACGCATAATTGATACTGTCACTGATGCTTTTGTTTTTCTTCTTTATCAGGTCTTCGCGGCCCCGTGCTTCAGTGATATCGTGGCAGACAAAAAGAACGGATTCAATCTCACCGTTATCCTGGTATTCCGGAATGGCACTTACTTCCATGATCTTATCTCCATCAGCAGTACCAAAGACCATTTCATCAATTTTCTTCTCCCTGCAGCCTGAAACCTCGTCCATCATTTTTTTGAAGAAATCGACAACATTTTCATCCAGACCGACATCCATAACAGGTTTATTGATGAAATCGTCGATATTCATATCGGTATACTTCTCCACGACCGGATTCACATAGGTAAAGCGATTGAAAATATCGATGCGGAGGATCATATCCAGACTGTTCTCGGATAATGCCTGCATTTTTGCCCGCATTCTTTGCTCCTTCTCGGCTAGTCTTTGCTCGGAAATATCCCGTGAATTAATCACAATACCACTGATAACGTCGGCAAGGGAGTTTTTACCGATGGCTTCCATCCATATGATATTACCGCTCCTGGTAAAATACCGGTATTGTATTGTATGCTTTTTCTCAGGAAATTGAATAATATCCCGGATGAATTTGCTGAAACGTTCTGTATCGAGGGGATGGATATTATCAATGTTTTTTCGTCCTATAATTTCATCCGGGTAATATCCCAGAACAGAAAAAACAGAAGGGCTTACATAGAGGGTTTCCCCTTCTGAACTGAAGATAAAGATTACTTCCAATGAATTTTCGAGCAGAAGCTGAGTCTTTCGATTAATCTTTCTTACTTCCGAAATGTGCTCTTCAAGTTTCTGGTTGGATTCCCGGAGTTCCTCCTGCGCCAGAACCATTTTGGTTGCATTGGCTTCCAGCTCGGCTTTCTGTTCGGCCAGCTCATTACTCATTTTTTCAGAACTGTGAAGCAGCTCCAGGGTTTTCTGATGGGTCTTTACGCTGTTAATACTTCTTGCAATTACAGTTCCCAGCTCGGTGATCAGTTCTATTTCATACCCGGAAAACCTGCTAATTGCAGCCAATTCGAGTATACCGTTAACTTTTTCATTGTTTATAAGCGGAAGAATAATAATACTCCGGGGTTTCTTGTGCCCTATTAATCCTGATGTAACGGAAACATAATGATCAGGGATCTCTGTGCGATGAATGATATCCTTTTCCATTGCAGCCTGCCCGATCAATCCCTCGTTAAACTTAAATTCTTTTTTGAGATGTTTTTTCCGGTCATAAGCATAAACAGATAACATTTCAATTCTTTTATCTGTCCCGTCTTCTTCATTAACTGCATAAAATGCTCCCTGCACAACCTGTTCAATCCTGTTTACCATAAATGCAGTAACGGCATCTCCAAGTTGTTCAATATCACTCATTGGCCGGATCAGTTCATTGATCTCAGCCACATTCGCAGCAATACTCATTCTCCGGGATTCCCGCCTGTTGGCATCTATCAGGCTTTCACGCATTTTCTCCAGGGCTTCACCAAGCTGATGATCTCCGTTGAGAGAAACAAAGGACTGATTTAGATCTCCCCGCCCGATTCTGCTGGCAAAATCAATGATCCTGTTGATGGTATTTTTATAATAGCTGTACTTTTCTTTAACCTGCGAACGTTTTTCACAATAATATTTTGCTGCCAGCACTCCGGCAATAATGGCAAAGAATGGGATCAGGTGCAGCAAGTAGAAAATGCCATTTTCATTAAGAAGAAATGAGATATTAGCCGGGTTAAGTCCTCTGCCAATGGGTATCAGGGCAAAAAGAAAGACCAGCAATTCAACACCCAGTCCCATTATGAGACTAACAAAAACAAAACCCGTAAAAATCAGTATTTTCTCTACCCTAACCATATTTACTTTTTCTCATTCTTTATTTTTTCTGCCAGGTGATCGGATAAACCTTCCACGAACTGCATATCATCTTCTGAAAATTTATGGAATGAAGCCAGCTCCAGCAGACCGTATATCCTTTCTCCCTTCATTACCGGTATGAGCAGCAATGTACCCGGGGAAGCTTCACCCAGACCGGTTTTTACTGTAATGTATCCCTCCGGCACATTTTCCAGTTTAAGAGTCTTTTTATCTTTAATTACCTGCCCCGGTAGACCTTCGCCTTCCTCAAAAGTCAATTCCTTTGTATATTCCCCATTGCAGGCATATCCAGCAAAAAACTGCAGCGCAGAGGGTTTTGTCTTCTCATTGTATCGATAAAATGCTCCCTGGATGATTTCCATTTCCTTTGCCAGCATTGATAATAAACGCTTGCAATATTCTTCCTCCTCTTTTGCCCCGGTTTCTTTCAATTTTTGAATAAAACCCTGGAGATTCCTCGCTTTTTTTCCGCTATCCGCATCGGGAAAATGTTTAAGCTTCTCGTCCCTGCTGCTATTTTTTTTGAATATGCTGAACATTTATTAATGGTTTTTACATGATTCAATAATTAATAAGATCCTTTATCATATTACTTCACTTTTTTTCCAGACTGTACCTTCAGGTATTGAAAGAGTTTATCATATTTACTTTTCTTTTAATTTTCATCTATTCAAAACATTCAAATAATCAATGATCTGCTGGGTCTTCCATACCTTATCCGGCTTGAAGATCCTGAGAGCTTCCTGGGGCATGGCCCTGAACAATGCCTCATCAGGATCCTGGATGATGGTAAAGCCCCCCTCGCGGTGGCAAAAATGAATCCCCCTGGCTCCATCTTTATTGGCACCGGAAAGAAGAATAGCCGTAACCTGATCCCGGTAGCTGCGTGCAATTGTTTCAAAGGTCAGATCCAGTGAAGGCCTGGAAAAATTCACTTCTTCCTCCGTTGAAAGGGCAAATGTCCGGGTACATTCCACCAGGAGATGATAATTGGCCGGACTGAGATATGCATTTCCCGCTTTTACCGGATCTTTATCAAGCGGTTCTATGACTTTAAGTCCTTTTCCGAAATTCAGGGATTCGACAAAACCGTTCCTGTACTCTTTCAGACGATGCAGACACATTACAATTGGTATAGAATAGTTCTGAGGCAGATTCGATAATATTTTCCGGACAATATTAAAACTGCCTGCAGATCCTCCTATGACCACTATTTTACATCTATCTTTCATTCCCGGAATTATTGCCCTCTATGGACACCATTTATTGCTTTATTTTTCTTTTTATATATTTTTTCATCCAACGATACAGTTTGAAAATGTTTCTCTGCCCTGGTCCAGTTTATCGATTCTTTCGAACCTATCCCCAGGTAAGAATTATCTGCCAGACTTTGAGTGAAGAGGTTAAGTACTTTTTCCTGTAAATTGAAATTGAAATAAATAAGCACATTTCTGCAGATAATCAGATCAAACAATCCGATCGGGCCGTCAAGTACAAGATCATGCTTTTTAAACCTTACATTTTTTATAAGGGCCGGATCAAATTTCACCTGGTTTTTATCCCTTTCATAATAATGATTGAGTGCTTTTTTACCACTGAACATATTATAATTACGCTCATTCAATAATTGGTTTTTAAGGGGATATACACCTGATTCCGATTTTTTCAATGCTCCAGAATTAAGGTCAGTGGCAACTATCCGGCATTTTTCATACAATCCGGCTTCCTTTAGTAATATTGCCATTGAATACACTTCTTCACCTGTTGAGCAGGCGGCATGCCAGATGTTGATGACCTGCCTCTCAGCAAGCTTTGGAAGCACCGTATTCCTTATCTCAATCCAGAAGCCGGCATCCCTGAACATTTCAGTGACATTCACAGTAACCTCATCAATGAAGCAGTCTGCAAATTTCTCTTCATCCTTCATCCTTCGTTGAAAATCCTTTATACAATTGATCTTTTTCAATTCAAAGAACCTGTTGACTCTTCTGCTTAGTGAGGATCTGGCATAATCACTCAGGTCAGTTCCCCGTTTTAGTTTCAGAAGGTCAATTATCGAATCTATTTCCTGGTTATTTAGGTCTATCATGGCCATTAAATCGAATGTTACTTTTCAGGTGTTAAGCAAAAATATGTTCAAGTCCCAAAAATTAAAACCGGGAATCACCCGGTTTTCAAAGAATGAATACCCAAATAAAACACGTAAATTCACCCGTTTTTTAAATGGATTTGTCGAGTTTGGTAACAAAGGGGCCGATCTTCTCAAGAGGAAGGATTTTATCGACAGCTCCGAGTCTGACAGCTTCTTTCGGCATTCCATAAACAACGCAGGATTTCTCATCCTGGGCAATGGTCAGGGCCCCTGCTTCTTTCATTTCTTTCAAGCCATGTGCACCGTCATCTCCCATTCCTGTCATAAGAATTCCCACAGCATTGGAACCGGCATACTGAGCGGTTGAGCGAAACAATACATCAACCGAAGGACGATGGCGGTTGACCAAAGGTCCATCCTTAACTTCAACAAAATACCGGGCACCGCTCCTTTTCAGAATGGTGTGTTTATTCCCCGGCGCAATAAGGGCATGCCCTCTTAAAACACTATCACCATTTTCGGCTTCTTTCACCGAGATTTTACATACCTGATTTAAACGATTGGCGAAAGACTTAGTAAATAATTCGGGCATGTGCTGAACGATTACGATTCCGTGAACATCTGTAGGCAGGTCTTTAAGAAATAGCATCAAAGCTTCAGTACCCCCTGTAGAAGCACCAACGGCAAGCACAAGATCTGTGGTTTTTATCATACTCTGCTTCGATTGCCGGCTCAATATTGCATCTGCAGATAGTTTTGGCATGACATCAAGTGAATTATTGATGCTCTTTTTCTTCTTCAAATTGGCCTTTGCCGCTGCTTTTATCACATCACACAGCCTGATCTTCGATTCTTCCAGGAAGGCTTTGGTGCCTAACTGGGGCTTGGTAATAATTTCAACAGCACCGAGGTCCAGGGCTTTGAGTGCGGTCAAGGTTCCATCTGCGGTCAAACTTGATATTATGACAACCGGTAGGGGATGCTGGCTCATAATTTTCTTAAGGAAAGTAAGACCGTCCATTCTGGGCATCTCAATATCCAGGGTAATAACATCCGGCACCTGTGCCTGAATTTTCTTTGCAGCATAATAAGGATCCGATGCTGTATCGATAACTTCAATATTACGATCGGATGAAAAAATTGTAGACAGGGTTTGCCTTACCACTGCTGAATCATCAACAATCAGTACTTTTATTTTCCTTTTCCCGGAACTTCCATTCATAACTTGTATTTTCAGTGAATTATTAGAATATCATCCTGTCTGCCTTGCTTTGCATGCCATTTGCTTGACGGCCATATCCTCCTTGCTTTTCTTTTCGATTATTTTCTGTCTTACTTCACCGGTGTAGCTATTGAACTGTATTCTTCTCCCATTGCTTCCTCCCACACTGCCACTTACTATTGGGATATCATATTCTTTGAGTATCTGCTCAGCAACTGTAATATTCCTTTCACCTACCTGGAATTGCTCAAGCTTGGATTCAAAAATATTGGCTCCCCCAAATATTTTCGCTTTGAGATGTTTTTGGTTGCATCCCATTTCCAGCATCTTATCAACTAACCTTGGAATAGCTATGTTTCCATATTTGGGAGAGGCAAGTCCCTGTCCGTTCCATAAAGGAAGCATATAATGATTGACTCCTCCAACTTTAAGTACATGATCATAAAGACAAACAGCCACACATGATCCCAGAATGGTATTTATTGCATGTGGTTCTTTCCTGGCAAACAATGCCGAGGGGTATAAAAAATGTGTCCTTAATTCCATATCATAAGATTATCTAAAATACCTGTTTATCATTAAAAAAGAGTTCGTTATCATCGGTTGCCATCAAAAAGGCATCCTCCGTTGCTTCGGGAATGTTTATGGTGAAAGTTGCGCCCTGTCCGGGCTGACTTTCAATCTTAACATTTCCCCCAAGCAAATCCAGAACTGCTTTGTTTATAGATAATCCAAGACCATGACCTCTGTTTGTGGAAGTGATTCCGGTATCAACTCTTTTGAAACGATCGAAAATAATGTTTTTATGTTCCTCTGAAATGCCCACTCCCCGGTCTTTTACCGAGATATATAACTGTTCATTCTCAAGCCGGTATTTTATAGTAATAAGTCCTTCTTCCAGGCTGTATTTCACGGCATTATTTAAGAAATTGAGAAGAATGAGCTTCAACTTTTCTGCATCAGTTTTAAAATAGAAGCTGCCATTCTCATCTCTTTGAATGCTTTGCTCATCCGGAATGATCTCAAAACTCACTTTCTTCTTTTTTGCTTCGATCTTGAAGGTCTGAGTGACACTCTGGACCAGGTTACAAATATCCACCGAACCGATTTCAGGATAGATCTCACCGGCTTCAATTTTGGCGGCAGCAAAAATATTCTTGAGCTGAAAATCCAGGTTAAATGCTTCGGTATAAATAAGTGCGACCATGGAGAATACCTTTTTCCAGTTTTCTTTATCCACCGAAAGAATTGCCTTGGAAAGCCCCAGAATCGAACTGAAGGGATTAACAATTTCGTTGGTGATATTGGAAATAAAATGACTTTTTAATGATTCTGATTCCTGTAATTTTTTATTAACAGTTTTCAGTTCCTCCATCAGGTCTTTCTGTTCCTTCAGCAATTTTGTATTGCTTTTCATCCGTCTGGATATTTCTTCGATCAATTCTTTGTCTGTGTAATCCTTCATAATATTTGAAGATTTTAATGCTTAATATTCATTGATTTATTGTACTTTATGATTTTATGAAGATTGTCGGTTTTACATTTCTTACCGGAACATTCATGTTTGTAAGTGACTCAGAATGACCAATAAAAAAATACCCCTTCGGCCTGAGATGATTCATGATTTTATTTATCACCTTTTCCTGGGTATCTCTTTCAAAATAAATGATCACATTTCGACAAAAAATGATATCAAAATCATAATCCACCGGATAACTTCCATCCATAAGATTCATTCGCTGAAAAGTCACTTTGGATCGCAAGTTTTTTACTACTCGTACAGTCTTGTCCTCAGGATTTTTACTTTTAAGAAAATATTTCTGTTTGATACTCAATGGGAGGTTTGCCACCCTGTCTGTTGCATAAACACCATAATAGGCTTTTTCCAGGATTCGCATGGAAAGATCCGTTCCAAGGATTTCAAATTCCACTGAAGGATGATCACGCAGATAATCCGTTAAAACCATCGCAAGAGTGTAAGGCTCCTCCCCGCTTGAGCATCCGGCACTCCAAATTTTTATTTTTCTTTTCTTTTTAGATTCGATCAACTCGGGTAAAACATGATCGGCAAGGAACTCAAAATGTCCTGGCTCTCTAAAAAAATCAGTCTTATTGGTAGTGACAAGATCAATCATTTTAATCAACTCATGATCTTTACTCGCCTTACTGAAAACAAAATCAAGATATTCTTTAAAAGAATTGATTTTTAACTCCGACAGTCTTTTTAAAAGCCGACTTTGAAGCATTACCTGTTTTTCAGGGGGCATTTTTATACCCAGTTCATTATATATATAATTGCTTACCCTTGAAAAGTCGTCCTTCGTCATTTTCACCCTGTAATAGGGGTTTATATAGTTCATTGCATATTAGGATTAAAAAAACAATAAAACTCAACTCAAAAGGTCAAAATCAATCCTGTCTCTTACGGTACAGTTTTGCATTTGAAATTACCGGCTCAAATTTTTCGTGCAGCTCTTCCGGCAATTTCTGGGTATGTTCCATTACAAGAAATCCTCCGTGCAGAAGAGCATCATAGAACATCTCGAGTATCCTTATTCTTTGTTCAGGGGTTTGGTGAAGCAATACATTTTTACAGATAACAAGACTGAATCCGGAATCGGTTGCTTTGTAGGAAAGCAGATCTTCTCTTTTATACTTTATCCTGGAACGCAAATCACTAACCACCTGGTAACTACCACTACCATTGATCTTTTGAAAATATTTCTTGAAAAAATCAGGAGGGATCCTTTTCAACCTCTCATATGGATATATTCCATCCTGGATAAGCTTATCGAACCGGTTGCTTATATCTATATCGGTTGCATGAACTTCCAGATTCTTAAAAGCATGTTTCCCTAATTTCTCCGCCATCAAAATAACGAAGGTATAAGGTTCCTCACCTGATGCGCAACCTGCATCCCAAACCTTTATCATATTCTTTCCTTTAACGAAAGGAACCATATGATCGATAGTATAATCGAGCGATTGCCTGTCTCTGAAAAAATATGTAAATGCCATAGATTAATCGAGCTTACATAAAAGTTTAATCATTCTGTTCCTGCTCATTTTCTGTATCTGCCAACTGCTGCTCTTTCTTACTTTCATCAACATGTTCTTTGAAATCAATGATTTCTTCAACAGAAAATACTTTATCAATATCAAGAACCATGATGAAGCTCTCTTCAATTCTCCACATTCCCTGGATAAAATTGGAATCGTATTTGGTTCCAATACTTGGTGCCGGGGCGATCTCATCGGTTTTGAACTCCAGTACCTCTTTAACGGCATCAACCAGGATTCCCAGTAAAACATCTTCACCATCTTTCTCAATGTTCAGAACGATTATGCTTGTATCCACGGTCGCATTTTTCTCAGGCAATCCGAATTTAAGTCTCAGATCGATTACCGGAAGTACCGTACCTCTCAGGTTGATAACACCTTTAAGGAAATTTGGGGTTCGGGGTACCTTTGTAATGGGTTTTAGTTCCAGTATATTTATTACTTTGGAAACATTTATTGCAAAAACTTCTTCTCCAAGGGTAAAAGAAAGAAAGGTTTCGATTGTCATTTTTTCTGTATTCATGATTAACTTTTTTTTGTTATTAAACATTGTTTTCACCCGCTTGCAGAGTGAACTCCCGATCCTGCCAACCTGCAGGACCGGGGATTCTAAAACAACCAACCAGGCTAAGACCGATTCATTTGATTCTATTCTCCATTCTTACGTACTAACCATACAGCTACAACCCTGTCGGCTATTAATTAGTCAGCTTTAAAACTTCTCGTAGTTTTTATCCAGCTTATCATCTCCCAGATCAATGATCACT
>CAZGTU010000069.1:0-23985 GCA_964528675.1 uncultured Bacteroidaceae bacterium
TAAAATTAAACTTTTCTTTTAAAATTCAGGAATAAAACTTATGAATCCTTTTCAAAAAAATGGAAGAATTGACTTATTTGTATGAATAATTATTCTTTATTAGTGACTTCCTTTATTGTATAAGTTGTAAGGGTAAGTTTATCTGCAGTATTATAAAAAAACCTTATCAGTCTTTGCTTAGCATCTATGACCAGCATATAATTTTTCTCGTCCTCTGAATCCTTTATGTCGTATACATAAAGCTTATTCTTTTCGTTGTACAGGGATTTATTAATTTCATAAGTAATTTTTTCTTTACCCTTAACAGGATTATCAGAATTTTTAACAATCCTGGTCTGGTTGATTGTGAATATAGTTTTTTCTGACATTTCATAAGAAACACCTTCGGCGCTGTTATGAATCATATAATCGCAATGGACACTGGTTTGTGAGTGAACAAGAAGATTAATGGAAATGAGACTGATAAATATGAAAAGAAATCTGGAAATCATAAGTATAAATAATTTAGTGATAAATTAATGACGATTAGTTTCTCTCCGGGGGATATTTTATTTTACCATGGTCTCTGGGTAGCCATTTAATGAAACCGGTTCCGATATCACGGGTATTTTCGGTTAATTCTTTGTATTCTTTAGATTCCAGGAATGGTATTCTTTGCAAGTCGTAAGGATGACGGAATTTCTCGAGATAATCTTCCAGTTCCTGTTTCATCTCATTTAGCTTATTCTGGTATTCATCCTCATAAGCCAGGTTATTCAGCTCATAAGGATCTTCTTTCAGATTGTAAAGCTGATCCTGATCGAAATAATGAGGAAAATGTTGAATGGCAATCTGAGAGTGAGCCTGTTTGTGAGTATTGAGATAATTCGGAGCATATTCTGTTTCATCATTTTTCATAATTCTTACTATATTTTCCGGAAGTCTGAAAGATATGTATTTATAATTACCTACCCTGATTCCTCTGGCATATCCTGATTCGAGGTAGATGCTTTCCCTAACCGGCTCTGCATTTTCTTCCATTAAGGCAAGAACATTCCTTCCATCCAGCTCATCAACCAAAGGATCTTCAACAGAGGCAGATTCAATCATGGTTTTAACAAGGTCTATGCTTTGAATAAAGTTATTGCTTTTGTAATTGGTCGCTTTTCCCGGCCACTTTACAATCAACGGAACTTTGTTTCCTTTCTCATAACATGTGGCCTTGCCGGGTTCTACATTGTGGTCGGCCATGAAAATAACCACTGTATTTTCCATTTGATTATTTTCTTCTAACTTTTTGAGAATGTCACCAACCAGCTTATCAGTGTATGCCAGTCCAAAGAATTTATGTTTGTCGGGATCTGGAATATCCTTAATCTGCTCTTTTGTAATAGATTTGTCGATGTCATAGTTTCTTACGTCCTCAACTTTTCCCTCAAGCGTGTAAGTCGGATCTCTGTCAAGTGACTCCTGATGTGCAGGGCCATGAACTGCAGTTGGTGCTACATATAGAAAAAAAGGTTTTTTATCCTTTGCACGGTCATCAAGAAATAAAGCTGCACCTCTTGTAATCCAGGGTATATTATGAAAGGCCAGTTTTTTAAAGGGGAAACCGTCAAAATTGCTCCAGGATACACTGTTTGCATAATCGAAACCGGCAGTTTCTTTTACCAGGTTCCGAAAGATCTCATGGTGTTTTTTAAGTTTTTCATTCACTTCAGGATCTGTTAATTCATCTTCGGCCGAGAACTGCGGAATATCCGGAATATCCGGATTTTCATCTCCAACATGCCACTTGCCCGCCATGCCTGTTACGTATCCGACCTCAGACAGGTAATTTGCAATTGTCTTGGTAGGTTTATCTATTCGGGTATTCCAGGCAACGCTATAGGGTTTATCATAGGGGAATTCTTCAATGAACTCATCCGTGCTGCACCTTCCGGGATACATTCCTGTCAAAACAGAAAACCGGCTGGGCGTGCACATAGGTGAAGTAGTATAGGCATTTGTAAATAAGGTGCCATCTTCAGCCAGTTTGGTAATATGTGGAGTGGGGTAGGGTGATTCTTCATTATAGCAATGCAGGTAATCTGGGTCCATTTCATCGCTGAATATTACAACAAAGTTGGGTTTCAACTCATTTTTTGAATCCTGTTGATCTGTGTTACATGCTGCAAGAACTGTGGTTATTATAAACAGTCCTGCTATCTTGAGTTGGATTGGTTTTTTCATTGGATGACTTTATTGTTGTTTTATCAGACTATAAAATTATTAAGAATTTGGAATAATCAAATAAAGATATCCATATTCGATATAGAAATCTGTTCAGGGATAATTCCAAGGACCCTCTCCACAAATATTTCCAATTCTGAAATATTCACCAGTCGGAGGGAAGACCATGGCCGGTGATAGATACAGGTAGATGCAGGCAGAGACGCACAGCCGTGCGTCTCTATGAGTTAGTATTTTATATCACTGGCAAAGATCGTTCATCAAACCCGGTGTCCCTGAGTCCCCGGTATTGTAAACAGAAGATGAAAGACACCAGGATATGCCAAGAACAGCATCAGCAGCATTGAACATGGCAGGATTCAAACTGATGGAAGAGCCAGGGCCTGAAGGGAAGCCTGTTGCTCCGTAATCTACTGAAAAGATCAGGGCTCCGGGTGCCGATTCGTCTCCTTCATTATAAATAGTCACTACTGAGCCTGAGTTTGTCAGCGAAATATCTGTTCCATACACATAGCTGTTTACAGCATCTGTGGCTGTAGGTGTTCTTGCCATTACATAAAACTCTCCGGCCGAAAGCTCTATCGGATCCGTGATTGTATGCACATCTGAGCCGTTTCTCTCTAAGATCAGGTTCTGAAGATTGATGGTATGATCGGAGTTGTTATAAATTTCAAACCATTCCCCTTCCGTATCTGAAAGTGCCGAGGGGTCAGGCATAATTTCCGTAATTAGCAATTCGCCATATGCAATAGCACCCTCAGGAATCACCGGATCTTCGATCAATTCTACAAATTCTACCTGTACTTCACTGGAATCGAGCAGCACCTGAAATGTTGCCATACCCTGATCTATCGAAGCATCAACATTCACCTGGTAGTGCCGGTTGGGCAGTGGATCCGGGATGTTTCCTGATAAGGTCTTATTGCTTTGAGTTCCGTCAGGATTCAGATAACTGAGTTCAACAAGAATATCCATCGTGGCTGTTTGAAAGTATCCCGGTCGTGTTTCGTCTCTTGTGAATATCAGAGAACCCAGTGAAGTTGATACGGTGGTGGAATAATCTTCAAAATTATTCACCACATTACCGGAATAAATAACAGAAACAATTGTGTTTGCAAGTGAGCAAGTTACCTGAACAGACTGCTGGGTGTTGCTGCTTATACTGAATACATCTGACACCCCATAATAATAGGGGTTTTCGAAAGCTGCCGGCAGATTATTATCGGAATGGGCTTCAACGTAATAATCACCGGGAGTCAGGATAATTGTATCAGGCATCAAAGCCAGGGTTTCAAAACTCATGGCTTCGGAACCATCAGCCTTGTAAATAACAACTGTGAAATCTTCAATGGCATTTGCCGATTTCAACCTGCTATCAATCTCATCCACGTAGATTGACATTCCAATTTCAAGGATCAGTTTTCCCTTTTCCGGTTGCGGCTCAGGGTTTTCTTTCTTGCAAGAATACACCAGAATTAGACTTAAAGCGAGTAGAGAAAGTACTTTTTTCATAGTATTAAAATTTTTCATTAGTAAATAAAATTTGAAAGTCTCCACCCCTTAATGTCAAAATGGGCAAAATCTCAGCGTGTAGTTTGGAGTTTTTTTTGGGAAATGGGAAATGGGAAATGGGGATTAGGGTGGGACGATGAGGTGGGATAATGAGGTAGGATAATATGGTAGGAGGATGAGGTGAGGGGGATGAGTTGGGAGAATGGGAATAATTCAGAAGGTGTCTGAACCCGGATTAGAGGGATAAGAGGATTACCTTGATTATCGAATTAAGCTGCTGATAATTTACATCAAAAAATGCCCAGGCTTGGGTATTGTATAAAAATTTCATGTCTATAGTTTTAAACCGGAATCATTAAGCCAAAAAACATTATGAAAAAAAGATTGAGTGTAATTATTACTGCTATTGCTATGACCGGAATTGTTTCCGTGCTTTCATCCTGTGAAGATGATTGTTATACCTGCAGGATTATTGATCCTGATAATATCCTGGATGAGACAGGAGATAGCTGTGATGATGAATTTGTGGAATGGTGCGAGGATCTGGAGTGGGAATTTTACGATGTGATCTGTACTTGCTAGAAATTGTTATAAGGTTATTTAGTTAATAAATTGATCACTCCATTAAAAATCCAATTTTCTGATTGATAATATGATTAACGGATTAGCATATAAGGCAATATCTGTACTTGCGGGTGTTGTCTTTATATCCCCTGGTTTGGCAAAGACTCTGGATACCAACGAGTTTGCCTTACTTATCAATGATTACGGCTTCGGAAGTATGATGATGCTTGCACCGGTTATTGTAATAGCTGAACTGGTTCTGGGAATCAACCTCCTGTTTTTCCTATGGCAGCGAACTACAGCTTTCTTTGGTATTATTCTGTTATTCGCTTTCTCATCTGTATATTCTTATGCCTGGCTGGAACATAGTGTGACTGATTGTGGCTGTTTTGGAACTATGGATACTTTGAAGATGACGCACCTGCTTCTCTATGCGAGAAATGGCCTCCTAATAGCCGGGCTTATAATTATCTTTTTTCAAAGCTTTATCGCTCTGAACCTGAAAAAGAACCTGATTCGAGGTTACTGGTCGCCTGTCCTGTAAAATTGATGGGCAACATGTCTCAAAAAGTCAATCGTATACTTGATGAGAACATATATATGAAGAAGAATTTCAAAAAATTCTCGGTTCTTACCAAACGGGAAAAAGAAATCATTACTCTTCTCACCCAGGGTTACGATAACCCTGCTATTGCCAAACATCTTTTTATATCGAGATATACAGTGGAGCAACACCGTAAAAATATAAGGGCTAAAACCGGGTATAAACGTCTGGCAGATATCATTCGCTTTGCTATTGCCTTTGATCTGGTCAGTTGAGCTTTTTAAAGGGTTTCCATCATTTTTCATCTATTCTTGAATACATCATTACTGATTTGCACATAACAGGAATTTCTGATTCCGTTTATCGAGTGAGATTTTCCAGATTCAGGGGTTTTTAATTTTTCGATTAAGGTTTTTCCTTCCTTTAAATATCTTCTTTATTACATGAGTAATGCCATTCATTAAATAAAAGAAATTTAGTTATAATCCTATACATTTACTTATTAGTTTTAGGTTATTAAATCATACAATTTTCTTCCCCTGGAGTAACAGGCCGGTATAAGTTTTATACCGGTCTTTTTTCTTCAGGAATTCAGGTTTTCACCATTATTTAACATTCATTTCATAAACCATATAATTCATTACGTAAATCCTTGCATGCATTAACTAAGATCCGATATTCCCTTCTTATAAATTCTTTTCTTTATACTTTTCCTTTACTTTTTTACTTGAAATCAAATATTTATAGGGCTGTGATTTTTTTAATCTGACCTGAAAGGCTTAAATTAGATATTTGATTTATCAAAATTTTAAAGTCCATGGATTCCAAAATTTCCTGTATTCTCATAGAGGACGAAGAGAAATCAATGAAACTACTCACTAACCTGTTGAATCAGGTACCAAGGGTTAAGCTTATGGATTCATTCAGTGATCCCCGGAAAGCAATGGATTATGTCTTGAATAATAATCCGGATCTGATTTTTTTAGACATTAAGATGCCCGGTATGAATGGTTTGCAATTTATTGATCATTTAATAGAGGAAAATATTATCATTCCTTTCATTTTTGTTACGGCTTATGATGAATATATGATCGATGCGCTCAGGAAAAGTGCGGTGGACTACCTTCTCAAACCTGTCAGTCTGGCCCAGTTAAAAGAATCGATCAAGCGGTTTGACAATATATCTGCAGATCAAATGATCCGGACAGTGAAAAAAACCATTAAAAACCTGAATTCAGAACTTCTAAGATTTAATTTTAAACATGGTTTTGAGATCATAAAAACTTCAGATATAATTTATCTACAGGCTGATGGCAGATATTCCAAGATTTGTCTTACAGGGAACAGAGAACTTACTGTCTCTCAAAATATAGGTAATTTTGAAAACCTTGTTCACCATAAAAATTTCATCAGGACACATCGCTCCGCCATTATAAATCCAAATTACTTTAAACGATTAAACCGGTTGAACAAGATCTGTATTCTTGGGAATGAAGAGGAGGAATATAAGATCAAAGTTTCTACCCGGGGAATAAAAGACCTTGAAGATTACTTTTCTGAGTAGATAATAAATTCAGATGATATTTAGGTTTAATAAAGATAAATTTCTCAGCCTGATTTTTCATCCGGCATTTCTTGCTATACCCTTTTTTCTTCTCGTACTATTTTTCGGGGGGATATCATTTTCTCCATATAAAATCATTCTTCAGGAGGTTGAATCCAGGGAGATCCCCGATGAAAAGCACATATATTACGATATTGATTCTGATTCGGTTAATGAACGGGTCAGAGCTTATAATCTATTAACAAATGCTACAGTTATAGCCTATACCTTCGATGAAAGAATATACGAGGCCTGGAATCTTACTGGTAAATGGGTGGACAACAAAGTAGATTTTATTTTGCATGATTTTGATCAGGATGGAATAACGGAGTTATATGCATTAACTGTTACGAATGAGGATTCATTGTGGATTAACCAGTTGGTAATGAAAAAGAGAGAGAACATTCAGAAAGCGAAGGCTGTATGTAGGTTGAGAAGGTTTAATGAAAATCTGGATCAAGATATGGGAATTCTTGGTTTTTCTGACATTAATGGCGATGGAATTAAGGAAATTGTTTTTTATGTGAGCAGTGGTTTTACCCTTCAGCCCAGGGCTTTTTTTGCATGGGATATTTATAACAATAAAATTATCAGGACTATACACAGCGGAATAAATTATAAAAGCAACCGGCAGTTTATTCATATTTCGGAAAAAGAAAATAATCGCCCCTATATATTTACTGAGAACTCTGCCACGGATAATTACAAGAAGGATGTCCCTTTTTCTGATACTGCAAGCTATGCAGTTGTTCTAACAGAAAATATGAATTACCTTTTTGAACCTGTTTTAATGGGAGGACCTCAATCCAATACTGCTACATATCCTGTATATAGAAATGGCAGGCTAATGATAGTGGCTGTTGTTTATCATTTAAGAAAGGAAAATAAGAGGGTTAGCTTTCATCTTTTCAATGAAAAGGGAAACATTGTTAAATCTCTTGACACAACAGGTTTCCATTATAGATTCAGCAGGATGAAATTTAACGATCATACTATTGTAATGCACGATAGCCGTGAAACTACCGAACTCGGGATAATTAATCATGAGTTGCAATATTTAAAGAAATTCACCTTCGATGATTATTATTTTATGGGTAAAGCGTTGAATCTGGATAATGATGAAAATGATGAGCTTATCTTTTTAAACAGGGAAAAGAATCGAATGGGGATAATGCAGGAAGATCTTAGAACTTTTGCCAGTATTCAGGTCCCTCAATTTGATCATAAACCTTTTCATATCAGTTTAAGATCAATTAACGAAGAGGGATCAGATATTTACTTGCAGACGGGAAACTATATAATGAATTTCCATTATTCCAAAAACGAACTTTATCCTTATCGTTATTTATTTTACGGATTCCTTTATTTAATAATTTTTGGGTTCCTCTTTTTACTGCAAAAGATATTTATATACAGCAATAATCGAAAAAGGGACCGTGAACAGAAGCTTTTGAATTACCAGCTTCAGTCAGTGATGAACCAACTGAATCCTCATTTCACCTTTAATGCCATAAATTCAATAGGTTATGCAATAATGCAGGGAAAAAAGGAAGAAGCTTATGATTATTTCACCAAGCTTTCAGGACTCCTCCGAAAATCTATGAAAAACGCCTTCTTACCTTATAAGACTCTCGGGGAGGAGATATCATTTGTAGAGGAGTACCTGGAAATAGAGGAATACCGTTTTGACGGCAAACTGAGCTGGAATATTGAAATAGATTCTGAAGCTGATCTATCTATACCCGTTCCCAAGATGCTGATACATATTTTTGTAGAAAATGCAATTAAGCATGGAATATATCATCTCAATAAAATTGGAAAGGTTGGTATCAGGGTCAGGGCTTTAAAGTCCGGAATAGAAATAATGGTTGAGGATAATGGTGTCGGATTTAAAGAAGTGCATTCTCCTGAAAATTCTAATGGCAAAGGGTTTAAGATAATGAATAATTATCTGAATATCTATAATTCCACTATGAAAAGGAAGATTGAGTATAGAATAGATAATTCTGAGAAGTCAATAAGTGATGGGGCCAAGGTAATAATTTGGATAATGTAAATGAATGAGAATCAGATACAATATAATGTTGATAAGTGCTATTTGCCTCTTTCTCCTTAATTGAGCAAGTAAATTCTAATTTCATCCATCAATTCCCCATTTTTGTTTTAACAGGTTTACTTCAGCTCTTAAAAGGGTTTTTTTGATGGCTTTTTGGCCATTCCTGCTATCTCCCGATTCTTTTTCCAGGATCTTTAATGCTCTTTTATCTATGTAAGGTCGGGCTTTTTTGAACTCATCTGCTTGTACAATTTTAGGCCATGACAAACTATCCTCCTCAAGTCTTTCCTCAAGAAATTGAACAATCCGGAGTTTGTCTTCCACAGATAACCTCGTTCGTTTGTTAAAAAGCATTAAAAAATTTTGTTTGGTTAGCAGGGGATTATTTAAAGAATCTCTGATGTGAAGAATATTGAATAACCCCCGGTTATAAACTTGATCATTATATTAATAAAACCATACGTAAATTATAACCAGAGGTTTGAGAATATATTGTGTTTTTTTATCATTTATTCATCAAAATATATGGTTTATTACTTAAATACTGTTGTTTATTCAGTAGGTGTGGTTTAAAGGCTGGGATAACAGGGATTGGGGAAGAATTGTTTACAATTATTACTACGATGAGGGGATAATTAGTTGAAAATGTGTATATGGAGTTGATTGGCCTGGTTTTTGTAAAACCTTCGAGGTCTTAAAACCTCGAAGGTTTTGCGAGGATTAAAGCGTTTTCAAAAATTCCGCACTCGCATCAAATGTTTTCGGGGCCATCTCAACAAAGTAATTTTGCACCCCTCCTGTTTCTGCAGCCTCGAAAAAATCATCCCAGTCAACAATGCCCTGACCGACAGGAACCTGGTATTGTTTTTCGTCAGACCAGTCTGCCAGATGGGCCGAGATAAAACGGCCGGGATATTTGCGGAAATAATCCGCAGCATGATAGCCGATATTTGCCACTGCAACCTGAAATTGCATTTTCACAAGTTCCGGATCCAGTTCCTCAAGCATTGCATCATATATTAGCTCATCTCCCCGTTTCTCGAATTCCATGTGATGATTATGGAAACCACATTGTAATCCTGCATCTTTTATTTTCATACCAATCTCATTAAGCTCGTTACATGCATTTCTGTAATCATCAACAGATGCATCTTTGGGCAGCCAGAAACTCGATGCAATGATCTGGTTAATGCCCATCTCATGAGACCATTCAATACGGTTTTCAAGATGATCACGCAGCTCTCCCATATTGTAATGCGAGCTTGGACATTTAAGTCCTGAATCTTCAATTATTTTTCTCAGTTCTTTCCCTGACATGGAACTAAACTTTTCGAATGGGGTGCCTTTATACCCGAGAGGAGAACAGAATTCTACTTCTTTATAGCCTTTTTCTGCCATCATTTTGAGTGTTCCCTGCAGGTCTTCCCCCAGCTGATCTCTGAGAGTCCAGGTCTGAAATCCGAAGGAGAGGGGTTTCTTGCCTGTGCATGATGAGAGAAAAGTTGAAAAATTCCCCATAACTGCAATTGTTCCCATGGCTGTTGCAGATTGTCTTATGAATTTTCTTCTTGAGCTCATAATTTTGAAATTTGTATTTTATCATTACCGGTTGTTTTCTTCGTCGATTGAACGTAATCGCTCAATTTGGGTTTAAATCCACTCCAAAAAGTGATTTTCATATCATTTTTTTGAGTGAGAAGGTTTAATAGAGTGGAATTCTGTTATATAGTATGCTTATTCAGAGAAAACTAAATCTTATCAATTTCCCAGCCTTTGCGATATTTTCTGTCCAGGTAATCATCAGCGGTTTTATCATTGGTAACTTTCATCTTATCTGCATCATACATGATTGTTTTATTTGCTCTGAGAGCCACTGCATAGAGGTTAACCGCTTCCGTGATAGGCCATGACTGGCGGAAACTGCCGGCAATCTGTTCCTTATTCTTAATTCCTTCGATGAATCGTTGTGCACCGGGCATTTTGACTGCTCCCGCTGCTGCCGATACTTCTTCCGTGGCTTTTACATCTCCTGAGAGCAGGTAAGGATCTTCAACTTTGAATCCGGAGGTCATTATTATCCCTCTATCTCCTTTGAACATCATACCTTCTGAGGGAAAATCTATTCCTTTATCATAAAATTCCTGGGGTACCGGTGGACGCATTCCGCCATCGTACCATACCAGGTCAACAGCGGGCCTTCCTTGAATTGCAGGATACTTGAATCTTACTTTTGAAGCATAGGGAAATGAAAAATCATTATGAATTTTATAAGCAGACCCGTCTTCTTTCAGATCGCAAACATGACTGAAGTTAGGTTCAATAATGGTGGGTTTTTCCAGTTTCAGGGCTTCAAATACCGTCCATAAGCTGTAATGGCCCATATCGGCCATTGATCCTCCTCCGAAATCATGCCATCCCCTGAATACCATGTTGGTATAGTGTGGATGATAAGGGCGGTATTCTTCCGGTCCTATCCATAGGTCCCAGTCGAATCCTTCGGGCACTTTTGGAGTGTCGGTCGGTATTTTAGCGTATTGTGGCCATACTGGACGGAATGACCAGTTATGTATTTCCTGCAATTCACCAATTGCACCGGCATTGATCCATGCCATCACTTTATCCATATCCGGCCCGTTACTATCCCAGGGCATCAAGTGCGTTACAGCATCTTTTTCGAATGCCAGATCTATGACTTTTCTTCCTTCTTTCAAACGATTGGCAATAGGTTTATGCATGGTTACAGCTATATCCCTTTTCAGAGCTGCTGCTGATATTATTCCATGGACATGATCGGTTGTCATAACCTGCACAGCGTCGATACCCGCTTCTTTCTCAAATAATTCACGAAAATCTGTATAGGCCTTGCAGCCATTTGGTTTTCCGCTTTTGTTTTGAAGAGCATAGTATCGATCCACCAGTTCTTTTCCGTTTTCGAGTCCTCCGGGAATGGTATTAGTACCTCCCGTGGTCCAGTTCGGATCATTGATCAACTTGCGCATCTGGTCTCTCAGTCCTGTCGGACCCCAGTCCAGATACCCAATAGCTTTTCGTTGAGGATCGCATACAGCGGTAACCTGGACATTGGGAATATTCAGAAGCGCAGGAAGCTGACGTAATCCCTGCGTGCCAAGACCTATGTAGGCTACATTTATTTTATCACTGGGAGCGGTACGACCGGGACCTCCGAGTACATGGGCAGGAACCACGGTGAGTCCGATTGCTGCTGTTCCGAGTCCTCCGATGAATTTACGGCGGTTCATCTTATTTTGAGGGATTTTTGTACGGGAGGTTTTTTCCTTTGATGGGATCATAGTTGTTGTAATTTTAGTTAGTTGTTAATATAAAAATGACACAAAAAATTGTTCAATCCTTTGTCCAATTCTCAATTATTATTCCTTCAAACTCTATTATCCTTGCCAATTGGTTGTGAGAGCTTCTCAATCAGTTTTAATTTAATCCTCCTTCGCTCCGATAGCTATCGGAGCTGCGGCGGACGAGAAGTTTGGTCGAATTGGCTTCGCCGAGCTCGTAAACTCGGTTCCTCGGAGTTCTACTCCGAAAACAAGGGTTCAGGGTTCTACCCTGAGGTTTAATGCCATTTATTACCAGGCGATAAGGTTCTTAAGTTCAGGGTAATTTTTTAGTATCTGGCTTTCTGTTTTCATTAGTAGAGCTTTGTAGACAAATATACCAAAAATTATAATCTTCCCAACCTTTCGATCTTCATCTAAAGGAATTCAGTTTTAATACTTTGAACCAAAGTTTCGAAATCACATTCATATCAGGTACTTCAATGACGAAAAACGCTTATGTTATTAATTATCAGTATGTAATGATTTTATTTTTTATTTTGGAAGGACAGCGATGGTTTTCAGCCTGTTTTTCTCAAAAATTGTTCGTAATTTTCTACTCAATTATACTAGGTTTTGAGATCTGTTCCATAGTTTCATAACATTTTAAAAATAAGGACTTATGAAAAAAGTTATTATATTACTGGTAATCGTGCTCGCGGGTGTCTCCTGTGGCAGGAACAAAGTGCCCCAGAAAACAGCCGCTGAACTTAATGCTGAACCTGTAAGAGCTGAAAAGACTGAGGAGCCGGAAGAAAAAGAGATAGTTGAGATCGAAGAAAGGCTGGTTGAAGTGGATGAAGAGCCTCCGGCCGATTATCGTTATTTTGTCATTATCGGAAGTTTCCGCAGTAAGGATAATGCTATGCAATACCAGTCTGATATCGGTGAGAAAGGTTTTTCTTCTGTGCTTCTCAGGAATGAGGAAGGTTTTTACAGGGTATCGGTGATGGCTACTGATGATATCGAAACTGCACGTAGAGAGATAATGAGAATCAGGGCCGGCTATCCGGAGCATGAGGATACATGGCTGTTGATCAGGAGAAGGTGAGTTGGAGCTATTATAAAGTCTAAGGAGACCAGTCCTTCTTTTTTTCGTCTTCAACCTGTCCATCATCACGTCTGGTATTCTCAATACAGTCCCATTTCTGAAGCACCCTCCCAAAAACATTTAAAAAAGCGGTTTCCACACCTTATAAATTAAGTTTTAAATGGAACATCAAGATACGATAGCCCAAAAGCAATGGCAGGCATTAAGAAAAGAAGAAATTTTCAGCAAGTTAAAAACATCTGAAAAAGGGTTAAAACAGCAAGAAGTAAAGAAAAGACTAGGGTTTTACGGGGAGAATAAATTACCGGAGGGTAAAAAAGTTACCCTCTTGCAGATAATCCTGCACCAGTTATTGAATCCATTAATCTTTATTCTTGTTGCTGCTGCTGTTGCATCGGTAGCCATTGGCGAAGGGAAAGATGCCATATTTATTTTCCTGGTTATTTTCATTAACAGTGCATTGGGAACTTATCAGGAATTCAATGCCGAGAGGAGTGCCAGCAGCTTACAGAAATTAATGAAGATTAAAGCAAGGGTGAGAAGAGAAGGCAAAGAAACGGAAGTGCCTTCCGAAGAAATTGTGCCGGGGGATATCGTGCTGCTTGAATCGGGTATGAAAGTCCCGGCAGATATGCGGTTGCTTGAAGTATCCGGACTAGAAATTGATGAAAGTTTTCTTACCGGCGAATCTATCTCAGCAAAAAAACAAATTGCTACATTGCAGCAAAACCTTGGCGTTGCTGAAAGAACCAACATGGCTTTTGCCGGTGCTACCGTAATGAAAGGACGGGGATTGGGTGTGGTAGTTTGCACTGGTATCGATACACAAGTAGGTAAAATCTCACAAGATGTAACCGAGTCGGCTTCCGCAAAACCACCATTGGTGCAACGCATGGAGAAATTCATCAAGCAAATCAGTATTTTTATTATTGTCCTTAGTATTATACTGGCAGTAATACTCCGAATACAGGGCATGGATTTAACCGCAATTTTCTTTTTTGTTGTAGCTCTTGTTGTTTCTGCTATTCCCGAAGGTTTACCAGTAGCTTTAACTGTGGCATTGTCAATTGCCGCCAAACGAATGGCAAAGCGAAATGTAATTGTCCGTAAACTAACATCGGTTGAGAGTTTGGGCAGTTGCACCGTAATTGCCAGCGACAAAACAGGTACACTTACCGTTAATGAGCAAACGGCAAAAATTGTACAATTACCCAATGGTAGCCTCTACACTATTGAAGGACAAGGCTATAATGGCGAAGGTAAGGTTGTTGATTCGCAAGGAAAATTAATTGAAATTTCAGAAAATGATGAGATTAAAAAAATAGCCCGTATAGCTGTTTTTGCCAATGAGGGTTCATTATCCAAAGAAAATGATAAATGGTTGTATTACGGTGACGCAATGGATGTTGCCCTGCTGGGCATGAGTTACAAGCTTGGAGTAAAACCCAAAAAATGGCTGAAAGAAGAAAAACCTATTGGAAAAATTCCGTACGAGTCGGAACGGAAATTCTCAGCTTCATTTTACAATGTAAAAAATTCGGTTTTCATTGGAGTAAAAGGTGCTGTTGAGACTATTCTTGATTTTTGCACAATTATGTCTGTTAATGGCGAGACTAAAAGAATAGATAAAGACAAAATCCTTGCCGATGCAGAATATTTAGCTAAAAATGGTTATCGGGTGTTGGCTTTTGCCAGTGGCGAATACAAGGAATATCAAAAGAAAGAAGTGTATGAAGCAGAAGATATTCCTTCGCTCACATTTTACGGACTTGTAGGCTTTATTGATCCCTTAAGATCTGAAGCAAAAATATCAGTGAAACAGTGCAGGGAAGCTGATATTAAAGTAATTATGATAACCGGAGATCACCCCGAAACAGCCGGTACCATAGCACGCGAATTGGGCATAGCCGATGAAAGCACCTCTGTAGTAACCGGACAAATGCTTGCCGAAGCTGATCCAGCCGACAGCCCTGCTTACGAACAATTAGTAGCATCAACTACTGTATTTGCAAGGGTTTCACCCAGCCAAAAATTAGAAATTGTAGATGTATTGATTCGTAAAAGAGAATTTGTTGCTGTTACCGGCGATGGCGTAAACGATGCCCCGGCACTTAAGCGGGCTAATATTGGTGTGGCAATGGGTTCCGGTACCGATGTGGCTAAAGAGGTTGGCTCAATGATCGTGGTGGACGATAACTTTTCGTCAATTGTGGCGGGTGTTGAGGAAGGTCGCTTTGCTTTCGATAATGTGCGTAAAGTAATTTACCTGTTAATTTCAACAGGAACAGCTGAAATTATTCTGTTTCTGGCCTCTATCTTTGCCGGATTGCCACTGCCGCTACTTGCCGTACAATTGTTGTGGTTAAATTTAGTTACCAATGGCATACAGGATGTAGCCCTTGCTTTTGAAGGAGGAGAGCCAGGTGCTATGAAACGGTCTCCACGCAAGCCCTCCGAAAAAATATTCAACCCTCTTATGATTAACCAAACCATTGTGTCGGGTGCAACCATGGGGTTTATAGTTTTTGGACTGTGGTATTATTTAAATACTTATACCCAGATAGACGAAATACATGCACGCGATCTTATCTTATTACTTATGGTATTTATGCAAAATTTCCATGCTTTTAATTGCCGTTCCGAAAGTGCCTCCGTATTTAAAGTGCCATTAAAGAGAAATATCATCCTTGTAATTGGGGTCATAGCAGCACAAGGTATCCATATCCTTAGCATGCAGATTCCATTTATGCAAGATATTTTGCGAATTGAACCCATTTCTTTTAACGAATGGTTGTATATATTGATCCTGGCTATACCTATGATATTGGTAATGGAAGTATTCAAGTATTTTCGAAGAAAAAATATATGAACCATAACAATAAAATATTGATTCGCAAAGCCTCTGGTGAATCAGAATTATTCGATATATCAAAACTAAAACACTCGCTTCACTCAAGACCATCCTGGCCGTGTTCTGGATTGCGCTTTATATTTTTGTTAACCTCACATCTGTTTTATATCTCGGTTCCCTGGCTCTTTATTCGATCCTGGGTGTTCCGGCATTCTTGCCGTTTTCCTGCTGGGTTTATTCTGGAAAAGAGCTACCAATAAAGCGGCAGTCTGGGGAGCAATTCTCTCGGTTCCTGTAGCTCTTTATCTTAAAGCAGGATCAAAAGGATGGTTTTATGAAACGGCTTTGGAAGGGTTCTTCCCGGTTATGCCATTTATGAATCAGATGGGAGTGGCCACGATTATATCAATGATAATTATAGTAATACTGAGCCATCTGCAGAATGACGGAAAGGCGGATCCCAGGGCAATACCGCTGTCAAAAAATCTGTTTAAAACCGGCCGGGTCTTTAATATTTCTTCCCTGGTGATTATAATCATCCTGACCATTCTGTATACGGTCTTTTGGTGATGTTTGCGTAGGACTAACTCCCTGATTTCACAAAAAAAATAAGAAGTGATTTCTTTATTTCTCCTAAAAAGCCGGAATTTCGTTAAAAATAATCCTTCTGTTGAAAACCATTCAGGACAGCTATTGTTTTCTTATTTAGATATTAAACATAACTTGTGTTATTACTCAGGTTAAAATAATTTTGCAGAACCAATTATGATTAATAAACTATACAGCATAATAACAGGAACAGGAAAATATATCCCTACAAGAAAAATTAAAAATGAGGATTTTCTCAATAATGAATTTTATGATGATGCTGGCAGGAAACTGAAAAAGGATAATAAGGAGATTATCGATAAGTTTTTTGAGATCACAGCCATCAAGGAAAGGCGATATGTTAAAGATGACCTGGTAACGTCCGATATAGCCGGGTTTGCTGCTGAGGATGCTATTGAAAATGCAGGGATTGATAAGGAAGAACTGGATTATATTATTGTTGCCCACAATTTTGGCGATGTAAGACATGATAATAAAAGGACAGACATCGTTCCGAGTCTGGCCGCCCGTGTTAAGTTTAATTTGAAAATCGAAAATCCGGAGACTATCGCATATGATTTGCCTTTTGGTTGCCCGGGCTGGTTGCAGGCAGTAATTCAGGCAGATTATTTTATTAAGTCGGGTGATGCGAAAAAGATTCTCGTTATCGGAGCTGAAGTCCTTTCCAGGGTCAGCGATCCGCATGACAGAGACAGTATGCTTTATGCAGACGGGGCAGGAGCAGTCATTCTGGAAGCCATGGAGAGTGATAAACCTGTGGGAATACTTTCCCATAAAACCCGCTCCGATACATTGCTGTATTCCAGGATGCTTTATATGAGCAAATCATTCAGAACAAATGATGAAAACAAGCATGATCTTTTTTTAAAAATGAATGGCCGGAGACTTTATCAATATGCTCTTGAAAGAGTCCCTCAGGCAATGAAAGACAGTATCGAGCTGAGTAATACACCTGTTGAGGAAATTAAGAAAATCCTTATCCATCAGGCGAACGGAAAAATGGATGATGCTATTTTAAAAAGGTTCTATAGGCTTTACGGGATCTCTGATCTGCCTGAACATATAATGCCTATGACTATATCCTGGCTGGGGAATACCTCCGTTGCTACATTACCTACCTTGTTTGACCTTATTTTAAAAAATGAACTGCCACCCCATAATATCACCAGTAATGATGCAATTGTTTTTGCATCTGTGGGTGCAGGAATGAATATTAATGCGATGGTTTACAGGATGCGATGATTGTCTGGACAGTTGTATGATTTTTTCCGGATTCTTTTTCCGGTTAAAACTTGAGCTCTTTAATAGCTTTTCGTTGTGGATCACATATGGCAGTAACTTTTACAACCAGTATGTTCAGGAGTGCCGGAAGTTCACGCAATCCCTGTGTATCAGATCTGATGCTGGTTACATTTAAATTATCACCAGCGGTACAGCTGGGGTCTTCAGGCAGATGTGAAGCGTCTATTGTAATGGAACAATAATCCAGATAATTGTTCAAATTTTTGTCCAATTCTCAATTATTATACCCTCAAGCCGGTTAAAGTGAGATTCATTATTTGTTGCCAGTATCAAATTATTTGCAATTGCAGAAACTCCAATTAGTAGATCGAATTCATCAACCATTTCTCCTTTTTTCCGTAATCTGGCTTTTTCTTTAGCATATAAATCAAGTGCATTATAAATTGGTAATATTTGGACTCCCGATAAAAAATTTTCCAAAATAGCTTCATTCTCTTCAGGAAAATCGCTGTTTCTAACTCCATATTTTAATTCAGCAAGAGTTATTTCTGAAATAAATCTGTTTTGCTTTTTAATGGAGTTAAACTTGAGGTCAAGGTCGAATTTCCCTTTAATATAATATATGCAAATATCAGTATCGAAAAGATATTTTTTCAAAGTGAATCCGTTTTGCGGTAAAATGCTCTACTTTCACGAAGTTCCTGAATTATTTGTTCTGAATCCCGAGAATCATTCCATGCACCAAATGCCTTTCCCATGCTATCCTTTTCAAATCTGATATCCTTACCTATTGATTGTGAGAGCTTCTCAATTAGTTTTAATTTAATTCCAGGTGATAAGCTTCTGACAAGCCCAAAGTAATTTTTTAATATCTGGCTTTCTGTTTTCATTGATAGAGCTTTGAAGACAAATATACCAAAAATTATAAACTTTTGGACATTTAGATCCCGATTTGATACTTGCATTAACCTATAGACACACGTAATCACATACCTTCGAGCCGTTGCTCTTCTCTCGAGGACAATAGGCTAAACAAACCAGGTTAAATAAAAGCTCACAAAAAAAGGCGGACTACTTTGGTCCGCCTTTTTTTTATTGTGAATTACACATTTTAATGTTTCATAAACTTCATGGTTTGGAAACCATTTTCTGTTTCAATCATGATGATATACAGTCCTTTTTTGAATTCTGTAATATCAGTATGAATATTGGAGCCATATACTGACTCTTGTTTGGATATGGAACCAGAGCTGTCTATGATCCGGTACTCCTTAATTAAATTGTCTGTTGCAGATATCATTATGAAATCATCCGATGGATTTGGGTACAGCTTTATGCTCAATTTCTCTGAGGTAGAAATGCCAGTACCAACATCCGGATTAGTCGGATCCAGATCATCTTCATCATTCACCCCGTCATTATCATCGTCAATATCCGCATTATCACCAATACCGTCTGGCATGCCCTGTAAATTTGAGAATATGACCTTCAATCGTGAATTTAATGAAACTGAAAAGGTATCAGAAGAAGGAGAATATGAGAGCAGGATAACAAGCAGTCATAGGTGTAAAACAGACTCACCTGTTCAACTTCGAGTAAAACAAAGCTAACTGGTTAATCGTCAGGTTTTCTTTTGGGGTAAGATTTTTAAGGAAGAATATCTTCAACCCTAAAAACATAAGCATCCTGGCATTTCCTCGTCTGTATAACTTCCTCCGGGAATGTGATTTTCAATCCATTACTCTCTTTTTTAACACTAAGTGGTTCTTTATTCCCTAACAAAAAAGCATCAGCGGGTTGATTGAAGTTACCTTCTAGAAAAACCCCTGATCCCGGCCAGGATTCTGAAATAACATAGAGATCATTTCCTTTCCTGGTAAAATAGAATTCGCTGTTTTCAGGAGCATTATTCCAGGCCTTGGATCCATAAATGGCTTCACCGTTTGTATTGAGCCACTCTCCGATATCAATTAATCTTTGCTGCATAATAACCGGTATTCTGCCATCGGCAGTGGGCCCGACATTTAACAGGAGGTTTCCGCCTCTGCTTACTATTGAGATAAGTTCATGAAGAAGTTCTGCCGATGTATTATAGTCATCGATATTCTCGGCCCGGTTAAAACCATATGATTCCCCTATCCCCCTGCTTTCTTCCCAGGGATGGTCGGCAGACATTTCCTCCGTATCGCTGGAATACTCACTGGTATAATACCCTCCGTGTTTTCCCCGGGTATCTTTTCCCCAGCGGTCGTTTACTACTATTTCATCTTTATTCGGAGCATTGTTGTAGAGCCATGCAAGAAACTCTTTACTTTGCCAGTAAGTAGCCGGTTTGTCCCATTCCCCGTCCGAAAAGATCAGGGATGGACGATAATCCATCACCAGTTGCTTTAATTGGGGTTGTATGTGGTTTTCAACAAAATCTGGATCTTTTATTCTGTATTTTTCTATGATGCTGTCCGGTAAATAATATTCATCAACTTCACCTGCCCAACCGGGATTTCGTGGGGTGGATTCCCATTCCATCAGGGAATAATATATGCCCATTTTCAGTCCTTTATTCCTGACGGCTTCTCCAAGATCTTTTAGCAGATCCCTTTCAGGACCCACATCCATGCTGTTCCAGTTCTCAGAATAAGGACTTTCCGCATCGAAAAGGCAATAGCCGTCATGATGCTTGGATGTAAGGACCACATACTTTGCGCCCGATCTTTTAAACAGTTCAGCCCAGTATTCAGGTTCCCAGAGCTCGGCTTTGAACATGGGGGCAAAATCACGGTATTCAAAACCGGCCCCGAAATTCTTATGATGAAAAGCCTGTCCGCCTTTAACCGTATCATGCATAACCGATGCCTCATACCATTCGGCGTAGCTTTCATACATTTTTTCGCTCACGGTCCTGTAGGCAGGAACAGAGTATACGCCCCAATGTATGAAAATCCCGAATTTCGCATCTGTAAACCATTCCGGTATAGGCCGGCTGTCAATAGATTCCCAGTCGGGTGTGTAATGTTGTGATTTTAAGCTTTGCATGGCCACAGAAATAAGGATCAGGATTATAGTTCTTTGAATCATAATTTGTTTTTTGTTGTAAATATAATTTTTTCAGGGGATTTTTATAATTTGAAATATTTTAACACTATGAATTGGGAATTAATAGAAGAAAATGAACCGGCTGAACAGAAACAGATCTGTAAAAAATGCGGTAATGATAGTTTCAGGGTATATATTAAGATATTTATTGATGATGCCCGACTATATTGTGCGAGTTGTGGTGATCCATTGTTGTAAATACTATGGGATGAATTGAAACTGTTGTAAGTAAATTCAATAATCTTCCGGGATGAAAAATAATACAGGTCGAAAAATGGTTTAACAATAAAAAATATGCTTATTTAAAATATTTTTACAATATTTAACTGGTCTAAATAAAAGCGCCTTATTAAGCAATAATTATGGCAGAAAAGCATAAATTAAATAAAGAATTAGGTCTTTATGATGTGTTTGCCATCAGTACCGGGGCAATGTTCAGTTCGGGTTTTTTTCTTTTGCCGGGGCTAGCTTCAGGATACACAGGCCCCTCTGTGTTTCTGGCTTACTTTGTTTCGGGCCTGATTATTTTGCCATCCATGTTCAGCATAGCCGAAATTGCAACAGCGCTGCCGCGTTCCGGGGGTGCCTATTTCTTTCTTGACCGCAGCCTGGGACCCCTGATGGGAACCATTGGCGGCCTGGGGACTTACTTTGCCCTTATGCTGAAAACAGCTTTCGCAATTATTGGTATCGGGGCTTACGCAGCGATTTTCTGGGACGTACCCATTAAATCGATTGCTATTATGGCTACACTGTTTTTTATGACGATGAATCTTCTTGGAGCCAAAAAATCATCAGGGCTTCAAAAATTCTTTGTAAGCTTTCTGATAATAGTGTTGGGAACATTTATCATCGATGGGCTTTACACCATTTTTCTAACGGACAAAATAGAGGCTCCCAGATCCAACAACAACTTCAGAGCTTTTTTTTCGAATGGTCTTGAAGGTCTAATTGTAACTGCAGGCTTTGTTTTTGTTTCCTACATGGGGTTAACCAAAATTGCCAGTGTGGCTGAAGAGATTCATAATCCGGAACGTAACATTCCAATGGGTATGATACTCTCTCTTCTGGTTACCGGTCTGATCTATTTTTTTGGTGTGTTTATTATGGTGGCAGTTATTGAACCTGCTGAATTTGCCAACGACCTGGCACCAGCAACTACCGCTGTAAAAAAACTTTTTACCTGGATGCCCGGAGAACTGGGAGCATACCTGATGGCTGGCGCTGCCATAGCAGCCTTTGCGTCTACCGGAAATGCAGGCATGCTTTCATCATCACGCTATCCGTTTGCAATGGGGCGAGATAAATTGTTTCCACCAGGTTTTTCGAGTGTAGGTAAAAAAGGAACACCCACAGTGGCTATATTACTAACCACAGGTTTTATCCTTTTTTTCATCCTTGTCCTTTCGGAAGAAGGTATCGCCAAACTGGCCAGTTCTTTCCAGCTCCTGGTTTTTATGCTTATCAATTTTTCAGTCATCGTTTTCCGTAAAAGTAAAATTGAAACCTACGACCCCGGTTATCATTCCCCGTTTTACCCCTATATGCAGGTGGCCGGAATGATTATCTCAGTAATTCTGATTGCCTATATGGGCTGGATGGCCATCCTTTTTACCATGGCCATCGTTTTGATAGGGGTATTATGGTATACCTATTATGCCCGGTCGCGGGTGAAACGGGAAGGGGCAATTTTTCACTGGTTTGCTTTGTTGGGAAAATACCAGTATAATGAGCTTGAAAGTGAATTTATGAATATCATAAAAGAAAAAGGTCTCCGGCATGGTGATCCCTTTGATGAAACCATTATAAAAGCCAGAATTACTTACACCACAAAAGGAATAAATTTCGACCAGTTGGTGAACCAGGTTTCGGACATTTTTTCTGTCGAAATGCATGTGAAAAAAAAGTTGTTGGTAAAGGAGTTTTATGACACTACAAGTATTGATCCTGCCCTGGTTATCCCAAGAGTTTCGGTGTTATATGCCAAACAAATGGGAGCCGACCACCCTTCCCTCCACATCATTTTATCGGAAACCGGAATTGATAAACCGATAGTTAAGGGCAGCATTTCATCAGAGGATAATATCAATGTATTTTTCTTCCTCGTGAACCCTTCTGACGAACCCCGACAACAGTTACGCATGTTGTCGCGTATTATCGATATTGTGGAGCGTAAAAATTTTGTAAATGAAATGCTGGCACTTAAAAGTCAGAGGGAAATTAAAGAATACCTGTTGCATAATGAACGCTACATCACCGTTCGGTTGTTACCAGGGACTGTTCAGGCTGAAATGATTGATAAACATTTGAAAGAAATCGACTTACCATCTGACGTGCTGGTGGCTCTTGTTGAACGGGACGGGACCACATTCGCTCCTCACGGGGACACCCAACTGTTGAAAAATGATGTCCTTACCATTATCGGTGAGAAAAAATCGATTGCACAGCTTTATGACCGGTACATGCAGGTTAGAGAATAAATACAGATGACCTGCTGGCCATTTCTCGGTGAAAGCATCCTTGCGGCAGCAACTACATCACTCTGGGGGCCAGTTCTTTGCTGGTATTCTTGGTCCCTGTTTCAGACTACGCTCACCACAGGTAACCCCACAACTGCATGCATAACTGCACAATTACCCCCTCACATCGACATCAACTTATCCTCATTACCCGGATCCGTAAGTATCCTTTCCAACGCCACCAGCCTGGCGTTTGTGTGGTAAGCAGGATCCTTAACATTCCAGTCTTCAATGAGCGAAGTATCATCGATCTTGCTTTGGAGGAGCAATATTTGTCCGTCAATCTCAATTTTGGCCGTAAGAATATATTTCTCTCCATCAGCGCCTGACTTATCAATCCAATGCAGGTATATATCTTTTGAAAGCAGACATTCGGGAATGGCTTCTTTCAGTTCTTCGGAGGTAATACCGGATTGTGGGTTTGAGGTGATGCGGGCCATGTTTTTAAGTGTGTTGAGAATAATTTGCAAGTTAAGAAGAATTGGGGAGATTGGGATAATGTGGTGGGATAATGTTCAATGAATCCCTGTTTCCAGGAGCAATTGGTTACCGAGCGGAGTCGAGGTAAGCAAACTGGAAACAGATGGATGAATTGAATCCCGAGCGTAGCCGAGGGATCTGTCAGGCAGGGAAGATAATGAGGTGAAGATAATGTGGTTGGGGATTTGGGTGTTCAGAGCAGGATAATCAGCCTCAGAAAAAATTTTTTGACGATTAAATACAATGGGAGTGTTCAAATAAGTGTGTCAAATATAAATTTTATAAATTGACGCCCTATGG
>CAZGTU010000070.1:0-23967 GCA_964528675.1 uncultured Bacteroidaceae bacterium
TCTCAATCCGATCTTTCACAAACCACCTGCCTAGAGCCGGATCATAAAACCTCGCCCCGTAATCATACCAATTTACGCCCTGTTTTGAGCGTTCAGAGGATTTCCAGACGCACCTCAGAGAAGGTTCATTTTTGTCGTTATGTGAAAGTTTCCGGCAGCCCATTTATTTGATTATTACATTAAAAGTAGCATTTTTTTCTTTTAATTGAAGCCTTGAACTGAAAAAGATTTTACTTTCATTTATTTCAATTTTCTCAGTTAAAAGAAAAAATTCCCCGGCTTATTTAAACAGACCACTGCATTTTTAACCACTTAGGCAACCCCCAAAGCCAGCGGGGGCAGGCAAGGTTTTTGGTGAAAAAATTTTTACAGGTTTCGTTAGCATCGAAGATCTTCATTCCCTTGATTATTCATGGTTAAAGCGATATAAAATTTTTTCTCCAAAACCCCTCAGGCTTGACCTTGCGCGGGCAAGCCGGTGGCTTTACCTTTGCTGCCAGTGGTTAAAATGAGGCGGAGGAGCCAGGTTTCAGATGCCTGGGTTCAGCGAAAGACCGCGGGTCAGAAAGCGGGCAGGCTTGCGGGGCTATTTAACATAGTGCTATTATAGGACCCGCCCCGGGGTTAAGGATGTATTCAGTTAAAAGAAAAAAGCTTGTTTATAGCAGGGTGCCGGATTGCAGGAGCGGGTTCCTATAATGCCGCATTATGTTTAAATAGCTTGGCCTGTGGGTGGGAGGAAGAGATGTTTAATAGCTACCGACGATTATCAGAAATTTTATTTATTCTATCTCTGATTGACTCAGTAATGAAGTTATTCAGAGACATATTATTTTCCATTGCCAGCAAAGCCGCTTTCTGATGTAATTTTGGAGACACCCTTACATTAAAGCTCCCTTTAAACGGTTTTTCCGGTTTCATTCCCGCATCTTTGCAATCAGCCAGATAGTTGTCAATAGCTTCTTTAAAATCAATTTCAAGCTCTTTTGCTGTTTTTCCTTCATATGATATGAGCCCTTTTATACCAAGTACTTTACCATAAAGCACATCATCTTCTCTGCTGATCTCAATGCTACCTGTATAGCCTTTGTATTCTAGATGTTTCATAATCCTAATACCTCCTTAATCTGTTTTAATTGATAACGCTTCATTATCCCTGATGGATGTGGTTTGTGTAACATTATCGGAACTCCTTCCGGATTCATAAATTTAATTCTGGAACCGGAAGTTTTTCCTTTTTTAACCTCTTGAAAATCAAAATATCCCAGTAGTTTAACTACTTCATTAAAATGAAAATCTGATGGCATAGTTAAAAAGCGGGCTATTAACTTTTCTTTTCTTGACATAATACAAAAGTAACTATATTTAGTTGCATAATCAAAACTTTTTTATTTTATTGGATGATATTTCTCTAACTTCTCCTGCAACTTATCTAAACTATTCAACTGGTATCTCTCGGTAGAACTCACATACTTATGCCCTGCCATATACTGCACCTGCCTGAGATTGTAATTTTTTAGCCACCAAGTGATCACACTTGCCCGGATCTGCTTCGGATTTTTAACCTGCAGATTCTCCCTTTGCAGGCCTTTGAACATATGCAAAAGACTGTTTTTGATGTTCTCAGAGCCATTGATGATGAAATAAGCAAAAGCAACCCTGAAAGTTACAAGATTACTTAATTTGTTTAAAGCTGTTGAAATTCGGATGAAAAAGACAAGGGAATTTCAGAACTGAATTTATAAATCGATTTTTGGAAGATGGTTATCGAAATATTTATTAGTTTTATTTGACAAAATGAAATTTAACTCTGGAATTTTGTATATCATAAAACTTCACAAACCCGAATGACATGAACAGGATCGAATTAATGAAAGGTGATATTACCAGCCTGGAAACCGATGCCATAGTTAATGCCGCGAATTCAAGTCTCCTGGGTGGTGGCGGCGTTGATGGGGCAATTCACAGGACTGCAGGACCGGAATTACTGGAAGAGTGTAAAAGCTTAAACGGTTGTGATACGGGGGATGCGAAAATAACCAAAGCTTATAAGCTTCCCTCAAAATATGTAATTCATGCGGTGGGACCAAGGTGGAAAGGAGGGGCCCAAAATGAAGATAAGTTGCTGGCCTCCTGCTATAAGCGCAGCCTCAAAATAGCCGGCAACCACAGCTTAAAAGATATAGCTTTTCCTAATATCAGTACAGGGATATATGGTTTCCCAAAAGAAAGAGCTGCTAAAATAGCGGTGGCAACGGTAGAAGACTTTCTCCAGAATAATGAAATGCCTGAGAAGGTGATCTTTGTGTGTTTTGATGATGAAAATTATAATATATACAAAAAGCTTATATAGTATCTGGTCAAAAAGTCAGATATCTGCCTCGATAGCTATTGAGGCTCGAAAATAATTCAAATTATCAATATTGATTACACCACCTTTAAACCTAAAAAAATGAAACAAATTATTCTTCTCAGCATTTTATTCCTTTGTTTTTCCTGTACTCCCGAAACAGGCGAAACAGACAACTCACAGCAAGAAGCTACTCCTGAAGAAATGAATGACGGTGTTTTTATACACCTGAGTCATGGTCCCGAAAATCCTCACCGTGTTCTTATGGCTCTTCGCATGGCTGAAATCATGTCGGAAGACAAGGACGTTATGGTTTATTTTGATATTGAAGGGGTTCATGTAGTTCTTGAGGATTCTGAAAACGTAACCATGGAAGGAGATTTCCCGAATTCACATGGACAGCTTCAAATGTTGATAGACAGAAATGTCACTTTACAGGTATGTCCGGGATGCCTCAAAGCCGCAGGAAAGACACCTGAAGAGGTTATGGAAGGTATTGAAATAGCCGATAAGGATGATTTTTTTAATTTTACAGATGGAAGAATTCTAAGCATTGATTATTAAAATTTTACAGAAAATGAATAAATCCGGTCTCATTGCCCTTCTTGTTTTCATAAGTTTACAATTATTCTCCCAGGATGATCCTTATCTCCTTGAAGAAATAAAGACAGGTGAAGAAGCCAATGCTGTCTGTTATTTTCCTGACGGTAAAAAAATTATCATTGGCCTGCTGGATGGCACTGCAGAAATTATAGAACTGGAAAATGGAAAAACCGAGCTATCTTTTACGGAACACTGGAAAGGAATAATGGACGTGGATGTCGATCCAAAAGGCAAGTTTTTCGTGACTGCCGGCGATAACACAATTAAAGTTTGGGATTTGGAGGGCAATGAGATTAACAGGATGCCGGAGCATACTACAACCATTTATTCCATCGATATAGATCCATCCGGAAAATACCTGGTCTCCGGAGCAATCAATAAAATATTCAACTTCTGGAACCTGAAAACGGGAGAGCTCATTCACTATATGAAAGGGCATACCGATGTTGCCATGGCAGTGTGCTTCAGTAATGATGGCGAAAGGATTGCCAGCGGTTCGGGTGATAACACCATTCGCCTGTGGGAAACCGGAACCAATAAGGAAATTCAAAAACTGGATGCTCATTTCAAAGATATTTACAATGTTGAGTTCAGTCATGATGGAAAATACCTTGCCAGTTGTTCGAAAGATAAAACCATAAGGATCTACGACCTGGAAAAGGGCGAATTATTCAAAACCCTTACCGGTCACAGAAACTTTGTTATGGATATTGAATTTTCTCCCGATGATCTTCACCTGATATCCTGTTCGTTCGATCAGGAAGTCAGAATATGGGAAATACCAACTGGAAAATCAATCTATTCCTTTATCGATCATAAAGCTGAAGTAATTGATCTTTCTTTTGCCCCGGATGGCAAAAGTTTTGCTTCTGCTTCTCACGATAAAACGGTGAAGATCTGGGATTTCAATCCTGAAATTTTCGTCGATTTTTATTATCGGAATGAAATAGTGGAAGAAATGGAGGAAGATGAGATTTTCCTTCCCAGACAAGATGGAGAAAGCAGGAAAGATTTTAAACTCAGAGAAGAGAAAGCTGCTGTGAAAAAGAAACAGATCTATGAGCGTTATTATAATAGATACCTGGAAGAATTGAAGAACGGCATTTTAAATTAAGATCACATTGGCCTCAAACCGATATATCGGATTGAAAATCATTAAATGCTGTGCAACAACCATAATCATTTTACATGAACTGCCGGATATATTAATTTTGCAGTATACTTAAGATAGAGTGCTATGAGAATGATTATGTTACTTTCCTTTTACAAAAAGATTCTTTACCGGAATGTGAAGAACCGCGATTCCTATTAAACCGCGGACTATTCAAGACTTACATGGCCAATCCGGTTATTCCGATATTTTACTATTTCATTGACCTGAAAATTACCTGAAGCAAAAAGCTTCACGTTTCATTGTTTACTCCCGTTTTTAAACAGAAGTGACCTGTAAGCAAAAAACTTTTATAAGAATTTTTGTATTCTGAAGATCATTTAAAATGAATAAACAATTACTTGCCCATGAGCCATCATCATGCGCCAATACTGAGTCCTTCGCCAGAGGCCTCTGCCGCCGAAGAAAGCTTCATGCGCAGGCGTAAGGCTTCTGGCGCCAGAGACTGACGCGAAAACTATTGAATCTCAGACAGGAACGATTAAACGATTACCTGCCCGCCAAGGTACTGGCCTACCCAATGGCAGGCGGGAACACATAAACGATTAAACACATAAACGATTAAACAAAAAAATATGAGACTCCCATTCGCCGAACCTTATAAAATCAAAATGATTGAACCTGTAAAAAAGAGTTCAAGGGAAGAAAGAAAGAAATGGATTAAAGAAGCTGGATACAATGTTTTCAATCTGAAATCGTCCAGTGTCTTTATCGACCTGTTAACTGACTCGGGCACGGGTGCTATGAGCCAGGCCCAGTGGTCAGCGATAATGAGCGGAGATGAAAGCTATGCAGGTTCAGCTTCTTATTACGAACTGAAAAATACCGTTAAGGAGGTTTTTGGTTTTGACCACTTCTTACCGGTTCACCAGGGTCGTGCCGCAGAGAATGTATTATTTTCCGTGATGGTAAAAGAAGGAGATCTGATTCCAGGTAATGCCCATTTTGATACCACCAAAGGGCATATTGAATTCCGAAAGGCCTGTGCCGTAGATTGCACCATCGATGAAGCTGCTGATCCGAATTCAATGCACCCTTTCAAAGGAAATATTGATCTTCAAAAGCTCGAAAAGGTATTTAAGGAAAATCCCCCGGAAAAAATACCCTTTGTATTAATTACAACCACCTGTAATACAGCCGGAGGTCAACCGGTATCATTGGAAAACATGAGAGCGGTGCATGAATTAGCTTTAAAATATGACACCCCGGTATATATTGATGCTGCAAGATTCGCCGAAAATGCATGGTTCATCCATAAAAGAGAGAAGGGATATGAGAATATCCCCGTGCAGGATATTGTCAAAGAGATGTTCAGCATTGCCGAAGCCATGACAATGAGCGCCAAAAAAGACGGGATCGTTAACATCGGCGGACTCATTGGATTCAGGGAACAAGAATTATTTAAAAAAGCATCCACTTACAATATAATGTTTGAAGGTTTCAATACCTATGGAGGAATGGCCGGCAGGGATATGGCGGCATTGAGCATCGGATTGAAAGAAGTGATCTGTCATTCCTATTTGGAATCCCGTGCCCATCAGGTTGAATATCTCGGAAATAAACTTATCGAATATGGAATCCCTATTCAGAAACCCATAGGGGGCCATGCAGTTTTTATTGATTCTACAAGCTTTATGAAACATATTCCGGTTGAAGAATTCAGAGCTCAAACCCTGGTGGTAGAATTATACATTGAAGGGGGCATACGGGGTGTTGAGATTGGATCTCTTCTTGCAGACAGGGATCCGGTAACCCGTGAAAACCGTTTTCCGGCAATGGAAATGGTCCGGTTGACCATTCCAAGAAGGGTTTATACTCCCAACCACTTCAATTATGTGGCAACTGCAGTTAAAAATGTATACGACAGGAGAAAAGAAATAAAGCGTGGCTTTAAAATTGTTAACGAAGCTCCAATCATGAGACACTTCACGGTCGAGCTGGAGAGAGCCTGAAAACATTTGACAGGGGCATTTGTTAAGATGCTTTGTGGTCTGTTAATTATTTAAGACCTTTGCAGCCTTAATTAGCCTGTCCATAATGTCCGAGATCTGCCCCGATAGCTATGGGGGCTGGACAGACACTTGACTACATTGACAGACTCTAATTAAATTTGGATGAAAGATCTCACTGAAGGTAAAGAAGGAAGGAGAATTCTGTCATTTGCATTGCCCTTACTTATAGGTAGTGTTTTTCAACAGCTATATAATGTGGTTGACAGTATCATTGTGGGGAGGGTAATTGGAAAAGAAGCCCTGGCGGCAATCGGGAATGCCTTTCCCATCATGTTTACGCTAATCGCATTAATAATCGGAGTAGCCTTTGGAGGAACCATTGTCATTTCCCAGTACTTTGGAGCCAAAGATTATGAGAGAGTGAGACGTGCCATAGGAACCATCTATGTATTGATGTTTTCAATGGCATTGGTACTGTCTGCCATAGGCCTCGTTTTTATTGATGAAATTTTAAACCTCGTGGATATCCCTGAGGAAGTATTACCGGAAGCCACTGCATATTTAAAAATTATCATCGCAGGCATTGTCGTTTTTTTTGGTTTCAACGGCACCTCGGCAATTCTCAGAGGCCTGGGCGACAGCAAAACGCCTATGGTATTCATAATTATCTCTACCTTCTTCAATATCTTTTTCGATGTTCTTTTCGTCCTCAAATTTGGCTGGGGAATTGAAGGAGCAGCCTATGCAACCATTTTATCGCAGGGCGGAGCTTTCCTCACTGCAGTGATTTACCTGAACAGGACCCATAAACTGATCTCCATCAGGATCAAAGATTTTGTTTTCGATTATGAGATATTTCGACAGAGTATTCGTATAGGATTGCCTACGGGGTTTCAGCATACATTTGTGGCCCTGGGAATGATGGCATTGCTGAAAATCGTAAATCAATTTGGAACAAATGTTATTGCGGCATATTCAGTTGCAGGAAGAATTGATTCCATCGCCATGCAGCCTGCTATGATATTCAGCCAGGCACTGGCAGCTTTTGTGGGACAAAATATCGGTGCAGATAAAAAGGAAAGAGTCAGAAAAGGACTTATCACTACTTTTTTTATGTCTGCTGCCGTTTCTATTATCTTATCCATACTCATAATCAGTTTGCGAGGCCAGTTGATAGGGCTATTCAACCGTGATCCACAGGTAATAAAAATTGGTGCTGAATATTTAATCATTGTAAGCTCATTTTACATTCTGTTTTCCGGAATGTTTACGATAAACGGTGTATTGAGAGGCGCCGGCGATACTCTTATTCCCATGTTCATTACCCTTTTCGCGCTATGGCTTATCAGGATCCCCGGAGCCTGGTTTCTTTCTGATAAAATGGGTGAAACAGGTATCTGGTGGGCTGTCCCCATTGGATGGGGATGCGGGCTAATACTCTCCTTCTTTTATTATCTGACCGGGAGATGGAAAACCAAGACGGTAACCGGGCCTCAACACAAGATTAAAATTGAAACGAGTTCTGCCGCAAAGCTACCAGAAAAATAATTTCATCTCATCATTCCAGGGCTAAGCCGTAGCCCTGAAGATCACTTTGTTTTTTTTCTTAGCTTTGCAGTGTTTATTTAAATTGAATTCATGTTATACTCCATGACAGGTTTCGGGAAGGCAGAATTAACGCTTCCCGATAAAAAAGTAACCATCGAAATTAAATCGCTGAACAGCAAGAATATCGACAGTAGCGTTAAAATCCCTGTTTTTTACAGGGAAAAAGAAATTTTCATTAGAAAGATCCTTCAGGATAAGCTTAAAAGAGGAAAGATCGACTTCAATATTTATTATGAATTGAATGAAGGAATTACCGTCAGTTCGATAAATAAAGAGATTTTCAGAGAGTATCTAAAGCAGATCAATGAATTGAAAGATGAATTAAACCTGAGCTCAGAAGAAATATTATCTTCTATACTAAGACTTCCTGACACCATAAAAACGGATAAATTGGAGCTTGATGAAGAAGAATGGTCCCGGGTAGAAAAAGGTATTTATAAAGCTCTGGATGAGCTGAACAAGTTCCGGCAGCAGGAAGGTATGGCCATGATGAAAGATCTGCAGCAAAGACTGAAAAATATTACCAATCTGTTAAACTCTATCGAGTCCTTTGAAGAAGAAAGAATTAGCCGTTTGAGAGAAAGGATATCCAAAAACCTTGAAGAGCTTAAAATTTCTGAAACCGACAATAACCGGTTTGAACAGGAAATGATCTATTATCTCGAAAAACTTGATATTTCTGAAGAAAAAACACGTCTTGCTAATCACTGTGATTATTTTTTAGAGACCTTAAATAATGGAGATGAGATAGGAAAGAAATTAGCATTTATCAGCCAGGAAATGGGCCGTGAGATCAATACACTTGGCTCTAAAGCCAGTGAAAGCCATATCCAGCACATTGTGGTTAAGATGAAAGATGAACTCGAAAAAATAAAAGAACAGATTCTCAACGTATTATAGAATGGCAGGAAAACTTCTTATATTCTCAGCCCCCTCAGGATCGGGAAAAACTTCCATTGTCCAAAATTTACTAAAAAGGATCTCATCCCTCGAATTCTCCATATCTGCTACCAGCCGTAAGCCACGAAAAGGAGAAATACACGGAAAAGATTATTACTTTGTAAGTCCGGATGAATTCCGAAAAAAAATAGAAAACAATGAATTCATTGAATGGGAAGAAGTTTATGAAGATAATTATTATGGCACCCTGAAATCGGAGTTAGAGAGAATCTGGGCTTCGGGTAAGCATGTGATTTTTGATGTTGATGTGGTAGGCGGCCTCAACATTAAAAGACAGTTCCCTGATTCATCGCTTGCCGTTTTTATCACTGTTCCCTCGTTCGAAGAACTTGAAAACAGGCTTCGTAACCGGTCTACCGAATCGGAAGAAGCATTGCAAAAAAGACTCTCCAAAGCGAAAGAAGAAATGACCCGGGCAGGTCGTTTCGATGTTCAAATAATGAACGATAATCTTGACAATGCCATTGATAAAGCAGAGAGGGTGGTGAGGGAGTTTGTCGGGGGGTAGGGAGGGAGTGGGAAGTTTGGAGTTTGGAGTTTGGAGTTTGGAGTTGAGAATGCCGGGTTGGAAGAAGGGCCGGGTTGGAAGAAGTTTCAGGGTTTTCAGAGAGGCTATTCAGAAAAGTGTGTCACTAGCACTTTTCTGAAAACTCCCTTTTCAGAAGAAAATGCCAGTTCTCACCTCTATTTTATCCTCTATTTATCCTATCATTTTCTCTTCATCTCATTATCTTTACCACATTATCCCACCTCATTATCCCACCTCACCTATAAAAATTCATCTCATCAATATACTCATAAACAGCTTGCGGCATGAAATAACGGACCTTTTTACCTTCCTTTATAGCCTTACGGATAAAACTTGAGGAAATTTCAATTTTAGGGGCATTTACAATTTCAATATTTTTATGCTTCCTCATTTCTTCCTTTGAAATGCCATGCCTTGGATATACGAGTCGGGTGTATTTTTTCTCCAGAAGTTTATAATTTTTCCATTTTTGAAAAGAAACGAGATTATCCGCACCCATAATCATTTTGAAGGTATAACCCGGGTACTTATCAGATAAATAAGTAAGTGTATCGACTGTATATGAGGGTTTAGGCATATAAAACTCAATATCACTTACACGAAAACGGGGATCTTTGCCGATTGCACGGTGTACCAATTCCAGACGCTCATAATCATCCAGTAGATTTTGTTGTTTTTTCAGAGGATTCTGTGGACTTACAACAAACCACAGCTCATTAATTTCGGAATACTCGGCAATATATTCTGCAATTGCCAAATGTCCGTTGTGTATGGGATTGAATGAACCAAAAAAAAGACCAATAGTTAATTTCATGTTTTATTCTTTCTATCTGCTTGACTGGCAAATTGGATCTTCTGCGATGGCTGCCGGTCTTACTTCATTACCATTGTATCCGAAGTCTCCAAGTTTCTTTCTCACTTCTTCTGCAACTCCGAGCAATTCTTTTACCAGCTCCGGATGTTGATCTGAAATATCAGTTGTTTCCTGCAAATCTGTTTTTAAATTTACAAGTTTCATATCTCTTCCATCCTGCATCGTTGCTCTGTGAAAATTCAGATACATTGAATCCAATGGCAAATGTAATTTAAAATCCCCTTTACGAATTGCTTTCAGTTGCTCAAGCTGGTAATAATAGAAATACTTATATGGAGATTCTTCCGATTCACCTTTGATGATATCAGATATATCGTAACCATCAATAATTCTGTTTTTCGGTAGATCTGTACCTGTCAATTTGGCCAGAGTGGGAAGAATATCCATTGTACTGGTAAGCGTTTCACATCGAGCACCTGCAGGAATTGTACCAGGATACCACATAATACAGGGCACCCTCATCCCTCCTTCCATGGTACTTCCTTTCCAACCTGCCAGGGGGGCATTACTTCCACCAAACCTGGAAGCTGCACCATTATCTGAAGAAAAAATAACAAGGGTGTTTTTATCCAGATCATTATTCTTTAAAAATTCCAGGATCTCACCGGTTGACCAGTCAATTTCCAATACAGCATCGCCATATATGCCATTATCTGATTTACCTCTGAATGCTTCACTTGCATACAATGGATTATGCGTCATGGCATGAGGCAGATAAACAAAAAACGGACTGGATTTATTTTCTTCTATAAATCTGATCGTTTCTTCCGTGTATCTCTTTGTTATGGTATTTTGATCAACCGGAGCTTCAATCACCTCATTGTTTCTCATTAAAGGCAGAGGACAATTATCACGATTCATGTCGTTGCTGTAAGGGATTCCGTAATAATAATCGAAGCCCTGGGCCATTGGCAGAAACTGATCCTGGTCGCCAAGATGCCATTTTCCTATGCATGCGGTTGCATAGCCTTTTTGCTGGAGTAATTCAGCAATGGTAAATTCATCAGGATTCAGTCCTTTTTTGGCCATGGGAAATAAAACCTGTCGACCTACAGAACCCCATGGCCTGGCATTTACCTCCATATCCACCCTCTGGGAATAACAACCGGTCATCAAACTTGATCTGGAGGGTGTACATACCCCGCTGGTCACAAGGAAATCGGTAAAGAGCATTCCTTCTTCAGCCATTTTATCAAGGTGGGATGTTTGATGAAGTTCAGATCCATAGCAGGACAAATCTCCATATCCGAGATCGTCACAGTAAATCAAAACTACATTGGGAAGGGTTTTTTCTTCATCATTCCCTGTTGAACAGGAAGCAAGAATGGACAGTGCAGTTATACCAGTCAGTGTCAGATGAGAAGTATTCATTTAAAAGATATAATGTTCATTTTAAAATTTCCTGATATTTTGATACAAAAAAGTATCTTAAAAAGCCCGGCAGATCTTTGTAATAAAAGTCGTCCGGGCTAATGATATTTAGTTTTCCATTTGCACGATCAGCTTTCGCTCAATGAAAGAGCTAGAGACTATAGCCGTGCTTATATTCCCGGTGAATATAATTTTCGGCTTCGGGATCATTAATGAAAACTTCTTTCTCCGGATCCCACTCAACAGGTCTTCCAAGTTCTGCAGCAATATTTCCCAGTGTGCATGCAACACAGGTTTTGTGTCCTATCTCAACCGGAGCTGCAGGTTCATTTCTGCTCCTGATACAATTAATGAAATCTTCATGATGCGGAGCTCTTCCCTCATAAGGCACTTCATTTTCTTCATTTTCCTCAGCAAACAATGAAGGATCTGAAGCATTGAAATAACCACGGGCAACTTCCACCCAGGCGTCTTTGCCCCAGAATTTAACCCCTCGTGTCTGCTCATTGAAAGGCTTATGGATTAAGTTCACTCCATTTTCATAAACATAAGTAAGGAATTCTTCTCCTTCATAACCACGTGGAATGACTTTCACAGGACCGCTTCTGTCGAGTCCAAGTCCCCAATGGGCAATATCCATCATATGAGCTCCCCAGTCGGTCATCAATCCGCCACCAAGTTCCTTGTACCATCTCCAGGCTCCCCAGAACTGCTCATCCTGTCTTGGATCCAAAGAGATAGGAGGATTCAGCATATTGTTGAAGTGTAGCATCGGAGCCGGTCCTATCCACATATCCCAGTTCAAACCTTGCGGCAGCGGTTCTTTTGGCTCATCGTATGGAACCGGATGAGGTGAGACATCTCCCAGATAAACCTGGACACTTTCTATTTTTCCCAGATCACCGTTTAAGGCCAGATTAACAGCATGCTGGAAATTTGGATCCGATCTTTGCTGACTTCCCACTGCCAGGACAATGTTATTATCCCGTACAGCTTTAACAACTTCCTGTCCTTCTTTAATTGTGTATGTCAAAGGTTTTTCAAGGTATATATCTTTACCGGCATTGCAGGCATCAATAGCCATCCTTGCATGCCAGTGGTCGGGTGAACCTATTACAACAGCATCAATATCTTTTCGGGCGAGAAGATCTTTATAATCTTCATACATATCCACCTTTACCTTTTGCTCATTCTCCTGGTAATATTTATCGGCCTTTAATTTGAAGCGTTCACGCTTAACCGCATAAACATCGGCTCCTGCAACCACTTTCACACCATCGATTTTCAGGAAACTATCCTGCAGAAAATTCACCTGACGTCCCAGACCAATGAATCCAAGTCTGATACTGTCATCCCCTTTCATACAGGATTTCAAAGGAAACATAGAAACACCGGCTGCTCCTATAAGAGTGGTTTTGAGAAATGCACGCCTTGACACATGTGAACTGCTATTTTTCATTTTTTTATTTTTTGGTTTTAATTAAATTGGAAATCGAAGATAAAAATAAGTGAAAAATAGGGAAATGCCAATAGGGAGGGGAGGGAATGTGGGGAGTGGGGAGTGGGGAGAACTCTCCTGATAAATTGGGTCTCCCACTTCATCATCAACTAATTTTGCATCCGAAACATTTTGAAACCTTGAATTTTTGAAGAAGCTGAAACCCTGAAACCCTGAAACCCTGAAATCTCCACCAACCCGACTCCAAACTCCAAACTCCAAACTCCAAACTCTCCTTCACCCCCCTCTCGTCATATCCCTGGCACGCATCAGGAAATCGTCCATGTCAGGATCTGCACTTATCCCGTATCCATTAACAGCAAGGCCTTTTTCTCCTTGGGCTGTTTGGATGATATATAGAATAGACATATCATCAGGATTACTGTCACCTTCAAAACGATATTCTTCCTCAATGATAATGTCATCGGGTCGGTAATCCATTGTTGTGGATGAATTAATGAATTTTTTATTTTTCATGACAAAATCATATGTGTATCCTTTGTCCCTGAATTCTTTCATTAATTCAGCCATTGGTTTTAAGTTGTTATCTGACATAATTATTTTGTTTTACTAAAAAATGGTCAAATTAGATGCCATATGCATATTCTTTTTGCTTTTCGGATAATATGAAAACGCTACACACCAGAACATACAGTTGTTTCGGATCTTCATAATTCCTTTACAAGAAAGTTATTTCCCATATTATTAATGTGGTTATATTCAATATGTAGAAAAACATACACATTTGCCGAAGAACACGGTAAAAAGCTTAAGCTATGGAAAAATAAAAACAAGATCATAAAACAGTTGTTATTTTAATAAAACCATTACCATGAAAAATATACTGATTGCCATTGATTTTCATGATAAAACTCAAATTTTGATTGACTACGCAGTTAAATTTGCCAGAGTTTTTGATTCAAAAATATGGCTTTTACATGTTGCTGCTCCGGATCCTGATTTTGTGGGATATGGAGTGGGTCCGCAATACATCAGGGATTTTCGTGCCGACGAACTAAAGGAACAACACAAAAACCTCCTCTCTTATGTTGATTCAATAAAATCTAAAGGGCTTGAAGCTGACGGATTGGTTATCCAGGGAGCAAAAATTGAAATGATCCTGGAAGAATCTGAAAAATTGGATATTAATATGATCATCACCGGTCACCACGATCGGGGTTTCTTTTATGAAGTATTTCGAGGAAGTGTTTCTTCCAACATTGTCAACGATTCGAAAATACCGGTATTGGTGATTCCTTTTGGAGAAAAATGAAAAAAGTCAGCCTGTAATTTTTTTCAGCTTTCAGATTCCGAATTTATAGCCCAAACCAAGTTCAAAAGCCAGAACAAAACCGTGATTCTCCTCATGAATTCCAATGGTGCCGGGATCATCATACTTATCTAGTGAACCAATATAAGCACCTAATCCCATGCTTCCATCAAGACAAAAATTTCCTAACAGGAAAAGTTGCATCCCGATTCCTGTAAAATGTTCCATGGTAGCAATTGTCCCGGGGGAAGACGGTAGTTCTTTTAAATTAGACTTTTTTGCACCAGCGGGAACAAAGTCAGGAATTTCTGTTACAGTGCTGTGGTAAATAAAGTTATAATGTAAATAAGGCCTGCCACAAATTCCTTTACCATCAGATTCAACATTGAGAAACGCATTTTTCCCTAAGAAAACCTTGTACTTCACATCTCCTCCGCTGATCCTATTATCTTCATCCTGGTAAACTATCCCCATCTCAAGGGATTTTCGACCTTTTTGCAAGTTTGTATTCACCACATAACTTGATCCATGACCACTTCCTGTATGAAACTGAGTAAGATTCACTCCATAAAAGACTTCAAATGTTTTATTCTGTGCTTCAGCACCAAAATAGGCAAATAAAGCTAAAAATATACAGGCTAACTTTTTCATTTAATATAGAGTGTGTCTGTCACTCTATATATACGTTAAAGTTACTCCTTTTATAAGGCAATTATGGGTGATAAGAATTAATTAAATGAATGATAAAATATACCTGAATTGATGATATAGATCACCAAATTAATCAAGATTGGCTGTGCAGAATATCTTTTAAAATATGAATAAACCAGGAATCGCGGCAGATTATTTTGCAGTAAGTTTCAATTACTAAAATTCTTCGAAAATTAAGCCGTTTTCTCTGGCTTCTTCACCTCTTTAACTATCTCAAGACCTCTTTTAATAGCTTCCTCATTTACCGGAATCAGATGATGATGTCGTTCCGGAAGTGATTTTCGAAGACCCTGAATTACATTATCAAGTTTTACCAGGGGTTTAATTTTAAGGTAAGCACCTAAAACAATCATGTTAAAGGTTTTTGTTGAGGACATTTTTGCGGATTCCTCAGCTGCATCAACCCGGTAGATATTGATATCGTCTCTCTCAGGATGGCGGGAAATACCGTTACCATCATATAGAAGTAAACCGCCAGGTTTTACTCTGGGTTCAAATTTATCCATTGACTGCTGATTAAGAATAATAGCAGTATCATATTCATGAACGATCGGTGAACTTACCTTTTCCTTACTGAGGATTACAGTTACATTTGCAGTTCCTCCTCTCATCTCTGGACCATAGGAGGGCATCCAGCTCACTTCCATATCCTGCATGATCCCGGAATAAGCCAGTATTTTACCCATGGAGAGAACTCCCTGCCCTCCAAAGCCTGCTATAATAATTTCTTCAGTCATTATTCTTGTTTTTTGTTTTTTAACTAAAAGGAAAATGTCCTATATTAAAAAATCAATTTCAGTCTTTTTCGATCAACTTACCGTCAACCTTTATATCTCCGAGCGGATAAACCGGAAACATATTTTCTTCCATCCATTCATTGGATTTCACCGGGGCCATTTTCCACCCTGAATTACAATTAGATACGATTTCGATAAAAGACAATCCTTTCTTATCTCTTTGGTTTTCAAAAGCTTTCCTGATGGCCTTTTTTGTTTTCCTTGCATTGCCAGGTTTATGAACCGATTGACGGGTAACATAATATGTACCTTGAAGCCTGGCAACCAGATCGGTAATCACGAGAGGATTCCCCATACTTTCAACTTCTCTTCCATAGGGTGAAGTGGATGATTTCATTCCGGGCAAAGTAGTAGGTGCCATTTGGCCTCCTGTCATTCCATAAATACCATTGTTTATAAAAATGATCACAATATTCTCCCCACGGTTACATGCATGAATGGTTTCTGCAGTGCCGATGGCAGCCAGATCACCGTCACCCTGGTAGGTAAATACATACTTATCGGGCCAAAGCCTTTTAATACCTGTAGCAACTGCAGGTGCACGTCCGTGAGCAGCCTGTGACATATCGATATCCATAAAATCATATGCCAGCACCGAGCAACCTACCGGAGCTATGCCGATTGTATCGGATTGTATACCCATTTCTTCAACCACTTCCATTACCATCCTGTGCGTAGTTCCGTGTCCACAGCCCGGACAATAAGAAAGTACCTTATCTGTCATCAAAGGAGTTTTTGAATAGACAAGATTTTCTTCTTTTATTATATCTTTTACATCCATAGTTACTGTTTTACAATTTGATTTTCAAGTGCTTCAACAACCTCATCCGGAGAAGGTATTACACCACCATAACGCCCGAAATGCTCTACCTTAACCTTGCCATTCACAGCAAGTCTGACATCTTCAACCATTTGTCCACTGCTCATTTCAACAGACAGAAAACCTTTTACACGATCGGCCAGTTCTTCTATCTGATCCTTTGGGAACGGAAATAGGGTAATGGGACGTAATAAACCTGCTTTAATACCTTTATCTCTTGCCAGTTTTACAGCCTTTTGACTAATTCTTGCACTTGAGCCATAAGCTATAATAGCATACTCTGCATCATCAAGCATAAACTCTTCAAAACGTACTTCATATTCCTCAATTTTTCTGTATTTTGCCTGGAGTCTGAGATTATGCTTTTCCTGCTTATAGGGATCAAGATCGAGTGAGGTGATGATATTTCTTTCTCTATCAGAAGTTTTTCCGGTTATTGCCCAGGACTGATCAAATGAATCAAGTCTAGATCTTTGCTCGAAAAGTTCAACCTTTTCCATCATCTGTCCAATGACTCCGTCACTCAGGATCATAGCAGGATTTCTGTACTTAAATGCAAGATCGATGCCCAGTTTTACAAAATCTGACATTTCCTGCACCGAGGCCGGAGCGAGCACGATCAATTTGTAATCACCATGTCCTCCCCCTTTGGTTGCCTGAAAATAATCGGCCTGAGAGGGCTGAATGGTTCCAAGCCCGGGGCCTCCCCGGACTACATTTACGATAAGGCATGGTAATTCTGCCCCTGCTATGTAAGAGATTCCCTCCTGCTTCAGACTGATTCCGGGACTGGAAGATGAAGTCATCACCCTTTTTCCTGTTCCTGCAGCTCCATATACCATGTTTATCGCAGCCACCTCACTTTCAGCCTGTAAGACAACCATCCCGGTTCTCTCCTCCGGTTTTTCGAGCATTAAATATTCAAGTACTTCCGATTGTGGTGTGATAGGATAACCGAAGTATGCATCCAAACCCGCTCTGATAGCGGCTTCAGCAACAGCTTCATTACCCTTCATTAATCTGAGTTCTCCCATTGGTTTTTTTTTGAATTTAAACTTTTACCTTGTAAACGGAAATGACACCGTCAGGACAAACCACTGCGCAATTGGAGCATCCTATACATGCTTCAGGATTCTCCATATATGCAAAGTGATAACCTTTACTGTTTACTTCTCTTGACATTCCAATTACATTCGTAGGGCAGTTAACAACGCATATTTCACATCCCTTGCATTTTTCAGTATCAACTACTATCGCCCCTTTTGCTTTTGCCATACAATTATTTTTTAATGGTAAGTATTTTTCTGTCTGTATTTAGCAGGATATCGAACCTGCATGGATCAGAAAAGATCCTGCTAACAAGCGGTAATATGTCAATAATATCGGTCAAAAAAATATAATTTCACTGCTTAAAATTAAAAATTATCCGTGGAAAGCAAATTTTTCCTTCTTAATAATAGACTTTCCTCCCCCACTGTTTAATAACACAGCCAAAAAGCATACTGACTAACAGTTATTTATCTACGTCTTCCAGCGGATGATCCTCTCTGAATTGTAAAACCCTTGTACGAAGATCATCAAATTGATCTCTTCCCACCTGGGATACACATGCCCTTAATCCTTCCGTTCTTTTACTTCCGGTAATATCCAGGGAAATGGCGGATATGCCATAATATAAAAGTTCTTCAAGCAGTTCTACACCAGACATTCCCGGGTATGAAACGGTAAAATAAAATCCATCGGCTATAGGCTGATCAATATCCTTATCATAAACTATTCTGAAACCGGCATCCTTGAAAATACTTTTCATAATGCTTGCTTTCTCACCATACTCTCTCACTATCTTCAGAAAGTTAAATTCACCATCATTCGCGGCTTTTAATATTGATGCAAGTGCATATTGTGCAGAGTGAGTTGTTCCTGCAGAAAGAGCATATAAAGCACCATATATCATAGAATACCCAAAAGATTCGGATGGATAATATCTTCTTAGATCAGGATATTTCCTGTGAAATAACTTATCCGACATGACAAGCATTCCAACTCTCTGTCCTGCATAACTAAAAACTTTTGAACTGGAGATCATCAATATATAATGATCCGTGTAATTCGCAACAGTTGCCTGATAAGGAGGTTCCCCCGGCACAGAAATATCCTTCCTGAAATCCATTCCAAAATAGGCAAGGTCTTCCACTACAATGGCATCATATTTATTGGCCAGATCTCCGATAATTTGCAATTCCTCCTCTGTAAAGCAAACCCAGGATGGATTATTCGGGTTGGAATAAAGAATTGATGAAACTTTTCCTGATTTGAGATAAGATTCGAGCTTATCTTTTAATTTTTTTCCTCTGTAATCATAGACATCAAAATTGCAATAATCGTGTCCCAGCACTTTGCATTGTTGCTTTTGTACGGGAAAACCAGGATCGAGAAAAAGCGTGCCTTCCTTGGTCCTGTCGGTCCTATTCGCTGTCATAAACACAGCCATACCTCCCATCATTGACCCAACTGTGGGCACACAGGCCTCTGGCTTTACATCCACATTCATGAATAATTTGACGAAGCGTGAAACTTCATGTTTTAAGTCTTTTACTCCCTCTATCATAGGATATTTAGAAGCCACCCCTCTGCGCAAAGCTTCAATCTCTGCCTCTATCCCGACCGAAACAGGATCAAGACCCGGGACACCCATCTCCATTCTTATAAACCTCTCCCCTGTTCTTTCCTCAATTTCATTTACCATTCTTACCAGTTCGCGAATGGAGGCATGACCCACTGTATCTACCCTGGTTTGACTGATAACATCACTGACAACTGAAGAATTTATTGGTGTATTTCGAGACATAATTTTTTTTTTCACAATATTAAGAAGCAGAAATGAGCGAAAAAATGATGTATAAAAGCTTTTAATTTAGTTTCACATGTTATGGGACAGGTCCATTAGAACTTTTCCTTAAGCACAAAAGATAATAATCCTATTCAATTCTTATCCTTGCATCTACTGCAACAATCTCTTTACCTTTTCCCATTAATGGATTTAGATCCATTTCCTTTATCATAGGTGCAGATTCCAGAAGCCTTGATAATTTTACCATGATCCCGGCAAAAGATTCAATATCCACACCCTCTTTTCCTCTGATACCTTCAAGGATCTTAATCGACCGAAGCGATCTTATCATCAATAAAGCTTCCTCTTTGCCCAGTGGAATAAGTCCTGAACTGACATCCTTTATAGCTTCTACAAATATCCCCCCGAGCCCGCAAAAAATCATGTGTCCAAAATTTTCCTCGCAGGTGGCTCCCAGGAAAAGCTCTGTTCCTGCCAGCATAGGCTGCACCAGCACTCCCTTATAGCCATCGATTCTTTCCATTTTATGAAAAGCAGCCTCCATTTCCTTCTCATGATTAATATTCAATATCACTCCACCCGCATCCGATTTATGTATTGGACCGATAATTTTCATAACTATTGGAAAACGTATCTCTGCTGAACGGCTTCTCAATTCTGAAAGACTGTTGATAGTGATGGTTTTTACACGTGGGATCTCAAACAGATCAAGTAATTCATGGATTTTCTCTTCTTCGAGATAGCCCGGCTCTTCATCTGATAAAATCTCATCAACCCTGTCCTGCTTTGAACTCTCTTTTACCACAAGTTGTTCTGCCGGCTCAGGCGTCTGTGCTATTTTTGAGATTGCCTTGCCCAATTCCACCTCATCATTAAACACAATATTTCCTTTATTTCTGAAAACTTCTATTTCTTTACCGGCGGTGGTAATCGAAGGCATAACAGGAAAGATTGGCTTTTTACAGGTCTTCATTTTCTTATCAATCACATTATAAACATCAAAAACCTCCGTAAGACCGCTGCTTCCGAAGATAATTATGATCGAATGGATATCATCAAATTTATTCTCACAATAATCGATGCATTTTTCAACCTGTTCTGCAGTTCCTGTTGCCAGAATATCTATAGGATTGGCTACCGATGAACCGGGATATAGTTCTTCAAGCAACTCCTCAGCTTCAGGTCCCTGAATAGGAGGAATTTGAAAACCTCCTTTTTCCAGAACATCGGTAAGCATTACCGCAGGTCCGCCGGCATGAGTAATAATAGCAACGTTCTTTCCCCTAATCCGGTCATTATTAAAAACCCCTGCAAGGGTTGAAAGCTCTTCTCTGCCATAGCACCTTACAATGCCGGCTTTACGGAACAATGCATCCACTGCCTGATCGGAACTTGCCAGAGCCCCTGTATGAGAAGAAGCTGCCCGGCTTCCGGCTTCCGAACTTCCTGCTTTAATGGCCGCAATCTTACAACCTTTATTAATCAATGATGCAGCATGCTTTAATAATTTGCGCGGATTCTTTACACTTTCAATATAAAGTATCTTGATCTTTGAACTGCTTTCCGGATCAAATGACTCATCAAGATATTCAAGCATGTCTTCCACGCCGACCTGGGCACTGTTGCCAACCGAAAATACACTGCCAAAAGACAGTCCTTTTGGCATTCCCGATTCCATTATGAAAACCGCAGTGGCTCCCGAGCCCGAAATAAAATCACAACCTTCGGGCGACAACTTTGGTATAGGAAGGGTGAATACTCCCTGGTAAAAAGGAGTCATAACCCCTATGCAATTAGGACCAATCAGGCTGCCTCCCGCTCTTTCCACAATCTCAACAACTTTCTTTTCTATCTTATTTCCTTCCTCACTTTCTTCAGAAAATCCTGCAGAAACAATTATAAAGGCCCTGGTATTCTTTTCTTCAGCCAGAATTTTTACAGTTTCTACACAAAATTTAGCCGGTATAGCAAGAATGGCAAGGTCTGTATCCGGAATATCTTCAACAGAATTATAGGATTTAATACCCTGCACCATATCTTCTTTAGGATTTACGGCGTAAAGATCACCCTTAAAAGTACCGTTGAGTATATTCTTAATGAGCTTACCTCCGGGTTTCTCAACATTGTTGGATCCACCAACAATAACAATACTCTGAGGATTAATTAGTTCATCTACAATTTTTGCAGCCATAAACATGATTTTTAACAAATATACAAAAGTCTGAGCTGAGTGGCGGGTGATAATTATCAGGGGTGTCGAAGAGCATGTGGGGGGAGAAGGGTGAATGCTGCTTTTTTGCAAAAGCGCTACGTAATGGCAGTCTCCTCCATTTTTACTAACTTTGTAGGGAATCATTCCACATAACTCAATGAAAGCAGTTATCATCAATAAATTCGGAGGACCTGAGGTTCTCGAGTATGTAGATGTTGTAACGCCAGAGCCAGAGCCAGATGAGATACAGGTCAGAGTAAAAGCAATTTCTGTTAATCCGGTTGACTGGAAGGTCAGACAGGGAAGGTTAAAACTGGTTACCGGCAAGAAATTTCCGCTTTATCCCGGTGTGGAGGCAGCCGGTATTGTTGAAAAGACAGGCACAGATGTGAGGCAAATAAAACCCGGTGCCAGGGTTTTTGCAGGTAAAAATCATACAGGTGGTACTTATGCAGAATATTTTTGTGTCAAGGAAAAAAATGCTGTAGTTCTACCCGAAGAAATGAGTTTTGAGGAGGGGTGTACACTTGCAGTGACCGGGGTTACCTCGCTGCAGGCCCTTCGTGATCACGCCGGACTCGAGGAAGGCATGGAAGTGCTGATTAATGGTGCTTCAGGAGGAGTGGGCACCTACGCAGTGCAAATCGCAAAAGTACTGGGCGCAAAAGTAACGGGTGTTTGCAGTAGCACCAATAAGCGACTTGTAAAATCACTTGGTGCCGACAGGGTGATCGATTACACGAAGGAAAACTGGAATAAAAAAGATTTTAAATATGATATTATCCTGGATGCTGTGGGAAATAAAAAATACAAGCAGGTAAAGAAAAATCTGAATAAACATGGCATACTGATCAAGTTAAACCTTTCTTTAAAGACCTATTTTGATCAATATATCACAAGCCTTTTCAGTACTAAAAAGGTGAAAATGGTGTTACTAAAGAATGTGCCCGATGATGTGAAATGGGTACGTGATCAAATTGCCCTTGGTAACATAAGGGTAATTATTGATAAAAAGTTCAAACTGGAAGATGCACGTAAGGCTCATATATACAGCGAGACGGAAAGAGCCAGGGGGAAGATAATCTTAAAGCCCTGAACCAAAATAATTGTTCATCTGCTTCCAGAATTCCCGGCGGATTTCTTCTTCATCAATGTCGGTATAGACGTGTATGTCGCGTCCCCCATTTTCCGGTGGAGCAGCCATCATCTCTATTGTTGACCACTCAGGATGAATAACAGACTCCACCAGGGCAAGATCCCACATAATCCAACTATCTCCGGCACTCACCTCATCCCATCTTCTCTCAAGCATATCCACTACAGGATGATCCCAGTTCTCAAGCTTTTCTATGGCCTCCTTCCTGTTAAAAGTCAATGCTCTGGATACATTTCCCGGTATCACAAATAACTCAAGTCTTTCATTACCAAGCACCTGATCTAGGGCATTAATGTCATTCCTGGCATTGAATGAGTTCTTATTCCAGGCATCATACTCTTCATTGTACTTCATTGTTAGTGCAAACAACCTGATATTATCTGCTATTGAGGGCTCCCGGAGAATCGCTGCAGCTACATTGGTCACAGCCCCCAGGCAAATTATATTCAATTTATTTAGAGGACTGTGGTTTAAAGCTTCTTTTATGATCAAATTTATGGCCGGAGATTCAGGAATCGGAGCCCCCTGGTAATAACCCCATGAATAACCCACTATTCTGTCTGCACCTACGGGATGGGGGATATCCAAACTATTGAGATTTTTAAGTAGCTGTTCATTGATTTCCTGGGAAATACCCACTGTATTTATACCTTTAGTCGGATAGATATGCCAGAGAGAATCAGTCAAAAGCTGTGTGTTGTTAAAATGAGCGGAAGTCAGTGCCTGCAATTCCACCCGATCATCGATGATGCATCTGACAATAGCATAAAGATCGTCCATTTCATTGCCTGTGTCGGCATCGAGTATGAATTTAGTGATGGGATCGACAGAGGCTGCCTTACGTGAATCTTCCGGGCTATTTGTATCACAAGAGTAAAGACTGGCAAAGATTAAAAGAACGAAAAACCTGTTAAGTGTTCTCATATTTTGATTGTTTTTGTTCAAGTTTCTTTCAAGAATGGTTAAAAATATTAAAAATAAATAAATGGTATTAAACCTCAGGGTAGAACCCTGAACACTTGTTTTCGGAGTAGAACTCCGAGGAACCAAGTTTACGAGCTCGGCGTAGCCAATTCGACCAAACTTCTCGTCCGCCGCAGCTCCGATAGCTATCGGAGCAAAGGAGGATTAAATGGATAGTTCACTGAGTAAAGCAATTATCATAACAAATCTCCCTTAAATATTAACACCGAACATAAACCTTACCACTAAACAAGAAAAAATGGTACCACCT
>CAZGTU010000071.1:0-11048 GCA_964528675.1 uncultured Bacteroidaceae bacterium
TATCTTCCCATATAAAGTAATAAAACGCTTACATCCGCGGGTGAAACTCCGCTAATTCTGGAGGCCTCGCCAATTGTTTGGGGACTTTGAGCAGCTAATTTTTGTCTTGCTTCGGTTGATAAAGATTTTAGAGAATTATAATCTATCTTTTCATGAATCTTGATATTCTCAAGTCTCTTCAATTTATCTGCCATATTTTTTTCTCTATCAATATAGCCGGAATATTTAACAGCGATTTCTGTCGAATCTAGTATTTCCTTTTTTCTTACTTTATCCGATTTAATAATATAATTGATTTCGGGTATTACTTCCATCAAATCCATTATATTAATCTGAGGTCTTTTCAATATCTCTATAGCTTTTACTTTTTGCTTAATTTCAGTAGTTCTCCTTTTTGTAAGAATTGGATTTATCAAGTCTGGTTCTAAGCCTTTTTCTCTAAGAAACTTTACAATTTGATTCTTTTCTTCCAGCTTTTTATTTAGAAGATCAAGTCTACTCTTATCAGCCAAACCAATTTCATAGCTCAGCCTCGTCAACCTTTCGTCAGCATCATCCTGCCTTAGTAACAATCTATATTCCGCCCTGGAGGTAAACATCCGGTAAGGCTCGTCAACCCCTTTTGTAATCAAATCGTCAATAAGCACACCTATATATGCCTGATCCCGGCCCAGAATAAATTCTCCTTTTCCCTGAAGTTTCATGGCGGCATTAATTCCTGCAATTATTCCCTGGGCACCGGCTTCTTCATATCCTGTGGTTCCGTTAATTTGTCCGGCAAAATACAGGTTTTTTAATATTCTTGTTTCTAAAGTACGGTAAAGTTGAATTGGGGGATAGTAATCATATTCTATAGCGTATCCCGGCCTGAATATTTTAGCATTTTCCAACCCTGATATTCTTCTCAGGGCTTTATACTGAATATCTATAGGCAGACTCGAGGAAAATCCATTTAAATAATATTCGTTTGTATTTAAACCTTCCGGCTCTAAAAACAACTGATGTTTATCTTTATCAGCAAAAGTGTGTATCTTATCTTCTATGCTAGGGCAATATCTTGGACCTATACTTTGAATAGTACCATTATACATAGGTGAATCTTCAAGGCCAAGTTTTAATTCATCATGAACATCAAGATTTGTATACGTAATCCAACAACTTAAGTGATTAGTATAATCAACTTCATAATCTAAAAAGGAAAACTTACGGCCTTCATTATCCCCTTTCTGCTCTTCCAATTTTGTAAAATCAATCGTTCTTCCATCGATTCGGGCAGGGGTGCCGGTTTTCATCCGGCCAACTTCAAAACCGTAATAACTTAGTTGCTCACTTAAGCCTTTAGATGAAGGTTCAGATGATCTTCCTCCTTCAATCTTGGTCCTTCCTATATGCATTAGCCCGTTTTGAAAGGTGCCATTTGTTAAAATAACGGAATCTGAATAAATCTCCAGACCCAATTTCGTCCGGACACCAATAACTTTATCGTCTTCTAAAATCAATCCATTAACAAGATCCTGCCAGAAGTCCAGGTTATTTGTTTCTTCGAGCATTTCTCTCCATTTAAGACTGAATTTCATTCTGTCATTTTGGGATCTTGGACTCCATAAAGCAGGACCTTTGGATCTATTCAGCATTCTAAACTGTATCATGGTTTGATCCGTAACAATACCGCTGTATCCTCCAAGAGCATCAATTTCTCTCAAAATCTGACCTTTGGCAATACCCCCCATGGCAGGATTACAGCTCATCTGGGCAATTTTGGTCATGTCCATTGTAATTAACAAGGTACTGCATCCCATATTGGCAGAAGCGGCAGCAGCTTCACTTCCGGCATGTCCCCCTCCTACTACGACTACATCATACTTTGGCAACATATCTTTGAAAAATTTGCACAAAGTTAATCAAAATTGGCTAATGCTTATTTTTTATTAGGTGATTAGGAGATGTTTAACACTTATCAGAGCATCATCCTCCAGATTTCTCATTTTCATTTTATCATTTTCAGTATAATCGTTAAATCCAATAAAATGATAAATACCATGGATAATCACTCGTTTTAATTCTTCATCAAAACCAGTATTAAATAGATTAGAATTTTCTTTTACTCTGTCAATGGAAATAAAAATATCTCCAGAAATGCTTGTTTTTTCAGAATAATCGAAGCTTATTATATCAGTATAAGTTTTATGCTTAAGAAACTCGGAATTTATTTGGTAAATGGTAAGGTCGTCTACGAAAATATAATTTATAGTCCCGGTACTTTTGCGGTATTTGGATATCACTCCTTTAATCCATTCTTTAAGCTTCTTTTTATTCTTGATTTCAAATCCTTCAATCTCACTGTTGAACCAAATAGCCATCAATCAGCGTTAAAGGTTAATTGTACCTTAGCTCCGTTATTCTCGAACTCCAGTTTATCTGATAATTTATCCATTAAAAAGATACCCCGCCCGTTAATTTTTTCTAAATTTTCAGGCGCGGTGGGATCTGGAATTTCATTATAGTTAAATCCAGGTCCCTGGTCTTCAATTACCATATGTAATCCTTCATCATCTTTCCTGGAATTTATAATAACATCCAGTTCTTTCTTTTGTTTATTACCATGTACTATAGCATTATTAACTGCCTCAAGTGTGGCAATTAATATGTTACCATAAATTTCATCACTGAGCTTAAGCTCGGCAGATAATTCATCAACAAATTTTTCTACGAGCCTCAGATTTTCTATTTCTGACTTTATGACTATCGACATTTTCATTTATATTCAGCTAGGATAATAACAATTCATTATACTAAAATGTCAACAAAAAGTTTCCTTTTTATTTAATTATTTACTCAGCCACGCCTCCGGATTGACTACATCCATTCCATTCCAAAGTTCAAAATGTAATTTTGTTTCATTATCCATATTGGTTCCAACGGTACCAATTATTTCTTTCTTTTCAACTATATCCCCTTTTTTCACTCTAACATTAACGAGATTCTGATAGACTGAACGATAATTTCCATGCTTAATAATGACCGTGTAGTTTGCTCCTAGTATAGCACTGACCACGGTTACCTCACCTTTGAAAACGGCACGCACATCAGTATTTTCTACTGTACTTAAATCTATACCATTTGATCTTATTTTAATACCCGGAATGACAGGATGAGGATGCTCTCCATATTGACCTGTTACTATGCCCTGTAAAGTAGGCCATGGCAGTCCTCCCTTATTTTTATTAAAGTCGTCAGATATTATTTGTTCCTCAGGTGTAAGTGCATATACTCTATTTTCTTCCCTGGCTCTTCTGGCTTCTTCTTCTATAATCCTTCTAATTTCATTCTCGATTTTATTTTGAGTTTCCTCTCTTTCCTTAATCTCTGCAACTAACTCTTTTTCTTTTCCTCTTAATTCAGAAATAGTACGGCTTTTTTGTCTTCTGTCTTTATATAAATTTTTATTTTCTGATTCAATAGTTCTTAGGGCAAGTTCTCTTTCGTTTTTTAAGGAATCAAGTCCTTTTTCCAACAATTGTAAGGAATCAGTCTTTTGACGTATATCATTGTACAAATTATTCCTGTAATTATTAATATATTTAATATATCTTATTCTTTCATAGCTTTGATTTATATCCTCAGAAGACAAAATATACATTAATGCATATTCATCATCAATGTTTCTGTAACTGTTCCGAATTATTTCAGCATATTGACTTTTTAAATTTTTAAGCGTCTTTTCATTCTTACCGACAATATTCTGTATATTCTCCTGCTGCCTGTTGAGCAAAACAATTTCTTCTTTATAATTATTAATCAACTCACTTCTTTCCTTAATTCGACGATCTAATAAATTAACCTGATAGACACTATATTCTCTTTTTTCTTTGGTTTTCTCCAACATCTGGCGAGTGACCTTAATTCTCTCCAGATTTCTATTTTTTCTTTCCTCCAGTTCACTTCTATTCTGTGAAAACAAATTGAGAGTAAGAAAAATGAAAAAAAATAAATAAAGGACCTTATAGAATATTTCGTATCTCATTATAATTCTTACCTATATTAAATTCAATCTTTGAATAAGGACTGTATTTAATCTCATTAGTATCAAATTCAAACTTAATTTCATAATTATTCCTGAAATACGAACCTGAAATATTTTCAAGCGAATTATCTGAGCGTTTTAACAACATATCCAGGTATACTGAATCCAGATGGTTGGAAAAAAGTATTTTTTCAAGAAAACCAGCCAAATCATATTCCATTTCTATCTTTATTCCCTCGTCTATAACTTGATCATATAGAATTTTGTCTACTCTTGGTTTAAATTGACGTTCTATTGAGGATCTTCCCATGCTTTCTTGAACTAAAAAACCAGTATAGATAATATTTTGTATCTCTTCAAGAGATATAGATTTTAATATATTATTATCAATTTCTTCTCTTGATCCAAAAAAATAAGATTGCTGTGCTCGATTTATAAATTTTACGGAGTCGTTCGTTAATAAAAGCCTGAAAATCTCAAAGCCAAGATATCTACCACTGATAAAAATTAGTTCATGCTTTTTACTATAAATAGTTAAACGAAGACTGGTTGTATTTTCATCCTTTATTTTTAAACTCCCATTCGTGACCAATATATGATCTGGTCTTTCTGAATTCTCATATTTCGAAAGAATAGCATTAGTATAGGAAAGAGTTTTTCTTTCTTCTATGTCTCTTATTTTCAATGCTTTACAGGACGTCACAAACAAAAGCAAAACAACTAATGCGTATTTTATCAGCTCTTTCATTCTTTACAATGTTTTAATCCTTTATCCAGCTCTTGAATATCGTCAAATCCAGCGTCCTTAGCTTTTTTAAAATATTCTCTTGATAATTCCTTTTTCCCAATCTTACAAAGTATCCATGCATAATGAAAGTATACGTCAGGATCTTCTACTTCTTTACTTACTGCTCTTTTAATATAATCATATGCTTCCTGGTAGCGCTTGATTTTAAATAATATCCAGGCATAAGTATCCAGATAAGTCGGGTTTTTTGGAAACTTATTTATGGTAACACGTGAAAGCTCTTCCGCTCTATCCAGTGTTATTTCTTCAAGGGCCATATAATAACTATAATTATTCATTACCATATAATTATCAGGCTGTAAGAGCAATAATTCCTCAAAATAATAGAAAGCTTCCTCTATTTTTCCAAGTTTGTAAGCACTCTCTCCAAGAAAAGTTAAATACTGAATTTGCACTCCTAAATCCAATCCATTTTCATATCCTTCGTTCAATAAATTATATGCCTTTTCAAATTCTTCTTTCTGAAAATAAGCAATTCCGACAAATAACTTTAGTTCATCTTTATTTGGGAAAATTTTTAAGGCTTCATTTCCCATTTCAATAATATCATCAAATTTATTTAGTAAACTGGCAGTGTAAATGGCTTGTTGCCAGAGCATAAAATTATCATTTTTCTCTTCCAATAAATCCTTTATAACAGAATAAGCCAGTTCAAATTTTTCTGTTTCGCTGTAAAAATCATAGGCAATGGTTTTAATATCATAATTATCGGGATGCCTATTTATCAGTGTCCGCAATATAGTTTCCATTTCATCATTATACTTTTGAACCAGGTCATCTTGACCAATAAAATAAACTAATGTGCTTATTTTCTTTTCAATTTTTATATCATCAAGTGTGAAAGCCCGATTCAAAAAATATAAACCTTCTTCTATCTCCTCTTCTTCCATATAATAATCGGCAAGATTGGAAATAGCATAAATATTGGTAGTGTCAAGTTCATAGGCATATTTATAAAATTTCACAGCTTCCGTCATTCTGCCGGTTTCTTCAAGAAATTCAGCCATTATGATATTGTACTGAGGAGCTTCAGGAAAAACATTCAATAATTTTTTTAACTCTTTTTCACCTTTATCAAATTTACTTTGATCTTTATAAATCTCAACCCTCTTTAATAAAACTTGTTCGGATATGCCATTTTTTCTTTCGATACTTTCCAGAATATTAAGCGCTTTACGCTCTTTTCCTATTTTGGAATAAGTATTCGCCAATGTAAACTGGATTCTTAAATTATCCTGTTTCTTTAAATAATTCTTTAATACTTTAACAAGATTCTTATACTTCGCTTGATAATTTAGAATTTGACTGTAAGCCAAAACATACCAATAATTATCCTCTTCCAATTCATAGGCCTTTGCTAAAAATTTCTCAGATATATCAGGCTGATTTAATGCAATATATATAGACCCAAGTTCATAATAAACCAGTGCTGACCGGGGATTTTCATCCAAACATTTTTGATACAATTTTATGGATTCATTGATATTACCAATCGTTTTTTGTCGAGCGGCTTCGATCAATGCGTATTCGTAATTAAAATTATCCCCTGACTGTGCATTTCCGCTTTTTATCACAAAAACAGAAATTATTAATAAAATTATTATGTTTCTCTTCATATTAGTTTTTCCCGGTATGACCGAAGCCACCATCCCCTCTGGCGGATTCTTCCAAAGACAATACTTCTTCCCATACAATTTGCTCATGTTTGTTAATAACCATTTGACATATCCTTTCTCCGTCTGAAATTTGATATTCCTCGTTGGAAAGATTAACAAGAATTACACCAATCTCGCCTCTGTAATCACTGTCAATGGTTCCCGGTGCATTTAAAACACTTATGCCGTGCTTAAGTGACATTCCACTTCTGGGTCGGATCTGTGCTTCAAATCCTGCCGGTAGTTCTATAAACAATCCTGTAGGTATTAACGACCGTTCCAAAGGTTTTAGTACAACATTATTATCCAAATTGGCTCTTAGATCCATCCCTGCGGAATGAGTAGTAGAATATTCCGGTAATGGATGTTTCGATTTATTTATGACTTTTACTTTCATTTAATATCCTCTCTTTAATGAATTCTTCGAAAATAACGTTTAATTAGATTTTCCCTCTGTAGAAAAAACAATACAAATAAACCCAAAAATAAAACTTTTAAAGAATAAAGAAGTGGTAAAAAATCGATTTCAATGAATTTAAAAAATAAATAAAATAACAGTCCGACTCCGACATATAAAACAATACTTTTCAAATCATAGTCAATCCGATAGAATTTTTTTCCAAGCATATAACTTAAGAAAATCATTACGAAATAACTAATGAAATGACCCCATGCGCTGGCAATATATCCGTAGGCCGGTATGAAAAAATAATTAATTGCAAAAGTTACAATAGCGCCGGTTAATACCATTACAGCACCATAGCGAGTTCGATTTGTAAGCTTAAACCAAACAGATAGGTTATAGTACACACCCATAAACAAATTAGCTATTAATATAATAGGAACAATATTCAACCCTTCTCTGAAATCTATACCAATGAATAATTTGAAAACATCAATAAATAAGGTAACACCAAGAAAAATAACCATACAAAAGAATATGAAGAATTTCATAACATCTGCATAAATTTCCTTTGCATTTTCTTCGTTTTTCTTTTCAAAAAAGAAGGGTTCGGCAGCATACCTGAACATCTGAATAAATAAGGTCATCAAAACGGCAAGTTTAAAATTTGCTCCATAAATACCGAGTTGCTCGAGGGGTTCCATATGATCGGGCAATCGAAACTTTAATAAAATTCGATCTATAGCTTCATTAACAGTTCCAGCCAAACCGGCTATAAGAAGAGGCCAGCTATACGTAAGGATGGTCTTAAGCACTCGTTTATCAAATCTACCTTTACTTGAAATAATTTCCTGAAACAGAAGTATCGTTTTAACTAAAGTAGCAATCAAATTACTGATTAAAACATATCCTACCCTGATATCCGGGTTATAAATCTTTTGGATAAAAACAGAATTTTCGTAGTTATTGTGGCAATATACAAGGAAAAAAATATTAGCGGAAATATTGACCAGGACTTCAATAATCCTGATTATGGCATATTTTAAAGCCTTGTTTTCAAGTCTTATTTTTGCGAAAGGAATACTGGTAAAGGCATCCAGTGCAACAATAATTCCAAGCCACAAAATATACTGACTTGTATCTTCATATTCCAGTACAAGAGCAATCTTATCTTTAAAAAGAGATACAAACAGGATAAACAACGCTGAAGTAGTAAAAAGACTTAACAAGGCCGTTTTATAAACATTCTGAGTTTTTCTTTCTCCTTCTGCAAACCTGAAAAACCCTGTTTCCATACCATAAGTAAGCAACACAATGAGAAAAACAACATAAGCATATAATTCCGTAACAATTCCGTATTCCCCTGTAGTGAATATTCTTGTATAAAAAGGGGTAAGCAGCAGGTAATTAAGAACCCTGGGCAGTACAATTCCCAGTCCATAAACAGCAGTCTGGCCAGCTAATTGCTTAAGGTGATTCAATTATTTTCGAGTTTTTGTATACAAGTTTCAATATCCGGAGCTTCGAAGTTAAAATTATTTTTAATTAAAACTGTAGGATTAACTTTATGTCCTCTTAAAACAAGTTGACTTGCTTCTCCGGCAAAAAACTTCATAATAAAACCGGGAATCTTCCAAATGATAAAAGAATTCAATTTTTCCTTCATAACCTTCAATAAATGACGATAGTTTGTTCTTTCCGGAGCAACAACATTGATAACTCCTTCAATATTATTTTTAATTATATAATCTATAGCATTGACCAGATCATCGATCCAGATGAAAGAAAGGCTTTGTTCCCCTTTATCGAAATAACCCCCGGCATTATACCTTGTAAGTGTTCGAAGAACCTTATAGGCACCTCCATTTTTTCCGAGAACAATTCCAAATCTTGTAATGCTCAATTGAATTTTTAAGTTTTCCAAAGGAGAAAGACAATTCTCCCAATCATATACAGTTTTGGCCAGAAATGTATCATCATATTTATCACTGTTTTCGTCAACTTCCGTTTCTGATTTGTATATTCCAATGGCAGATGCATTTATAAAGTGACGCGGTGGATTTTCCATGGACTGAAGGGCTTTAACAATTTTTCGGGCAGTATCCATCCTGCTGTTATATATCTTTTTCTTATTGGATGTTGTCCAAACAGTAAATATATTTTTTCCTGCCAGGTTTATTAAAATATCCTGACCTTCGAAATCCTTTGAAAGTTCCTTAATGGATTTATCACTAACAGCACGTCCCCTGTAAGTAGTTATTTTATAATTGACCAAATTCTCTTTCAAAGCTGTTCCGATGAACCCACTTGCGCCTATGATCATAAGTTTTTCCATAACAAATAAATAATTCTTTTAAAAAATCGTTATTAAGTCTAATAACAAATACTATAAAAAGCAATTCGAACTATGACTAACAAACAAGCTAATAGTTAGATAGGTTTATAATATTTTATTTTTACTTTTGTTGATCAAAAAATAGAAATCTATGAAAAAAATACTTCTTATTAATCTTGTTTTATCGCTTTTTACGTTTAATTCTTATTCTCAGAATGAACAGCTTGTTCGGATAATCACTCCCGAAGGTAACATGACTGTTAAATTATACAATGAAACTCCTAAACACAGGGATAATTTTTTAAAACTTGTTAATGAGGGCTTTTATGATGGGGTTTTATTTCACAGAGTAATTAAGGATTTTATGATACAGTCCGGCGATCCCAATTCGAAAGATTCAGAAAAAGGAGAAATGCTGGGAATGGGTGGACCCGGTTATACAATTCCCGCTGAAATCGTTGAGGGTTTGTATCATAAAAAGGGAGTGCTTGCAGCAGCCAGAAAGGGTGATGCAGTTAATCCAAATAAACGTTCATCAGGTTCTCAGTTTTACATTGTACAGGGAAAACCATTAAGTCCTTTTGAGCTTGATGCTTATGTAAAATCAGGACGTCATGACCAATTCACCTCACAGCAAATTAAGGATTATACCAATCTTGGTGGTACTCCTCATTTAGACGGAGAATATACAGTATTTGGGGAGGTTATTGAAGGAATGGAGGTTATCGATAAAATTAGCAAGGTAGAAGTGGATAATTATAACCGACCTATTGAGGACATCAGTATATCAATGGAAATTATTGAATAGAAATTAACTTTATAACACATGCTGGAAAGAATAAATGCCATATTAAGAGAAGCAGAAGGATTTAAAGCCAATGATCTTGAAGAACTTGAAAATTTTCGTATCAAATATTTGAGCAAGAAGGGGATAGTATCAGGATTATTTGAAGATTTCAGGAAAGTCCCTCCTGAAGAAAAACGCGAAATTGGAAAATCTTTAAATATTCTGAAAAACAAGCTTTCGACCATAATAGAAAATGAAAGACAAAGACTGTCAAAAGAACAGGTAAAGGATGTTGACTTTGATCTAAGTCTTCCGGGCTATTCCATCGAACCTGGTTCCCGGCATCCTATTTCGATTGTAAGGAGAGAAATTCTTGATATCTTTGGCAGAATAGGTTTTACGGTTTCAGAAGGACCCGAAATTGAAGACGACTGGCATGTTTTTTCCGCACTAAACTTTCCGCCTGAACATCCAGCAAGAGACATGCAAGATACTTTTTTCGTAGAAAAAGATCCTGATATATTATTAAGGACTCATACTTCCTCCATCCAGGTGAGAGTAATGGAAAATACACAGCCTCCAATTCGCACAGTTTCTCCCGGTCGTGTTTTCAGGAACGAAGCAATTTCAGCGCGCGCCCATTGTATATTTCACCAGGTTGAGGGTTTATATATTTCAGAAAATGTATCATTTGCAGACCTGAAACAAACCCTATTCTACTTTGCCAGGGAAATGTTTGGAGAATCAACTCAGATTCGCTTACGTCCTTCCTATTTTCCTTTCACTGAGCCATCGGCTGAAATGGATGTTTCCTGTAATCTATGCAAAGGCAAAGGGTGTAATGTCTGTAAATATTCTGGATGGCTGGAAGTGCTTGGCTGCGGAATGGTAGACCCCAATGTACTTGATTATAATAAAATAGACAGTACAAAATTTAGTGGATTCGCATTTGGAATGGGAATTGAGCGTATTGCAATGCTGAAATTCCAGGTGAGAGATTTACGTTTATATTTTGAAAATGATATACGTTTTCTCA
>CAZGTU010000071.1:11148-23732 GCA_964528675.1 uncultured Bacteroidaceae bacterium
AAATTCCAGGTGAGAGATTTACGTTTATATTTTGAAAATGATATACGTTTTCTCAGTCAATTTAAGGATACTATATTATAGATTCCTTTCTTCACTTCTTGAATCCCAATAAAATAACGAGACTGTCTAAAAAACCAAGTAAAATTTGGGCTAATTATAGATGTGTCTACTCCGAAAAGTGTTAAAACTTTTAAAAACCTCAAAATCCAAACGATAAATCGGGACAGGCTCTAAAAGGAACTTTTTATAAGTCGCTTAATATTAGTAACTTTAGAAGGATGGTTGGCGTTAAAGAAATTTGTCCAAAAAAAAATTTTCGGAGTAGGCTCATAGATTGAAAGCATTCCAATTTTTTTTTGGCCTATAGTATATTCCTTCCAATCAATATGTCTTTTAGACAACCTCGTTATAAAATAAAAACTTTATTTATTTATTCACTTAAGTTTCGTACTTGATTAATAAGATATGTTGGCACAGATCCTTCAAAGGCGGACAGGTTCACAGATTAAAATTATTTTTCTCACTCGTTGCAATTAATTTTCTTAACCTGTGAACCTAGCGCTAGCAATCTCATGAACAACCAAAGGCTGTGAGTAATCTGTGGCAACATTAATTGATAAGTGCGAAACTTTAGTTATTCATTTATTCTTATTTCATAATCAAGCTTCATAGCTTTTCTATAAGATTCACTAACCCCACAATATTTATCCTGAGATAGATTCACAGCTTTTTCAATTTTACTTTTAGGTAAATCTTTACCTTTAAAACTATAAATTATTTTCATTGAGGTGTATGGCTTCGGAAACTCATCATCCAATTCAGCATCTATTGAAATATTGAAGCTCTCAAATTCAACTTTCATCTTTTTTAGTATAGAGACTACATCCATTCCGGTACATCCTGCAAGAGCCACCATCATCAAAGGTTTAGGTCTTGGGCCACGATCTTTACCCCCTACATTTTCGTAAGCATCCAGATACAATTTGTGTCCGTTTACTTCAGTTTCAAAGGCCATATCTTCAAGCCAATCCATGCTAAGTTCTTGTTTCATAATCGAATATTATTTTTATATCTTTATGTATTTATATATTTAAATTTTTTTGTGCAAATTTAGTTATTAATTATATTTTCAACTAATTTTGGAGTGATATAGAATTTTAACACAAATGAAACACTTTCAATATACAAATTGCAGCGAAACTTGTTTAGCAAAAAATCATAATTTATTTCGTCATTTGACAAAAGAGGAACTTTTTAAGATAGATGAAGTTAAAAACTCAGAATTTCATAAACGAGGTACTGTTTTATACCATGAAGGCAACCGTATTAATGGTTTTTATTGTATCCAAAGCGGAATTTTGAAGATATATAAAACAGGTATTGATGGAAAAGAACAAATAATTCGTTTTGCCAAAAAAGGAGATTTAATAGGTTTTCGTTCAATAATGAGCAATGAAACGGCTTGCACTTCTGCTGAAGTAATAGAAGATACAATCTGTTGTTATATTCCAGGCGATACCTTAATTGAATTGGTAAAGAGCAATGGTAATTTTTCTCTTGAACTCATGCAAATAACCTGTAAGGAGCTGGGAGAAGCTAATTCATATATAACTGACATTGCACAAAAAACAGTTCGTGAACGATTGGCTGAGGTGTTAATGAATTTAAAGAATGAATTCGGGCTGGACGAAAATAATGTACTTTTGATTAATCTTACCAGGGAAGAATTAGCTAATATTGTCGGTACTGCCACTGAATCTGTAATTCGTTTATTATCTGAATTTAAACAGGATGGTTTAATCGAGCTTAATGGTAGAAAAATTAAACTACTGGATGCCGGTCGCATCCAAAAGATCGCCAATCTTTTTTAATTAGAATGTAAATAATTTCTTTTTTTTAAAACAAAGAGTTTTGTGAATCTTTAAGAATGCCCAGATGTATATAAGCCCTCTCAGTAACTTCTCTTCCTCTGGGTGTTCTCTTCATAAATCCTTCTTTTATCAAAAATGGTTCATAAACTTCTTCAATTGTACCTGCATCTTCCGAAACAGCAGTTGCAACAGTACTTAATCCTACAGGTCCACCTTTAAATTTTTCAATTATTGATCTCAATATTTTATTATCCATTTCATCAAGACCGGCTTTATCTATATTCAAAGCTTCCAGGGCATATTTAGTTATTTTGATGTTAATGGTTCCATCCCCTTTTACCTGTGCAAAATCTCGCACACGTCTGAGTAAAGCATTTGCAATTCGGGGAGTTCCCCTACTTCTGGAAGAAATCTCTTCGGCAGCATCTTCATTGATTTGCACATTTAAAATACCTGCTGAACGTTTAATTATTTTAGTAAGAATATTCTGATCATAATATTCCAGCAATGAATTTATACTGAATCTTGCCCTGAGAGGACTTGTTAATAAACCGGAACGGGTAGTTGCACCGATAAGGGTAAACGGATTTAACTGTAACTGTACAGATCTTGCACTGGGTCCTTTATCAATCATTATATCGATGGAGTAATCTTCCATTGCAGAATACAGATATTCTTCCACTACAGGAGATAATCTATGTATTTCATCTATAAATAAAACATCAAATTCTTCCAATCCTGTTAATAGACCAGCAAGATCACCAGGTTTATCAAGGACAGGGCCTGAAGTGACTTTAATATTAACATCCAGTTCATTTGCAATAATATTTGCAAGAGTAGTTTTTCCAAGTCCTGGTGGTCCATGAAGAAGTACATGATCAAGTGCCTCATTTCTTTGTTTAGCAGCTTCAACAAATACTTCAAGATTATCAATTATCTTTTTTTGACCTGAAAAATCATGAAATACCAGGGGTCGGAGCTTAATATCAAGATCCTTATCCTTTTCCGTAAGATGTTGATTTTTAATATCAAAATTATCTTCTGCCATATACGTTATTTAATAATCCGGGTAGAAGGTTGAGGTAAGTCAATTTTCTGTCCATTGATCCTGTATTCAATATTATTGCGATAGGTTATGGTCATTTCAAGATTTCCAAGAAGATCATATTTTTTCCAATTTCTTTCCCGGATCCCCATCTCATAATAACGTTCTTCTTTAAGATCTCCATCCGGATAATAAAATTTATGTTTTCCATTAGCCATTCCCTGAACATACTCTCCTTCAAATTTAAGAACTTCATTCGGATAATAAGCATACCATACCCCGGTTTTAAGTCCTGTCTGATACTTTCCTTTCTCAATATTATCACCAACTTTATAAAACCATTCTCCTTCTTTTTCTCCGCTCAAATAATTACCTTGAGCAATAACATTACCATTTATGTCATATTCGATGTATTCACCATCTTCACGACCATTAAAATAACTTTCCTCCCTTAAGATGTTACCATTTTCATAATACCAGGTCCATAGCCCATCCGGTAAACCATTTAAATAATTCCCTTCCTGTTCTTTACTACCATCTTTATAATAAAAAACCCATCTACCTGTTCGTTTGTTATTCGAATAACGTCCTTCAGCTCTCAATTCCCCCGTAATATAAAAATCTTTCCATTCTCCTTTTCTGTTGCCAGATTCATCAACAATCCCCTCTGAAGCTTTGGTTCCATTCTCATTATAAATAATTGCATTGATGACATTTCCTTCAGCATCATAGAAACGATGGATACCAATAGGATTTTCCTCTTTATAACTGCCCTGGAATACCATATTTCCATTATTATCAAATTCTCTTTTCACATCCAGTTGTTCCTGTGTAAGAATATCCTGCTCATCTTCAGCAATTTTTCCATTATCATATTTTAAAATCAAAGCAATATTTCCATTCCTTTCATATTCTTTATATATGCCATGTAACTTATTATCACGGTAGAACATTTCCTTGTGTAAGGATCCATCGTTATAAAAAAGTTTCCAGGATCCCTGCTTCAATCCTTCTGCATCTGTCCTGTTCACTCTTTCCCTGCTCACCATATAATCTTTCCGGTACTCTATAATGGAAATAAGTTTTCCTTCTTTATCATAAACTCTTGCCGGTCCTTCTCTCTTATTGTCCACATAATTAACTTCCTCTTTCATCTGACCATTTTCATAAAAGTAATGTGCTGTACCTTCTTTTTTATCATTAACATAAAGCTCCTTACTGATCAGTATTCCATCAGGAGAATTATCATAAGAATAATTATAACTATATCCGTTTTTTCTCCCGTATTTATAATTAATTCTCTGCACTACCTCACCGGATTGATTGTAGAAGGTCCAGGTACTGTCGAGAAAAAAATTTGTCCTTAATCCTTCCGATTTCAATACACCGGTAGTATAATAGGTTTTCCAATATCCGTCTGGTTTTCCATCTCTCATTGTCCCCTCACTGGAAACCTGTCCGTTAGGATAGAAAAATTGTGTATATCCATTATTAATTTCTTCCTGTGCTTGACCATTGAAGCAGGAAGAAACTACAATCAATACTATGTAAAACAGTTTTCTCATTATAAACCCAATCTATCAGAAATCTCCAACATCCTTGTTATTGATCCCCTGGCTTTATCCATAATATCTTTTTTAACCTCTACTTCCGGTATTTCGTATTTTAAGGTATTGTATAACTTTTTAAGAGTGATCATTTTCATAAATTTACAATCGTTGCAAGCGCAGGTTGAATCTTTTGGAGGGGCGGGAATGAAAATTTTATCAGGATTGGCTTTTTGCATCTGATGAAGAATCCCGGATTCAGTTGCTACAATATATTTATGTCCATCATCTGCTTTTGTATAATTCAAGAGCGAAGAGGTGGATCCAATATGATCTGCAACAATTTGTATAGGTTTTTCACATTCCGGATGGGCAATTAATTTAGCATCTCTATTTTCCCGTTTTAATTCCAGTATTTTTTCAAGTGAAAACTCCTCATGAACATGACATGCTCCTTCCCATATGATCATGTCTTCTCTTCCAGTCATGCTTTTTATATAATTTCCCAGATTCCTGTCGGGTGCAAAAATTATTTTTTCATCCTTTGGTAAGCTATTAACAATAGGAAGAGCATTGGTTGAAGTACAGGCAATATCCGTCATAGCTTTAATCTCGGCAGTTGTATTGACATAAGAAATTACGGTATGATCAGGATATTTTTTTAGAAATTCACTGAATTCATTAGCTGGAGCAGATTCAGCAAGAGAACATCCTGCATTTAAATCAGGCAAAAGTACTTTTTTCCCAGGAGATAATATTTTCGCTGTTTCTGCCATAAAATGAACACCGGCAAGCACAATAATATCAGCATTGGTTTGGGCTGCTTTTTGTGCAAGTACAAGACTATCTCCGATAATATCAGCAATATCCTGTATTTCTGGTTCCTGGTAATAATGAGCGAGAATTACAACATTTTTCTCTTTCCTTAATATATTTATTTCTTCCTCAATGTTTATATTCTTATCTATATCGACATCAACGTAACCTTTATTCAAGATTTTTTCTTTTTCAACAACATCCATCCCTTTATATTATATTATTATTAATTATTAAAATATATATGATGATTATGATATCCTGTTAATTTTGTTATTATTTTTCTCTTATAAGATTTGTATATTATAATTTTTATATTTTAACAACACAAAATTAACAGATATTATTTATGTTTTATATTGAAAATCATTTATCTGTAAAATTATTAACATGTTGTTAGTTATTTCCCGTCTTTATAAAAAACTACTATAATTATTACTCATTTAGTGTTAAAATATTGTTCGATTTTAGGAGATACAAAATCAAAAATAAATTTTGTAATCTCTTCATTTTTTATAAATAATCTTACAAGAAAAATTATCAATCATTTTTTATTCAAATTTATCTTTAAATACTCAACAATGAATTAACAAAAAATGTGCAAAAATTTCGTACTTTCAGATATGAAATTATTACATTATTTTTGATGTTTTATAATAAGTAAAAATGATAACAGATAAAATTGTTCTAGCTGCAGATCATGCAGGATTCGGATTGAAAGAAAAAATAAAGGAACATCTAGAGAATAAAGGAATAGATGTTAAAGATCTGGGAACTGACAGTCCGGATTCGGTTGATTATCCTGATTTTGGACACAAACTTGCCAGTGAAATTGAGAATGGTAATTTCAGTTATGGTATATCTATATGTGGAAGTGCCAATGGAATTAACATGACAACAAATAAACATCAAGGAATAAGATCAGCAATATGTTGGAGTGAAGAGATTGCCAGGCTTGCAAGATTGCATAATGACGCCAATATTTGTTCGTTACCGGCACGTTTTGTTGAAGAAAAACTTGCCCTTAAAATGGTTGATATATTTCTCAATACCGGATTTGAAGGAGGAAGACATAAAAGAAGAATAGAAAAAATAGCCTGCAAATAATAAATTATATTTATATGTTATCCAATACCTGCAAATATGCATTGAGGGCGGTTATATACCTTGCAATTCATACAAATAATGGCCAAAGAATTGGTATAAAAAAAATTTCCTCTGATCTTGATATTCCTTCACCTTTTCTTGGAAAAATATTACAATCGCTGGCAAAACATAAACTATTAATATCAACAAAAGGACCCAATGGTGGTTTTGCTTTGGGAAAACCTTCACATGATATTTTATTAATGGATGTTGTTGAAATTATTGATGGTCAGGATAACTTTCATAGATGTGCAATAGGTGTTAAATATTGTGCTGAACAGGAATACCCCTGTGCATTGCATTCAAGGTATGCGAAATTGAGAGACGAGATGAAAGAACTTTTTCAGTCTGAAACAGTTGAAGAAGTAGCAAAAGATGCAGAAGATAACCTAGATAAAATTATTATTTGATTTTTTTATAAACATAATGAGCCGGAACTGCAATCAGACTTCCGGTGAAATTTGCAATTAAATCATAAATATCTCCTGATCTTTTGGGGAGATAAATCTGAATAAGTTCAATTAAACCTCCCAGAAATAGGCATAACATTACGATAAAGAAATATTTTTTTGCATTCATTCTTCCTGGTCTTTCTGTAAAAATTATAAATGCAAAGGATGCATACAATAAGAAATGTACCACTTTATCAAAATGAGGAAAGTCAAAAAATCCAGGTTTTGAACTTGTTTCAAAGGGATAAAGACTTAAAACAATGATTATCAATGCAAATAAAATACTTTTATAATGAATTAATATGTACCTGTAAATCAGCATAATATGTTATATATTGGCATTTTAAAAAATATGTTAAATTTAAACAGAATATTCAGGGATTAATCAACATATGCACAATAATTTATCCATAAATGATTTAATTATTTTATTAAGGTCACAAAATATAAAGACCTGGTTCGATCTCGGGCTTTTCCTTGATAGAATAAAAGAGGACAGGATTGTAGAGTCAACCAATACATTTTTTAATATTTCAGATGGTTATAAACAATTTCAAAACAAAGGGATAGCGTTTATTACTTTTCATTATTCAATAGATGGTGTAAGTGTTGAAGTTCAGAAATACGCTGAACTGATAAAAAGAGATATTCCATCTTCGGATATTCATTATATAGCTGGGATATTTAAACCGGAGGCAGAAAAACTTATACCAGATTTTATAATTAAAAAAGAAATACCCGAAATACAAGGATTTGATGAATGGAAACTGTATGAAAAATTTTACTTTTCCCAATTTGAAAGAGGAAGTGTTGAATATAATACTCTGATTATTGAATTCTGGGAGGAAACATTGGGTATTATTAAAAAACTTGGAGATTATATCTTAAAAAATAATATTGGCCTGTTTTATTTGATCAATATTGCTTCAAATCCGGGTAATGTTTCTCTAACACTTGCGTCTGTTTTATTATCAGAATTTTATGGTATTCCGGTTATTAATAACAATCATGATTTTTATTGGGAAGGAGGAAGCAGAGAAGGTTTTGTTAAACAGAAGAAAAATAAAAAAGGTCCCAGGGATTTCTTTTTTGCCAATGCCCATCTCGGAGAATTCTTTAGTATCATAGAACTTTTATTTCCATGGGAATCCAGGCGATGGATACATGTCAATATTAATAGAAGTCAATCAGAATTCCTGATCAGAAAAAGGGGTATCAATCCGGCCAATGTTATGGAAATAGGAACTGCGGTTGATACATCAATATATTATAATCTTGATAAAAGAAAAAAGATCGATGCTTTTCTCCAGCTTGAAAAAATACTCAGCCGTTATAAGAATCAACTGATTGTTTATTCAGTGGAAGATGTTATTCATAACAATCTTGTTGATCAGGAAAATGCTATGCCTATTCTTATAGGAAACAAAACCAGGCCTATCAATAAATTTATTGCTGAAAATATTATTTTTCTCCAGCCAACACGCATTATTTCCAGGAAAAGGATAGAAGTAGGTTTTAGTCTTTTAATAAAAATTCTTGAAAATAAAGGCTTTAACGAGCGGCTTAAAAAAACAAAAAATTTAAAAATTACCATATTGGTTACCGGTCCCATTGCTTCAGGACATTATTTGTATTTTACGAAATTAATGAGAAGCTTTCAGCGATTGCTTGAAAATACAGAAGAGAAAATAAGGGACAAAATTTACCTGGCTTTTTTATTCAGTGAACTGGACAAAGAAAGTTTTAAAAGTCGATTCGAGTCACCGGTAGGTATTCCTGAGCTCTATAACATTGCCTCCCTGGTTTTATTACCAAGCAAAACGGAAGGAAGGGGATTACCAATAATCGAATCGACTGCCTGTGGCACGCCTATTTTTGTTAGAAAGTATGCTCCCAGAAATGTTTATAAGGAAGTAATTGGATATCATCTTGAAGAAAAGAACCGCCTTAAAGTAATTGAATATGACGGGAAAAATATTAAAAAGAAATATGCCAATGCTATTATTGAAAGGGTTTTATTTCCTCATAAATATACCGAAGAAGTAAATCATAACCGGAAAGCAGTTGTTCGTCGCTTTTCACTTGAAGCATTGAATAATAATCTCCAGGAAATTTTATACAGACTTGTTTTTCAATTAAATACCGGTAAAAATGAAAAAGAGATAGTCATAAGGTCTTTAGAAGAATACAGAAAAAGTTTTAATCCGGATGATCCTGACCTTAAATCGATAATGAATACGAATAATCGTCAATATCTGGCCGGTTATGGGAAATTATCTTTTATGATCTATCTGAAGTCTCTTATTGATCCAAGTTATTTTCGTATGGAACAAATGGATTTTAAGGGAAGAATATTTCAGTTTGCTCTTGAGATCATGAAGAAAGATCCTGAGGAAATGCATATTCCCATTGCCAAAAAATTGAAATTCCTGAATACGATTGAAGAGTTGTTTAATTACAGGGAGGGAGAACTTGAGATCAGGCATGACCATAGTATGTCTTACCGGCATAGGAATATGAATTATTACCCATATCAGGATTATACTATGCAGGAGTTAACCGGCCTGGTTAATATTTTTTATTTTGAAATAATTGAACCCACCATTATTACCCAGGTAAAAGAGACTCCTCATTTTTTCACAGACTGGAATCTTGCTTTATTACAGCTAACCGGAAGCACCTATCTTTCCATTGATAATCGAAAAGAACTCATAAAAAAATTAAAAAAGAATATTCCCATTGCCTATTTTCCAGGCGAGCACCTGATGCACGAATTGGAATTATTTATTCTGCAACCTGTAAGGTCCAGACTGGATATGGGAATTGAGGAAGTGTTGACAGAAAAAATATTGTCAGATAAAGCAAACAGCCTGGCAAAAATATATGTCTTTACCCAGGAGAAAAATCTGGGAAACCAGTTGAACAGGGAAGAAACCGTAGAGTATATCTTAACCGGGAAAAATGAAGAGTTAAAGTTGCTTTTTAACTATGGCATTATCGAGTTAGTACCTACCAGGCAATGGACGGTAGGAATTCATTTTGCCCAGCTTGGTACTAAAGCTTTGAAGGTTTTAAGTCATATCAAAAAAAGGAAAGGATTTTTAATCACCAACAGGAGAAATGCCATATTAATGACAGATATTATTGATCTGGATAGATTCCATATCGGGAAAACCCGAACGGAGCTGGATGCGAATATGTTGGGAATACCTGAGGATTCAGGTTATATTCAATATTCTCCTGCAGGAATCAGAACCGTGTTAAGCTATCCGGTTCCTGTTCAAACGGCTAAAGATTTTGACAGAATTTTTCGCAGCAAATTATTTAAAGCGGTTAAGGAGAAGATCGGAGAGAATAAGCTTTTTGAAGAATTGAAAGAGGATGCTGAAGTTAATGGATCACCTCTTCAGTTTGTCCTGGAAAACCAGCTTAAAAAATTCTCCGGAGAAAAGGAGAAAAATCCGGTAAAATATCAATTCATAAGTGGAATATATGAAGATGGACTTCCGTATAACGGAGTGATCGCGAATATTAATATCCAACAAAGAAAGTGGGAATTCCTGGTGGCCTCGGTAAAGGAGCGGCCGGCAAAAGTCACATCTTTTGTCATGAAGTTTGAAAGAGAGTTGAAAAAAAATATTCCCATTGCATGGAATGGAGGGTATATTCTTAATCCTGAACTGGTTGGAAAACTTGGCATTAAGGAATCTTTTATTGGCTCTCCTCTTGGGTTGATTATCTCAGATGGAAAAGTTTTATCTCCACCTTTGTTCAATAAAGCAGCTTTACTGATTTATAATGACGGACATCTTGATATTAAAAGAGTATCTGTTAAAAATGGCTTAAGTCTGAAAATACACAATCTTACATTTATCCTGGGGATGAATAAGTATAACTTACAATTTCCCACCGGGGATGTTTGTTTTTACGATCTTTTATATGATGAGGATTTTATATTGAATAGCAGCCGGGTTGCAGTCATACTTGCCGGAAATGTGGTTAAGGATATAATCAGGGGAACTGAGTTCTCGAAAGTTGAAATTATACCGGTTGGATTGACATTATCTTTCAGTGAAGAAAGTTTTCCGGAAAAACTCAAACCGGGAGATGAAGTTGAAATTGTGCTGGAGGAATTTAAGGAGATAAAACATGCAGTTGAAGCAGGGCCTATGTTATTGGATGGAGGAAATAATTGCCTTGATATGCAAAGGGAGGGGTGGAAACATTCAAATTCTATTCGAACCCAGGCCGCAAGACTTGATTACACCGATATGAGAGGGCCCAAGATTGCTGCCGGAATTGATGATAAAGGAAATTTATCAGTGCTTGCTGTTAATGGACGGATAAGAGAATCGGTTGGAGCGACACATGATAACATGGCTGAAATTTTAAAGGAAAAAGGGATCATAAAGGCTATGGGTTTTGATCCCGGGGGTAGCAGTACCCTGGTTGTTGATGGTGAGGCGAGGAACATATCTCCCTATAACCAGAATTATGAACAAAATATTTATTCCCTGCCTCCCGAGCCCCGTGCTGTTTCAAATGCTATAATGGGATATTTAAAAGAGGAATGATGGTGGCTGGATTTTATGTGCATATACCTTTTTGCAGGCAGGCATGCCGCTATTGTGATTTTCATTTTTCTGTTTCTCTTCAATATAAGGAGAAGATGATAGATGCATTGGAGGTTGAGATACAGCATAAGGCAGAGCAGTTTAAAGAGGATGAATTAAAAACAATATACTTTGGAGGAGGAACACCTTCAGTTCTCAATCCTGTAGAAATAACTCGTCTAATAAAGGCTGTGAAAAATAATTTCAGGACTACACCACAACTTGAGATAAGTTTTGAAGCAAATCCGGATGATCTGATTCCTGATTATCTGATAGGCTTAAAACAGGCAGGTATTGAACGGTTAAGTATAGGAATACAATCATTTCGTAATAAAGATCTGGAATTAATGCGTCGCAGTCATAATGATGCTCAGGCTTTAGAAGCCGTGCAAAATGCAAAGAAAATAGGATTTGAGGACATTAACTGTGATCTTATTTACGGAATTCCGGGATTGGATGCTGAAGGCTGGAGAGAAAATATTAAAATTCTTCTTGGATTAGACATTCAGCATATTTCTGCTTATCACTTAACTTTTGAACCCCGAACTGTTTTTGATCATTGGAGAAAAAAGGGAAGAATTATTCCGGTTGAAGAGGAAGAAAGCATAAGACAATTCAAGATATTAAAATTTGAAACTGAGAAATCCGGATTCATTCATTATGAAATATCCAATTTTGCAATTCCCGGTTTTTTTTCAAAACACAATTTGACCTACTGGAAAAATGAAAATTATATCGGAATAGGACCATCGGCACATTCTTATGATGGAAAAAGTAGATTCTGGAATATTTCATCCAATAAGAAGTACATTGAAAAATTGTTATCGGGAGGTCATAACTATATTGAAAGTGAAGAACTTGGTAGAGATGATTTATATAATGAATATGTACTTACTTCATTGAGAACGATGTGGGGCATGGATATGAATGAAATACGGCTAAGATTTGGAAATAATTATGTTAAATACACCGGGAAAATTGCCAGAAATTTTGTTGAAAGGAAATTGATAGAAAAAAAGGATGAAAAAATAAAACTGTCTCCGCAAGGAATTTTATTAGCGGATCAAATTATGAGAGAATTTTTCAGAATTTAA
>CAZGTU010000072.1:0-23628 GCA_964528675.1 uncultured Bacteroidaceae bacterium
TTCAGCTATTTTTAGGGAACAAACTCCCTTTTTTTATGAATAATTCAGGTTAGACAGCCTAAACGCAAAAAATACTTTCCGGCCAAAAAGTTCTCTTCTTTACTTCCTTTATTTAACCACTTTAAGCCGCCTGAAAAGCAGCATGTTATAAAACATATCAAAAAAACCTTGATTTCAAACGTTTGCGGAAACGTTTGCGGTGAAAAGTGTTATCCCGGAGTTAAATCTATATTAAGAATATGTTAGAGAATCCATAATTTGCATGGGTAATGTCTCTGTTATTATCGGGAAATGATACGGAGATCCTGCAATAATTAATTAAAAAAACATTAAATGAATATTAGCTAAAACTGGAATTTATGAAAAAAAGACACGTTCTCAGAAAAGCAATTTTGCTGTTTTTTAGTTTGTTTCTGGTTATACAGGTATATTCCCAGGAACGGACTATTACCGGAACAGTGAAAGACGCAAACGATGGCAGTCCCCTTCCCGGGGCCACTGTTGTTGTTAAAGGTACTACTACCGGTACTGCCACCAACTTTGCCGGCGAATTTTCAATCGAAGCGGAAAATGGTGATGTACTGGTTGTATCTTTCGTAGGTTACGAATCACAGGAAATAACCATTACCGACCAGACCAGCGTGGAGGTTAATCTTCAACCCTCCGCATTCGAAGTTGATGAGGTTGTAGTTATAGGTTATGGTACGGTTTCAAAAGAAGATGCTACAGGTTCTGTTGTAGCTGTTGATTCACGTGAATTTAACCGTGGAGCAATTTCTTCTCCACAGGAGCTTCTCATGGGTAAAGCATCCGGGGTTGTCATCACAACAGGAAATGGTGCAGCCGGATCCGATGCTACTATCAGGATTCGTGGAGGTTCATCACTTACCGCAAGTAATGACCCCCTCATTGTTATAGATGGTATTCCGATAGACAGTCGCGGAATTGGCGGAATGGCCAATCCTCTTTCAACAATCAATCCGAATGATATTGAAACATTTACGGTATTGAAGGATGCTTCTGCAACAGCTATTTACGGGTCACGTGCCTCCAATGGTGTAATTATCATTACCACCAAAAGAGGAAGAGTGGGTGATACAAGAGTGACTTATAACGGTGATGTTTCAATCGGAATACCCATTGAGTATGTGGATGTATTCAATGGTGATGAATTCCGTGCACTGGTTCAGGACAGGGTTGACAATTATGGATTAACTTCTGAGGCCTTAACTAAATTGGGAGATGCAAATACCGACTGGCAGGAACAGATCTACAGAAATGCAATTTCAACAGACCATTCCCTGGCAATCAGTGGTGGAATCAAAGATGTTCCCTACCGTCTGTCCGTAGGATTTCTGGATGACAATGGTATTCTGAAATACAACAAAATGCAAAGGACCACAGCAGACCTTTCTGTGTCTCCTGTTCTTCTTGACGGCGACCTTAAAATTGACTTTAATGCCAAGGGAGCTTATACTTTTAATAACTTCTCCAATGATGAGGCCATATTCTCAGCCGTTCAGTTTGATCCCACCCAGCCAATTAAGAATGGAAATACACGTTACGGTGGATATACTGCGTGGGTGGAATCAAGTGCTGAAGATCAGTTGAATGGTTTACCAAACAATATTGCCACGCACAACCCTGTAGCAAGATTGGAGTTCAGAGATAATACTTCAGATGCATATCGTTATCTAGTAAATCTTCAGGCCGACTATAATGTACCATTCCTTCCGGGTTTAAAAGCGGTGATGAAAGTGGGTTATGATTATTACAAAACCGATGGTCATGACATAACTGACACACTTGCTTCCTGGAGTTACAGAGAACCTGAGCAGAATGTCAAAACCTATGAGAATGAAAGGATCAATGGATTGTTTGATTTTTACCTGAACTATAAAGGAACCTTTGGTACCGACCACGATCTTGATGCAACTGCAGGTTATTCTTATCAGTCATTTTATACAGACAATCTCGATACAAATCGTCCATGGGGAATGACTCTTGATGAATATGGAAAAGGAGTCAGCATTACGAGAAATGAGCTATTTCTGGTATCATTTTTCGGAAGAGCAAATTACGGATTTATGAATAAATACCTTCTCACTGCCACTGTCCGTTTTGATGGATCATCAAGATTTTCGGAGGGGGATAACAGATGGGGAATTTTTCCGGCATTTGCATTCGCTTGGAAGATTGATCAGGAAAGCTTCATGGAAAGATTTGATGCACTTTCTAACTTAAAACTTCGTTTGGGTTACGGTATAACCGGCCAGCAGGATATTGGTGACAGATATTATCCATACATCCCGGTTTATACATCAAGTGAAGCCGGAGCGTATTATCAGTTTGGAAACAATTTTTATCCTACGCTTCGTCCTGATCCCTATAATCCATCTATTAAGTGGGAAGAAACAACTACCCAGAATATAGCTCTTGATTTTGGATTTTTCAACCAGAGAATTACCGGTACAATAGATCTTTATAAAAGGGTAACCGATGATCTTTTGAATGAGGTTAAGATTCCTGCGGGTACGAATTTCTCAAACTTCCTTGTCACCAATGTTGGATCTCTTGAGAATACAGGTGTAGAAGCTGAGCTGGGAGTTTATGCAATTTCACAGGCTGATATGAGCTGGAGGATTTCTACCAATTTTACTTACAATCAAAATGAAATTACAAAACTTACCCTTGTAGATGATCCTGATTATACCGGATTTGAGACAGGCGGAATATCCGGTGGTGTTGGTAATAATGTCCAGGTCAATAACACAGGCTTTCCTGCAAGGACTTTCCATATGTTCGATCAGGTTTATGATGTTAATGGAATACCAATAGAAGGTTTATACGTTGATAAGACAGGAGAAGGTGGAGTTGTATCCGGTAATAACGCCAATAAATATTACCTGGGAAATCCTTCTCCCGATTATCAGGTTGGTATTTCTTCCTATTTCACCTATGGGAAATTTGATTTCTCATTTTCCGGAAGAATGAAATTCGGCAATTGGGTTTACAATAACATTGCTTCTCAGAGGGCAATTTACCAGGAGATATATAATCAATCAGGTTATACAGCAAACATCCTTACTGCGGTAAATAAGACCCGATTCCAGACTGCCCAGTTCTGGTCAGATTTTTACCTGGAAAATGGTGCTTTCTTCAGGATGGATAATATAACCCTGGGTTATAGTTTTGATCGTATTTTCACAGACAAGCTCAATGGACGGGTTAACTTCACTGTGCAGAATGCATTTTTAATTACAGATTATTCAGGTCTGGATCCTGAAATTGAGAATGGTATTGACGATAACTTCTACCCGCGTCCAAGAACATTCTTGTTTGGCATTAACCTGAATCTTTAATACAATTTAAAATACCAGAGATATGAAAAATTCAATTATAAAATACTTATTATTGATCCCGGTTCTGGCGCTGATCTTTACTTCCTGTGTTCAGGACCTGGATGTAGAACCCATTGATCCGGATGAGCAAACCGCGAACAATGTGTTTGAGACAACTGAAGATTATTTGCAGGCTCTTGCGAAAATCTACGCCAGTTATGCAGTGAGCGGACAGCAGGGCAGTGGAGGTGGAGATCCTGATATAGAGGGTATAGATGAAAACTTCGGGAACTACCTTCGCCAATTATGGGGCCTTCAGGAACTTCCGACAGATGAAGCCATTATGGCCTGGGACGATGCAACGATTAAGAATTTCCACTGGCACACCTGGGCACCCAATGATGTATTTATCAGTGCGCTTTATTCCAGGATTTTTTATTCCATTGCTGTTGCCAATGAGTTTATAAGAAATGCAAGAGATGCTGAGATATCCAATGGAGCGTTGGATGTAATGATAGCTGAAGCGCGATTTCTGAGAGCATTTTCGTACTGGCATGCAATAGACATGTTTGGTAATGTTCCCTTTGTGACAGAAGATGATCTTCCCGGAGCTTTTCTGCCTGAACAGATTCAAAGGGCAGATCTATTTGAATATATTGAAGGTGAATTGCTTGAAATAGAATCCCAGCTTGGTGAACCAGGATGGGAATATGCCCGGGCCGATCAGGCTTCTGCATGGATGTTGCTTGCCAAGCTTTATCTCAATGCAGAAGTATATACCGGTACGGAAAGGTATGCAGATGCACTTATCTATGTAAACAAGGTAATTGATGCCGGATATTCACTGGATCCGGTTTATGAAAATGTATTTCGTGCAGATAATCACCTGAGTCCGGAAATAATTTTCCCGATTGCATTTGACGGAACCAACACTCAGCAGTACGGAGGAATGACCTTCCTGCTCCATGCTTCCAATGGTGGTGGAATGCCATTGAATGGGATAGATGGTGGCTGGGGAGGTATTCGTACGATCCAAGATTTTGTAGAAGGAATTTTCGGCGTACAGGAAACCGACTTTTCAACTGCAAGTCCGGAGTATTCTCCTCCCGATAGTCGTGGTATGTTTTATTTCAATCCTGAAGACTGGGAGTGGGAAGTTACCAATGTGGGTACTTTCACCCATGGCATAGGGATAACCAAGTTTAAAAATATTGCTTCTGACGGAGGACCTGCACCCAATGTTCATCCAACATTTGTAAGCACAGATTTCCCTGTATTCCGTCTGGCAGATGCTTATCTGATGTATGCAGAAATCGTGTTGCGTGGCGGTGGTGGCGATCGTGGAACCGCATTGGATTATGTTAACATGCTCAGAGAACGTGCCTACGGAGATGATTCCGGAAATATTAGCGATGCTGAATTAACCCTTTCATTTATAATTGATGAGAGGGCACGTGAACTTTACTGGGAAAACCACAGAAGAACCGACCTGATTCGTTTCGGTATGTTTACCGGTGATGAATATATCTGGGAGTGGAAAGGAAATGTGAAAGAAGGAACCGGAACCGAATCATACAGGGATCTTTATCCTATACCTTCCAATGACCTGAACGCAAATCCAAATCTCGTTCAGAATGAAGATTATACCAATTAAGCATTAATTAAAAAAATTGATTCAATAATGAAAAAATTAAATATAATCATAGCTATTTTGGCTGGATTCCTCTTCTTCATAGGATGCGAGGAAATGGATAAAGAACCAGTGCTTGATATTGAACAGGCAGAGGGTCCGGTATTCACCTCACCAGGTGATGGTGGAGAATTTGAACTACTTCAGGATGAAGCAGATAATGAGTTTGCTACATTTTCTTGGTCTGAAGCTAGTTACGGTTTCCAGGCCAGTATATCTTACATTCTCGAAATGGATTATGCCGACAGCAGTTTCAGCAATCCGATCCAGCTTATGATTACTCCGGAAACATCCGTGACTATGACAGTTGGTGAGCTAAATGATATATTGCTGAAAGAAGGTGTTGAAGCCGGGGTTGCACATCTGTTTCAATTCAGAGTTAAATCACGGCTTAATGAGAATGTGGATGACCTTATGAGTGAGATATTGAGCATCACCATAACTCCCTATACTGATGAAGCCCCGCCACTCTATATGCTCGGTGATGCAACCAGAGTTGAATGGGATAATGCTGCTGCAATAGAAATGATTTCTCTTGGAAATGGAGTTTATGAAATCGTAGACTCACTGAAAGGGGGAGCTTATTTTAAATTTATTACAACTCTCGGGCAATGGGCTCCTCAATACGGTACAGATGGTGCCGGAACATGGGAGGCCGGAAACCTTGTGTTAAGACCTACAGAAGCAGATCCCGATCCGGCAGCTCTTGAATCACCACCTGATGCTGGTATCTATCGAATAACAGTTGATATAAACAATATGACTTATACGGTAGAAGAAACCGGATTATACGTTTTAGGTGATGCAACTGCTGCAGGTTGGGATAATGCCAATCCATTGCCAATGTCACTCATTGAACCATACGTTTTCCAGATTACCACGGAACTGTTAGCTGATAAGGACTATAAGTTTATCACCAATCCTGGTAATTGGGCTCCAATGTATGGAGCTGTGGATGGTGAGAATGAAGAAAGCGGAGAACTTGTTTATCGCCCAACTGAAGCTGATCCTGATCCTGCATCAATACATAATATTACCGCAGGCACAAAAACCATAACGGCAGATCTTATCAATCTGACCTATACAGTTACAACAGAGTAATGAACTGTAATCTTTCATGAACAAAGCCGCAGGAGTTTTTTTCTCCTGCGACTTTGTTTTTTTATATCGAGGACTTGTTAAACTATATTATTTAATTATGTTAAAAAAAGCTCTTCTTCTTGTGGTGCTGAATATTTTTGCCGGGCTTTGCCTGTTTGCTCAAATACAGCATATTGACCCCCCATTCTGGTGGGCAGGGATGAAAAACCCGGATCTCCAGGTTATGATACATGGAGATAATATTGCTGATTATAAAGTGACAGCTAAATATCCCGGACTAAAGTTAAAAACCGTTAGCAGGGTGCAGAATCCTAATTATCTTTTCCTGGATCTTGAACTTGAGAATAATATTCAGGCAGGTAGTATTTTGATTACTTTCTCAAAAGATGGTAAAAAGGAATTCGATTACGAATACCAGATTCTTCAAAGAGAAAAAGATGCTTCCGAAGTGAAAGGTTTTGATAATTCCGATGTTGTTTATCTTTTGATGCCCGACAGGTTTGCCAATGGAGATCCGTCCAATGATGTGGTACCTACCATGAAGGAGACTGAATTAGACCGTAATGAGCCATATGGAAGACATGGAGGAGATATACAGGGCATTATCGATCATATGGATTATTTTGAAGAAATGGGATTCACCGCTTTATGGTTAAATCCTGTACTCGAAAACGATCAGCCCGATGCGTCTTACCATGGATATGCGATCACAGATTTTTATAAAGTTGATCCTCGTTTTGGCGATAATGAGCTTTATAAGAAGCTGGCTGAAGAAGCAGATAAGCACGGAATAAAGCTGATTATGGATATGATCTTCAATCACTGTGGTTCAGAGCACTGGTGGATGGATGATCTTCCTTCTGATGACTGGATACACTATTATCCGGATTATAAAATTACCAACCACAGGAGAACTGTGAATCAGGATCCATATGCTGCCGAAAGTGATCTTAAACTTATGAGAGAAGGTTGGTTTGTTCCCACAATGCCCGATATGAACCAGGAAAATCCCTTCCTTAAAGAATATCTTATTCAAAACAGTATTTGGTGGATTGAATATCTCGGACTTGAAGGCATTCGCATGGATACTTATCCCTATCCCAATAAATATATGCTGGCGGAATGGTGTAAAAGAGTTATGGATGAATATCCAAATTTCAATATTGTAGGTGAAGAATGGACAACCAACCCGGTTATTATCTCTTACTGGCAAAAAGGAAAAGAGAATTATGACGGTTACGAATCCCATCTGCCCAGTGTCATGGATTTCCCTTTACAGGAGGCTGTAAGCAAGGGTTTAACTGAAGAAGAATCCTGGGGTACAGGATTGATCAGAATGTATGAATCCCTGGCCAATGATTTTATCTATCCGGATCCCTATAATATTCTTGTTTTCCCCGACAATCATGATATGCCCCGGTTTTACATGCAGATGGGCATGAACAATGATCTTTATAAACTGGGAATTATATATTTTCTGACAACCCGTGGAATTCCACAGTTCCTGTACGGTGGAGAAGTATTAATGACCCATACCGAAGGCGATAGTCATGGTCTCATTAGAAAAGATTTTCCCGGGGGATGGGAAGGAGATAAGAAAAATGCTTTCACAGGAGAAAATCTGGATGAAGAAACCCTGGAGATGCAAAATTTCTTCAAAACCTTATTGAACTGGAGGAAAGAAAACCCTGTGATCCATACAGGTAAATTAACGCATTATGCTCCTGCAGATAATGTTTATGTTTACTTCCGTTACAATGAGAACAAAAAAGTAATGGTGATCATTAATAAAAATACGGAGGAGTATGAATTAAATCTGGAACGGTTCAGGAAGCATCTGGGGAAAACGACAAAAGCGTTTGATGTTATTGATCAGAAGGAGATAGTGTTAGATGGGAAATTGATGCTTGAACCTTTGAGGGGATATGTGTTGGACCATGGACCATAGACCATGGACCATGGATGCATTGATGAGGGGGCTGGGTGATAGACGATATTGGACCATGGACGATGGACCATGGACGATGGACGATGGGGGCATTGATGAAGGGTCTGGATGATAGGCTATGGCGGCTATGTTGAGCATGAACTCAAAGCTTTGTCATCTCGACTTTTGGGAGAGACCTATGCTGGATTTCGTAAGAGATTCAGCGCATTCAAATAGCAAGGGTGGAGGAAGGGCTTTTGCCGGCAGACCCTTAATAAAGAATAGTATAACGGAAACAGAAGTAAAAAATGGAGTAAATCATGAATAGACTATTATATATCATATTACTGGTTTTGTGGAGTGGGGTCCTTACTGCCCAGGTTGTTACAGCAGAACCTGAGTTGCCCTTTGCAGATCAGCCGGTTACCATAACATTTGATGCAACCCAGGGTACAGCAGGACTGATAGATTATGACGGAGATGTATATGCACATACCGGAGTGTTAACGGAAAACAGTGCAGGTACATTTGACTGGCAATATGTGAAAACCGAGTGGGGGGAAAATACACTTGATACAAGAATGGTCAGAGTGGATGGCGAACCGAATTTATATACCCTGGAAATCACTCCGGATATCCGGAGCTATTATGGAGTTCCTGAAAATGAGACAATAACCCACATGACTTTTGTGTTTCGCAGTGCAGAACCTTATTCTGGTCAGACCTATTATGAAGGAAAAGCCGCAGGTGGAAAAGATATATTTGTTGAAGTGTTTGAACCCGGTTTGAATGTATCGGTAATTTCCCCGGAAGAGAACATGATTGCAGAACCGGGAACGGACATCAATTTTCAGGCTTCAACTACCATGGAGGCTGCCCTTAGCCTTTTTCTTAATAATGAAAAGATCAAAGAAGTTAACGCTGATCAAATAACGAATTTGTTTAATTTTTCCGAAAGTGGAGATTATTGGCTTAAAGTAACTGCCGATGATGGAGAAACAAAGGTTGCTGATTCGGTATTTGTCCATGTACTGGCCAGTCAGCCGGTGGAGCAGCTACCCCTGGATGTGGAAGCCGGGATCAACTATATTGATGAAAATACGGTAACCCTGGTTCTTTATGCACCATTCAAGGATTATGTATTCGCCATAGGAGATTTTAATAGCTGGACACCCTCCTCTCTGTACCGGATGAATAAAGATGGAGATCATTTCTGGGTCACAATCGATGGGATAGAAGCCGGCAAGGAATATGCCTATCAGTACTATGTTGATGGCGAACTGAAAATTGCAGATCCTTATACCGGGAAGGTTCTTGATCCCTGGCATGACAAATGGATAGAGGAGGATACATATCCTGATCTGAAAGCTTACCCGACAGGAATGACCAATGGCATTGTAAGTATTTTCCAGACCGATCAGGAAGAATATGTATGGCAAAATGATTTTATGGCTCATGATGAAGAAGATCTTGTGATCTATGAGTTATTGTTAAGGGACTTTATTGAAGCTCATGATTGGGAAACACTAACCGATACACTAAATTATTTCACTGAGCTTGGAGTGAATGCTATTGAACTCATGCCTTTTAATGAGTTTGAAGGAAATGAGAGCTGGGGCTATAATCCTTCATTTTATTTCGCGCCGGATAAATATTATGGTCCTGCGGAGGATCTCAAAGCCTTCATTGATTCCTGTCACGGGCGAGATATAGCTGTCATCATGGACATTGTTCTGAATCACAGTTACGGGCAATCGCCCCTGGTACAGCTTTATTTCAATGATGAGCAGAACCGGCCTGCAGCCAATAATCCCTGGTATAATGAAGAATCACCCAACGAGGTATTTTCCTGGGGATATGATTTTGATCATGAAAGTGAGGATACAAAGGAATTCATCGATCGTGTCAACAAGTTCTGGATAACTGAATACAATATTGATGGTTACCGCTTCGACTTTACCAAAGGTTTTACCAACACTCCGGGAGACGGAGGTTTTTATGATGCTTCCAGGATAGCCATTTTAAAAAGGATGGCCGATCAAATCTGGAGCGTAAACCCCAATGCCTATGTTATTTTGGAACATTTTGCTCCCAATAGCGAAGAAAAAGAACTCGCCGAATACGGTATGATGATATGGGGCAATTTGAATTATAATTACAACGAGGCAACCATGGGTTACAATGAATCCGGAGAATCCAATTTCAAAGACATTTCTTATCAGGAAAGAAACTGGGATGTTCCTCATCTTGTAGGGTATATGGAAAGTCACGATGAAGAACGGCTCATGTATAAGAATATGCAATTCGGTAAATCCAGTCCAGACGGTGAATATGATATTACCGATTTCACCACTGCCTTATTCAGGGTGGAACAGGCTGCAGCTTTCTTTTTTACCATTCCGGGGCCCAAAATGATATGGCAGTTTGGAGAAATGGGTTATGATTTCTCCATCGATTATAATGGAAGAGTGGGGAATAAGCCCATACGCTGGGATTATTATTTCAATCGTACCCGTTTGAGAAGTGTATTTTCCACTTTCATCAAGTTAAAGCAAAACCAGCCTGCATTTTCAACCGATGATTTTGCCCTGAGTCTCAACGGGCCTATGAAAAGAATAGAGCTGAATCACGAGGATATGGATGTGCGTATTATTGGTAATTTTGACGTGGTGCAGGGAAGCATGGAAGCCAATTTCAGCCGCACAGGTTCATGGTATGATTATCTTTCCGGTGAAGAGTTGATTATTCAGGATGTAAACAGAACATTCGACCTTGAGCCGGGTGAATATAGAATCCTTACCACCAAAGCCCTTATCACTCCGGAGCTTCCGACGAATATTCAGCAGAATAAAGCTTTCAGTGATTTAACACTTTATCCCAATCCTGTCTCAGACATTTTATTTGTCAATCACAACAAGCTGATTCGTGAGATCAGTCTAAGTGATTTGAGTGGCAGGTTATTGTTCAGAAAATTTATAAATCAGGACCAGGCCGAACTTAATCTTGAATTTCTGAAAGACGGAATATACCTGGTAAAAGTTCTGGATATTAACGGTAATTATACGGTAAGAAAAATTATTAGTCAATAAACAATAATTTGTTTCAAATCGGGTTTATAGATTGTTAATTGGTTGGTTGTTTAGGTAAGAAATTATTTCTTACCGTTTAAAAAAAGGCTGTCAGAAATGATGGCCTTTTTTGATAATTTACGTTCTGCACTTACCCATTTCTCACCACAGACTCACTGACACCACCATTTCTCAATGCAAAAACGTCACATCCCCCACTTTCACTTCCTGTCTTCCATCTACGTACTTTACCCAGGCTTTGTATACATAAACTCCCTGCGGGGCAAGCTTTCCGTCATTGAAATACCCATCCCAGCCCTTATAAAGATCAAAGCTTCGATATAATAATTCACCCCATCGACTGTAAATTGCGAGTTCATATTCAATCACATTTTCAAAATGAGGGTGGAAAACCGTGTTGTCTATAGATCCTTTTGTCCAGTATCCTCCCGTTGGCCCGGAGCCATTCCACCGAAAGGCATTTGGGAAAACCATATCGCCTTCTCCTTTGACCACTTTCAGGTATTTTTCTCTCTTGATGGTATCCGGACAATTGTATTCATTCCACACGTACAAATTGACATCAAACTCACCTTCTTTTCCATACACGTAGGAAGGATCGGACTCGGTTGCTATTCCTCCGTCTCCGAAATCCCATCTGTAATGAGAGGCTCCTTCCGAACGGTTCACAAATCTAAAAACCTGGTCAAGCCTTGTGGCAGCTTTGGGATAGGCTTTGAAATCCGCAACCGGATCAGGGTATACGATAATCTGTTCTGTGCTCTCTGCTTTGCCTTTTGGGCCCAGGGCTGTGAGAGTTACTTTGTGCTGCCGTCTACTATAAAAGGTGTGGACAGGATTTTCGTCTCTTGAAAATGTTCCGTCATCAAAGTCCCATACATAAGTATCGGCATGTTTACTTAAATTTTTAAATTCAACAGTTAAAGGTCCGCATCCTGCAGTGTCGGGTATGAAGACAGCTTCCGGGGGAGGAGGCAGGATGCGGACCTTTTTGTTTATACTGTCAGCGCAGTATTCGCTGTAGGTTTTTAAATGAATATCATATTCACCATATGTTTCATAGTGATGTTCAACAGGCTCCTTCACATCAGAGATGATGCTATCCCCGAATCTCCATAAATAATTCCAGTTCCCTGCGCTTGAAAAATTAATCAGGTTAACTGTTGTTTCAGGGTAATCCTGTTCGCGGGGTGAGACAAAGAAGTCGGCCAATGGATTTGGATATACCGGGATCTCCTTTTTGATGCTGTCAATGCATCCATGCCGGGTTTCTATTTTCAGGCGAATTGAATAGCTCGTATCCATGAGGCCTTCATTAAAATAGGTATGATAAACAAATGAAGTATCATCTTTTCGTACAGCCCCGTCACCAAAATTCCAGTAATATTGGTAACGATTGCCTGCCGGGGCATTGATCTCGACACCGACAGGACTGCAGTATCCATCCGGTTCCAGGTCAAGTTGCATTTTCGGTTGAGGATATATCTGCAGTTGTAATACATCGTTAAGGGAGCGCGAGCAGGAAACTCCGTTAAAGTTTTCAATGATCGTATTCAATTTATATGTATTTATTCCCGGCACGGTTTGCAATCCTGCTTCGAGGGAATCATTTGCAATTCCGGTAATGGTATCCGGTTCTCCATTCATCTGCCAGATGAGATCATAATCCTGATCCTCTGTCCCGGAAATCCCGATCAGGGCGCTATTCTTCATACCATTTTCGCACCATGCGGAGTCGGGAGTAAGGAATGAAGCATCGGGCGGGCTGCGTACTTCAATATTGACCTGATCCATTCCCCGGCAACCGTTGACATCAGGATCACTGAGGAAAGTGATTTGATGTGTGCCCGTATCAGCAATTTCCGGGTTGAATATTCCTTGAATGGAATCGGTTATACCTGTTCCCGACCAGGTTCCTGATCCTGTAACTGAATTAAGATTGAACGGAGAGTGATAAGTACAACTGGGGGCCACAGGGGTGATGGTGGCATCCGGTCCGGGCATAACCGATACCACTGCAGTGTCCCAATCGCTGCAGTTATTCCCATCGGTGATCTCATAGCGGACAATATGGTCTCCAGTTCCCACTTCCATAGGATCGAAGGCTCCGGTAACAGGATCAATTATGCCATCACCGCTCCATGTTCCGCCCCCATCGGCAGCAGAAAGATAAAGGGTATCGCCGTCAAGACAAACGGGATCAATGGGATCAATTGTTGCATCCGGATAAGGAAAAATAAGGATCATAGCGGTGGTAGTTACCGGATCGTGATCCCCATTCACGGGATCAGCCGGGGGCCCGGGTATAAGCGGGTCATCATAAGGATTACAAAAATTCCAGTAGCGAAGTGTGACTTCAAAATATTGTCCAATTAGCTTATCATTCGCTACATTGATTATCTCACTGTATTCTCCTGATCCTGTTACAGGGCCGGGAAGTGTAATAACATTGCCGGTATAGGGAAAAACGTGCGATGTCCCGTTGATAGTAACCGGAGTTCCCGTCATGGTATTATCGGTTCCATATATCCATTGTATCCATCGAGTTCTTATATTGGGAACATCCTTTTCCTGCGGGGGTACACAATTGAACTGGGTGTTATCCTGGAAGCGCACATCTGCACCGTTCCCAAAGCAAATGGGATAAACTTTGGGGTCGATAAAAAGCTGTCCGCCATTGGAATTATCATTATCCCATACTGTAACGATCTGTTCCTGTGAAGAGGAAGTACAGATCTCCCCATTTACAATGAGGGTGGCCGTTGGGTGGTAATTACATTTATCATCATCGGAGGTATAAGTATGAGCAGCGGTATAGCTCCATTCCCTGACTGCGGGGTCCGGATTGGTATTGACAGCATCAAAGATCTCTGTGGTTCCGTCGTCCCAGTCATAAAGGATCTGAACTGATGTCCCGGCATCATTCACCCCACGGATAGTCACTTCCCAATCGGCAGTTACAGGAGAACACAGGCGATCAGGGGTAATATCATTCGCTTTGGAAATAATATTGCAATCCTGTCCCGATAAGAACTTTGTCCATGCAGACAACAATAACCATATCAATAAGAATTCCTTCCTCACAGTAGCCCGGGTTTAGTAATATTGCATTATGGCAGGGAGAGGCTCGCTTTTTACGAGTATCCCATAATTTTTGAAACGTGAATAATTTGATCAAGTTTCTTTTTTAGACTATTAATTGATGAAAATAGTTGCTTTGTCAAAATAATTGGATTGTTCATGTAATTTTTTAGACATTTCGTGGAAATCGGAAATAATGACAGGAGGACATTAAAATTTTATATTTTGCAAATAACCCTTTTATTATATGAAAAGTCCGCCACGGTGGTGCTGTATCACTCGGAGAGGATAACAGGCAGGATTGTTTAATCGTTGAATCGTTCCCGCCTGCCATCGCTCTGGCTTTTGCGTCGGCGGGCAGGTAACCGTTCCCGCCTGCCGAAGCTGGGGCCAGCGCATTGGCGGGCAGGTAGGTGCGTCATTAAGCTATGAATGTCCTGATTAGATTCTAATCAGTATAAGCTTACATGTCTGTTTTTATGTAACTTACTAAAATTTGTTATATGATAGGACGAAGTTGATTTTATAATCGACAAAAAAAACTATCCTTCCAATCGAAGTAAAATTCGTAGAAATAAAGAAACCATCATTCGCAAGATCATTTAGAAATTTTCTTGGGAAATATAAACCTCCTGAAGCCTGGGTAGTTACTACCGGGTATAAGAATGAAGTTAAGGTGCATGAAATTCCAGTGTTTTTTGTACCATATTATGAGATTACCTGAACGTAAGATTCTTGAGAAGCGCAATGAATCTTCTTTCATAGTTAAGCTCGAAAATTTGGTATGCTCCTTCCATGGTCTATGGTCCATGGTCTATGGTCTATGGTCTATGGTCCATCCCTCATCCTCCACCCTCAACCCCCAACCCCTAATCTCTCCAATCCCTAATCCCACATTCTCCCAAAAACCCTATCTTTACCTCATGGAATCCATCTCCTACATTTTCCGTCGTCCCGCACCTCAATTCAATAGTATTGAAAATGTTTTTAATGCAATTATTCCATATATAGAAAAGGAGTATAAAGTGCATAGATATGAAGTCCCTTTTAAAAGTTCTTCCTTTCGCAATATTTTCAGGAATCTTTCTTTTGTAAGAAATATCCGAAATTCTGACCTCATTCATATTACGGGTCACGATAATTATCTCACCATAAACGAATCGGCAAACACTGTTCTTACAATTCATGATATAGGATCTGCATTGAATGGGCCTTTTTATAGAAAAGCTATCATAAGCCGTTATTGGTTTCAGCTACCCATAAAAAAAGCAAAGGCTTTGACAGCCATTTCCCGGTTCTCGGCTGGTGAAATAATCACACATTACCCTGCTGCGAAAGGAAAACTCTTTATTATACCAGATCCGGTGGATGACCGTTTTCAATACAGCCCTGGAGAATTCAGAAAAGAAGAACCGGTATTGTTGCATGTGGGTACAAAGACAAATAAGAATCTTGAAAGGGTTGCAAGCGCAATAAAGGATCTGAAAGTTAAACTTCTTATCCTCGGAAAATTATCTGAAAGGCAGGAGAAGTTACTTCATAGCCTGAATATAAATTATAAAAACTACGTGCATATTCCTATTGAGCAAGTGGTTGAATTTTACAAAAGCTCGGATATCCTGATATTTCCCTCAACTTATGAAGGTTTTGGAATGCCCATCCTCGAAGCACAGGCAACAGGAAGACCTGTGATCACTTCCGGCATTGGCGCAATGGCTGAATTGGCCGGTAAATCTGCCGAACTGGTAGATCCTTACAATATTGAATCTATAAGATCCGGTATACTTAACATAACCAAAAATGAAAACTATCGTATCAATCTTATCGAACGTGGTAAAGAAAATGTAAATAAATATCGTGCAGAACGTATCGCGAAACAATATATTGAATTCTACAAACATATCGCAACCTAAAACCAGGGTCCTGATATTCACAGACTGGTTCTTACCTGGATATAAGGCCGGAGGGCCCGTAACTTCTCTTGCAAATCTCACAGCTCATTTAAAAGAGGATATCGATTTTTATATTTTAACCCGAAATACGGATTATTGTGACCTGGAACCTTATGAAAATATTGAAGCCAATTCCTGGGTAAAAGTCGCTGAAAATACAAAAGTTTTCTATTTTAGTAAGGAATCATTATCTGCTCGAAATATTATAAAGTCAATAAAAGGTCATTCTTTCGATTCATGGTATATCAATGGTATTTATTCCTGGTATTTTTCCATTCTGCCATTGATTCTTGCACGAAAAATTCATAAAGGAAAAACTATTATTTCACCACGGGGAATGCTTTCTGCCCATGCTCTAAATATCAATTCTCTTAAAAAGAAACCTTTCCTTTTCATTGCAAAACTTGCAGGACTGTATCATAATGTAATTTTTAATACAACTAATGAACAGGAAAAAAATGATGTAAGAAAAATCTTTCCTGGTAAAAAGGTAGTTATCGCCTCCAATCTATCGCGGCCTCTTAAAGAGGCAATTCAGAAAAAGATAAGAAAAGAACCGGGAAAGCTTCGGCTGCTAAGCATAGCCAGAATTGCGCCAGAAAAAAACACACTTGGGGCATTGAAAATCCTTTCATCATTAGGAAAGGGTCTTAATAATAAGGAATATAGCATTTTATTCGATCTGTACGGACACATTTACAATCAGAAGTACTGGGACGAATGCCAGGAAGTAATAAATAATTTACCGCCTCAAATCAAGGTAAAATATCATGGTACTATGAGTCCAGAGAATATCCCCCTGCTCAATAAAAATACCCACTTTTTGTTTTTGCCTACCCATGGAGAAAATTTCGGCCATGCCATACAGGAATCTCTTTCCAATGCCACGCCTGTAATTATCAGCGATTGCACGCCCTGGCGGGATCTGGCAGTAAAAAATGCAGGTTGGGATTTACCCCTGGATATCCCTGATCAATTTCAAAATGTGATTAAGCAATGTCTAGAAATGGATCATGAGGAATATATGAATATGAGTAGGGATTCTTTTCAGTTAGCAAAGGAAAAAGCTACCAACGATAATATATTGGGTGTTTTTCGCGGATTATTCACGTAAAATCCCCTGCCTTTCTTTCATTTGATCCAGTAATTTTACAAACTGGAATGTTTAAGATGAAAGAAGAAATATCAACCGACCTAAGTTCCTATAAAAATGGTCATTACAATCCCGGAGCTGGGTTTCTGAAAAGAGGTATATGGTACCTTGTCAATGTTATATTCTTCCGAAATCCTCTTATTCCATTTTATGGCTTAAAAATTAGGCTTCTCCGTTTATTTGGCGCGAATATAGGGCAGGGAGTTATCATTAAACCTTCTGTAAACATCAAGTACCCCTGGAATCTGACTATTGGAAATAATGTCTGGATTGGAGAAAGAGTTTGGATTGATAATCTGGCACAGGTGAACATTGAAAACAATGTCTGCATATCACAGTCTGCAATACTGATATGCGGAAATCATGATTATACAAAAAGCTCTTTCGATCTCATCATCAAGGAGATTAATCTTGAAGAAGGATGCTGGATAGGTGCTGGTGCTATTATCGGTCCCGGTGTGAATGTTCATAGTCATGCAGTGCTTAGCCTCGGTTCCACAGCGACATCTGATCTTGATCCTTATATAATTTACAGGGGTAATCCTGCTAAAAGTATAAAACAAAGAGTTTTGAAGCCATGAAAGTATCTATCATTACAGCATGCTATAACAATATTGAGACCATTGAACAATGTATGGATTCAGTGGCGAACCAGGAATATTCAGATATTGAACATGTTATTATTGATGGTGGATCAAGAGATGGAAGCCTAAATATAATCGACAAAAAGAAAAAGAATTATACACGATTATACTCAAAACCTGATGAAGGATTATATCATGCACTGAATAAAGGTATTGATAGAAGTACCGGAGATGTTATTGGTTTTTTACATGCCGATGATTTTTTTGCTGATAACAGAGTCATAGAAAACCTGGTATATTATCTAATCAAACATAATACCGATGGCATTTATGGAGATCTGCAATATGTAAAAAGAAACAATATTCATCATATCACAAGGCATTGGAAATCTGGGTATTATAACAAAAAGATTCTCAGAGAAGGTTGGATGCCTCCTCATACAGCCCTGTTTTTAAGAAAAGAGGTTTACGATAAATACGGGCTTTATGACAGTAAATATAAAATATCTTCCGATTACGATTTCATATTGAGAATTCTCTACAACCAATCCACAAGTTTAATGTATCTCCCAAAACTTTTTGTAAAAATGCGTACGGGGGGCATTTCGAACAGAAACGTTAAGAATATTATTATTAAATCATTGGAAGATCTGCGTGCATTGCAGAATAATCATTTAAGATACCCTCTTCTTGTCCTACTGCATAAGAATCTTTCCAAGATAAAGCAGTTTTATCCTTCCTTGCATACATCTGTTAATAGATAGAACTTTTAATATCTGGTAAGAACTAATCCACTACCAAACTATTCCAAACTCCACAGTCAATAATACAACTCAGCCAGGGCTTCCAGCTTTCTTTCATCTTCCGTAGCTTCAGCGATGGAGTACAACTTCGGGCTTCGAACTTCCAGTTTCTTCAACTCATTTTCTATCAAATATCCTCGGCAAACCTTTCCTTGTTGTCTTAATCTTGTAAACCAATGATAAGGTTGTGAAATCATATACATCATAAGAAGTTGAATATCGTGAGGTATATCCGTCTACATAATCAGTAAGCGTATATCTTCGTCCAAATTCGAAATTGGCCAGGACAAAAGAAGAGATGTTGTACCTGATGCCAATTCCTGCAGGAAAAACAAGTCCTATTCGCTTAAATTCTGCATCCTCCGGAGTATAACGGTCTGATGTTATTACATTACCATCAATATCCTTAACGGTTGGAAAGTTTACCACTGCTCCGCTACCACCAAAAACATATATAAAGAACTGTCCTATCTTATTTATCATACCACGGCGGTTATAGAGAGCAACTGAACTCATTCCTCGATTTTCAGGAAGTATAAAGAAAACACATTGAACTGTAGGCTCAAAAACAGTGGATGTATAACTATAATCTCTGGTGAATTCATTTTTGGACCCGACATCATTACCCCCAAAGAAACCCAGGGCAAAGCTGGATCGAAGATAAAAACGATGATTTAACCTGTAACTGCCTCCAAAAGCCATGGAAGGTCGTGTAGACATTAGCTCTATATCTTTTAGCCCGTAGGCATTCTCTGCTGTCATTGCTCCTCCTATATCACCGTACAAATGAGAGGATCCGAGCCCAAAAAAACCTTCATACCTTCTTGATTTCCATCTTTGTCCATCAACCTGTTCGGGCAACAAAAAGACAGCGACAAAAAGAATAAATACAATCTTTCTCATAATCTTTTCTGCTACAAAATTTTATTTTTAATTCATTTAAGTATCCCCACAATCTTCTAAATTAATAAGTAACAATCATGTTAAACACATTCTCTCCGCGATCTCCCCGGTAATGTAATGTTTTACATTCATTGGGACCTTATTATATTGCCCCCTCTCCAAGTGAAAATTATGGTTTAACTGCTCATTCTCCCATGGGACTATGGGGGCGAAGCCATGGAAAAACAGCATTAACAGCTCTTTCAAACGCTTAAACTTTCTTTACCGTATTTTTTACGTTATTATCTCTGGAAAGTTTGGGTACTCATTTTCACATCCCACCAAAAACCCGCCCCCAGTTATAAGAATTATGTAACTGGTTATTAATTATTTAAGCCTTTTTTCAGCCTAGCAAATTATCCCCAAAACCGGTTTTCTTCAGATAAAACCACGTATTTTCCCGTATAAAACCGCGTATTTCTACTAATAACTTCAAGGGCTTTATAGGAGTAACTTTGTTGAAGAAAATCTTTCCAAAATCTTCTTTGAATTTGAAGTTTTGGAATAAGGCCAAAACCTTCAGAGATGGCCACATTTCCCAGGAATTCCTGAACGCCTGCTCGATCCCAATGGGACTGAGGAGGCGGAGCCATGGAAAAAGGAAAAAGGAAAAACTCACTGTAATCGAGTAGTTCTCCAGTAAACGGAAGGACAATTAATTTATAATGAACAAAGTACATTCTAAACAGATATTCATCACAGGACTCATCCTGGTTATTTTTCTGAACGGATGCGTTTCAAACCGTCAGGTGGCTTATTTGCAGTACGAAGATGAACTAAAGGGATTAAAAGAGATCCCAACAGATACTATACTCAGAAAATATGAGAGCGGGGAATTGCTATACAAACTTCAACCGGAGGATGCCGTCAGTATTAAAATTTCAAGCACTACCCCTCCGGAATATAATCCCTTTAAAATTGCAGATCAGTATATGGTTGCCGGCGGAAGTCAGAATACCGCTACCGGAAACAGCAGTAGCAGTAACGGATACCGAATCGATCCATGGGGTTATCTTCATCTTCCCGTAATAGGTAAATTCAAAGCCCAGGGATTAAACCTTGAACAACTCGAAGATACCATTAATGTCCTTGCGTCCGAAGAATTGGAAGATCCCCTCACAAAAGTTAACCTGATCAATTTCCATTTCACCATTATGGGTGAAGCTGGAGGAGGAAACCTGACCACCAGCGAACGTTCTCTTACCATGATGGAAGCAATATCAATGGGAGGTGGCCCATCAGAATATGCAGACCTTTCAAAAGTGAAAGTTATTCGTACCTGCGGAAATGAAAAATATGTTTTTTATGTAAATCTCCTGGATGAGTCCTTCATTAGCAGTGAGTTCTATTTTGTTCATCCGCATGATCTTATAATTGTACCACCATTATACACAAGGGAGTTCCTGCGCTATGTTGTTCCGAATATTTCCATGGTAGCATCATCAATATCATTGATCGTTTCACTGTTAACCCTTTTTTCACTCAAATAATTATTTAACAAGAGAGCTGCTTCGGAAACGAAATGAATTCATCAATTAAAAAACAGAGACCGTCAATAATTCAGAAGTGGTTGTTTCAAAAACTGTTTCTGAAGATCCTGAATAACTGGTTATGGATCTTGATTTGTGTAGCAACAGGTTTCACCATCGCTCTTCTGATTAACAGGTATACAAATAAGATATACAGAACAAAGATAGAGGTGGTGAAAGGGAATCCTGAATCAGATAACGACAATGCCGGCTTTCTTTTCAGCAATCCTTACGAAACGAGCAAGATAAATGTTAAATACGAGAGATCCTTCATCACCTCCATGCCTGTTATGGAAAGTATAATTAAGGATCTCAATCTTCAAGTTTCATATTACTCCCAGGGCAGGGTGAAAACTACAAGACGTTTTGCCTATGTTCCGGTGAAGGTGGTTTTCGAAGCTTCAGGGGAAGATATACCTTATAATATAATGGTGGGAATTAATCCGGCAGATGACGATACCTACACCTTAATCTGTGAGAATGAAGAATGGCAAAAGAAATTTGAAGGCCAAACATTCCGTTTCGGAATGGCTTCCCAGGTCGGGGATTTCAGGTTTATTATTCATAGAACCGGTAATTTGAATGAATATGACTGGCTTTTCCTTATCCAGCCCATGAATGTTATCGCGAATAATCTTCAAAATTCTATAAGGGTCAACGAAATAAAGGAAGGATATTACGGGGGACAGGGGAATGTATCCATGCTCGAATTAAGCATGACAGGATCGCTTCCCCAGCGGGACAGAATGATCCTTGACAGGTTGATTAAAGGACTTAAAATTGCCGACATAAAGAGGAAGAATGAAAGATCGGAACGGACAATAAAATTCATCGAAGAGCAACTGGAAGAGATTACGGATTCCATGAAGATCATTGCCGCACAGATGCGATCACTGAAGCTTACCAATAAAGAGCTATCGGCTGGATCATCGGCAGTATTTGACAGGATCACCAGTCTCGAAGAGAAGAAAAACCAACTTCTTCTTATTAACCGTTACAGCAATTATCTCGAAGACTATATTAAATCCTCCGGCTCCAACGAAATTCTCGCTCCATCCTCTTTTGGTATTGAAAACGGAATACTCGGTGGTCTGGTAACACGATATATTCAGCTAAATCTTGAACAGCAGGCATTAAATAACAGGAATTATTCATCGCAGGTATACAGAAAAGAGAAAAAATTACTTGAGGAGCAACTGAAGGACCTGGAAAATATGATACTGGAGAGTATTCAAAGCACAAGGAATGCAAACGAGCTAAAAATATCGGAACTTGAAGCCCAGGTTGAAATGCTTTTCCTTTCTGCACGTTCCGTGCTCAGTAATGAGATTGTCTATTCCGACTTCGAACGCCTGTATGGTCTGAATGAAAAAGTATTTACATTATTAATGGATAAAAAAGCAGAAGCCGGCATTACAAGGTCATCCATCATAAGTGATTACCGCGTTCTGGAACCGTCCACAACCATTTATCCTCCCCTCAAACCCCGGAGTCGTAAAAATTACATGACGGGTATTTTTCTTGGTCTGGCAATTCCTGTCGGCTTCTTCTTTTTCCAGATATTAAAACGAAACACTTTATTATCACTATCTGAACTGGAAGAACTGATTGATCTCCCCCTCGCCGGTGTTATCGGGCATTCGCAGAATCCCAGAACAGTGATGGAGAAACCTCAAAGCCTGGTATCCGAAAACTTCAGGAGCCTTCGCGCAAATTTGCGTTTTGTCAATCATGGTAAAGATCACAGTATTTTTGTAGTCACTTCCAGTGTAAGTGCTGAGGGAAAGACATTTATTTCCTCCAATCTTGCAGCAGCGATGGCAATACAGGGAAAAAAGGTGGTTCTTATAGGTGCAGATATGCGTAAACCGACCCTTCACAATTATTTTAACCATGATAACAAGACAGGGCTCAGTCAATTTCTCACCGGACAGGCACCTCTGGAAGAGATACTGATTCCCAGTGATACAGAGAATCTGGATGTTATATATTCAGGTCCGGCTCCTCCCAATCCCGCTGAACTTCTGTCGGGTGAAAATATGAAAAAGCTTATTGAAACACTCAAAGAGAAATACGGTATCATCTTTATAGATACCCCACCCATCGGGCTCATTTCAGATGCCTCCGAGTTATTCAACCTAAGCAACTCCATCCTGCTGGTCACCCGCCAGCAAAAAACCCCTATCGGAAATCTTCAGCACATCGATCACTTTATGGAAAAAGACCACTTACAAAAAACCCTTCTCGTTTTTAACGGGGTAAGAAAAGGAGTGGGATACGGGTATTATGGGTATGGGTATGGCTATGGGTATGGGTATTATGAGGAGGAAGCCAGGGGGAGAGGTAAACGGTGATCGGTGATCGGTGATCGGTAATCGGTGATCGGTTGCGCCGTGCAAGTCCGTGAAGTGGGGATTTATAAGGCGTATCAACATA
>CAZGTU010000073.1:0-23420 GCA_964528675.1 uncultured Bacteroidaceae bacterium
CTATTGAAATGATTCTGATATAAATATAGAAAATTATTTGGGATATTTTTGGGAGAAACAGTTAATGGTAAGCGGTGAGCGGTGAGCGAAGTTGAACGATTCATTTAATGTTAATTCCTGACCAATTCTTCCACCACCAAAAATAAGAAACATAGTCACATAAGTAATGAATTCATCCGGCACTTCAAACTGCTTTACCAGTAGCTGCGCTATCAGGAGTCCAAGACCGATGAAAATAAAAAGGATCCCGTTTTTGAGATTAGTTTGCCTTCGATGCTCTGAGATATTCCTTTCCTTGTCATGATCAATTCTCCTTTCAATCATTGAAACCCTCTCCTGGTTCCTAATGTAAATGTCAATCATCAAATGACGGATAAAGTTTGTAAAGTTTTGTCCTGGCATCCTTGGTGGTAAATTGCCAATTTATTTTGGCATCCTTGATATTCCTATGATTTTGCCAGGCTTTTACTTCATTTTCTATTGTACATCTATTATCAATTCTGCGGTTCAAACACTGTTTCCTTAGCACGTTTAATTCAATCTCAGCCATATTCAACCAGCTTCCGTGCTTCGGTGAATAAATGAATTCAAACCCATCCTTTTACACTCCAAGGTTTAAGTTCGTATTTTTTAATGCCTTTCTTACTGTTTCATAAGAAATGTCATCAACATAATTCAATTCAACCATTCGATCGGCAAGCAATCGCAACGACCACCGGCCATATCCTTCAGGGGGATCACTGCAGGCTATGGATATTAACCGGGCTTCTGTATCTCCATCAATTTTTTTCCGATATATCCGGCTGGTTGGGGCAATTCCCAGGGCAGCTTCTAATCCTTCTAAAACGAAACGCTTTTTTACCCTGTCAATGGTTCTCATGCCGATCTTTAAAATTTTACAAATCTCTTCATTAGTTTGCTTTGCTTCTGAATGTTCACCCTGGTCAACATTCAGAAGGATAAGAGCATGGATAACTTTTTTTGCTGTAGTGCTGCCTTTTCTGGTTATTTCCATCAAAGATTCTCTTTCTTCCTGTGTTAAAGTTACTTTGTACTTTACCATAGTTTTTACGTAAAGATACAAAAAATTTTATATACGTCAAACTATAATTGACATAACACTAGTCCAAAAGCCTCTCAATATCTCTAACACTTCCAAAAATTACCATGATATCATCTTTATTTAACACAGTATTTGCTTTGGCTATTCCTTTAACTTCCATATTTGATTGTTTTATTCCCAGAAAGCTTCTTTTATAGGATTTCGATATCATAGCCAAAACAGTAATGTTATAATCGGAACGAATGTCTGTTTCACTCAAGGTCATCCCTTCATATCTTTCAGGTACATCGGCTTTCACTATGCTGTATTCATCGGATAACTCAAATGAATCAATCAAGCCTTCCGTGGTCAGATTTTTTACAAGTTTCTCCGCTGAATCCTGCTCAGGGTGAACGATTTCTTCTATACCCATAGCATTTAGCACTGTTTCCTGGGTATCGGAAACAGCCCTTCCAATAATTCTTTTGGCATTTAACTGTTTCATTATAGCTGTGGATAAAATGGAATTGCCCTCATGCTCTCCTATACTTACAATAACCGCATCAGCATCTTTTACGGGTAATTCTTTGGCAGAATGAATATCCGTGCAGTCTGCACAAATAGTATGGGTTATGTCGTTTTTAAGCATTTCAACCTTTGCCATGCTGCTATCTACCCCTATTACTTCATGGCCGAGTTGGGTAAGCCTTTTTGCCAATGCGGTTCCAAAATTTCCAAGACCGACTATTAAGAAGTTCATATTTATATATTTTAATTTATTAAGATACCTTCTGTTGGGTATTGAAATAATTTTCCTGTCGATTTTTTAATAAAGGATGACAATAATGTCAGAGCGCCTACTCTTCCAATAAACATTGTCAGGGTGATAATGTATTTTCCGGTAACCGATAAATCTTCAGTAATCCCCCGGCTTAATCCTACTGTGCTGAATGCTGAAAAAACCTCAAAAATCAGATCAGTAGTGTTTTTTTCAGGTTCTGTCTGAAATAATAAAAATATTACAAGACCAATAATAAACAAAGCCAAAAACATGAAAGCAAAGGAACGCCGGATAGATGTTTCGGGAATTTTTCTTCGATTAAGTTCTACCTTATCTTTTCCCCGCAGCAGGCTAATAACATTAAGAATTGCCAGTGCAAAGGTACTGGTTTTAATACCGCCACCTGTTGAAGCGGGTGATGCTCCGATCCACATTAACAAGAGAATGAACATTATTGTCGGGATGTGCAGAGCAGATGTATTAACCGTGTTGAATCCGGCAGTACGTGGGGTTGCTGCGCTAAAAAATGCAGCGACAATCTTCCCGAAACCTCTATGTTCTGCTAATGTATTGTTATATTCCAATGCATAAAAGATCAAAGTGCCTGCAACAAGGAGAATCAAAGTGGTATAAAGCACCAGTTTTGAGTTCAATGAAAAAACATGCGCTTCATGGATCACTTCCCTTCGCTTATTTAAGCTGAGCAAGCGATTAATAAACCATGATTTCAGCCAGGTATACAGATTAATAATTACAGGAAAACCCAATCCGCCAATAATAAAAAGCAAGGAAATGGTAAGGTGTAAAAAGTAATTAAAGCGATAATTAATATCGTAAAAACTGTCTGAAAGAGTTGAAAAACCTGCATTGCAAAAAGCTGAAACAGCATGAAATGCTGAAAAAAACAAAGAGCCTGTTTGTATTAATTCAGTTTGGGAGGTAATATTTATGTATATGAGTACAAATCCGGTTAGTTCTACAAGAAAGGTAAAAAAAAGTATCTTTTTTAATGTTCCGATGACTTCTGATACCTTATTTTCATTAGTCAAATTGCCCAATAATATAAGATTTTGATAGGAAGAACCTCCCATGAAAAAATAAGCAAAAAAGCTGGTAAATGTCATTATGCCAATTCCACCCAACTGAATGAGCACCATAATTATTGTTTGACCGAAAAGGGTAAAATACGAACCCGTATCCACCACAATAAGCCCTGTTACACATACCGCGCTTGTTGAAGTAAACAGAGCATCAACAAAACGAATGCCTGAGTGAGTTGCACGTGGAAGCATCAGCAGGATTGTTCCAGAACCGATCAACAATGCAAAACTCAGGATGAATATGGCCGCAGGATTTGCATGCTTATAACGCCAGTTAAATTTCAATCCGGAAACTTCACGAATTGAGCTTATTATAAAGGCTATGAACAGTAATATTTTATAGTTAGCAGAAGCATTTGAAAGTTCGCTAAAAGGGATGCTGATCAAAAGGTAGTTGTAAAAACACCATAAAATAAGCTCAATAATCCATATTCTGAGCTTTTGGAAGCTTTTAAAATCGACTATATACTTTATGGGAATAAAAAGGATAATGCCCAACAGGTAAACAAAATAGGAATAATTCAGATATTTAAGTATTTCCGCTTCCTGATTAAAACCGATATCAAATAACATGGTTAATATTGCCAGGATACTGAATAAAAGTGCAGCATATTTTAAAAAGTATTTTCTCACTATTGCTCGGGATAAAAAATTACTATGTTATTTTCATCAAAGCCTTTCATTGTTATATATATAATTTGTTCAAAAGATTTATTATTATAGTTCCTCAAAAGGGATATAGATTGCTAAATTAAGCATAAACAAAGGAATTTATTAAACAACTGCAGAGGTGTTTTCAGAGGAAATACTATTCTGTTTAAAGAAGATTAGTAATCCCAGTATTATTATAGTTAGGTAGATATTCATAAGCAAATAAATTATCCCTTCCAAAAAACAGGAGTTAATAGCATGATTACTGTATATATCTCAAGTCGTCCTACAAGCATTAGGAAGGTTAGGAGAGCTTTTGCCATCTCCGGTAAATGTGCAAAGTTGCTGGCAGGGCCAACTGTGCCAATTCCCGGTCCTATCCCGGCCATACACGTTGCCACCGAACCGGATGCAGTCATACCATCTACTCCAAAAAATACCATAAGGACAGTTCCGGTTAAAAATACCAGGAAATAAATCGAAATAAAGGTCAAAATTGAGCTGTTGGTATCTTCATCGACCGGTTTCCCGTTTAATCGAATGGGTATTACCGCATGAGGGGATATCAAATGCCTGAAAATACGTCTGATGTTTTTGAACATTACAAGATGCCTTGCCATTTTCACTCCTCCTGCAGTGGAACCTGTACTTCCACCAATAAACATTACGAAAAAGATAATCATCCAAGCAAAAACCGGCCATTCTAAATAATCGGCTGTAGCGTAACCCGTGCAGGTTACTATAGAAATCAATTGAAAAAAAGCTTCCCTGAAAGATTCTTCAAAAGATTTATTCATGTTAACGAAAATTGAAAAAGTTAGGATTAAGCCAGTAATTGCAACAACACCAATGTAAAATTTTATCTCATCATTTTGTTTTATGTCTCTGAATCTTCTTTTCAACAGGTAGTAATGAATTACAAAATTGGTACCGGAAAGCAACATAAATATCATTATAACATATTGAATGTAGGCCGAGTAGCCACCAATACTTGAATTCTTAGGAGAAAACCCGCCGGTAGCTATGGTCCCAAATGCATGACAAACACTCTCGAATAAGTTCATTTTACCCAGCAACAACAATACAACTTCAATAAAAGTTAACATTAGATAAATGAAGAGCAACCGGTATCCGACCGATTTAATTTTAGGTTTGATTTTATTTTGTAATGATGATTCGAGCGTAAAAAGATTATACCCGCCAATCTGAAGTGTTGGCATAACAATTATGAATAAGACAATAATACCAATTCCACCAATCCAGTGTGTTAAACTTCGCCAGAAAAGTATTGATTTTGGCATGCTTTCAATATCTGTCAGGATAGATGACCCCGTAGTTGTGAATCCAGAGACTGATTCAAAAAGTGCATTGATAAAAGACGGTATAGCATTTGAAAACAGGTACGGCAAACTACCAATTAAACCGATAAAAGCCCAGGAAAGAGTTACGGTCATATATGCCTCGCGTTTTCCAATTACAATATCTTCATTTTGATGCCGTGTAATTATCGATAAAAAACTTGCCACTACTACGGCAATAAGTGCCGACCATACAAAAGGCATAATGATTTCGGAATAAATTAACGCCACTGCAACACAACTCAACAATGCAAACGTGATGATGTACAAATTCCTGCTAAGTACTCTGAAAACTATTCTGAAATTGATAATATCTCTCATAATTATTCCTGGCCTGACTCGTTTTTACCCGATTTTGTCTCCAAAACTATTTTTTCAAATATTTCTTCAAGTTTTTCCAATTCATGATTTGCCTTAATTTCAATTTCCTTATTGAAATTAGTTTTGTAAAAATTCATCATTCTCTTAGTAAGTTTATCAATGGGATTTATAAGAAACATCGGAAGAAACAATATTAGAATTGCTAAAATCGTTAAACCCGCTATTCCAACCTTTTCCTGTATATTTTGAATTCTTGATGCAGAAGCATTTATTTCTTCATTTTTACTTTCAAGTAAGTTTACATTTAAACTATGTATTCGTAATATATCATCTCGCAGGTTAAAGAATTTTGTCAGGTACGCCTCATAATTATTCCTGAATTCTTTTCGGTCAATACTTTTTTGAAATACCATAAAATTCGCACGCAAGGATTCCGTCAATTCTTTTTCACCCGGTTCAGTGATATTTTGCTCTTGTAATTCAAAGTTATCCTTAAGTTCCTCGAGATATGGATTTACAAAATGATTTAAGCTATCTAATTTAGTGCTGTCCATAACCTGCATATCCGGAGAGATGAGTAAAGAGTTTAATTCATCTAATACCCTTAACATATCAAAAGAGTATTTTACAGAAGGGTAATTGTCTTTTAACAGGGATTGTGATTTTGTAATTATTCGCTGGTTCGCACCAATGTTTATTAACAGAACAGCAAATGATACCAGGAAAACCAAAAAAATCCCCGCCATCATTTTTGATTTGATTTTTTTCATGCGCTTCATGGTTATGATTTGTGAATATTATAAACCGGTAAACTAACGAAAAAGCGGCTTCCGATTCCGGGACTACTTTCAGCCCAGATCCGTCCATTTTGTTTACTTATAAACTCTTTTGATATAGCGAGCCCCAATCCTGTTCCTTTCTCAGTTGAGTTTGGAACCCTGAAAAATTTCTGAAATATCAGTTCGAGATACTGTTCCTCTATTCCTTTGCCAAAATCCTGAACCATATATATTATTTCATCACCTTTTTGTGATGCGACCACCTGTATACGACTTCCATTATCAGAATACTGGATTGCATTATTTATAAGATTTATCAAAACCCAGGCAGTTTTTTCCGAATCGGCATATACCGGAGGTAAATCCGGCTCAATTTTAAAATCAATGCCAATATCCTTTGATTTCGCATGATTTTCTGATGTTTCTTTGATATAGTCAAAAATGGTTGAAGTATGCACTATTTGAAAATCGAGCTGAATATTGCCGGATTCGACCTGTGCAATATCCAATAATTCAGAAGTTATATTCAACATTTTATTAGTTTCCAACTTCAAGGCTTTGACAATTTCCCTTTGTTCTTCGTTAAGATGGCCAACCCTAATATCATCCAGTAGTTTAAGGTTAAGTCGCAAGGATGAGATTGGGGTTTTTAATTCATGTGAAATGGTTGCCATAAAATTGGTCTTCGCTTCATCCTGCTCCAGGAAATGGGTTATATTTTTTAAAACGATGACTATTCCTGCCCTTATTGGCTCATCTTCCCCGGTTTTAGTCAGGTTTACTTCGAGCACTTCTCTTGCGAAATATCTTATTTTTGAATCCAAATTAATCCGTAAAGGTTTAAACTCTTTGAATTCATCTGCCTGTTTATCAAAAATATCACTAATGATAAACTGAAATGTGTTGTTCTTTAATGCTATATCCGGAGCATACTTACCAATCAGTGAGGGTTCTCTCAGGTTAATAATTTTACAGGCATAAGTGTTTGAGAAAATTATTTGGTTTTTATCATTTAACCCGATAATACCGTCATTCATATTGTTAATGATGGTATCAATTCGTTTCTTTTCAAATAAAATTTCTGACAGGTTACTATGTTCATATTCATCTAATTTGGCTGCCATTGTATTGAAAGCCCTGGCAAGCTCACCCAGCTCATCATTGGATTGAAAATTTAGTCTTTTGGTGTAATTCCTGTTCGCTATTTCAGTAATTCCCCGGTTCAGCTCACCAATAGGACGGGCTATATTTTGAGGATAGCGGAATAAAAACAGGGCTGATATAATAAAACAGATTGTACCAATAATGGAAATAAATACAAATGCCCTGTGAGCAGTACTCTTCAGAAGGGTATTCTTATAACTGATGGCATTCATGTTCATATCCCATAAGCTCACGATGAGATTTCTCGTAATTCGATATTCAGGAATTAATTCCTTGAAAAAAAAGCTTGTATCAACTTTATTATTTTTCCTTAGTTCTTCAAATGATTTTGTGTATTGCAGATAATTATTTTTCAACTGTTCGATAACAGCTTTTTCTCCCTCTTCGGTGATATTATTTTCAACAGCAATCAAGTGCTCCCGGAAAATTTCATGATTTTGAAAAAAAACACTGTCATCAAACATTCGGTTTTCACCAAAAAATAATTTCAATTGCTGATTTTTAATTTCATCAATCGACTGTAACAGAAATTTGGTGGATTCAACAGTTTGATAATTTTCCCTGAGCATGGCGGCGGAACGATTGGACAAATCATAAATAAAATATCCGCCAATGATCCATATCAGGACTATCATGAAAAACAGGAAGCCAAATCCAAGAAATAATTTGCTTTTCAGGTTTATACGTATCATCTTTATTCTAATATGAAAGCAAATTAAGGCATCATTTTAATATGGTCTGTTGTTTTTTTGTTTTATTATTCCGTCAAGCATGTTAATTGCGATACAACCAACGAAATACAAAGCAGCTATAATGACAATAATGAGCAAAACGGGTACTATCTGTGATTCCATATCAGAAGATTTGTTTTAAAGTAACCAAAGGCTATACCAGAAGAAGTCTCTTAGTATTTTTTTCCGATTTATTCAATTGATAGTTAGTAGTTTAAAAATCGCCAAGTATTTACTAACTAAGAAGCTGAAATTGAAAATGCTTTCTGTTTTGAAAGGGTGATATTCTAAAACAGAAGGGTGATTACTTTAATCCGTATTGTTCGAGTTTTCGATAAAGAGTAGGTACTCCGATACCAAGCTTTTCGGCAGTCTTCGTTTTATTACCCTTTGTATATATCAACATTTTCTGAATATGAACCTTTTCCATTTCTTCAAGGGTTCTGTAATTTTCCGATATTATGCTTTCACCGGGAAAAAGTACTTCAATGGGAAGTAAGTCATGAGTTATGTTTCCATTTTCGGCCAGAATTACAGCACGTTCCACAACATTCTTTAATTCGCGTGTGTTACCGGGCCAGTTAAAAGAAGCCAGGCTTTCGTAAAATTCAGGAGTGATGGCAAAAATTTTTTTATTGGTCTTACTGGAATAAATTTTGATGAAACTCTCAACCAGCAAGGGAATATCCTCCTTTCTATCTCTTAATGCCGGCATTTGAATTTTGAATGTCGATAACCTGTAATACAAATCGTTTCTGAAATTTTCCTTCCGGGCTTCTTCCAGCAGATTTCTATTCGTAGCTGCAATAATTCTTACATTAACTCTAATGGGTTTTGTATCACCGATTTTAGTAAATGTTTGTTCTTCCAGCACCCTTAATAATTTAGCTTGCAAGTCAGGATACATATCTCCTATCTCATCAAGAAACAACGTACCTCCATTGGCTTCTTCAAACAATCCCTTCTTATCCAGATTTGCACCGGTAAAGGCTCCTCTTCTATGGCCAAATATTTCTGATTCCAACAACTCTTTGGGAAATGCACTGCAATTGATTGCAACAAATGGCTTATTCTTTCTCAAACTTGCATTATGTATAGATTGAGCAAAGAGTTCTTTGCCTGTTCCTGTTTCACCTTCCAGTAAAACAGTCGAATCTGTCGGGGCAACCTTCTCTGCCAGATTAATAGCATCTTTAATGATTTGAGATTTCCCAATTATTTTGTCGAAGCTGTAGCGGGTTTCAAGTTTATCCTCCAATTCCAGAATTCGCCTTTGCATCCGGGCTTTTTCTACGGCCTTTTCCACCGTTACCAATATTTGTTCATCCCCGTCACCTTTGGTTATATAGTCAAAAGCTTCCTGTTTCATGGCAAAAACACCGTCATGGATTGTACCGTAAGCCGTAATAAGGATGACTTCAGCATAAGTGTTTTTCGATTTAATTTTCTTAAGTACTTCCAGTCCATTAATATCAGGTAATTTAACGTCACAAATTACGAGGGAAAAATCATTTTCCCTCTCAAACATTTTAAGTCCTTGTGATGCAGTTTCTGCCTGATAAACTTCGTAACCTTCAAGCTCGATAATTCTTGAAAGTGCCTTTCGAAGTTGTTCTTCATCATCGATTACTAATATTTTGCCCTTTTTCATAATTATTTAAAAGGCAAAAATACAGATTAGATGCAGAGAAATGAAAAGTATTGGATTATTATTTTATTGAAGCCGGGTATCAATTTTTATTCCCTGTTATGAAAACCCATTAAAAAAGTAAACAGTTGACAAGAGTCAATAAGATTGGTAGTTTTTTTGTCATTATTGAATTAATTTTCATAAATTGAGAATCCTAAAACAAACCTTAAAATTCAGTCATATGAAAAAAAACATGGGCTCTGCAGATCGTATTATCCGGGTGATAATCGCTGCCGCAATTGTTATTCTTTTCTTTACTGATGTGATTACCGGTACATGGGGTATCATCTTACTGGTACTTGCAGGAATATTTTTACTTACCAGTATATTCGGCACCTGTCCTCTCTACATGCCCTTCAGAGCGAGCACACGCGGTAAGATTGAGGGTGAGCCGGCGGAGAGTGAGGCTTAGGAGAATGGTGAAGGGTTTTAAGGTTGAAGGTTGAAAGGGTTTAAGGTTGAAAGTTTAAGGTGGAGGGGCGAGTGTTAGGGTTTAGTCTCTACTCCTCTCCCTCCCTCCCCCATTATCTTTCATTATCTTCACCTCATTCTCTTCCCCTCATTATCCTCACCTCACTGTCTTCGACAGATCATGTAACCAACTCATCAATTCATACCTTGACTTTTCAAGGGTGTCTACACGATAGTGAAGCTGGTTCATGAGGATGCTAAGCTTTAGATGAGTTTTTACCCGTGCCAGTAATTCTTCCTTCTGAAAGGGCTTGGTAATGTAATCACTACCACCAGTATTGAAGCCCTTTACTATATCATCCACTTCTGTACGGGCGGTAATAAATAAGACTGGAATATCTTTTGTTTCGGAATCTTCTTTCAAAATCTTGCAAACCTCAAATCCATCTAATTTTCCAGGCATCATGATATCAAGAAGAATTAGATCTATAGCTTCATTATTAACCACATTGAGGGCATCTTCTCCTGATCTTGCAAGAGCAATCATAAAACCCTGCTCATTGAGAATTGTACTTATCACTTCAAGGTTCTTTGTATTATCATCAACACATAAAATCGTAATATCCTGATTCTTCATAGAAAATAAAATTAAATTAAACTGGTGCCGGACAACCAGAATATCATTTCAGCATATAATTCATTCCTGTACCTATATTTTGACAGAAATTACATCAAAACCGGACGGATCAATCTAAAAAATAAATGAGTCTCCACTTTCCTGAGGAAGTCTGAACGATATTCTCTGGTTTTCCGCTTATCTATTAGATCTGCTTTTTTTTACGTTTTTCAGACAGCAGAGTTTAGAAATATCCGGTAAGAACTCGAATTCCTTGACCAGAGTATAAAAAAACTATCCGAAATGCCCTTTTTCAACAATAAACAGAAATTGGTTAACTCATGACATCATTATGAAAAGTTATTTAGTGTCTGTCCATAATGTCCGATATCTGCGTTGTTGACAGACTCTATTTAGTGATCATCTGCAGGTAAATCCAACCGGAATGTTGTACCCTGCTCCACTTCAGAAGTAAAACTTATTTCCCCCTTATGCAACCTTACCGATTCTTTTACAATGCTGAGGCCTAATCCATTCCCATTGATTAACCCTGTATTCGATGATCTGAAAAAGGGTGAAAATATATGTTGCTGATCTTCCTTAGGGATTCCTATTCCCCGATCAGAAACCAGGATGCTGATTTTATTCTCAGCTTTTTTAAGTTCCAGCTTAATCCCGGACCTTCCTGCCGAATATTTAACTGCATTTGACAATAAGTTGTCCAGCGCTGAAGCAATCAAGGTCCTGTCAAGATTCATTATAATTTTCCTCTCCGGTGAAATAAGCTTTATATCTCCCTGAACTTCTTCCATATCATTATATTTATCAATAACCTGGGCACATAATCTTATTAAATCGGTTTCTTCCGGATTAAATTCAATTTTACCGCTTTCAATTTTTGACAGCTCAAGGATATTATCCACAATCTTCGACAGGTGCCTCAATTGCTGATGTATTTTTCTGAGCTTTTCCTCCTGTCTTTCCCCGGAAAGCTTATCCCTGTGATTAAGCAATGATTCTGAAGCCAGTAACATGGTAGCAAGGGGTGTTCGGAGCTCATGTGAAGCAGTGGATACAAAACGGGATTTCATCTGGTTCAGCTCCTTTTCTTTTTTAAGTGATTCCTGCAAGGATGTTTCAAGCTCCTTCTGGTGGCTTATATCCATAGCAGAAAGAATAAATCCTGTGGTCTCCCTATTAGAATCGGGAATGGTAGTAACTGACAGCATTACAGGTATTTCTTCTCCATTTTTTCTCAAAAAACTCCATTCCCCTGATTTACCACCTGAATATTCTGTTAATTTTCTGATTCCTTCAGAATTGATTTGCACACCTGATTTTACATCTTTCTCTGCACAAATTGATCGCGCTTCAAGTTCATTTGTTTTAAAAAGTTTCAAAACTGAAAATTTATCCACCACTTCTTTCGGACCATATCCTGTCAGTTTTCCGGCTTCAATATTGAAAGTTTTAATAATCCCTTTCTTATTGGTGGTTATCAGTGCCATTCCTACATTGCTGACAATGGCCTTATTCAGATTGGAAAGCCTGACAATATCATTGATCTGATCTTTGATCTTCTGCTCCAGTTCCCGGGAATACTCTTTATATTTCATTGCAAAATTATATTGAACAAGATAAAAAGTTGTTTCTTCTGAAACTATATGACAAATCTTAGAAATTATTTCAATAATTGAAAACATCTGTCATCAATTTCGAGCTATTCCAAAATATCTTTTAACCCTTCATGGAAGCTTTGTAACAAATGATGAAAACCGGGCGTATCTCTGAAAGTGATGTGAGGAAAAAATGTGATTCAGAGGGATGCATTCCATCCGCTTGCATATAATATCATCAACAAAAAACCGCGAGAATGAAATGAGCAATAATAAAGGGGTAAAGAAATTTGAAACAAGTATGAGAAATGAGGGAATCTTGGATCAGGAGAAACAGGACATGGATATTCTTTTTAATACTATTGAGGACTTCATTTTCATACTGGACATTGAGGGCAGGATAATCCGAACAAATACCATTGTTTATGAAAGACTGGGATATTCTGAAGAAGAATTAAAGGGGAAAAGTATACTTGAATTACATCCCTCTTCAAAACATGAAGAAACCCGGCAAGCACTTGAAAAAATCTTAGAAGGAAAAACAAACCTATGCACGATCCCTCTCGAAACGAAAGAAGGTATAGAAATTCCGGTAGAGACAAAAGTTTCAAAAGGCTTTTGGCAGAATAAAAAAGCGATTATCGGAATCAGCAGAGACATCTCAGATCGAAAGATGGCCGAGCGAAAACTTCGGGAGCGGGAAGATTATTATCGTACACTTGTGAAAAACATCCCGGATTCCCTATTTGTTCTTGACAAAGAAGGTACCTTCCTTGATTTTAAAGCAGAAGATAATGAGCTCTTTATTAAGCCTGAACAATTTATCGGCAAGAAATATTATGAATTGTTGCCTTCCCATGTGGGGAAAAAGTTTGAAAAAGCAATTTCTGATTCTTTTCAAGGGAAATCTACCGAAGAGATAGTTTATACACTTTCTGTAAAGAAAAAGAATCGAAATTATAATGCCAGGATTGTTCCGCTTGCAGAGGAGAAAGTATTTGTATTCATAAGAGATGTCACTGAACAGATTCAATCAAGAAAAAAACTGCTTTCTCAGAGTAATCTTCAAACCATTCTCATAAAAATTGCATCCGACTATATTAATGTACCTCTTTCTGATATTGAAACAGCTATAAACAGTTCACTTGCCGAACTTGGGAAATTTGTCCAGGCAGACCGCTCCTACATATTTGATTATGATTGGAAGAAACAGGTTTGCAATAATACATACGAATGGTGTCATAAAGGGATCAGCCCTCAGATACAGGAACTTCAGGAAGTCCCGCTAAGCATGATACCCTGGTGGATAGATGCTCATAAACAGGGAAAAACCATGCACATCCCGGATGTTTTTAGTCTCGATGAAGAAGACGGAGTACGGCAGATACTCGAACCCCAGGAGGTAAAAAGCCTGATGACAATTCCTATGATGGAGAGGGGTAAATGTATCGGTTTTATCGGATTCGACTCGGTCAGAAAACACCATAATTATACGGAAAAAGAGGAGATCCTTCTTACCGTATTTTCAGAAATGCTTGTAAATGTAAGGGGAAGAGAAAGGCTGGAAAAAAACCTGGTGGAAGAAAAAAGGAAAGCAGAGATGGCAAATAATGCGAAAAGTGAATTTCTTGCAAACATGAGTCATGAAATTCGCACTCCCATGAATGCTATCCTGGGTTTCAGCGAAGCCCTTTATTACAGGATTAGTGATAATGAGCACAAAAAAATGCTGAAATCCGTGCTCAAAAGTGGAAATATATTACTTTCCCTTTTAAATGACATACTCGATCTTTCAAAAATTGAAGCTGACCGGATGGAACTAACTTCCCAACCGGTTGATATAGATACTATAATGAATGAAGTCAAGATATTGTTTCTGGAAAAAGCACGCAAGAAAGATGTAGCACTTTCAATAGTGGTAAATGAAACTGTTCCGGGATGTCTTATGTTGGATGAGATCCGGATTAAACAAATTATTTTCAATCTTGCAGGAAATGCAACAAAATTTACTGAGAAAGGGTACATTAATATCAACACCCACTTCAGACCTTCCGATCCGAATAAGGGGGAATTAGAAATCGAAGTTGTTGATTCAGGGATTGGAATTCCGGAAGATCAGCAGGACAAAATATTTGAATCTTTTCATCAACAGTCAGGACACTCCACAAAAAAATACGACGGAGCAGGCCTGGGCCTTGCAATTTCCCGGAGGCTGGCAGGAAAAATGGGAGGTAGAATTACAGTAAAAAGTAAGCTCGGAAAGGGTTCCTCATTCAAATTAACCTTATCTGATGTAAAGGTATGCAAGCTAAAAAATATTCCATATAACAATAATGACCAGCCCATTGATCTGGTTTTTCAAGATTCTGCGATTCTTGTAGTGGATGATGTAAGCTCAAACATTGAGGTCGTATCTTCCTTACTAAAAGATACCGAAGTGAAGGTATTATCGGCAGAAAATGGTGAAATGGCCTTTGAAGTAATGAAACATACCCGGCCCGACGTGATTTTCCTTGATATTCGCATGCCCGGCCTTGATGGTTATGAAGTAGCCAAAAGAATTAAAAAACAGTCCGATTTGAAAGATATTCCTATCATCGCCTTCACAGCATCCGTTTCTTTCCGGCCAGGTGTTCCTTTGCCTGAAAATTTCGCAGGCACTCTTTATAAACCGGTCCGAAAAAATACCCTAATCTGTGAATTAATGAAATACTTAAAATACCATGAAGGAAAAAGGAAAGAACCCCTTGAACCCGAACATGTTTTGTCATCAGAAAATCTCTCCAAAGAATTACTGAATAAATTACCCGAAATAGCACACAAATTACAGGAATATCATCTAAATTCATGGAACAAGGTTAAAGATTCTCTCGTCCTTTTCAGGATTAAATCATTTGCAGAAGAACTCAAAAAAACCGGAGAAGAATATGAGTTTCATTTTCTAAAGGCCTATGCAAATCGTTTAATTCATGATGTCGAAGTCATAGATTTGGATTCCATCACGGAGAACCTTTCAAGCTTTCCTGAAATTATTGAACAGATCCGAAAAATTAGGGCTTGATTTAACCTGATGAGCAAATTTATTAAGGCTAATACCACTCTACGGAAGCTCTATTTACCCTGCATTTCAGTCTTGAATGACCATGTAGGACTGTAGGCCACCCTTGATCCCTCGTATTTTGCCACTACATACCAATAGTAGGTAGTTGCATATTTTAAATCATCAACAACAACCTCTCGAGTCCTAAGATTTTCACCTGCCAACTGTTGAACAGTTGACCCGGCTTCAAAGTAATAAACATTATATTCGATCTGCCTGGACGTATTTTCTCTGTCTACCCCCCATTGAAAACTAAATGAAGTTTTCTGATCCACAGCACCATTGCCTGGTACGGGTTCATAAATAATTACAGAACCAACATTATTTTGATCCTCCAAAAGGAAAACCGTGAGCTCGGTTTTCTCCCCGTCATAAATAGCCACACTTACAGTCGAACTCAAAAAATTTGGTTTCCTCGAATTAATGGTGACTTCACCGGTTCCGACCTTATCAAGACTGAACCTTCCCATACTGTCAGTTAAAACAGTTGTACTTGAAGGATTCGTAGATATCAAAACACCCTGTAAGGGACTATAATCCTCGCCATTAAGGACCAGACCCGATAATGATCCAAATCTTTCAATATCTATTTTGTTTTCTTCACATCCTGAAAAAATGCTGAAAAGTAAAATATAAATAACCCAATTTATTGCTTTCATTATTTAGTTTTTAAAAAGTAAAACCTGATTCCCATTTCTAATCCCCAAAAATTATCATTATAATTTCCATAAATTTCTCCATCGAAATTATCGCTGAGAGCGGGCATAAAAAACCCTCCTCCCTTTATGGAGACAGACTTACTCAATAAGTACTCCCCACCTGCACCAAATGAGATAAAAGGAATGAATTCATTATCTGAAAGAGCGGTTTGCCAACCCGGGTTATAGAAAGTTCCTATCCCGGCTTTCAGGTAAGGAGAATATCTCTGATACGGATTCAGCAGAAAGGATAACTCAAGTTTACCCCTGTAATCCAAACCGTCATAAACATCCCGGATATTTATTATTCCCGGGCCATAACCGGCGTTGAGTGTAAATGAACTGTTCAAAGAAATTCCCAGCTCACCATCACTTCCCGGACTCAGTTCTCCCGATGTGTAATCTCCATTATAGCGCTGTCCAAATGCATTGAAACCTAAAAAGAATCTTCCCCGATTTTCCTCATAATATTTACGTCCAATGTAATCGCTTGAAAGATTATCTTCCTTCTCATCCAGGTATTCCTCAAATAATTTTGATTCTGCCATTTCAGAGTTTTCCATCGACCATAACCCCTCGAGAACACCCTCAATAACAAGAGAGTAAATAGCTTTTTCAATAGCCTCTGTCACGGCCATATCTGTGGGTTCATTAAAGGTGTACCCGGTCTCTGCCTCCAATAACCGCTTAAATTTCACATAACGAAAGACACCCATTGATACTTCCTGGGATAAAATGGATTTGGTTGTGTATACGGTTTTCAGGATTTTCCCATTGCTCGTCGATACCGCTCTCAGATATATACTTACCCGGTCTTCGCGGTACTGAGCAGAAGCATCTGTCCCGAAATAGCGAACTCCTGCCCCTCCTGTATAAACATTTGTTTCGTAAGAAGTAATCCCTCCTTCAATTAAAATCCCTGCGAAGAGTAGCGGAGGAAGCACTGAGTTATTATTTCCACTGTATTGTTCCCGGCTAGCCCTGATGATTTTTCTTTCATTCAACAAATTATTTATGTTTTCTCTTTCTATAGGAATAAACCATCCCGATTCCTCAAGGGCACGGATAAGGATATTCGTTGCACCCTGAGTTACCGCAGTCGACCAACTGGCTCCCGTTTCTGAAGGCTTATACTGCCCGGTTTGGTCACGGAACTTGTAAACACCTACCACAATTTTTTCCTTTGGCGCAGGCAATGCCATAATTTCTTTTTTCACCGGGGTTTCAGATCCGAGTCTCGCTTTACTTCTACCCAGAGACTGATGAAATATCGGACTGCATGAGTTGATTAATAAATAGAACAATAATATAGTAAAAGCTATTAAAGCTTTTGCTTTGAAAATATAATTCTTCATCACATCATTCAAATTAAAAATAAGGGACCGAAACGGAGGTAGTCGATCCACTTTCATTATCGACTATGGTAATATTAATTCCTTCGGAAGTATTTCCTATGTCGATGTGATAATCTCCAAGTACATAACTTCCTTCCTCGAGAGCTTCTTCCCCGAATTGCCTGGAAACGATTTCACGTGATAAGCGGCTTAAAATTTGCCGGTTAAGGCTTTCCGCAAAGTCCTGAGCGGGATCACGGGAATAGGAAAACTGATCTGATGATGAGGGAGCTTTATAAGTATCCTGGGCTTGAGCTGAAGCAAGCATCCAGTTGTAATTGAGGTAACTTCCTCCAAAAGCGGGATTTTTAGGTGTAAATACAAAATCCTGTGCATCGACATTACTTACAATTAATATTAACAGACTTATTGAGTTAATTACCAGATGTCTCATTATAATAAATTTTTTATAGTTAAAATATACCGGTTCCTTCCTGATCCGCTCCTTCGAGCTGCTTCATCATTTCTTCATAATTCAGCAGGTAATATTCAGTCTGGGACACTGCCTGGATAGCGATCTGCTCTATGATATCTATCCTGGGTTGAAGGAATGACTTAAAAACAGTGGTTTCATTCAATTTTATAACTATCCGGGTAGTTCTTAACCTGTAAGGGATCTCATCAATATAGAGCGTAAAATTTTGCTTATATGAAGGAGCTTCCCACTTGCTTATGAAAAAGTCTAAGAAATCCCTGCCAGATTTTGTTTTAGTTTGATCTATTATCAAGCCATCAATTTCTATATCAGGATTTTCTTCGCTCTTTTTTGAGTTTGTCTTAATGAGTTCTTCCATAAAATCCTGCAGACTTTCCGGAACTGCTTTTAGTTTCAGGGTATCCTTTGTATTTATCATACTATCCTTTTGCCCAGATGATATAATATACACACCACTTAAGAAAAGAAATACTAATATCCGTTTTAACATATCTGAGCTTTGCAATTCACTTTTCAACGTTAAGCCTTAAACGTGTTGTACATTTTACCGGATGAAATAAAAATGTACAACACATTAATTTTATGTTTTTAAAGCTTACTTAAATAATCCGCCAAAATCTGTTTGTCTGACAATAGCAGTATTAGCTGTTCCAATCTGATGCACATCAGCATAATGAGAATAACCAAGTTGTGAAACTGTAACTTTGTTCATTTCTCCTTCTACAAGAATATCCGACTCATTAAAACTGCCTGACTGTATGGTAGAGGTAGTATTATCTTCTCCGAAAATACTTACCCGCGCTTCATTGGAAACCGGTCCGTAATAGTCTCCCACCTGATATACAGCCGTTTTGTTGCCAGATCCATGTTGCATTACATATGCATCATTGCCATAGGCTAAATCATCGCCCTCGTCACCATTTCCTTTTCCTTTTCCGAGACCTTTTACTTCAACAGCATCCTCAATATATGAAGCACTTTGTACAAGATCCACAATGTTTTCTTGTCCGCTTTGGGAGATTTCAGCCCGACTGAACCCGGCAGTTTGTTCCAGACCTGTGATATTGTCACTTCCAACTTGATCAAGCCATAAGGATGAATTCCAAGCCTGAACTGCAAAATCGCTTTCATTTTCATGGGCATAATTCACCGGTCCTGTAAGTATATTACCCTCACCAACCTGTCTTACACGAGCTTCAGAGTTACCTCCCAGCCCCTGAATAAGTCTACTTTCATTTTCCACACCATTCTGGAACAAATAATGGGAATTTTGATCCGAAGGACTCTCAGCTTCATCGCCACTCATTTGCCTGATTTCGTTCACATTTGCTTCACCTGCCTGGAGAATAAACACCTCATTGGCTTCTCCGTTTTGTTTGGTTACTGAAGCATTGTTGTAACCATCCTGCTCAACTTCAGAGAAATTCTGTTCGCCTTTCTGCTCAACAGCAGCAGTGTTTTGAGCCATTACTGGCACTCCAGCAAGGCCCGTGATCAAAAGAAAAAAAATCTTTTTCATAACTAATAAATGTTTAAAAAATTAATAATTACTTGTCAGTGCGAAATTATTATCTCTTCTGCGGGTCTATAAGAGCATTTGATGAATGGAACTTCTCAATGGATTGATTTTGCTTTCATAAAAAAAATCAATGAAAGGACAATATTCGAGTGTGGACAAAATGTGGACGTGATAATAAAGGAAAGACTGTCTAAAAAGGAAGCCAAAATTCTAAGTTAGTTGCAAATTGATTTTTTGCCCCTCTAAAACAGGAATTAACCATTATCCGAACAGAAAGTATGAATAAAATACATCAGCTTTTCTTCCTTTGACAAGCCAAACTTCTTTTTGATACGATAACGATATTTTCTTACACTATCCGGGGAGATATGCAGAAGTGAAGCTATCTGACTGCTATTGAGATTTAGAAGAATAGCCGAAGTAATGATGATTTCCATCTGTGTAAGATCGGGGTATTTTTTTAGTAACCGAGAAATGTAACCCGGGTGGAGTTTATTAAATCTTATCTGAAATTCACGAAGGATATCTTTTTTTCGGTTCGTTCTTTCAATCTTTTGAACCATATTGAGTACCTGTCTTCGATGTTGAGCCGATAAATTGCCGGATAATAATTCTTTTTGCAATTGATTTTTTAACTCTTCAAGAGTTCGTGTTGTTTCGATTGAATTTATGGCCAATTTTTCAATCTCACTTTCCCTATCATGCAATTTTCCGATTAACTCCTCTTTATTGGCAGTTATCTGTTCTATAAATTCTTTCTGGCTGCTAATCTGTTTATTCAGTTCAGCGAGCGTATTTTTCAATTCCATATCAAGGTTGTCAATAACTCTTGCAGCTCTAATTTGTTCCTGTTTCTCCAGCCGCATATGAATAGTCTTTTTAAGTTCCTTTTCTGTAAAAGGCTTGGTAAGAAAGTCATCCGCTCCCAGTTCCATTCCATTTCTCAGACTGGAACGGTCTGTTAATGAGGTAATGAAAATAAAGGGGGTAAGTCTTGTATTATTATGTTTTTTTAGCTGATCCAAAACATCGAACCCGTCCCCTTCAGGAATCATAATATCGCATAATATCAAATCTGGACTTATGGTTTTTGCCATTTTCACCCCTGATGATCCATTATCCGTCTCAAATACCCTGTAACCGGCAAACTCCAGAATTTCTGCTATTTCATCTCTTAACTCGAGATTATCTTCTATGATAAGAATTGACTTCAACTTCAGCTCATTAATACCGGTTTCTTTAATAAGATGATGATTTCATCAATATACGGCTATCGGCACTTAAGAGTTTCAGATGAAAAGGAGCATGAAAATCTATCAGATACCAAGCCTTAAAAGCTTCATCAATAAATCTCCGAAATTCCATGTAGAATGATCCGGCTCAGATTCGAATTTAAACTTCTTTCTTAATTCTGTGATATGATTGATCAATTCAGGATAGAATATGAGCTCTATACCCTTTTTCCCGATCCTGGCCCGAAATTTAACCATGTCCGAACGACTTGCTGGTGGACGGTTTTGCGGATACACCTCACCGCAAAAATGCTGAAAGGAAGGATTGCCGGTATATTGACTCAAAACAGATTCATCGCTGCAACCATAAATCTTTTTGAGAATAAGCAGGCCGGCAAGTTTTCTTATGGGTATGGCTTTTCGTCCTTTATCTGGGGAATAATGAATACTGAGGGAGGAAATAATCCGATCCCACTCAATGATTCCCGCCAGACGGACAAGTTCATCATCCTCCCGGAGAATGTGCTTCAAAGGTTCCCGGAAGATATCAAGCTGAGGGGTTTTTTCCAGGGTTCCAAGCATAACTGTAAATTTTAGTACAAGTTCGGAAATTTCAACGGAACTAACATGCTGTGGGAGTGGAAGTTTTTAACAAAATGGTGTTGATAATGGGGGGAGGGAGTTGAGAGTTGAAGGGTTTAAGGTTTAATCAATTAAGCTTCGAGCTGGGTATTCAGAAAGTGTAACTGGCATTTTCCCCCATGTGTGTCTCTCGACTTCAGAACCAAAACGCAATACGATAAAGCCTCCCTCAATGTTCCGGGTTGGTCTCCTCACTTCTACCTCATTCTCTTCACCTCATTATCCTCTCTGCCTGACAGATCCCTCGACTGTCGCTCGGGATTCAATTCATCCACTGTTTCCAGTTCGCTGCCGCTCCTGGAAACAGGGATTCATTGAACATTATTTTCACCTCATTTTCCTTCATGCATAACCCTCTCTGCAAGTATTTCCGTACGGTTCTCTTTATTGAGTTCGAAAGGATTATTTTTGTTCCCTGCCTTAACAGAAATTTCATTGACATCTTCCTCACGAAGACCGTAAGTCTTTAAATCAGGCACCTGTAGATCCTTAGTGAGACTATAAAGATAATCAATGAATCCGTCTATATAGTAATCATCAGTTTGTCTTTCATTATCAAGAAACAGCCTCCCTAATTCAGTATATTTCTTCAAGGCATAACTTTCAGGGTCTTTGGAACGGAGTTCCCGGACAGTAACGCGATTTGCCGGAGCCATAAGCGTTCCACAGACCAGTCCGTGGGGAATATCAAATTTCCCGCCTATCACTGATGCAAATCCATGCACTGTACCCAGACCTGCATTGGCCAGGCATATTCCTGAGTTTAAAGCGGCATAGGACATTCCGGTGCGGGCTTCAATATCATCTCCGTTTTTCACCGCCTTTGCCAGTGAAGATTTTATGGATTTAAGACCCTCCCGGGCAAAGGCATCGGTATATGCTGAAGCCTTTTCCGATAAAAAAGCTTCTGTAAGCTGGGTAAAACAATCCATTCCGCTTGCAGCTGTGATTGTGGCCGGACAGGCGAGGGTGAGTTCAGGATCGATAATGGCCATATCCGGGACAAAATTATCATGGCGGAGTGATTTTTTAAAACCATTGGGGCCGATTTCTGAGATCACGGCATTTTTGGTAGCCTCACTGCCGGTTCCAGAAGTGGTTGGCATGGCAATAAAAGGTATTTTTGTTCCCGGATGCTCCTTCTCGCCAACCCCTTCAAGGTAATGCTTCACCGATTCCTGTACGGTAAGCATGGCAGATATCGCCTTACCCGCATCCAGAACACTACCCCCTCCAATAGCCACCACAAGCCTGACATTCTTTTCCCGGTAAGTTTCTACCGCCTCATCAACATTTGAAGGAGATGGCTCACCTGGTACAGAGACTCTGAAATGAGATATTTTATGCTCTTCGAGCAATGCCAGGAGCTTCTTTCCCCTTCCGGATGAAATAAAGGATTCGCGTCCTGTAATTAAGAGGACAGAATCACCAAATCTTTTGATCAATTCCGGAAGATCCGAAAGACTTCCATTTTTAAAAAGGATCTCCGGTGGCCGTGCAAACCTGAATGCTTTTACCATTTTGATTTCTCTTTTGGCTCAATGATATCATATCTTACTCCTTTTCTCGGCTCGGCCATAAAATCGGCCACTTCCTCTTTCCATTTCAGATAATGAGGCGTCTTTTTGTGGTTGGCAGCTGCCTGCTCCGATTCATAAGCCTCGTAAAGCATAAATCGATTTGAATTTTCGGTCTCACGGACCAGGTCGAAACGCAGGTTTCCCGGTTCATTAACCGATTCCTTGTGATTGGCGATTGTTGCTTCAATGAAGCGATCGACTACTTCGGGTTTGACGTGTACATGTACGCAGGTTACTATCATGGCTGTATTTTTTTTACAAAGTTAGGGGAAATGGGGGGAAGAACAAAGGGGAAGGAGGCAGTCGATTAGCGGCCTGCCTGCGAGCCGTCATCATGCGCCTGCGCTGAGGCCTTCGCCAGAGGCTTCTGCCGCCGGAGAAAGCTTCATGCGCAAGCCTAAGGTTTTTGCCGCAGGTGACTCTCGAGCAGTCCTGTGCTTCGGCGGGCAATGGTCGTAAAATGCTTATTTTGGTTAAAGTATTGATTCATAGCGAAAAATGGGGGGAAAGGGTTTAAACCCTTTCAGGGTTATATCCCTTACCTTTGTGCCATATGACA
>CAZGTU010000074.1:0-9255 GCA_964528675.1 uncultured Bacteroidaceae bacterium
ATATTGATAATCAGATATTTAATAAATAATGAGATTCAACAAGAATTAAATAGATGCAATAGTTCAAGCGCTGCCCCCGCTACTAAGACCCGGAGAATTTCTCCGGGTTTTTTATTTTTCACTCTACCCATCAGTACTCGTATTATTATCATTTTTATGTAAATTTGCATTTCTACAGGACATAAATATTAAATAAAAATTACCTATCCTATGAAAAATTTAAAAACCATATTATTTCTACTTGTTTTTACAGTAGCTGGCTTTACTGCTGCCCAGGCACAACGCGTTGAAAGCGATTCTCCTCTGATCGGCAAATGGGATCTCACCATAAGCATAGAAGAGGATCAAATGGAAAATCTCGGCCTTTTCAGGCATGGATTAATGTCGTCCGAGGGATTCCCGGGATGGTTACAGGTTAAATTATCCGGATTTTCAACGCTCGTTGGTTATTATGTGGGTTACGAGGGAAGTGCACGACCCATTTCTGAAGTTCATTACGACGCCGACAAGGATAAATATCACTTTACCATTCCGCCCCAGTGGATGGATATTGAGGATATTTATTTTGAATTCACTTTAGAAGACGACAAGCTCTCGGGATATAAAATTCTTGATGGAAATAAACTCCAATTTACCGGCGTTCGTGCACCGAGTTTAGAAAGAGAAGAACCGCCTATCTGGGGTAATCCTGTTAATATGCTTACTGACAATATGGGCCATTGGATCATTCCGGAGAATAATAAATTTAAAATGGAAGATGGTATCCTGGTGAACCCCGAAAAAGGAGGCAACCTGATTACCGCACAAAAATTTGATGATTTTAAACTCAGCATGGAATTCAGGTATCCGGAAGGGAGTAATAGCGGAATTTATCTTCGTGGCCGTTATGAAATCCAGATTGAAGATTCGAAAGGAAGAGCAGATGATGTAAGTATAGGCGGCATATATGGGTTTATTGCACCGGCGGTTAATGCTGCCAGGGAACCGGGAGAATGGCAAACTTACGAAATTACCCTGGTGGGGCGACATGTAACGATAATCCATAATGGGATTGAAGTGATTTCCAACCGTCCCATCCCGGGCATAACAGGCGGTTCACTTGACAGTAATGAAGGTGAACCCGGACCCATTATGATTCAGGGTGATCACGGACCGGTTGAGTTTCGAAAATTTGTTGTTACTCCCGCGGTGAATTGATGAGTGTCTGTATCGATAGCCATCGTAAGGCGTTTTGTCGGGCCCAATGAATTCGTTGGGATTCACGCGGCACGGGAGGGCCGCCGACAATAATAGCCATGGGTTTCAACCCGTGGCTATTATTTCTTTGAGTCAATTATCCACACCCGCCTCCCATAAGTTTGCCCTGCGCTTTGGCGGGCAGGAATGAGCACAAATAACATATTAAAAAATTTACTTTATTTTCTCTTATAACTACGACCTGACCGGGTCTGATGCAGCTCGATGGGAAGTATTGTAAGGAAATTTTGAAAATCCTTGTCTATGGTAAAAATTGGCATTTTATGTCGTGTTGAAATAGCACATATTAAGAAATCAGCGTTCGATCCCTGAATCCCATTTTTCCTGGCTGTATTGAAGTATTCTGAAGCTAATTCGTAATCTTCAGTTTCAAGCCTTAGATCCTGAAATGCTCTTAGACTTTTTCTCAGTAAACGGAATTGTTTTTCCGATTTAATTCCATTAAGAAGTTCCTGACGAACCGGTCCGATAAGTTGTGCACGAAGTTCTTTTATAAGTTCTATAAGTTCTTCAACATATATGTTTTTCTCAACCCTGCCCCTCCTTAAGGCTAACGACCATATACTTGTGTCAACAATGACTTTCATTTTACTTCTCTCTGTTTTTTATAATCATAGTCCTTATCATATTCTATCGTCTGGAAGAGATTTAATATCTCAGACTGTTTCCTCCGCTGTATATATTCCTTTAATGCTTCGGTAACAGCTCCCTTTTTTGTCCGGTGTTTACCAATAGATTTGGCTTCTTCAATAAGCCCATCATCGATAGCAAGATTTGTAGCCATGTGTAAGGCCTCCTATATTTTTTTACACAAAAATAATAATTTTTATGTGTAAGTCCAAAGATAGTAAGTAGTTTATTGCAAATGCTATTTCATACTACCCTGAACCAATAAGTTAAACATTTTGATCAGACAAATATGCAATATGGATAAAAATACGTCTACAGATTAATTTTCCCCTCAAATTTAATATACTTCTATACCACAATTGTTAAACCTTTCTTTACAAATCATCTAAAATCCCTGAAAATTGAAAAATCCTGCTATTTTTGCCATCTGAAATTTATAATTCATCAAAATAAATTTTTCTTATGAGCAGCAAGCAAAAGACAAAATCCGGAATTTTTAAGCGTATTCTCGATAAAGTTGAAGTTGTTGGTAACAAACTTCCCCATCCTGTAACTCTTTTCGCAATTTTAATGGGCATAACCCTGTTGTTATCCTGGATTTTTGGCAGTGTATCTGTCGATCATCCGGGTAAAGAGGCAGGTTTGCTCGATTCCGAAGGAAACCCTGTGGATAAAATTAACGTGGTCAACCTGCTCTCACGGGAAGGAGTCCAAATGATTTTCACAAGGATGGTGGAGACCTTTGCCGATTTCCCGCCCCTGGGATTGGTACTTGTTGTGATGCTGGGAATTGGCGTAGCCGAATACACCGGAATGATCTCGGTGGGCCTGCGGCTCTTTGTCTCCAGGGTACCCCGGTCAATCATTACTTTCTCCATTGTAGTTGCAGGTATGCTTAGTTCTGTTGCTGCCGATGCAGGTTATGTAGTCCTGATTCCCCTTGGAGGAGCAATATTTATGAGCATGGGCAGGCATCCGCTTGCAGGTATTGCCGCTGCCTTTGCCGGCGTGTCGGGTGGTTTTGGTGCAAATGTATTACCCACCGGACTTGATCCTATGATTGCAGCATTTACCGAACCCGCTGCTCAGATTATAGACCCGGATTATACGGTGAATCCACTGTCGAATTATTACTTAATGGCAGCTTCTGTGCCCCTGGTTGGTCTTGCGGGCACCTGGATTACAGAAAAAATCCTGGTTCCGAGATTGGGTGAATATAAGCCTGACTCTGATGTGGAGATCGAAGAGGATAAACCCATTACCCGCCAGGAAAAGAAGGCTTTGTTGTGGTCATTTATCGCTTCATTTTTTGTCCTGATGCTTTTCATGATGACTATCATTCCTGAGAATGGTTTGTTACGCGGTGAACCGGATCCCGAAACAGGAGTTCGAAGTTTAGATCCTTTCTACGATTCACTGGTACCTGTAATGTTTATCGTCTTTTTCGTTGCCGGACTTGTGTACGGAATAGTTGCCAAAACCATTAAAAACGATAAAGATGTGGCCGAAATGACCGCCAAGAGTATGTCAACCATGGGAATGTACATTGTTATCGCCTTTGTAGCCGCCCAGTTTGTGGCCTATTTTAACTGGTCAAACCTTGGTAGTGTGCTTGCTGTTAAAGGTTCAGACGGATTGAAAGCGATTGGTTTTACCGGAGGACCCTTGCTTATTGCCTTTATCATTGTTTCATCGCTTGTAAACCTGATTATGGGGAGTGCATCGGCCAAATGGGCCTTGCTGGCACCTATTTTTGTCCCCATGCTCATGCTAATGGGCTATTCTCCTGAAACCACTCAGGCAGCTTATCGTATTGGCGATTCATATTCCAATATTCTGACACCACTTTTACCTTACTTTCCTCTTGTTATCGTTTTTGCACAGAAATATGTAAAGAATGTGGGAATCGGGACTCTGATATCGATGATGCTTCCTTACTCCATTGCCTTTGCAGTGGTTCGTATACCCATGTTACTGGCATGGATATGGGCGGGATTGCCTCTGGGGATTGAGGGGCCGATTTTTTATGAATGATGTTTTCTACTCCATCCATGAGAAAGATCATACACATCGACATGGATTCATTTTTCGCTTCCGTCGAACAGAGAGATTTCCCTGAATTCAGGGGTAAACCCCTCGCTGTCGGGAGCCGTTCTCCTCGGTCGGTGGTTGCTGCTGCCAGTTATGAAGCAAGGAAATACGGGGTGCACTCCGCCATGCCTATGGCTGTCGCATTAAGGAAGTGTCCACACCTTATTGTTACGCCGCACCGTTTCGAAGTATATCGGAAAGTTTCCGCCAGTATTAGCGATATCTTTCATGAATACACCGACCTGGTGGAGCCACTTTCACTGGATGAGGCCTATCTGGATGTCACGAATCCGAAGAAAGGGCCGCCTTCCGCTTCTCTCATTGCCATGGAGATCAAGAAAGAGATACGGAGTTGTGAAAGCCTGATTGCCTCTGCAGGTGTGTCCTACAATAAATTCCTGGCAAAGATCGCCTCCGATATAGACAAACCGGACGGATTCTTTCTCATTAAGCCCGAAGATGCGGAACGCTTCCTGGAAGAACTTGAAATCAAACGGTTCTTCGGTGTGGGGGAGAAGACAGAAGAAAAAATGCACCGCTTGAATATTTTCCGCGGACGAGATCTGAAAGCTTTTGAAAGGGACCAGTTGATCCGGTATTTCGGTAAGACAGGGAACTACTTCTATGAGGTGGTCCGTGGCATCGATGAGTGCCCGGTTGTTCCGTTCCGTGAAAGCAAATCTATCGGCGCCGAACGGACATACGACAGGGATCTTTTTGATATGCAGGAGGTGGAAGAACGGTTAAAAGAAGTGATGAACATTATGTGGAATCGTTGCCAGGCGAAGAGGAAGACTGGGAAGACCCTGACATTGAAACTTCGTTTTTCGGATTTCAGGACAATTACTAGGAGCCGGACTCAAAAGGAAACATATTCCTTTCATCAGTTGGATCGGGTATTGAAAGAACTGTTACCTGTTTCACTTATCCGGAAGCATGGGGTGAGGCTTCTGGGTGCCACTATGTCTAATTTTCCGGTCGTAGAAAGGGTGTCAACAAAACAAATCGAGATTGATTTCGGACCGGACAATCCTTCCTGACCCTTCTGCTCCTTTTTCCCCATCTGATTATGAAATCCTAATGATGTGTGGTAAATATATATTTCTCAAAGAAAAATCTTATTTTTACGCGAAATTTCGTTTTATTGCATTCTCTTAAGGAATGGTTTAAATTATTTTATTTTGCTTATATGCCCAGAGTATTCAAACCCATAGATATTACCAAAGAAGAAAAAGAAGTAAAGAAAGATTATTTTGACAGGCATACGCCACGAATAGTCTGTGAGAAGACAGCAAAAAGGGGAGAAAAATTCAAAGTGAAAGTTACTCTTGGTGATCAATATTCTCATCCGGATGAACCGGATCATTTTATTAGTTATATTCAACTCTGGAACAGGGAAACTTTTCTTGCAGAGGCTCATTTTACACCCGGTATGCTGGGAAACCAACCTGAACACGTGGAAGTGGATTTCTACCTTATTCCGAAACTCTCTATGAACTTGACTGCTATGTCAACATGTACAAAACATGGACTCTGGCAGAGTGAATCCGTGGAAGTAAAAGTTATAGATTAAATTTATATCATGGCGGAAGAACAAAAAGAGAAGAAAAAACTCATCCATAAGCTTACAGATAAGTACAGGATTGTATTGTTAAACGACAGTACATTCAAAGAGGTTGGTTTTATGCGACTTACCCGTCTGAATGTAATCGCTGTAGGTGGAACTATGGCTATACTTCTGATTGCAATTGTATGGTCTTTGATAGCATATACCCCAATAAGGGAACTCATTCCGGGATATCCGGATGCTGAGATAAGAAATAATATCGTCCAAAATAAGATTCGACTGGATTCTCTTGAAATGGAAATCCAATACAGGGATCAGTATTTTGATAATCTGAAAGCTATAATTTCCGGGGAAAAGCCTCCGGAATTTATTGTGGAGACCACCCAATCCTCTGCTCCTGCAAATCTTGAGATGCAAAGATCTGTATCCGATTCCATCCTGCGTCATGATGTTGAAATGGCTGAAAAACTCAGCATCCCAATGGTCTTGGCTAATAATGAGGTAGCCCGCCTGGACCGACTACATTTTTTCTCTCCGGTCAGGGGAATGGTTACCAATTCATTTAATCCTATGAACAATCATTTTGGCACCGACATAGTTGCCGGGCCCAATGAAGTGGTTAAAGCAACGCTTGGTGGAACAGTAACCATGGCATCATGGACACTTGAAACGGGACATGTTCTTCAAATTCAACACGATAATAACTTAATCTCCGTGTATAAACATAATGCAGAACTCTTAAAAAAGGTTGGAATGAGAGTGAAAGCCGGTGATGCTATTGCGATTATCGGGAATTCCGGAGAATTGACTACAGGTCCTCATCTTCATTTTGAGATCTGGCAAAATGGTGTTCCCCTTAATCCTGAAGATTTCATTGTTTTCTGATCTTTATTTGAATTTGCATTATAATTATTACATAATCAATTAATTATCCTCCATTGAAAAAAGGAATCGCAATATTAGGATCTACCGGTTCAATCGGTACCCAGACACTGGAAGTTATAGGGAACCATCCCGAACTATTCAGTGTTGAGGTGATCACTGCCAATAATAATGCTGAATTACTTGTAAAACAGGCCCTGCAATTTGTTCCTAATATTGTGGTGATTGGAAATCCCGAGAAATATGATTTCGTAAGGGAGAATCTGAAGCATTTGCCGGTAAAAGTCTTCGCCGGTAAGGAATCTATCGCGGATGTTGTAGACCTTGAAAGTATTCATATGGTGGTGACAGCCATGGTTGGGTTTGCCGGACTCCTGCCGACCATCAATGCCATCAGGGCTGGAAAACACATCGCCCTGGCCAATAAGGAAACCCTTGTTGTAGCCGGTAAAATGATCAGGAAACTGGCCAATGAAAATAAAGCGTGGATCATTCCTGTCGATTCAGAGCATTCTGCAATTTATCAATGCCTGGTAGGGGAGGAGTTGAATAAAGTGGAAAAAATAATATTAACAGCTTCTGGGGGACCTTTTCGTGAAAAATCTATGGAGTTCATGCAAAATGCCAGTGTTAAAGATGCTCTTAATCATCCGAACTGGTGTATGGGAAATAAAATAACCATCGATTCTGCAAGCCTTATGAATAAAGGTCTTGAAGCTATTGAGGCTCACTGGTTGTTTGACCTGCCTCCCGAAAGAATCGATGTGGTTATTCATCCTCAGTCCATCGTACACTCAATGGTTCAGTTTATCGATGGTTCAATAAAGGCCCAGATGGGAGAACCGGATATGAGATTGCCTATTCAGTATGCTTTATCATATCCCTCAAGAATAAAATCCGATTTTCCCCGTTTTGACTTTTCGGGGAATGTAAATTTGACTTTTGAGTCGCCCGATTTGAAAAAATTTCGTAATCTTGCAATTTCTTTTGAGGTTATGAAAAAAGGCGGGAACTGGCCTTGTGTTATGAATGCAGCGAATGAAGTAGCAGTATCTGCATTCCTGAAGGAAAAGATCAGTTTCCCGGAAATGTCCGGAGTTATTGAAAAGGTGATTGAAAGATCTGTGTTTATTGATAATCCGGGTTATAATGAAATTTGTGATTCAGATAAAGAAGCAAGAAAAATTGCAGAAGAGATAATATTTTAAGTATGGAAATTTTAGTAAAGGCAGGACAATTTTTATTAAGTTTATCACTCTTGATAATCCTGCATGAGATGGGCCATTTCCTTTTTGCCCGTCTCTTTAATACAAGAGTTGAAAAGTTCTATTTGTTTTTTAATCCATGGTTTTCCCTGTTTAAAAAGAAAATCGGGGAAACAGAATATGGTGTTGGATGGCTTCCACTGGGAGGATATGTTAAAATTTCCGGGATGATTGATGAATCAATGGATAAAGAGCAACTCAAACAGCCTCCTAAACCCTATGAATTCAGGTCTAAGAAATCCTACCAGCGACTATTGATCATGCTGGGCGGAGTGCTCGTGAATTTTATTTTTGCACTGGCCATATATGCTATGACATTATATACATGGGGTGAAAATTATCTGCCTGTAAATAATATGAAGTACGGTATTATGGTAGATTCTGTTGGTATGGAAATGGGTTTGCGAAACGGAGATAAGATTGTTTCCATCGATGGTCATGAAGTTGGCAATTATCGCTCAATTGTGCATGATATTGTAGTGAATGAAGCAAATACAGTCCAGGTGGAAAGAAATGGAAGACTGGTTAATATCGATTTACCAGAAAATACCATTGCCAGCTTGATAAAATCTGATACCAATGTGCCAATATTACCCCGCATGCCTTTTTACATTGCGGGATTCAGTCCCCAGGATTCTTCTGCTTATGAAGCCGGGATACGGGAAGGAGACCGGATAATTGGCATTAATGGTGTTGAAACAGAATATTTTGACGAATTCAAAGCGGCAATAAAGGATTTTAAGAATGAGGAAGTGAATCTTACACTGATCAGAAATGAAACTGATACCATGACTGTTCAGGCCAATGTATCTGAAAATGCAACCATAGGGGTGATGGCAGATCTAAATCTCAGCAGGTTCTTTGACCTGGAAACAAGGGAATATTCTTTGCTCGCATCCATTCCTGCAGGGGTTAACAAAGGATATGATATGATCAGTAGTTATCTGAAGCAGCTCAGGCTTTTATTTAAACCGGAAACTAAGGCTTATGAAGAAATAGGAGGATTTCTGAAAATTGGAAGTATCTTCCCCGGAACGTGGGACTGGCAGGCTTTCTGGAACCTTACCGCTTTTTTGTCCATTATCCTCGCCATCATGAATATCTTACCTATTCCCGCTCTTGACGGAGGTCATGTGGCTTTTCTGGTCTATGAAATGGTGTCCGGAAGAAAGCCGGGAGAAAAGTTTCTTGAATATGCCCAGATCGCAGGGATGATAATACTTCTTACTCTTTTGGTTTACGCCAATGGTAATGATATTATCAACCTTTTTAAATAATAATCACATAAAATCATTCGGTTAAGTTTTTTTTCTAACTTTGTAAAGTAATTTATATCAAAATTTAAAAATATGGAAGCGCTCGTGATATTAGGAATGTTCGGCCCCACTGAAATTATTATCATCGTATTGATCGTTGTACTTCTTTTTGGTGGAAGAAAAATCCCTGAACTTATGAAAGGTATTGGTCAGGGAATGAAGGAGTTCAAGAAAGCCACAAAAGATGATAAGGCCAAGGAGAAAGAAAATCCTGAGGCTGAGGTTGAAAAATAAACTTTTCATTATT
>CAZGTU010000074.1:9355-22735 GCA_964528675.1 uncultured Bacteroidaceae bacterium
GCCAAGGAGAAAGAAAATCCTGAGGCTGAGGTTGAAAAATAAACTTTTCATTATTGTTTGAAGAAGAAAATTATAGGACCATTCCGGTAATTGTCATTTGATACAATATTAGAAACCCTCTGAAATCAATCGTTTCAGAGGGTTTTTCATTGCAGTACACATAAATTAACATTATTTAGGAAACCATATAACTAACACAAGAGCGCCAATAATCATGCATTTAATACTTTCGATGATCTGTAAATTGTAGCCTTATCTGAATAATCTCCAAATTTTTTATCCAGGTATTGCTCAAGAAGAGTGTTTTCTTCACCCACAGACCATAGAATATCAGGAACATTCTGTTCTACCTGTTTCATGGAAGCAATGCGGATCATTTCTAAGGGTATCTTCATGCCCAGACGAAAATCTTGTCTTATGAAAACATTGTTATATTCTATGGTAGTGGGGCTATTCCAGTAGGTTAAAAGCCAGCCCACTACTTTGTCTTTGTATTTTAAGGCAAGACTGGTATAATATGCCAGTTTATCCTCATGATAAAACGGAGAAAGAGACTCAGGATAATATGGCATAAATTCCTGTTCTTCCTGTATTTCCTTTTTTTCGTCCGGAGAAACCCATGACCAGGGTATGATCTCGTAACCATCGGGCAAAACCACGTTTTCCCGCCATGGAATATTACTTACGCGTGCAATATCAGTTCGAAACACATGCATGAGTTTTTGAGGTTCTGACCATCCCTGATTTTCAAGAATATGTTTTGTTGCTTCGAAGCTTTCCCAGCTTGACCAGTAATAGGACCTTACCTCCTCAAATCCTTTCTGGGATAATATTTGTTCTGTTTTATTCAGCAGTTCCTGGCCGATTCCCTTATTTCTGAATTCCGGATCAAGGTAAAAAGAGAAAATTTCAGAATGATTCTGGCTGTCATTAAACTCCGCTATGCACAGACCTATTATAGTATTTTCCTTCCTGACCGATACAGCGAGGATAGGATTTTTGATGTCAATGGATTGAATTTGCTTTCGGATGTTAGGGAAGGTATATTGTTCCAGGTTCTCGGTAACAAACTCAACGGTCATGTTGAAGGAAGCTTTAAAAGAATAGTCATTCATGGGATTATGTTTTTCAAAAATTAGGTACTTGTGTTGTTAGTATAAATGCAAAGTATAAAAAAAAGTTCAAAAATTCAGATGGATATTACATTTTCTCTTTAGAATATCCATTTGCCATCAAATTTGAGAGGCTTCTAATTTTATAATTCTAAAATTGTTTTCACACGCAATTATATTATGCATTTTGCCATTCAGTTTTTTGTCTTTATTCAGGCATTGATAATTATCAGACAGTGGATTTTTGCATATAAAGAGAAAGAAAGGCTCCATAGTGAAATTGAATTCATGTACAGGAATCTGGAACAAATGGTCAGGGAGAGAACCATTGAATTGAATTTATAGAACGAAAAAGTGAACAAACAAAATAAAGAGATTGAAAGTAAAGAAGGTGAGGGAACTACGGTAAAGTTATATTTTCAATGCCATGATCTTTATGAAAATTGATATTCAGGTATGTAACCTAAGGTTTTACCGGTACCTGGATTTATGTATGCCTGATTATCTATAAGAGGAGTAGCATTCCAAAAATTATTGTATATGAGGAATTAAAATTTTTGCAACCCCGATAGCCATCGGGGCAGATATCGGACATTATGGACAGATACTATTTAACCTCAATTATATGAAATGGGATCTGAATCATTGAACGAAGGTCATTTCCGAGCTCCTGCATTGATTCATCATCATAATCGAAATGCCAGTAAATGATCACATCGTTTCCCTCCAGGTAAAACTCGTTAAGTTTGGCAAGGAAATTTGTAATGTATTTTTTTGATCCGCTGTTGATGTATTCAAGGTGAAAACGGATCTCTGTTTTGCTGTTAGGATCGTCAATATAGGCTTGAACTTCTCTCAATAAAGGAGAATAAAATTCAAAAGCATCTTCTGGAATGGATCTTCCCTTTATTTCAAACACACCGTCACCGGTGGAGATACTTGGTGTTGTCTTTGTCCCTTCAATATGCATGTTAAAACCTTTTCTCGGATGTAAAGATAAACAAAATCGTCATACAAATTGAAAAAGAAAAGAGAATATTATTTTGCGAATATATTTGGCTTCTCAAATTCAAACAAACTGGGATAATCTTCGTCAAACTTTCTAAGTATTTCAGAAAGAATGGTTTCGCGCATAAATTTCGCTTTATTTTTCACCTTGTATTTTGTACAATATGCCTCAATGGCTTTCATTTCCCGGTTATTGAAAAGTATGGATTGAGGATTTTTTCGTAATAAATCTTTTTCTTTTGTTTTTCGGACCTTCACCATAAGAAAAATTTATTTCCAAAAATACGGAATATATGGACTAAAGCTTTGTTATAGGCGCATTAAAGAATTAACAAGATATAAACATCATTCATCGTATTTAATTATACGATAAATTCCCCGAGGGGTAATTATCTTTAAAAGTGTTGCTATAACAAGGCTTGCAAATGAAGCAGTAAAAAAGCCGATTCCCCATGAACTGATAAAGGTCTTGCTTATCCAGGTAAATCCAAAAACCAGGATGACAAAGAATAAAAGTCTTACAATAAAATGAATATTTAACCGGATATCCAGGATCCTTTTGCTGATAATTATCTGAGAAATAGCATAGAAAGCCTGGGAGGTAATGCTTGCCAGGGCTGCCCCTTTGGCTTTATAGGCAGGAATCAGGAGCAGATTTAATGAAAGGTTTATGAAAACGGTGACTGCTGCAAGCGTATTCAATTGTTTCAAGCTTCGGTTTGCCGTGAGAAGGGTCCCGAATATGTAAGAGGATGAAATAAAAATATAACCACTGATCAATATTTTGAATACCCCCGATGAATAGGCTATTTCCTCATCGTATAGCAAATCTATAATAGGATAATTATAAAACCAGGCAACAGCAACCAGGGTAATAGCAGGGACGAAGACAAGAGAATATGATAGTTTGACCATTTCCCCGATTTTTTCATTAAACCTGATCATTCGGGAAAAAATGGGAAGTAACATTCCTGCAAGAAGGAAGGCATACATGTTTACAGCATCCAGGATACGATAACTCTGTGCATAAATACCTGCCTGGAGTTTACCGTCTTCCAACATTCTTTCAAGCAACACAGAGTCAAAGCGATTGAAGAACGACATCAAAAGAATAAGAATTGCAAAAGGGTAACTTTCTTTTAGAATGCTTATCCCATTCTTTATTCCAAAATGTAACTTGATGTGACCTGTTTTTTTCAAAACCAGGAGGAGAATTATGATTGCCGATACTAGATAGGCAACTGTTTGGGAATAAACAAGCCATTCTATCTGGAATTCTCTTTTTGTCACATTCCCCCATATTAAGACCGAGCAAATGATAATCACAAAAAACCGGTCAGCAACTGACATAAGGGCATCTGTTCTGAAAAGATGTAAACCACTGATGTTTGATCTCAGGTATAATATGAAAGAAAGAAGAAATTGGTTTATAACAAGTATAGAAAGCATGCTGAATTGCCTGGCTGAATAATTCAGAAAAAAACCTAATGAGAAAACAACTATGGCATAAGCCACAGATAATGTAATTTTAAGGGGGATTATCCTGGAAATATTCGAGTCAAGGAGAGAATGATCTCTTGCGATTTCACGGTTATTATAGCTTGTAATGCCGGCATCCAGAAGAATATTTAGCAAAATTGAAAGGCTAAGCAGGGAAAAATACAGACCGTATTCCTCTGCACCGACAATATTCTGAACCGTTCTGTCAATCCCAAACATCCAAAAAGCTTTTATCACAAAGTTCAGGATAATAAGTAGGGCTGCATTGGTGATAAATTTCTTTTTCAAAATTCTGCCGGATTTAAACCCAAAATTAATATAATTTGTAAGGGTGAGCACAAAGATTGTATCTTTAAACCGTTTTTTAATAAATTGTGGATGAGAATTGCCGTAAATACCCGCTTATTACTTAAGAACCGACTGGATGGCATGGGGTGGTTCAGCTATGAAACCCTGAAACGTATTACAATGGCTCATCCTGAGCATGAATTCTTTTTTCTTTTTGACCGGTCTTATGACAGGGAATTTATTTTTTCTGAAAATATTCGACCTGTGGTTTTACGTCCGCCTGCACGACATCCTGTTTTATGGTATTTATGGTTTGAGGTTTCAGTCAGGAAATTCCTAAAAAAGAAGAAGATTGATCTTTTTGTGTCCCCGGATGGGTATATACCCATAAGATCAAGTGTACCATCAATCCCGGTTATCCACGATATAAATTTTTTTCACCGGCCGGAAGACTTGCCTGTCTTTACCCGGTTTTATTATAATTATTTTTTTCCGCGATTTGCCAGAAAAGCTGCCAGAGTCGCTACAGTATCCGAATATTCTGCAAGAGATATTGCGAAAAATTATAACATAGATAGAAAGCAAATTGATGTAGTTTACAATGGTGTAAATGAAAATTTCGGGCCTCTCCCTGATGAAAAAATTAAACAGAATAGAAAAAAACTGAGCGATGATTGTCCATATTTTGTATTTGTGGGAAGCCTGCACCCCAGGAAAAACGTAGCAAATCTATTGACAGCATACGATTTATTCAGAGAAAAGTCGAATGAGAATGTGAAAATGCTTATCGTGGGAGAAAAGTTTTTTTTAACTTCGGCGATTGAAAATGTCATGCAAAAAATGAGGTTCCGGGAGGATGTAATTTTTACCGGACGCCTGGAAGCGAAAGAGTTGCATAATGTTCTTGCGTCAGCCCTGGCTTTGACTTTTATTCCTTACTTTGAAGGTTTTGGAATACCCCTTATAGAAGCAATGAAGTGTGGTATTCCAGTCATCGCCTCAAATGTTACCTCTTTACCTGAAGTAGGGGGCGATTCTGTTTTATATGCTGATCCTGATGATATTGAAAAGGTTTCAGACCATATGAAGCTAATCGCCGCGGATGAAAATATAAGACAGTCCTTTATAAAAAAGGGTTTTGAAAGGCTTGAACTTTTCAGTTGGGATAAAACAGCTAAAAAATTATGGAATTGTATTGAAAAAGTATTGAATGAGACTCAGGTCGTTTTATAAAAAGGGAGTGATTGAAGCAGGTTGTGATGAGGCTGGCAGGGGCTGCCTTGCCGGACCTGTATTTGCTGCTGCCGTAGTGCTTCCTCCAAAATACAGGCATCCTTTACTCAGAGATTCCAAAATGCTGAATGAAGAACAAAGAGATCTCCTGAGATTAGATATTGAAAAAAAAGCACTTAATTGGGCTGTAGCCTCTGTGAGTAACGAAGAAATTGACGAAATAAATATACTCAATGCATCCTTCCTTGCCATGCACCGGGCACTCGATCAGTTAAACCCTGTCCCCGAGCACATTATTATTGACGGTAACAGGTTTAAACCTTACAAAAACATCCCGGGTATATGCATCATTAAAGGAGATGATAAATTTTATTCCATTGCTGCTGCATCCATTCTTGCCAAAACATACAGGGACGAATTCATGAGGAAGATCCATGCTGAATTTCCTCATTATAACTGGTATAATAACAAAGGCTATGCTACCCTGGAACACCGGGAATGCATAAAAAAATACGGTACCTGTAACTGGCACCGTAGATCTTTTAGTCTTTTTGACAGGCAGTTAAATCTTGAGTTTGATTAAAACACTAAACCTACGTTTATTCCTGCCCTTGCCCAGAATCCTCCGTCACCCCTGTCAAAAAACCGATTTTCAGGGTCTTCGTATTCGACAGAAGGAGAAATATATGCCGGTCCGATAAAAGCGCTCAGAGATATTGTTTCTTTAAATATTCGTTGAACTCCAATCAAAAGTCCTCCGCCAATACCGTTTAAGGTTGCAGAGGCTGTGCCGGATTGTTCATCAATTGTAAAGCTCTGATATCGTAAATAAGGTGCTATGAACGCTCCATTGGGAGCAGATTTTTCTTCCGAAAGGTAGTACCTGAATTCAGGCGTTAATGAGAAACCAGAAAAATTTGCATTAAGAACATCGGCTCCTGTATAATAAAATCCAAGCTGGACTCCCATGTCTTCATTAAGAGCTCTTTCGTAAGCCAGTACATAGGTATTCATAAAAGGAGAAACCAGGCTGGTTTTTATTACATTGCTTTTCAACTGTGCCTGTGTAACCCCCATGCCGAGTGAAATGATCGTTAAAAGGACGATAATTTTTTTCATAATTCAGGATAATTTAGGTTAATTAATAAATCCTTAATGATAGTCCTTAGTACGACATTCCAAGGGTTCGGGTTACACATGTTAAGTTTCATCATGCACAATTACCAGTTTAAGTTCCTTGAGTTGCTCTTCAGAGATCTTCGAAGGGGAATCGATCATTACATCCCTGCCTGCATTGTTCTTCGGAAATGCTATTACATCCCTTATTGAATCAAGTCCGGCGAATAATGACACCCAGCGGTCAAAACCAAAGGCAATGCCACCATGCGGTGGAGCGCCATATTGGAAAGCATTCATGAGAAAACCAAATTGCGAACGGGCTTCTTCTTCGGTAAACCCAAGCTGCTTAAACATTAACTGCTGAAGTTTCCGGTCATGGATCCTGATGGACCCTCCGCCAATTTCAACTCCGTTAATAACCAGGTCATAAGCCTTTGCTCTCACCTTTCCGGGATCTGTATTGAGTAAGTCTATGTCTTCTTCAAGGGGTGATGTGAAGGGATGATGCATGGCATAATACCGTTCTGTTTCTTCGTCCCATTCGAGGAGGGGGAAGTCAACAACCCACAAAGGCTTGTATGTTTTCTTATCCCTGAGATTCAGTCGATTTGCCATTTCAAGTCTTAATTCCCCGAGCTGTTCAAGCGTAGAGAACCTGTTCCCCGCAAGAATAAGTAACAGGTCGCCGGGCTTAGCCTTCAGCATTTCTGCCCAACCTTTAAGCGCTTCCTGATCGAAAAATTTATCAACAGAAGACTTAAAGCTGCCATCACTGTTATATTTCACATATACAAGGCCTTTGGCACCTATCTGGGGTCTTTGTACCCATTTTGTGAGTTCATCAAGCTGTTTTCTGGAATAATCAGCGCATCCTTTTGCATTTATTCCTCCAACATATTCCACAGAGTCAAATACCTTGAAACCTTTATTTTGAACCAGTGAAGTCAGTTCATGGATCTTCATTTCGAAACGGGTATCCGGTTTATCCGTACCATAATTTTCCATTGCATCCCAGTAAGGCATTTTCGGGAATTCATAGTCGATTTCTACATCCAGTACCGATTTGAAAAGGTGTTTGGCAAGTCCTTCAAAAGCCCCAAGTACATCGTCCCTGTCAACAAAAGACATCTCACAATCAATCTGTGTAAATTCCGGCTGCCGGTCTGCACGCAGGTCTTCATCACGAAAGCATTTTACGATCTGAAAATATTTGTCAAAGCCGGCCACCATTAATAACTGTTTGAAAGTCTGAGGTGACTGCGGCAATGCATAAAATTGCTTTGGATTCATTCTCGACGGTACAACAAAGTCACGTGCACCTTCAGGTGTGGATTTGATCAAAACCGGTGTCTCGACTTCCAGAAAACCCTGCTCACTCATATATTTCCTCACTTCATGGGCCATCTGGTGACGCAGCTCAAGGTTTTTTCTCACTTCCGCACGACGCAGATCAAGATAACGGTATTTCATCCTGAGATCTTCTCCACCATCGGTTTCTGCTTCAATGGTGAAAGGAGGAACCTGAGATTCGCTCAGTATATTCAGTCCTTCGACGACGATTTCTATTTCACCGGTAGGGATCTTCAGGTTTTTATTGCTTCTTTCTTCAACCTTACCTGTTGCCTGAACCACATACTCCCGACCAAGTTTTCTTGCTTTTTCGCAAAGAACTTTGTTGGTTTCCATGTTAAATGCCAGTTGTGTGATCCCATACCTGTCTCTTAAATCAACGAAAGTAAGACCGCCAAGATCCCTTGATTTCTGAACCCATCCGCTCAGGGTCACTTTTTTTCCTTTATCCTTGATATTTAATTCTCCGCAAGTGTGTGTTCTGTACATGGTTTTGTATTTTTGTTGCCGGGATAGATAATTTATTTTTTCCCTTTTTATAATTCAGATGCGAAAATATAAAGAATCGAAATGATAAAACAGGATAAAACTTAAAATTATGCAATATCCCCTGTTTTCGGATGAATTTTTTATGAACGAAGCTTTGAGAGAAGCAAAAACAGCCTTGGAGGAAAATGAAATACCGGTAGGCGCTGTAATTGTGATTGATAATCAAATCATTGCCCGCGGACATAATATGACCGAAGCCTTAATGGATGTCACTGCACATGCGGAAATGGTCTCCATGACTTCGGCATTTAATTTCCTTGGAGCAAAATACTTACCCGATTGCGTCCTTTATGTTACGCTCGAACCATGCGCCATGTGCGCTTCGGCAACACGATGGGCACAGCTTGGAAGACTTGTTTATGGGGCAAAAGACCCCAAAGCCGGATTCAGCTTACTTGAAGGAAAAGTTTTACATCCGAAAACAGTTGTGCAGAATGGCATTTTGGAAAATGAATGCAGACTGTTAATGGAAGAGTTTTTTAAGAAAAAAAGAAACAATTAGTTTTTTTGATTATTTTGAGTCATCAGAATTAATGTTGTTTTTCTATTTTAAAACCTGCTTTTTCAAGATCTTCCCAGTATCCCGGGTAAGATTTACTAACTACCCCTGGATCTTCAATCACCAGTTGATTCGATTTGATTGAAAGTGGAGCCAGTCCCAGAGCCATGCGATGATCTTTATAGGTTTCAATTTTCACCTTTCTGTTCCAGTCTGGTTTTGTTTTTCCATCCCACCAAATGAGGTCACCATCGCCAGAAAAAGAAATTTCCACCCCGAATTTTAAAAGTTCATTATACAATGCCTTTACCCTGTCGGTTTCCTTTATGCGCAAAGATCTGCATCCGGAGAAATAAAAGGGGATGTTCTTTGCTATACAATAAGGAGCGAAGCTTTGAACCATGTCAGGGTTATTCCTGAAATCATAATGGAATTCGTTTAAACTTACATCTGATCTCGTCAGCTTCAGTCCTTCTTGGTTAAAAGAAGTTCTTACCCCCAGGTTGTCAAACATTGCGATGATCTGGGAATCTCCCTGGTAGCTTTTTTTATTCAGGCCTTTCAATGTAATTTCTGCATCCGGATGAAGGCCGGCAATCATGAACCAGTATGAAGCACTGCTCCAATCGGCTTCTGCTGTTATTGTTTTTTCGGTATAGGAAGAATCTTTAACCCGAATCAGGTCATTTTCCTTTTCCACTATGGCACCTGCTTCCTGCATCAATGAGATGGTCATTCCAATATAGCTGTAAGAAATGGTATCTCCTTTAAGAATAAGCTCAAGACCTCCATTGAGGCAGGGGCCTATCATTAAAAGAGCACTGATATATTGACTGCTTATTCCCGAATCAATTTTTATTTGTTTGCCTTCCAGTTTTTTCCCTTTTATTTGAAGTGGAGGATAGCCTTCTTTTTCCAGGTAGTTAATAGTTGCTCCCAGCTCTTGCAATGCATTTACAAGTTTCCCGATGGGGCGGTTTTTCATTCTTTCGGTTCCGGTAAGAATAACTTCTTCATTACCGGCAGCATAATAAGCAGTCAGAAATCTCATTGTGGTGCCGGCATGACCAGCATCTTTTATTTTATCTTTAGACTGGAGCAGGCTGATCATGGTCCTGGTGTCATCACTTTCAGATAAATTTATTGGATGAACTTTATTCCCCGAAAGTGCCGAGATCATCAACAATCGGTTACTGATACTTTTCGAGGAAGGCAATTGTGGCAGTGTACGAATGCTACTGGCTGTATTTTGAATGAATAATTTCATATAAAGAATTTAGCTTTACAAAAATAGATAATTTACTATATTTTGCATTTTTTTATGCTGCAGAAGCCATAATCAGGCAGGAGAATTAAAACAGATATCGGACATTATGGACAGACACTAAATAGACATATTGCATAACATAGGATGCTTTCAGGGAAATAGATATTTTATCTTACTATTTTTGAGTATTCTTTCAAAAAATTTGATAAAAAAGCAGAAATGAAAGAAATAAATATTGAAAATACAAAAATCGCTTTTAAGGTCAGAACTAATGAAGAATTGCGCAGAGCCAATTTAATGTTCAGGCTGATTTCAAGACCGGGGCTGGTAAGATTTGGAAATTCTGTCATCAGTACTATGGCAAAGTCCGGACTGCCTGTTAACTGGATTGTAAAACCCACCGTTTATCGTCAGTTTGTAGGAGGAGAATCAATTAATGAATGTTCGACAGTGATAGAAAAACTGGCCAGCGGTAATGTAAAATCAATACTGGATTATTCTGTTGAAGGAAAGGAAAGCGATGAGGAAATTCAGAAAGCTCTTGAGGAAACCTTGAGCGCAATCGATTATGCCGGTAAAAATAAAAATATACCGTTTGCAGTTTTCAAACCTACAGCTTTTATTAGATCGGATGCACTTGAAAAATTGAGTTCGGGTGGAAGGGATCTGCCTGCTGAAGTTCAGGCAGAGGGTAATAAATTCAGGGACAGGGTCAACCAGATGTGCCGGCGGGCAGCAAGTTATGATTTGCCGATATTAATTGATGCGGAAGATAGCTGGTACCAGGATTTTATCGATCAGGTGGTATACGAAATGCATCAAAAATATAACCGGGAAAAAGCAATTGTTTTCAATACCTATCAGATGTATCGCTGGGACCGACTGGGTGTTCTCAAAAGGGATATAGAAAGAGCCAGGAAAGAAAACTTTTTCCTCGGGGCAAAATTTGTCAGAGGTGCCTATATGGAAAGAGAGAGGGAAAGAGCAAAAGAGAGAGGCTATAAGGATCCCATTCAGCCTGATAAAGAATCGACAGACAGGGATTATGATCTTGCACTCGGTTATTCTGTACAGAACATTGATATTGTTTCCATTTTCAATGGTACCCACAACGAAAAAAGCTCAATTTTACTGACAGAACTTATGGAGAGACATAAGCTTGAGCCTGATGATCAACGTTGCTGGTTTTCACAGCTTTATGGCATGAGTGATAATATCAGTTTCAATCTTGCCGATGCAGGATTCAATGTGGCGAAATATGTTCCCTATGGGCCGGTGAAACATGTTCTGCCTTATTTAACAAGGCGAGCAGAAGAAAACACCTCCGTTAAAGGGCAAACAGGCCGTGAATTATCACTGATAAAAAAGGAATTAAAAAGAAGAAAAAAATAAAAAATGAAACTCGCAAATAAAAAAGAAACCTACCGTATCTGGTTACAAAAATTTGTTGCCACCGTGATTTTTACACCGCTTGTTCTGGTGTTTTCTTTTTCAAATTTTTTCAATGAACCCTTTATAGGACTTCAAAGGGCTCATCTCATTATTATCATTTCGTTACTGTATCTAGCAGTTATAGCCTATCATCATTTGCTTAATCCCTATTTTATTTTCTATACCGATCATGGGGATAAACTCGTTTTCAGGTATTATCCCATCAGAGCTTTTAAATCGAAAAAAAACAGCATTGTTATTCCAAAGGAAAAATTCCTGAAGTTTAAAACTGAGAAGACTTTCCTTGGAGAAAAGATATACCTGTTTCAACAGGGAAGAAAAGGCGTTGCTAAATACCCTGCCATTTCTCTTACCGGACTTTCTTCAAAAGACCGTGAAGACTTGAAAAGCTCTTTAAGCCAATATCTTAAAAAATAATTTTAACCAAAAACGCTGAGATTTCCTGATTTTTTCCATTAAGAAGAAAAGCACTCACTTTTTATGGAAGAGGAAATGAAATATCTTCTTGCACTTACTATGATCCCATCTATTGGATCAATTACGGCAAGAAAGCTGATTATTCATACAGGTTCTGCTTCGGCTGTATTCAAAGAGAAAATGCAGGTGTTGACCAAAATTCCCGGCATTGGAAATACCCTTGCAGAAAGAGCAGTTTCAGGTGACCTGGTACAAAAAGCTGAAAATGAACTCGTATTCTGCAAAAAAAATGGTATTAAAATTTTAGATTTTTATTCAGACGATTATCCGACAAGGTTAAAGAATTGCCCTGATGCCCCTTTAATCCTTTTTTACCGGGGAGAGAATTATTTTGATTCTATGAAAATTGTTAGCATTGTGGGCACCCGGCGTGCATCTTCCTATGGCGTTGAGATCTGTGAAACATTAATAAAAGATATTTCACAGGCTTATGTAAATGCTGTTATAGTAAGTGGCCTGGCTTACGGAATAGATTACCAGGCTCATCTTGCTGCACTTAAAAATAATCTAAAAACAATAGCAGTTCTTGGTCATGGATTACATACCATTTATCCCTCGCAACATAAGAACCTGGCATTTAAAATAATGGAAAATGGATGCCTGTGTACGGATTTCAGCTCGGATATGAACCCGGAGCGGAATAATTTTATAAAGCGTAACCGTATAATTGCCGGATTGTCTGACGCTACCATAGTTGTTGAATCCGGAATGAAGGGAGGGGCATTGATCACAGCAGATATCGCCAATTCCTACAATCGTGATGTATTTGCTTTTCCCGGGCGGGCAGGGGATGAAAAATCAATGGGTTGTAATGCCTTGATAAAATTTAACAAAGCCGGGATGATTGAGGACTTGAAGGACCTTGAATACTTTTTGGGATGGGAGAGGGGTACTGATAATCCGGCACCTCGTCAGAAACTTTTGTTCACCGAGTTATCAGAACAGGAAGAAAGGGTGGTGGAAGCATTAAAGGAAGAAGATAAAATATCGCTGGATTCACTCAGCCTGAAATTGAAATGGCCGGTAAGTAAAGTATCAACTATTTTACTGAATCTTGAATTTGAAGGAATTATAAGAAATTACCCCGGTAATTACTATCGACTGGTTTAAGTTTCGGGTATAAAAAATTTTAAAAATGCATGCATCTATGTGTGTTAATATAATTGTTTTTTTTGTTTTTTTTCTACAAATCATAATTATTAAATTGCAAAACATAAAATTTTATTAGTAAAGTACTAAAGTTTCGCACTTGATTAATAAGATATGTTGCCACAGATCCTCCAAAGGCGGATAGGTTCACAGATTAAAAATATTATTCTCATTCGTTGCAAGTAATATTCTTAATCTGTGAACTTAGCGACAGCGATCTCATGAACAGCCAAAGGCTGTGAGTAATCTGTGGCAACATTAATTGATAAGTGCGAAACTTCAGTAAAGTATATATTTTTGTTTGAAATATAAATCATAACATTTAAACTATTATTTATGGACCCCAGAGTAGAAAATTTCATGGCCAGGATCAAGGC
>CAZGTU010000075.1:0-22539 GCA_964528675.1 uncultured Bacteroidaceae bacterium
GTGAAGAGGGGCTCCGCGGAGCCCCTCTTCACCCAACCCCGCACCGCAGGACTCCATTAAAAACCGATGCATGTCATCCCGAACAACGAGAGGGATCTCTCAATCCGGAGGATTGGTATTTCTGGCTGTGGATTTATTTAGAGAGGGTAATTAGCATATTGACCCCCAATGGAAAAATAACAAATAACAGCCCACACCTCTCAGCAATTAACAACACACATATTTCAACAAAACTCTCACTCACTCCTCACCCCGTCTCCCCCACTCCCAAAAACCGCTCATACCTGTCCACAATAAACTTTTTATCCGGATAGTTCTTCCTGCTCCCGGGGAGAATCATCCTTTTATGGTTCAGGTCCTGTAATCCATATCTAAGCATAGGACCATCCACTTCTTCCAGGATGTCTTTTCTTACTTCAATATAATAGTCTTCATTAATTCCCGGGATATTCTTATCGAAAGCGGCATAGTGGATCTAGCACAGCGATATTCTACTTTGAACTGTGGGTTCGCTCAGACTTGTAGGTGAGGCAGATACGAATTACTATTGGTTTCGTTTAGATATTAAGGATTTCCATTATTTAACATTAAAAGAATTCGGAAGAAAAAGGAATTAACTACCGCCAAACTCACTACGATGCAAGCAATAAGTAAGAAAGTTTTTTTCATATTCTAATCTTTTCTTTATTAAGGCATTATGTTAATTACCCAACAGATACCCCAAACACCAATTCCCACATATTCCCATTCATCTCCGGGAGGATCAGCTTGTGAAAAAATGCATCTTTTTTCAATAACTGATTTTTATCAAACTTATGAAAGTGCTTTTCAACAATTCCCTTTGTCCATTTTATTCTTCCACATATACCCAGTATATCCCATTTTATCTTCTCTTCAAACTCGTCCATCATTTCTTCTGTCCACAGGATAAAGCCGTTGGCACATACTCCATCTACATCCGGAACCTCAATGGGTTTCCCGTTTTCATCAACGCTTTTTTGCTTGCAATGCACACCCCAAACTAGGCTATCTCTGAATTTTCTTAATATTTCCACGGGTTCGGTCATGATCGAATCTGAAGCCAGTTTGATTTTGTCTACGCCCTCCAGGTTCATGAGGTAACTGAAGGTCTGAAGATTGAGATGCTCGTAAGAAAAATCTATCTCCCTCCCTTCCGCAGTTTGTTCTCCGGCCTTGTCTATTACCTCCTCCAGGCTGGCAGTGTCGCCCTCCATCTCAAATTCCTCATCAGCAACCGGGTCATAAATGTCCTCTTCCCCCGAATCTTCAGACTGTTCATCCATGTCATCGTTGAGCATTTCCTGCAGCCAGTTCTTAAAAGAAATGGAATTAATAACTGTACCTGCCTCCTCCAGGTATTTCCGGAACCGTTGCAGGGAACGACTATCCCAGGTATAGGAAGAATAATGCGGGAACCAGTACCAGTCGAACAAATCGGCGAACTCCTCGATCCACTCATACCGCCAGGGTACCTGGTTGTTTACAGAAATAGCATGCCATACAATCTTATCTTTGAATTTCCTCAGCAGATCCAGGTTCCAGCGAATGCTCTCCACCAGACAAAGGTTACCCCAGTCCCAGTAATCTTCAAAAGCCCTAAGAAGCCTTTCCGTGTTCTCCGGGGTCCGAAGGTTTTCTGTAACTATTTTCCAGTTTAACTGCTCTCTGAAGCTATCCAAAAACGCAATCAACCGCTCATCCCTCCCTTCTCCTTTAAACTCCCGTGACAAAAGGGGATTGAATTCTTCCCAGTACAGCCTCTCCCTGTACTTCTCGCAAAATTCAATGGTATAATCAATTTTTTTATTCTTACTTAAAAGATACCAGTCAATATTATCCTCATGCCTGGCAATAAAATCTAACGATATGGGGTAGCTTTTCGTGAACCAGGTTTTCACCCAGTGGGCGTTATTGAGAATGAAGGTTTTCATACATAAATTTAAATATTTATTTCAAATTCATGAGAAAATATAACTAAGAAAAAATTAAAACAGCCTCTTTAACTGAGGCGGTCAAAACTCTTGTAACGGCTCGCAGGCAGGAACGAATCTATAAACCTATAAACCTGTAAACTTATAAACCTTTCATCCATAAACGATTAAACTCTTCAACCCATACCTGCCCGCCGTAGCTCCAATAGCCACCGTAGCGAAGGAGCAAAGCCAAAACCCATCAACCACAGGCCGCCTTCACACACAATCCTGCCATGAACAAATCAATTATTCCTCCCCAACCTCAATCCCATACCTCTCCATCTTACTCTTCAGCGTATTAATCACCCATCCGATGGCCAGGGCCGTCTGCCGCTGATTGTAATGCTTCATCTTCAGCACCTTCTCAATATGCCGCTTTTCCACATCCTCAATTTTGAGGGAGATGCTTTCATCGGGATCGGTGATGTGCGACGGAAGATCGGTGAGTTCAATTTTTTCATCACAAAAAACATAGAGCTTTTCGGTAAGATTTTCCAGTTCGCGGATGTTTCCGGGAAAGGGATAATTTTTAATGGCCTGTATAACCTCTTTTGAAGGCTTCAGGCGATTTGCCTTTCCAAGCTTTTTTTGTTTGAGATCAAGAAAGTGTTCAAAAAGCTCATCCACCTCATCAGGTCCGCATTCAGCCAGAGAAGGGACATACAGATCCACCACGGCCAGACGGTAATAAAGGTCCCAGCGGAACTTACCCTCCTCGCATCTTTTTTTCAAATCACGATTGGTGGCAGCTATTACTCTTACATCAATCTTTTTTTCTTCATGTCCTCCCAGGGGAATAAAGCTTCCTTCCTGCAGGACCCTCAGCAGAGATTGCTGCATGTAGGCTGAAATATCCCCGATCTCATCCAGGAAGATGGTTCCTTTGTCCAGCTCATCGAAAATTCCGGGAGTATCTTTATCAGCACCGGTGAATGCTCCTTTTTTATAACCAAATAAATGTGATTCCAGAAGCTGGTCAGATAGTGCCGAGCAATTCACTGCCAGGTATTTTTCATCTTTCCTGGGAGAGTTTTCATGTATAAAGCTGGCCAGGTTTTCTTTACCACTCCCGCTCGGACCGGTAATCAGACAGGTAACCTTATCGGTCTGTGCAATTTTATAAGCCCGGTCATATACCTGCTGAATGGTTTCCGTCCGGTGAATCTTATCCGGAAAAGAGTCTCCCCTCCTGCCCTCTTCCGATTCTTCCCGAAGCACTGCCGAGTAAGGTATATTACTTTTCTCCACCCCTATTTCGCTCATCTCAGGGTCTCCCGAGCTGGTGAATCTGCCTGCCCGGGTCTGAATAAGCCGTGAATTCAGATTAAGGCTGGTGTGGCAGATGAACCATGATACCTGCATGATGGATGTCCCGGGAGAAAAGAATATATCTATCTCATGCTCCCTTATCTTCATCAGCTCATTTTCCACCTTGGGTTTGATCTCGGTAAGACTTATAGGATCTAAGATGTTCAGCTCCACAAGTTCCACCTCATGATTTTTAAAATCCTCTTTTATGGCAGTGTGCAGCATTCCAGCCAGCAACTTATCCTTAGCGGTATGCAGGATCAGGTGCTTATCGTGTTTATAAAAATGCTTATGAAACTGGTAATTGGGGCTATGTTCTTTGTTTACAATGGTCCCCTCATTTTCCAGCGTTTTAAAGTCATTGTTTTTGGCCAGCCAGCCGATGAGTATTTTGCTCATATATCAATTTTTGATATAAATATATGAATTTTCATATATATGAGAAAATACAGATTTGAAATTATTAAAGGCAGTATTTTTTTTAGTAAATTTGTAATATGAAACAATTGACCTTGAAAATACCTGGTAGTTTGAATCTCAATGAAAGAGAGACAAAAAGATTTCTTGCTGCAAAAATGTATGAGGCCGGAAAACTATCGTTGGGTCAGGCAGCCGAATTGGCCGGGCTTTCAAAAATTGCATTTTCGGAGATATTAGCCGATTATGATGTTTCATTAGTTAACTATCCTCCATCAGATGTCATCAGAGATGCAACCCAGTTCTGAAATTATTATCTCCGATACAAGTTGTTTGATTCTATTGTACAGGATTAATGAATTTGATCTTTTAAAAGGAATATCTGCAAACATTTTTGTAACAAAGAAAATAAGTGAAGAATTTGGAAAACCATTACCAGGTTGGATTAAAATTAGAGCACCTCTGGACAGACATTATCAACAAATTCTCGAGATGGACCTTGATCCTGGTGAGGCAAGTGCAATAGCTTTATCACTCGAGACAAAGAATTCAATTCTCATAATAGATGATCTTAAAGGTCGAAGAGTAGCAGAAAGACTCAAATTAAAATATTCCGGAACATTTGGATTGATACTAAGGGCTAAGCAAACAGGTATTATAACCTCTATTCGACCAATTCTAAATAAGCTCAGAGAAACTAATTTTCGATTTAGAGAGGATCTTTACGAGATTATTTTAAAAGAAGCTGGAGAATAAGCTTGGTGTAATTCTCCAGGCACCCGGCGAGCAAACTTTTATGTTTAAGAAAAAATAATGGTCGAGATCAAAGCCCTGATCAAGGGTTTAGGGGTTTAAGGGTTTGGGAGGTAATTCGGAGCATTTGATCCTCAATGGAAAAATGTCTGAACTCTCGGAGTAACGCAGATTTCAAACAATTGGCATTGAGTCAAGGGACATATTTTGATGGCGTGATCTTACCGGTTATTAATCCGGGGCAACTAACGGAAAGTGAAACTGGAAAAGTGAATTGAGAATTATTGAGTAGTATGGCTAGAAATAATTTCAAATTATTTTTGCTTATTAATAATATTTTCATAATATTGTGCTCTGATGTCTGATGACTTATATCTAAACAGATGCAAAGTATTAAAAAACAACCCATAACAGAACAGGCCGTTGAAGTTCTAAACGATTATATACTGAAGGGCGACCTAAAACCTGGTGACTACCTTCCTCCTGAAATGGAATTGTGCAAACAGCTTGGAATCGGAAGAAGTTCCCTGCGTGAAGCGGTAAAAATTTTGGAATCTCAGGGAATGGTGCGCAAAAGGCATGGCGTGGGAGTAATGATTGTGAATGAAAGTGATAAGGCAATAAAAGTAATGCTCAAGCTAATGCTGCAACGCTCCGGAACCACAATGGAAGAGCTTATAGAAGTAAGGTATACCAACGAAATTAAGACAACAGAACTGGCAAGTCTAAATGCGACCAAAGAAGATATAGAAGAGATTGAGAAACACCTGGAGATTATGAGGAACAATCTAACCTCTACTAAAGATTATGTGAAAGCTGATATTGACTTTCACATGTCGCTGGCAAAAGCCAGTCACAACAGGGTATTCCTCCTTATTTTACAAACTATTCGCCCGTTGATTGAAGAAATGATCCAGGAGACATTAAAATATCACCATCGCCCTGAAAATAGCATGAAATATCATGAAAAGGTATTTGAAGCAATAAAAAATAAAGATGTGCAAAGTGCTGTTATGGCGATGGAAGAACATCTCCAGGGAACCAGGAAAATGCTTACTAAAAATATATCAGACCATGAAAATGTTAATTAATGGAGAATGGGTAGAATCCTCATCAGGAGAAACAATCGAAGTTTATAATCCGGCAACTCATGAATTTATAGATACTGTTCCTTCAGGTAAAAAAGAAGACATAGAGAAGGCTGTTCAAATAGCCAGGGAAGGTTATAGTATCAACCGTTCCCTTCCCGGTACGGTAAGATATAACTATTTGATCAAAGCTGGTGAGTTAATCCTGCAGAATCTTGATAAGTTGAGGTCATCTATGATAATGGAAAATGGAAAATCCTATTCATGGGCGGATTTCGAAATAAGAAAAACCGCTGAAATTTTCATTACTATAGCAGCTCGAATTAAAGATCCCCAGGGGACGACCTTTCCTATGGATTCAATGGAAGGAAGTGCGGGCCAAATGAGTATGGTTTACCGCCAACCCCGCGGAGTTGTAGGTGGAATCATACCATTTAACTTCCCTATGGAAATGCTTGCTTATAAAGTGGCTGGAGCTCTGGCACCAGGAAATAGCATAGTTGTAAAACTTTCAGAAGATTGTCCACTGACCTGTCTAATGACAGGAGAATTATTACTGGAAGCCGGAATACCTAAGGAAGCTATACATTTGATTCCGGGCTATGGCGAAACAGCCGGAGTTGCTCTTGTTGAACATCCTGATGTTCCTATGATCAGTTTTACAGGAAGTTCAGCAGTAGGGAAAAATATTATGGAACGTTCAGCAAAGTTTCTGAAACACCTTTCGCTTGAACTCGGTGGTAATGATCCCGTCATTGTATTTGAAGATGCTGACCTTGATCTTATTGCGCAAAATATTGTAAGAGGAAGAATGACAGTAGGAAATGGACAGGCCTGTGTTGCGGATAAGCGATTTATAGTCCAAGAAAAAGTTTATGACAAGTTAATTGAAAAATGCAAGAAAGTCGTTGAAGGATTAAAGATTGGTAATCCTTCTGATCAGGAAGTCGATGTTGGTCCTGTCATCAAGGAAAGTTCTGCAATGTTTATTGAACAGCAAATACAGGATAGCGTGAAAGAAGGAGCCAAATTGGTTATCGGAGGAAAAAGATTTAATAAGACATTCATTGAACCTACCATTGTAAGAGATGTAACATCCGATATGAGATTGTTCACAGAGGAATGTTTTGGTCCTGTGGTCCCCTTTACAATTTTCAGGTCAGAAAAAGAAGCCATAGAACTTGCTAACGATTCTATTTATGGATTACAGGGAGCAGTATACAGCCAGGACATATCCAGGGCATTAAGAGTTGCAGATGAGATGGATGTGGGAGGTGTTGTTGTGAATGGTTCAAGTTGTTTCAGGCCCGGAAATGTGCCATACATGCCCAGAAAAGCCAGTGGTATTGGAACAGATAACATGTTTAATGCCTTCGAAGAAAATACGCATGGAAAAGCCATTGTTATAAATAATGTGATAAAAAGATTTTAATTTTTTTAATATATGTTGTCTGATAACTGATATCTGATAAATAAGTCTTATGAAAAATCATAGAATAAAAATCGTTGAACCTATTCTGCTATCTGATAGCCTTGAACAACCCTTCTATTTCTCTCAGTTTGAATACAAGGAAAGGAAAATATGCATAGTAAGAATTGTGACAGAAGATGGTTATGAAGGCTGGGGCGAAGGATATGGACCGGGAGGATTGGTCAAAGCCGGAATAGAGTATCTTGCTCAAATAGTGTTAAATAAAGAAGCATTGAATCATGAACAAATCTGGATGCAGATGTACAGGATTTCCTATGACTACGCTCGTAAAGGAGTTCTTCTATCCGCCCTCAGTGCCATTGACATTGCTTTATGGGATCTGAAAGGCAAAATATTGAATCAGCCTGTAAGTACTTTATTAGGTGGGAGAATACGGGAAAAGGTAAGGGTTTATGCATCAGGATTATATTTTACCCATGGGAATAATCAGGTAGATAAATTGGCTGAGGAGGCAGCCGCATTAAAGGAAGCAGGCTTTAAGGCGATGAAAATGAAAGTTGGTCTCGGCATCCCAACAGATACAGAACATATCAGGACAGTTCGTGACACAATTGGAACCGAAACAGATTTAATGGTGGATGCTAATCATGCTTATTGCCTTGAAGATGCAAGAAAGATTTTACCTGTATTATCAGAATATAATATCCGCTGGTTTGAAGAACCTGTCCCTAATGAAGATCACAATGCATACAGACAATTACGGAATAGCAGCACGGTTGCAATTGCCGGAGGCGAATGTGAATACCTTAAATATGGAGCAATGGAATTCCTGTCACATAAATGCGTCGATATTTTTCAGCCCGATACCTGTGCATGCGGAGGTATTACAGAATTAAAAAAAATGTTAGCGATATCTGAATCATTTTTTATTAACGTCACTCCTCATAATTGGGGAACGGGGATAGCGATTGCCACTAACCTTCAGATAATAAGCTCTATTCACACTTTACCCCAGCGGTTGTTTCCATCAGAACCAATATTGGAGCTGGATTGCTCTCCCAACAGGTTGAGAAATGAAATCATCAAAAATGATTTCACACCAGATAATGGAGTATTACAGATACCCGATGGACCAGGTCTGGGAATTGAAATCGATTTAGATAAGCTTAAAAAATTTCAATCTAAATAATCCTATAACCGTGGAAATTATTAGCTCATTTTTAATTGTAGTCATTGCAAGTTTTTTTCTCGGCACGTTTGGGCTGGGAATGAAATATAACAAACCTCTCGCCTGGGAGGCTTTTTGGAGTATTCATTCAATAACGGGCATGTTGGTTGCTCCATTTTTATATGCAATTATTGTAGTCCCGGATCTTTTTGAAACCATTTTAAGCGCTGATCAATCGGCGCTTATCAGAGGGAGTTTTTTCGGATTTATTTGGGGTATTGGCGGAGTCCTGTTTGGAGTTAGTATTAAATATGTTGGAGTATCCCTTACTTATGGTGTAGTAATGGGAACAACAGGAGCTATAGGAGGGCTCGTCCCTTTCTTTCAAATGAAAGATTACGCTTCCAACCCGGGCTTTAAATTCATAATCCTGGGTATAATTATAATTCTAACCGGTGTGGCAATCATTGCTTTTGCCGGGATTCGCAGGGAAAAGATTCTTTCGGAACAGGGAAGAGAAATTGAGGGAATAAAAAAAGGAAAAGATTTCTGGAAAGGAATATTAATCGTATCGATAAGCGGGATCTTTTCTGCATTCCTCAATATCGGGTTCGCCAATGCGATGCCGGTTGCAGAAAATGCCATCATACACGGTGCAACAAAAATAAATGCTTCAATGGCAGCCTGGGTGGTTGTTTTATCGGGTGCCTTCTCTTTTAACATTTTATATGCATTAGTATTACTCATAAGAAATAATACCTGGAAATCATATGCATATAAAAATACAGGAAGAGCTTATTCATGGGCAGTACTCTCAGCGCTTTTGTGGTTTGGGTCTATGGCCATATACGGAATCGGAGCAGCCAAAATGGGCAAATTAGGTCCTGTTGTCGGATGGCCGGTATTTGTAGGCCTATCCTTAATATTCAGCAACATGTGGGCATTAAGAGCAGGAGAATGGAGAAATACAGGTAAAACAAAAAGATTACTATACCTGGGAGTAATTATATTAATTATTGCTACCGCCATACTCGCTTTTTCCAATTTCCTCCAGGTACAAGATTGAAAATAAGATAATTGATGATCAATGACTGAACAAATTTTATGTCAAATTTTAATAAACACATTCCTATGAAACAAACTACTCACAAATCAGTTTTGGATCTAAAACGGATTGTTAATAACAAACTAATCCATTTTAGTTTCATTGTAATCCTGTCTCTGCTTGGGCCTCTTGATCTTGCCTCGCAATCACTAACTGTTAACGGTAATGTAGTATCGGAACAAGATGGCTCTCCATTACCCGGGGTAAATGTCTATGAAAAAGGGACTATGAATGGCACTGTTACAAATCTTGAAGGTGAATACACCATCACGGTATCTTCTTCGAATGCAACCCTGGTGTTTTCGTATATTGGCTATTTAACAAGTGAAATTCCCATAGAGGGAAGAAATTCCATAGATGTTTCTTTGAAAGAAGATGTATTGAGGTTGGATGAAGTTGTAGCGATAGGCTACGGTAAAATGAAAAAAAGTGACCTCACCGGATCGGTTCATTCCATAAACACTTCTGACATTGAAACGGGTGCATTTAACTCCATTGAAAAACAGCTCAGCGGGAAAGTTCCCGGAGTTAATATCACACAAATAAGCGGGCAGCCGGGAAGTGGCACAACAATCAGGATCAGAGGTACTAATTCCATTATGGGGAATAATGAGCCTCTGTTCGTAATTGATGGTGTACCATATGGAAATGGCATTGGTGCAGATATTAATCCAAATGATATTGAGTCCATTGAAATATTGAAAGATGCATCATCAACTGCAATTTATGGTGCAAGAGGTGCTAATGGTGTAGTATTAATCACAACAAGAAGTGGCGCTGCCGGTAAAACACGTGTAAATTTCGAAGCCTACTACGGCATGAACGTCCTGGACCGAAAAATTGATTTACTGAATGCAGAAGAGCTGGCAGAAGTTCACAGGAAAGCTATAGAAAACGGAGTAACCCAGTCATATGACCCTGATGCAATCACAGGGGAGGGTACCGACTGGCAAGACGAACTTTACTCACCTGCTCCCGTGCAGAATTATCAGCTTTCTCTGTCGGGCGGAAACGAAAAAACAAATTATTTTATCTCTGCAAACTACCTGGACGAAAAGGGGATTGTCCACAATTCAGACTATAAGCGTTATGCTTTCCGAACCGATCTGTCTACTCAGGTTAGTAAAAAATTATCTGTTGGTGGAAATATCTATGTTACCCGCAGCGCAAGAAATGTACCTCGATGGGGTGTTATCGGAGCAGCCCTGGAAGCTAATCCCATTTATCCGGTAAAAGATGAAATTGGTAATTACCTGATTTATACTGACCCTATGGACAGGACTATGAATCCGGTTGCTGCCGCAAAACTTCAGGTTAGAGAAAGAAATAGTAATAAAGTACTTGGAAATTTTAATGTTGAGTATAACATCCTTGATAATCTTACGGCTAATATCAGGCTGGGTGCTAACTTGTTCAATAATAAAAACAACAATTTTGACCCAAAAACAACCCTCCAGGGTGTTCAAAATAACGGATTTGCCGATATAAATATTTCGGATGCCCTCTATTGGGTGAATAATAATACGCTCACCTATGACAAAGCATTTGAAAACAACACAAGACTTAACGTCATGGCTGGCTTTACGGCTGAAAAGCAAAGAGTAGAGCAGGTATATACCAGTTCCAGCGACTACATCACAGATGTCCAGGAATATCATTCACTTGAATCAGGAGAAAATCAATATACAAGCTCCAATTTATATGAATATCAACTGGCATCATTTATATCAAGGGCAAACTATAATATCCATGAAAAATATCTATTAACAGTTTCAGGCCGTTACGACGGTTCGTCAAGGTTTGGAAAAGATAATCGCTGGGCATTTTTCCCATCTGCTGCCTTTGCCTGGAGAATTTCAAATGAAGACTTTCTGGAAAACAATACTGTTTTAAGTGATCTTAAATTCAGAACCAGTTGGGGTGTGTCAGGAGAACAAGCCATTGCCAGTTATCAGACACTCCCTGCTTTAAGCACAACGGCTACTTTATTTGCCGGTGATGTTTACCGGATCGGATTTATTCCCAGTCGATTGGCGAATCCGGCTTTGGAATGGGAAAAAACAGAGCAGTTTGATGCCGGTATAGATGCCGCCTTTTTAAATGGGCGTATTTCCATAACTGCTGATGCATACTATAAAAAGACCACGGATTTGCTATATATGAAAGCTATTCCCAGAACATCCGGATACTCAAGTATTTTAAGTAACGTGGGGGCCATTGAGAACAAAGGCTTTGAGTTTTACCTGAGGTCTGTAAATACAACGGGTAGTTTCAAGTGGTCATCCGAATTTAACATTGCATTCAACCGGAACAAAATTTTGGACCTTGGCAATAATCCCGATGGTAGTGAGATAGAAAGAATAGTATCTCCGGCAGGTGCACAGGGAGGGTACGACTACCTGGGTGATCAAAACGCTCTCATTCTGGGTGAACCAATCGGTGGTGCTTATGGATATGTGTTCGATGGCACTTATAAATCTATCGAAGAAATCTCAGCAGGACCTGAACCGGATAAAATGCCCGGAGATCCAAAGTACAGGGATATAGACGATGACGGAGATGTAGATACAGATGACCGGATGCTCATTTCCAATCCTCATCCGGATTTCACCGGAGGATTCAACAATACTTTTTCTTATAAAGGTTTTGAGCTCAGCATCTTCCTCCAATGGGTCGTTGGGAATGAATTGTTTAATTACAATCATTTTAAACTATCGTACATGGATGGGATCAACAATACACAACCCTGGGCTCTGGATAGCTGGGGTGAAGATAACCCAAACAGTGATATTCCCCGGGCAGGCTGGGACAACAGGACCAAAGGAATGTCAACTTTCCATGTAGAAGACGGCTCTTATCTCAGAGCCAGAAATATTACATTGAGTTATAATTTCAGTGAAAAAACCTTACCGGCTGTAGAGAGTATGAGGATTTATTTCAGCATTGATAATGCATTTACTATTACAAACTATACAGGTTACAATCCTGATGTAAGTCTTCATGGTTCCAACAGTATTTCAAGTGGATTCGATGAATCCCTTTACCCGCTTGCAAAAGTGTTTCTTTTTGGCGTAAATGTTGAATTTTAATCCTTTCAAATCATGAAAACACTATTCAAAACAAAAAACTATATAAAAACGATTCTTTTTGCTGTTTTTATGCTATCCCTTACAGCATGTGAAGATTTTCTTGAAGAGAATCCCAAAAACTTTATCAGTCCTGATAATTTCTATCAAAATCAATCGGATGCAGAAGGAGGACTAACTGGCGTATACGAGATTTTTCATTCCAATGGACTGTTTGCCGGAAATAGTAATGGTATTATATTTATGCACCATATGATGTCGGAATATACCTGGCCCTGGAGTATGACCGCTCCGGATGTAGGTTATATTAATTATTCTGCCGACTACAAATGTGTGGTAAATATATGGACAAGTTGTTATGACGGCCTAAAAAGAGCTAACAGTTATATTTCAAATCTCGAAGATAAGGAGGTAGATTTTCCCGAAGAATTGAAAAACCGCTATCTCGGAGAAGCCAGGTTTATCAGATCACTTATGTTCTATTACCTGGTACAGTTTTATGGAGATGTACCTCTTGTAACAGAACCTTTTAAAGGAGGTGATAACTTCTATGTGAGTAAAGACCCGGCAGACAAAGTATGGGATTTTGTCATGGATGATCTTGACAAAGCTATAGAAGCTTTACCGTTTAAAAGTGAATATTCCGGTGCAGATCTTGCCAGGGCAAATAAAGGGGCAGCCAGAATATTAAAAGCCAAAATCCATATGATTAGAGAAGAATGGAGTGAAGCTAAAACCCAGGTGGATGCCATAATAAGCTCTGGTGAATTTGATCTTGAACAAGACATACTCGACAATTGGAGGACTGCCAATGAGCATGGAGTTGAATCAATTTTTGAAATTGACCATGGAAGCGGGTTCTTTCCTAGATTAGGGAATAGTCTGTTCCAGCTTTCAGGACCAGCAGGTTTTGAACATCCCGAAACCGGGAATATTGTTGGAGGACTATGGACAGGTGTTGCTTATACCCCATCTTTTTATGAAAGTTTTGACAATTCAGATGAAAGGAAAACCAAACTCTTCCTGGATACTGCAAAGCATGATGGACCAGATGGCAGATTCTTTACCGGAAAATATTTTGATCCTTCGGTGATGTACCAGGGACAATGGATGAATGCCCCGGTAAATGTCGTACTTTTCCGATACGCAGATCTTTTGTTAATGAAAGCCGAAATTGAAAATGAAATTAATTCCGGACCCAATACTGAAGCCTATGATGCACTTGATAGAGTAACAGGAAGAGTAAATGCAACGCCTTATCCGCGTAACTTAAATTACGAGGAGTTTCTCAATGCTGTTTTCCGGGAAAGGGCAAAAGAGTTATTTTATGAAGGACATCGCTTCTTTGACCTGAAAAGAAGAGGATTTGAGTTTACTAAAAATATGGTAGAGCCGGAAAGGATGAAACTCTTCGAATTTATTGATTTTGATGGTTCTTTCGACATACAACCTTATATGTTAACCCTTCCAATTCCTGTACAGGAAACGGATGCTAATCCTAACCTGGAATAGAATAAGAGGGATATAATGATTAACTCATGGGTTGGTTGACAAAGGGGGACTTACAAAACTAAACATTCGGAAACTTCAATAGATAAATAAATTTAGGCTAAATTAAAGGATAAATTTAATTTCCGGAGGTGAAAAATAGATTTAAGTGAGTCCCCCGTTTTATAAAAAATACCTGCTAAACTTGAACCTAAATATTTTTAATCTTATAAAGTTTACCCTTAATTTATACGCTCAACCAGGTAATATTAATATTGATATCAAATTTAGAAAAAATGAAACTTAAATCCTTGGCCTTCATACTAATTATATTACTACAATTAGTAAATTTCAACTTGACAAACGCACAAAAAGCCCAGATCCTTTATTCAATATCTGGTGATGATTTGGCGCCTGAAGAATGGAAGGCAAAATGGATATGGTATCCGGGAGGGGCCCATAATGAGAAGAATCAGTTTATGCTGGCAAGAAAATCATTTCATCTAAAAGAGATTCCTGAAACAGCCAGATTATTGATTACTGCTACCAGCCATTTTAAGTTATATATAAACGGAAACTTTATTTCCAGGGGACCTGCCCGTTGCAATCCCCATCATCAATCATACGATGTTCTGGATATTAGCGATATTCTTGTAAAAGGAGAAAATCTCATAGCTGTCCGGGTACACTATCATGGAATAATGAAATCATATTATAATGATCCTTATCCAGGTTTACTTCTTCAAACAGAGTTAGAAAATAAAGATGAGTTAACATATATAGTAAGTGATCAATCATGGAAAGTTATTCGCGATAATGCCTGGGATCCACGCAATGAGTTGGTAAGCAATGTAAATGGAAATAATTTTTCCAGTTGTTTTTACTTCGGAAGAGCTCAGACTGGCTGGCAAAACCCCGACTTTGAAGATCAATCCTGGAGCCATGCCGTTCTTCAAACCGGCCCTTCCGTTTGGCCCCCGAAACCTGACAACTACGAACCTTATGCAGTTCAGAGGCCCTGGTATAGCCTTGTGCCACGTGACCTTCCTCCTTTGGAAGAATATGATTTAGATGCTTACAGATTATATGAAATCTACGAAGCTCCACAATTCAGTAAATATCCGACATGGAGTGACAGCAAGCCTTACAATGCCCTGTTGCACTCAATTCAGGATGTGCAACAAGTTTTAAAATATAGCAAAGTAGAACAGGTACAGTCCTTTTTAGATGGAGAAAGTCCTTTAGTAGTAAAAAACGCTTATCCGGATAGTAAATTTACTAAAGAACCTGCTTATCACACTACCCTTGTATTTGATTTTGAAAAAGTTTTAAGCGGCTATCCTTACATAAAAGTTAAAGGAAATCCGGGTGATATTATTGATATTAACTATATTCCCTATCTTATTAATGGGGTATACAGTCCGGCTGTGCTTTTGGATAATTTCTCGGACAGGATATTTTTATCTGATACCATTAATTACTGGGAGGCCCCGAACCTCAGAAGCTTTCGATATATTTCAGTAACAGTCAGATCGCCTGAAGCCGTTTCGATACACCGGCTAGGTAGCAGAATTGAAGAGTACCCATTCGAGAAAAAAGGAGAAATTGATGTTCCTGAAGATCCATTCATAAAAAAGATCTGGGAAGCAGGAGAAAATACCATTCGGAATATCACTACCGATGCCTATACCGATAATTATCATGAACGAAGACAATATGTTCAAACTTCATTCTATGCTTCACTTGGTAATTATGCAAGTTTCGGTGATCCTTATTTACAAAGAAGATATCTGGTTCAACATGCGCAGGATCAACTACCAAATGGCATTATACCCATGTGGGCTCCCTGGAATGTTTATGATGCCTCCAAACAGATCCCCGGAATCTTTGAAGCCAATCACTTTTGGTTAATGGGTCTGCATGATTATTTTTTATATACAGGTGATACCATTACCACCCGCAATCTGTTAACCAGTGCCGAAAGGTGTGCCCAGGCTATCAATGCAATACAATTTAAGGACGATCTATTGTACAAACCTCCCTATCCTTATTGGATTGATTGGGCAAAACTCGCCCAGGGAGACCAGAATTTTATACTTAATGCCCTGCAATTACTTGCTTTTCAAGACTATGCTGAGCTATTACATTGGCTGGGTTATAAAGACCGTGGGAATAAATGGAAAAAAGAATCAGAAATAATCAGAAATGAATTGAAACGTTTCTGGGATGAAGAAAAGGGGCTGTTTGCCGATAATATTACCAATGGAAAATTAGACAAGAATTTTTCAGAACATTCCAACGCACTGGCAATAGTAGCAGAAATAGCCAACGACAGGCAAAAAGATATGATACTGGAGAAACTTATCAATAACAATGAAAACAGGACCATGGAAGAAGCGGTTCTTTTCAATTACTGGCCATCGGAAGCAATATTCGGTGCAGGTTTGATAAAAGAAGGTATGGAATTTCTAAAAAATAAATATGAGCATATGGTTAATGATGAAATCGGCACTTTATGGGAATATGCCAATCTATATGTGAGAAATATTGGTAATAGAAATTCCGATGCTAAAGATGAATGGGCAGGAAGATCCTGGGCCACTGCTCAGGCTGAAAATGCTTTTCCTGGTATTATCATGTCCTCTCATGTTATGGGAGTACAAGCAACAGCACCGGGTTTTGAAAAAGTCCGGGTTACCACATTAAATAGTCCTTATAATGAGGTTAAAGGTAAGATGCCAACTCCGCATGGGATAATCTCCGTAGATAAAAATAAAAACAATTTATCAATCTCAATTCCTGAAAATATCAATGCAACATTGACTCTGGATTTGCTAAATAAATATTCAGTAATAACAATTAACAATCAGAATTACCAAATTAATGAAATTAAAGATGACATAACATTGTCCTCGGGGGAATATAATATAACGGTAAATTAATCATATATTCAGGTGAATCATAGCCTGCCACAGTACCCCGGGGGTAAAGGCAAAAAAATACGAAGATGACCATTATCCGACTGGCCCACCAGACCCGATTGAGGCAATTTAATTTCGGATAGACCCTGATGTCCCTCTTAAAAACATTCCCATTATTCCATTGTTAGCAAATCAAAAGCCCATTATTCTCAAGACGAGATGAATAAAATAAGGCAACTCACAAAAGACTGGAAGAATATAGGAAAACGTCTATTCGAACAGGTAAAAGTGGATAATATAGTAATAATCGCGGGAGGGGTGGCTTTTTATTTGTACTTATCCCTTTTTCCGGCAATTATAGCATTTATTGGGTTCTACGGACTGTTCACTGAACCTGAAGCGGTTAACCGGCAGATGACGGAAATCTCATCTTTCATTCCTGAACAGGCACAAGCAATGGTGTCGAAACAATTATCCAGGTTCACAGAAGAATCTAAAAGCGCGTTGGGACTTGGAGTGGTTTTCAGTATTTTGCTTGGATTATGGAGTGCTAATAATGGAACACGAGCAATATTTAAGGGAGTTACCATCGCTTATAACAGGGAAAATACCCGTAATTTTTTGCAGTCTACCTGGATAACAATTCTTTTTACAGTATCTGGAATAATAGTTGTGATATTAAGCATTGTAATGGTCGCAGGATTTCCTGCTCTCATCGGAAAGCTTGAACTTCCATCTTTCCTTGAAACAATTGCTAATCTCATCCGATGGTTAATCCTGGCAGTAATCATATATTTCTCCATCACCACCATTTACAGATTTGCCCCGCAAAGAAGCAAATCCGAATTCCAGTGGCTGAACTGGGGTGGAGCTATAGCTACAGGTCTATGGTTATTGGGATCAGGAGGATTTTCATTATTTGTAAGATACTTCGGAAACCTGGATCAGATCTTCGGCTCAGTAGGAACGATTATTATCCTGATGCTCTGGTTTCTTTTGTCCAGCTTCAGTATTTTAGTAGGAGCAGAAATTAATTCTGTTTTGGATGATTAGATCTCAGGGACTAATCTCAAACCGGAAAGGAAAATTATCAGATTGCTCGTGTTCCCGATTCATGATTGCTTTCATCCGGTTAACAATATCCGGATGGTTGTTTGCTATGTTGTTTGTTTCCGATGGATCATCTTTTAGATTATATAGTTCAATATCATCATGAAATCCCTGTTCATGTACATTTAACCGGACCGCTTTCCAGTTGCCTTCACGCACTGCCTGTTTTCCGTTCTGCTCATGAAATTCCCAGTACAAAACCCGGGTTTCATTTATATCCTTATTTTCCAGGAATGTGGACTTTAATGAAAGTCCATCGGTATTTGCAGGAATATCCTGCCCGGAAATATCGGCAAAGCTGGGAAGAATGTCTGCAAAATAAGCAATGGAATGGTTTTCCTGTCCTTCGGGCACAGTCTCCGGCATTGCCACAATCAAGGGTACCCTGATCCCTCCTTCGTATACATCCCTTTTCCTGCCTCTAAGTTTTCCGGAACTGTTGAACCTTCCTTCCCAGCGCTCAGCAGCGCCATTGTCTGAAGTGAAAAATACAAGGGTATTTTTCTCAATTCCCTTTTCCTTTAAAAGCGAAATAATTCTTCCTACATCTTCATCAATAAGGCTTACCATCGATGCATGGATCTTTTCATTTTCGGTCCAGTTTTCATCCTGGTATAAGGGATTTATTTCCGGTATTTCGTAATCGGCATGGGGCAGTAGATAAGGAATATAAAGGAAAAATGGCATTTCTTTACCGGCATGTCTATCTATGAATTCAAGTGAAAAATCAGTGAATAAATTATGGGTATAAACACCCTCCCGGTCATTTTCATTTTCCGGTATTTCATATTTTTCCCTGTTTTTCCACACATAGTCGTTGTAATGGTCATGTGCTCTCCGTTGATTCAGGAAGCCAAACCATTCATCAAATCCCTGATCGTTGGGCAGTCCGGTGGTGCCGGGCTCTCCCAATCCCCATTTACCGGTCATACCTGTTGTATATTCTGCTTTTTTAAGAATTTCAGCTATGGTAACATCTTCATCCTTCAAAGGTACCCTGCCGTTTCCGCCACCCAAACCTTTCACACCTCCTTTGCCGAAATTTCCCCTTACGGTGGTATGCCCGGTATGCAATCCGGTCATTAAAACACTTCTGGCAGGTGCACACACCGGTGAACCGGAATAGAAATTTGTAAATTTAATGCCCTTTTCTGCAAGCTCATCAATGTTTGGCGTTTGAATGATCTGTTGCCCATAGCATCCGAGATCGCCATAACCCAGGTCATCAACCATGATGAAAATGATGTTGGGTTTGGCGTCTGAAGCATCCGAACCGCTTTGGCTATTTTTACAGGCATTCAGGATAAAAAGGAGTGAAATCAGGAAAAGGAAAGTCGGTGATGTATTTTTTTTCATCTTTAAAATTTTACTGTAAAATATTGAGTCTACTCCATAAAGTGGTAAAACAATCAGTTATTGCGAGTAAAACAAGAACAGTGAATGTTATAAAAGTTCTCATGCCTTTGGTATAGGGCCTTCTTATATCAAAGATAGTAAAATTTTGGTTAAGGTCTTTTATTTATGGATCAGCATAACGAAGCCCGCACCTTCGGTACGGGTGCGTGGGGGTTGAGGTTTTGCCATCAGCCGAAATCAAGTTCGTCTGCCCTGATCCAACTTGTATCCTCAATCCCATGCACAACCTGAAATGAATGGGCAATAACGCGAATAAGAACACAATCCGGTGAGAGTATGAATGACTCCATATCAGGATGCCGGTTCAGAAGTGACTGATAAGAGGCTTCATCCCCGCTTATACTTATCTCTTCAGTGTGCCCGGTAATGGTCAGGACGACACTTACCTTCAGTCCTTCCCTGTTAAAATACTCACCTTCAATGAGAACAGCCACCTTATTGTTAGCAGAAAGATTTCGATACTTCAGGGTATTCCGGTAAGTTGCAAAGATAATTTGCCGGTAATTTTCAACGGGTGTTATCGCTATCAGACTCGTATGCGGCTGGCCGTTGCCCTCTGTGGCCAGAACAGCAAAGTTGCTGGTTTTAAGTACGGCTTCGATATATTCCTTTAATGTGCTTTGCTTATTCATATCCTTATAAAACCGGGAAACCGGAATCCTGTTTTTAATGCCTTGTTCATATTCCGGCCATATTTCCTGTCATTCCTCTGAAGATGAATCCATAAAAAGACATCTGGCTATCCCGGTACAACCTGCCCTCTGTTTTGCTAAATCATCAATAGTAAACATATTCCTTGGCCATAAGGTTTATTATGAATTTGATTTAAGGCGATAAATATTGAAAATTAGCATATAAGTGAATAGCTTTGCCAAAATAGAGCGAATAAAAGAATTGCAATTCGAGATTGTAAAATACTTTTCTATTCTTTTAATTGAAGAAGGAAAAGAAAAAGAGACAAATGAATTTTATCATTTTTTAAACCGAATAGAAGATATACCAGAATTCGAGGAAGATCTGTTGAACCTTATAACATGGATAGAAGAAATTGGGAAAAATATTGGCGCAAAAAGATATTTGTTCAGAAATGAATCTATTATTGCCGATGTGCATGCATTACCACCGCCATTGAGGCAAATGAATATCCATGAAATAATTGTTGAAAAATTGAGACTTTATTGTCTGGTGCTGAATGAAAATGTAGTTATTCTGTTCAATGGAGGGATAAAAACTACTATTAACGCGAAAGATTGTCCGAATGTCGGACCCCCACATAAAGATGGCCAATAGAATGGTAAAAAAGATTGATGTTTTATTTAACCTGATTGTTACCAAATACCTTCGGTTTGCTTGCGGAGATTTTTCCGCTAAATACTGTTCGATATCTCTTTTGTTGCCAACTTCCGTCACTTCTGCACCAACGCGGCCGGCCTGTTTGCTGAAATCTTCCACCAGTTGCGCCATACTATCCGGCTTCTCAGTATTAAAAACACCCGGATGGGCTTTTGCTTCCGGCTTGCCCTTTCTTATCTTCTTCAGTAGTTGCTCCTTTCCCATTTTTACCGAAACATCGGGTTCGAATACCGAAAAGGTACCGCCAAACCCGCAACACTCATCCTCCCGCTCCAGATCAATCAGTTCAATGCCTTCTACTTTTTGGAGCAGTTGCAAAACTTTAGAGTTTCTTTTTGCAACTGATTCAGAGGAAGTTCCCAGTTTTAAGCCACGCAGACCGTGACAAGACTGGTGCAATCCCACTTTTTCGGGAAACCGGCTTTCAATTTATCCACCTTTAGAATATCTGTCAAAAACTCGCAAAGTTCGAAGGTAGATTGCCGCACTTTTTTAACCTCGCCGGTTTGTTCCAGGATATCGTAATGTTTGCGAACATGGTAAACACAACTGCCGGAAGGAGAAACTACATAATCAAAAGAATGGAAATTTCGCACAAAATTGCGATAGGTTTTTACCGCTTTTTGTTCTGCACCACTGTTGGCCAGGGGTTGTCCGCAGCAGGTTTGTTTCGGCGGATAGTGTACATCCAGACCCAGTTTTTCCAGCAATTCCAGCGTGGCTATTCCCACCTGCGGGTAAAACTAGTCGATGTAGCAGGGGATGAAGAGGCCTATTTTGGCAGACTTTATCATTGTTTTATTTAGGAATATTCAATTTTCAGTGCATCCAACATCCCTTTTATGTAACCGATTCCAAAGAGGTTACCTTTCATGGCATAGCCTGCATGGTCATTCTCTTCGCCAGCCATGGTGGGAACATGGTCGGAGCGTAAGGGGCCATTGAAACCAATCTTATTATACAATTCCAGTAAATCAGGCATATCGGTCGGCCCGTTGTCGTGGAAGGTTTCCCGGAAATCTTCGGCAGTGCCGCTGACATCGCGTATGTGTACAAAAAGGATTTTCTTTTGCCTGCCAAATTTGGCAATGGCATATTTTATTCCCGTTTGCCGGGCCAGCGCCCACTTTTCATCGGGTTTGTCTGAGAAAAAGAGGAAGGAGAGTTTCATGATTGCAGGATAATTATTTTCATACTTATAAAGAAAATTATTTTTCCTTTTGATATTCATTGCTTATTAAAGTATTTATGAATGTGTCAGTTCATCTAATCGTCCTGCAAAATACAATGGCAATGAGACAAGATCATATGTTAATTGCTTTTTTTCCTGAAGGTTTAATGGTGCTGTTAAATTTTTCCCATAGGAAGGGAGGTCATGATTAAAACGGATTCCTGTTTTTTTATTTTTTTCTGCCAAAAATATATGCAGTGATTTAAGAGTTCCTCTTTTTCCTGCTTTTATCTCAATTGGGTAAACCCGGTTATTGGCTCGAAAAAGGCAATCAATTTCAGCATTTGAATTCTTTGCTTCACGAATCCAGTAATTCAGTTTTTTCTCCTCGTGAAAAGGAGCATTTGCAATAAACTCCTGGCAAACGAATTGTTCTGCCAAAGCCCCCTCGAAAACAGTGACCAAATTATCCAAATCAGATAATTGAATTTTTGCAAGCCGGTTCACCAGGCCTATGTCAAAAAACACTGGTTTAAAAATATCATTATCCTGAAATCGGGTTAAAGGCACGTTCGCCGATTTTGTATGTCTTATCAAATGAATTATACGGCTCATTTCCAATTTTAAGAAGGAAACTTATTGATTTTGCTGTCAAGATAACCTCCAGGGCAAGTCACATTGTATTGAATGTCACGAAATCCATTTATGAAACTATAAATATTGAAGAGT